>JANRLC010000075.1:0-199425 GCA_033762955.1 Verrucomicrobiota bacterium | reverse complement strand
CGCCGTGGACGCACCCGATCAATACTTGATCATGCGTTGCGACACCATCGTAAAGCATCTCGGAGACTTCGAGAGCTGTTACGGCGCCATCGTAGTGCATCTCGGAGTAATCGGCGGATGCTTGCTCGCCTGTTTCGAGCGCGGTGGGCTCCCGGTTGCTTGTTGTGGCAGTTAAATTGGCAGTTGTTTTCATGCCGCCCATTATAACAATGGCTCGGGACAAAAACGGACCCGTAACATTTGTAAAAGCCTTGCAAGTACCGGTCAGTCAGTGACTTACAACTATTTATGTATTTTTTCAAATATACTGAAAAAGGCCCGTTTTTCGGTGCATTTTCTGATTTTTCGTCCTGAAATCACCGCATTTTTGGGGCAATGATCCATTTCCAGGTCATGACTGCACCGATGGGGACGCTGGACCATCGGTAATCTTTGGCGATTCGACCACGCCGACCTCCGCCCTGCAGGGGCGGATAATATAGGGGGTACTCTTATCCTGTGGTTTCACCACCGGCTACTAATATACGATGGCCCTCTAGGCCGTACGCGTTTAGCATATGCCAAGGTGAAACGGGACAACATATTCCGCACCGAAGGTGCAACAGCAGCATTAACTCGCGGACGAGTTTCGCGATGGGTGTAACAAGGAATCTGGTTCGGCTTCTGCCTTGTGCCTTCTGACTTTCCGCCTCCTGCCGCTACTTGCTCAGTGCAATTACACCGAGTGCTTGAAGGACTTCGGCAGTGATGATCTCTGCACCGACCAGATTAAAATGCCCTTCCTCAGTACAAATAGTATGCCCGGCCCAGGTTTCTCTCAAGGCAAGCTGCTTGTCTTGGAGAGACTTGAAAATATCGAGATAAATGCCGTCATACACAGGCAGGACCTCCTGCAAAACCGTGTAGTAGGGAGTTATAGCGGCTATCTTCTCCTGATAGCCTGCTTCATCGGGAGTGAATCGACCGGTGAGTCCACCAATGACAAGCAACCGGGCGTTGCTGTCGCCCTTCAAAGTATGCGCATAAAGCTCTACAAGCGTACGGAAATCCGCCAGGGGGATTTTCTGCGCGGAGTCATTGGCACCAATAGTGCAGATGACCCAGATGGGCTTGTGCGGCTTCACCATGCTCGCATAGCGCGCATGCATGGAGCGAATACTGGAGCCACCCACGGCTGCGTTCTGGAACGACAAGCGGAGATCGGGGCGATTACAGAACAACCACTCTGCAATGCGATCCGCATGAGTGATATGCCAGTTGCTAAGCCTCAGATAAGGCCAGTTATCGAGCGCAGGCTCCATCCGGCGACAGGTGTTACTGTCACCTTCAAAGACGATCTTGTCTCCGTTTTTAAGAAGGCATTGAGGGCTGTTCATAGAGTATGACGTTCGTATCTGGTTGTGAGGAAAGCTGTCCCCTACGAAACTTCCGGCCACTTGAATCCCAGAGCCGCCAGCAGTTCGCGAGCTATGACCATGTAGCCGATGTGGTTGGGGTGAATCCTGTCCCACGCAATCGCGCTGCTGTGCATGTGCAGACACACTCGATCGAACGCCGCCTGCGTATCCACGAAGCGCGCATCATGCTTTGTAGCGAGCTTGCGTACAATCTCGCCATACTCATCCATCCGCGCACGCATCCAGTCACTGCGATTCGGCTCGATGTAGTAGGGAGTCATCAGCACCAGCCCCTTAAGAAGTGGACGAGTGCGCGTGAGTAGCTCATCATAAACACGCTCATACTCAGCCGGGAGTATATGCTGTTCGGTCATCCGAGGGATATCAAATTGGCGCCACACATCATTGACGCCAATCATGACGACCAGCCAGTCCGGGCGCAGTGCGATAACATCATTCTCCCAGCGGGTAGCTAGATCCTTGACCGTGTTTCCACTAATGCCCTTGTTGTTTACGCGGATGGCACGCTCAGGATAAAAAGTACTGAGTATGGCATCCACTTGGGAGACATACCCACCCCACCCTCGACCTATAGCCTCGAAAAGACCTTCCCCGGCAGGATTGCCTTTGCCGTGATCCGTAACGGAGTCGCCAATTATTACGAGACGTTGATTCGCCAGAATGTCCATGATATGAATAGATTGAACTGCTGATTAAACAAGAAAAGCATGCAGCACCCGATGGCAAGCAGTATGCAAGGGGGTGATAGGGGTAGAAAGCACGGTATGAAATCACGACAAACTATCTAGTTCATCGTTTCTTGAATGATACCGCAACAGATGCTTGCCAAACACACTTCGCTTACCCATCCTACTATTTCTGTTCGGAGAGGTGTCAGAGTGGCCGAATGTATCTGACTCGAAATCAGATGTCGGCGAAAGTCGACCGGGGGTTCGAATCCCTCCCTCTCCGCCAGTTTTTCGAAGAAAAAGTGAAGGAAGGGAGGGGTTCGAACCCATTGGGGTTCGTTACCGAGCGAAGCGAGATGCCTTTGTCATCCCTCCCTCTCCGCCAGTTTTTCGAAGAAAAAGTGAAGGAAGGGAGGGGCCTAGTACACCGGTTTTCCGCTGAGTGTGGTAACCGATCTAATGCATCTACACCACCAGCCCAACAGCGATTTCTCTCTGCGTATTGCGCACAACTGACCAGCCCGAGAGGTGACTTTGATATTAAAAATTTCCGTAAATGCATTGGACGTCTGCGTTTGGTGTTACTTACAGCCACCACCTAAACCAAATCCATGCAGTCTGAAGTGCTACCGTAATACCTATAACTTCTTTACCGCGAGTCATTAGGCATAATGACCACTGACGTGCTCGTTGCTCCGCAAAATTGACACCAACCTTTTTCATTGCAAATCAGGCGCGGATTTCCCAGATTACCGAACAATTCTGACGCGGGTGTAGTACAGAGGCAGTATGTGAGCTTCCCAAGCTTGAGACGAGGGTTCGATTCCCTCCACCCGCACCATGTAGGAAGCTGTTAGTCTCTAGCTATTAGCTTTTAGCCTTTAGCTATATGTGTGAAATGGATTGCCTAGCCCGGTAGAAGGTTCACTTTGTGGACTGGATATACGCCATGATCAAACATATCGTCTTCTTTAGAATGCAACCCGAAGCTAATGGAGGGTCGGCTGCGGAAAATGCAGAGGCTCTCGTAGCGATGCTGCGCGCCCTACCCTTCACCATACCGGAGATCGTCTCGCTCGAAGTGGGAAACAATTTCTGCCGTACGGCGGCCGCATGGGACATAGCGCTCTACTCAGAGTTTCGGACACGAGAGGATCTCGCTGTTTATCAAAGCCACCCGGAGCATGTCCGCGTGAAGGATTTTGTGGGAGTGACTACGAGCGAGCGCGCCGTGGTGGATTACGAAGTATAGAGCCCACTAATCATCCACTCATTCATTTATGACTCCAACTACTGTTGCTGGGGGTACTACCGGTCGTAGGCATTTTGACTGGGGTGCGCTGTATCGCCCTGGAAAAACGGCCTTTCTTAGCTATTGGAAGCTGATTGTGGGCATCCAGCTCTGCGCTGTCACCGTAGTGGCCCTCTACTATACCTGGCCAGACTTTCAAACGGGGTGCAACTGGCTCGCAGACTTCAAGGTACGGGGTGGACTACTGTTTACCGCCATCGGCACTCTGATCAGTGGCGGTGTAATACCTGAGGTTTTGAAATGGAAGTTTCGCCCCGCACATCTGCCCAAGCCCACGTGGGGTGAAATTATCCACCAATGCGCGATATTCCCCATCTGCGGGATCATCGTGGATTACTTCTACAAACTACAGGCAGTACTCTTCGGGACGGGAACGGATGTGGGGACTGTGGCTCTCAAGATTCTTGTAGATCAGCTATTCTTTGGCCCACTTGTGGGCATACCCATCATCATCACCTGGTTCCTCTTTCGAGAACTGCACTATAACCCTTGGCGAACACTTCGGCAGTGGTCAGTCGCCTTCTATGTCGAGCGGGGTTTGCCCATGTATGCAACGGCACTGACCTACTGGCCCATCATGCTGGTATTTATCTACGCGCTGCCGTCCGCTCTGCAGTTCCCCCTCTTCCTCTTTGCCAATACCGCGTGGAGCCTCATAATGGTCTTCATCGCCAGAAGGCAGGTGGAGGCGCACAAAGCAGTGTTGCTCGCTCAATAAAGATAGGTCGTATAGGCCCTGTAGGACCTATACGACCCATAGCGATTATTCACTGTCTACTTAAGAAACAACTCGATCACCGGCACCTCTACGGGTGGAGGTTGTATGGGTAGCTCTAACATGCAGTTTTCCCAGATTCGGCCTGGGCTGGGATCGTGCGCTGCGTCGCGGTCACGGAAACGGATTTCGCTGTAATCATTGAGGAGTTGGGCGTAAGCTATCTTGTTGCCAAGCCCGACCAGGTGGATGCTCTTCATGGGCCAGTTAAAAACGTGTAGATAGAGGCGATTTGTCTTTGGATTGTACGTGTAGCGGCAGTCCTGCGGGGTGATATAACCCGCTGGAGCAAACGTACATCCGTGAATGCTACGGCTGTGGCGGCTCATCCACTTCCCCATACCTTCGAGCCGCTCAACCGCTCGATAGTCAAACTCGCCACGGGCTGTAGGCCCTACATTAAGAAGCAAGTTTCCGCCTTTGCTTACCCCATCAATCAGCATCCACAATAGCATGCGGAGTGACTTCCAGTCCTGCTCATCCCGGTGGTAACCCCACGCACCGGAGAAGGTCTGGCAACCTTCCCACACTTGCGCATTCCCGTGCTCATCGACTGGAGTGGTATGCGGCTGCACCTGTTCGGGGGTTAAGAAGTCGCCATTGCCTGGTAAATCCAAGCGATTGTTTACCAGGCATTGGGGTTGTAGCTTTTGGACCACGTCCATGAACTTCTCTGATTCCCAATCGGCTCTGCCTTTGCCTGGGCCAGCGCCGTGGGTAGGATCATTAGCTACATAATCTCCGGGGAAGGAGAAATCCAGCCAGAGCAAATCCACCTGGCCATAATTGGTCAGCAACTCAGTGACTTGATCGCGCATATACTGGGCATAGATGGCACCGTCCCGGCCTTCGTTGATGCGGTCGAAATCCGCTTGTGTCCCCGTTCTCAGTGAACGCGGGTGCATGCGGTCGATCCGGTAGTGCGGGTGATGCCAGTCCAGCAGCGAATAGTAGAACCCGATGCGCAATCCAGCAGCGCGGAAGGCGTCTACAAACTCCCGCAGCAAATCCCTGCCTGCCGGAGTGTTTGTCGCCTTGTAATCGGTGTACTTGGAGTCGAAGAGACAGAACCCTTCGTGGTGTTTTGTGGTGATGACCGCGTAGCGCATACCCGCAGCATAGGCTTGGCGCGCCCACTCGGTGGGGTTGAAGCGGTCGGGGTCGAAGTGCTCGAAGTAGCGCTGGTAGTGCTCTTCGCTGATGCACTCATGCTTCTTCACCCACTCGTGACGGGCGGCCATGGAATAAGTGCCCCAGTGAATAAACATACCGAAGCGTGCTTCACTGAACCAGGTTTTGTCTTTGTAGCTAATATCGGGGGTTTGCATGTGCGGAATTATCGCATAATGCCCCTCCTTTTTTCCATGACTTGAAATCACTCTCTTGTGTATAAAACACACATGCAGGATGAATCCCTATACATTACCCACAAGCTGCAACCACTCCACGTGGAGCTGCTTCTCATGCATTTCCAGGATGTGCATCACTGGAATATTCCCGACCTGCGTGCCCCGTACTGGCGACTTTACCACAATACGACCGCCGGGGCAGAAGTGCTCTGCCACGGCGTAAGGACAGTACTCAAACCAGACTCAATTTATATTATTCCCTGCGAACTCCCTTTTGCAGCAAAGGCGCATAAGCCTTTCCGACAGATGTACATCCACTTCCTACTACACGCCCAGCCACAGCTCATCTGCGAGCCCCAGCTTTATCGTTTCAAGATAGATGCCGAGATTCAGCAATGGCTTTGCCCACTTGAGCAGAACCAGCCCACCCTGGCGCACGCTACACAACTGGCAGCGACCGCACTGGTAAGTGCTACCCTTGCCCGCCTGCCGTTGGTCCCCTCTCCTGAAACAGCGCTTTCTCCTCGATTGCACAGAGCCATGCAGCGGATAACCCAGAGTGTGGGCGTGGGCATCTCGAACGATGAACTCGCCAGAGTAGCAGCAATGAACACGAATGCATTCATCCGCGCCTTCCGTGAAGCAACGGGCAAGACACCGCAAGTCTGTCTTACCGAGGCAAGGATTCGCGAGGCCTGTCTTCGCCTGCATCACAGCCATGATTCCATTGATACCATTGCAGCCGATTGTGGCTACTGTGACCGCTACCACTTTACCCGAGTCTTCAAGCAATACCGAGGTCTCCCGCCAGCCATATTCCGGCAGCAGGCGATTGGCCATTAGCAGCTGTTAGCCTTTAGCTGGAGACTGAAAGTACTACGACTTATCCGTTTTCCCGTCTTTAGTTTTGTGGGACTCGGTATCCAGTCCATGTTCGTGCTCGTACCATTCGCGAGAGACTGTGCCATCCACAAATGACCAGTTCGCGGGGTAGATGTCGGGGTCGAACACTACGTGGTAGAGATGCCAGATAACAATGGCGAAGACAGCCAGAATGGCTTCGTAGTAGTGGACGGTGATCGCAACGTCTATCATCCACCTTGGCAGATACAGAGTCACACCGATCTTCAGCCAGATGGCCAAACCCGTAATCCCCATGATGCCCATGCCCCAGACTACTGCCCAGTACTCGAGTTTCTCGGGGTAACCAAAGCGGTGGAACTGGGGCCGCTTTGCACCAGGAACACAGAAGTACCGTATGTTTTCCCAAATATGGCGGATATCCTCAAGCTTTGGCAGCATATCCTTAAACCAGCGTCTTCCATCGGCGGAGAATGCCAGATAGAGCAGATGATAGACGCCTAGAAGCAGAAGAAATACACCTGTCCAGCGGTGACTAACCCGGCGTATGGACTCTGTCGAACCAAGAAAAGTGCCAAACCAAGAGTCGGGGAATTGAAGGGCGAAGCCTGAAATGGACAGGAAGATGAAGCTTACGGCGAGGAGTGCGTGCTGCACGCGCATGGAAGTGCTCATCCGCTTCACAACCCGGTCTGGAGAGCGGAACGCAGCGAGTGCTTTCTTCCTCCAGGCAAGAAAGTTGTGTATGACCATGAACCCAAGCACGATTACAATCAGGCAAATATACACCTGCTTCACCCAGTAGTTCACCATCGAACCGATGTCATCTAGGTCGTTCTTTCCGTTGTGGTGGATCTTCCCAAGGGTGAATTTACTGCCTGCGCCGGGGTGGCATTTACCGCAGGTGTCCCGGAGATTGCTGGGGTGGATGGAAGAAAGTGGATCCTTCGATGCGCGGATATTATGCACTCCATGACAACTGGCGCAGTGGGCTGCCTGCGTCTCACCGCCGCGGCTGGCCAGCCCATGATAGGAATCCCGGTAACTCTCGACTTCTCCGCCCGCCAGCCCGTAGCGGAAATTCATGCGAGTGGAAGCATGACAGCGGCTGCAAACTTGCTCGGATATCTGCTTTAGGCTGATGGGATCGGCCTTGGCACTGGTGTGTTCGCTGTGGCAGTCCGTACACGTCGGCGCTTCGCGCACGCCGTCCATTAGCGCGGTACCATGTACGCTTTTTCGCGATTCATCCGCTTCTTTTGGGTGACAGCGTCCACAGGTATCAACTATCGCGGTGTAGTGCATTTGCGAACCAGCTTTTGTGAGCGGTAAGATGGCGTGTGATCCGTGGCATGCGGTACAGTTTACTTTCTCCCCTGCATGTTTGGCTGTAGCCATGGGATGCAATCCACTGCTCGCTTCGCCTATTGCCGATGAGTGACACTCCACACAGTCCACCGCTTTTACCCGGCTACCATCAGGGTGCGTATCCAGGTCCAGTGACGAGTGGCAGTCCTGGCACGCCATATCATGGTGTGAACTCTTTCCGAGAATGCTCTCATCCACATGAAGAGTTACTTTCTGTCCTGGCATAGGTTCCCAGGCAAATCCCTGCTCAGCATGACATTCCATACAGTCGGCATTCGCCGCTGATAATTGCGCTGTAAATGCGCCCACGAGTAGGAGTGTAATGAGATGGAGGTGACGAAAAAGACTTGTAGAATAGTGAAGCATATTAGAAAAACTTTATAACATACATCAGAATAGTAGCCAAAGTAGCAATCCAATCTTTTATGAATAGCGGATCGGGTTGTAGCTTGAAGTCATCGAGGCAAAGCAGAACACTGGTCTGAGCATGCCCGAGGGCAGCCAGAATACAGACCAGAGCGAGAATATCTCGCTACCCTCCGGTGCAATTACCTCGACTGCAAACGAATCTTCTCCAGACCGTGCTTGCGGCAGAGGTCCATGACAATAGTCACATTCTTGAGCAGACTGTTCTCGTCGGCGAGAAGCAAGACCGGAATGTCTTTGCGGATACCCGCAGCCGTGACGATGGCGGCTTCGAGTTGTTTCTCGGCGACGAGTGATCCATTGAACCAGAATTCGCCCTTCGTTCCGACACCGATTTCGACCTGTTCATCAAATTTGCTCTGCCCGGCAGTTTCTACCTTTGGGAGTACTATATTCAGGACCTGCTGTTTGCTCTGCTGTGAACGAAACTGCATCGTGATGATTAAGAAAAAGATCAACATCGTAAGCACATCGATCAACGGCACTATGTTGATCTCAGGCTTGCGGCGACGGCGTTCGGGGATGACAGACATGGCGAAGCCTTAGGAGATAAGTTCAGATTCCACTGCCGTCTTATCTCGCAGCGTAATCAACCGTTGCACACCTACATTTAATTTCGCCGCCTGAGTGTCGATCCTGCGATTCAAGTAGTTGCTAAACACAAGTGCAGGGATGGCTACGAAAAGCCCCATGACCGTGGTGGTCAATGCCATGGCTACCCCCGCGACGAAGACCTCGGGGTTGGGAAGTCCCGTTTCTGCCGAGATACCACCGAACACTTTGACCAGTCCGGTCACCGTTCCCAGTAACCCGAGTAGGGGACCAGCACTCACGACCGTATCGAGAATGAACAGCCCACGCTCCATTCGCGTGATTTGTAGTCGGGCAAATGCCTTGAGCTGTTCGCCATCTGGATTGCGGTGGTTGTAGAAGTTCAAGATACGTCCAGCAACGGACTCATTACTCACGCGCGTGGGGAACTCGCCACTTACAAAGGCTTCTTCGAGGTCGGGTGGTATAACACGACTGGAGCGCAACGCAATCACCCGTTCTATGATAATGAACACGGCGAGGATGGAGCACAACGCGAGTGGCCATTTGTAGAACCCGGCACCCTCCCAGATGTTGCCCATGCTGTTATCCGATGCACTGGCAGCCATCGCTGATGCTTTGGTTGTCGCCGCAGCAGACGCCTCGGCTAAAAAGATATATCCTGTATTAAAAAGGTTCAGAATCATGTGAAACAGCAACTGGGCTGATGAAGTAAAGCGAGTTGGACGCAGTAATCTAATGGGTTGTTCCCAACAAAATGCCCTGCGTGCTACTCAAGACAGTCGCCAGCAAATCCATTAATCGCACTGTCTGCAAGTGCTACTCTTTGAAAAACAGGAACGCCGGAACTATTCGGATCCGCGCATGGACTGGCCACACTCGGGCCTATTTGCCACCAACTCCTATTCAATCGTAATGCCTTCTGCCTTCCAGCGCGCTCTTTAGTGTGACCGCATCGGCATAGAGAATCCCCCCGCCACTGGGCAGGCCGAAGCCGATGCGTGTGGACTTCACCCCCAAGGGATTCAGGTACTTCTCTTGCAAGAAATGGCAGGTTGATTCGCCCTCGATATCATTTGAGAGGGCTAGAATCACTTCTGTAACCTCCCCCATGCCAAGCCGTTCATGGAGAGTACTCATGTTAAGCTCGGATTCGCCAACCCGGTTCATTGGCGAGAGTTTACCATGAAGTACGTGGTAGAGGCCATGATACGCCCCGGAGCGCTCAATTGCCACGAGGTCTGGGACTTGCTCAACAATACAGAGTTGCGCAGGATTGCGCCCGCTTCCTGCACAGATGTAACAGGTATTGCCTTCACTAATGTTGCCACACTGGGCGCATCGTTGAATGCCCTGTGCTGCCTTCTGCAGCGCGTCCATGAGGGGGACGAGTTTATCCCTTCGCTCAACCAGTAGATGCAGTGCGATACGCTCAGCCGAGCGGTAGCCGATACCCGGCAATTGCTTGAGCAGCTTCTGGAGATGCTCAAATGCAGGGGTCACAATCCTAGTCCTGGGATATTGAACCCTGAGGTGATCGAGCCCAACTCGCTCTCACTCAAAGCCTTGGACTTGGCAACGGCTTCCTTGATGGTCATCATCAATGTTTCCTCCACAATTGCCTTATCTTCCTTCAGGAAGTCCGCATCAAAGCGAATCATTTTAATCTCTTGCTGCCCGCTGATCCGCACTGTAACCGCTCCGCCTCCGCTTGAAACCTCGATTTCCTTCTGCGCCAGCCCGGACTGGGCAAGCTCCATCTTCTTCTGCATTTTCTGCACCTGTTTGAATATTTTGTTAACGCCAGCCATAGGATTTCAATGAGTTATTTGGTGATGCAACGTGTAATAAGCATGGGCAATAAGCTAAAACCGAGTCAATACTGTAATCCAGCCTCACACTTGCGCAGAGTTCCCTTTAGAAGGAGCTTTTTCCGCGATTCGCAGCGTTCTTTCCAGCAGATCTCGGTAGTTCTTTCTTTACCTCAGGCTCACCGGGGGCTTTGTCCAAATCCTCAATAGAGCCGCGAGGCAGTCTATCTACAGACACCACCTGGGTGGCTGACCGTACAGCCGGTAGCCAAGGGCGTATGGTAAAAGTAAGTAGCCCGCTGATAACCGCTGGGTCCTTGTCTGCAATGGCTTGGATTTCCTCCAACCGTACTCCAGTGGCGCCAACCATCATTCCGCCGGAGTTGTCGAGGAATGGCCCACCCATGGCAATCTTTCCTGCGGAAGCGTACTGGGCGAAGTGGTTCACGTGGGCATCTATCCCCACTTGTTTATTTGCTGATACACCAGCCACCCACTGTGGTCCCGGGCTGTGGAAGATTACAAATTGAGGTGATGCTGTACTGGGCACGGCAATGGGCGTCGTCACTGTACTCTGGGCATAGATTACTAGTGGAGCCTGACTGAGGGCGATTGCGGCAAGGTATGTAAACAATAGTTTCATGATATGCGGGTTAATCCTTCGTTGTTTAGGCAGAGTACGCGATTGAACTACGGCAGCAAGTTCTATTCGGTTTGCCAAATTTCACATATTTAGCGACAAATAATTTCATGAAAGGTTCACTGACCGGAAAAACGATCATTCTTGGTGTCACTGGTTCTATTGCTGCCTACAAAGCTGCAGATATTGTCAGCCAGTTGGTCAAACAGGATGCTTCAGTCCATGTCGTAATGACTACCGGGGCTACGAAACTAATCACTCCCCTCACCCTTCAAACCCTGAGCCGAAACCCGGTCTCGTATGACCTCTGGAGCGAGGGCGATGACTGGAAACCAGGACATATCGAGCTGGCAGACAAGGCGGATATCCTTGTGGTAGCCCCCGCCACGGCAAATATCCTGGCATGCTTCGCACACGGGCTCGCCCCGGATTTGCTTACATCCATCTACCTGGCCACCCCTGCTCCAGTGCTATTGGCACCTGCAATGAATGGTAAAATGCTAGCTCACCCTGCGACCCAGCTCAACCTTGATACCCTGCGCAAGCGGGGGCACCTAATGCTGGACCCATCCGAAGGGCTTCTCGCCTGCGGTTACGAAGGCAAAGGTAAACTCGCCCCTGTGGATCAAATAGTAGCTGCGATCGTCAAAGTTTTGGGCAAAGCGGAAGTAGGCTCAAATAGCTAAATGCTAAAGACACCGATTGTGTTGCGCCTTCAGTGCTTATGACCTTTTTTGTGAGTTCATGAAATGGCCCACCTTTGTTGGTGATCTGTCACACTACTTCGTACCGTACAAGGCTTCCAGCTCGGGTCCACTCCAGGGGGTGGTTCGGGGGAATTGCGTGCGGATGGACTTTACTTGCTCTTCGGTAATGGGGGCAGCGTTGTTATTCATTTCTGGCGAGGTGCGAAGATAGGTCAAAACCGCTGCGATATCCTTGTCCTTGCTAGCAACGAAGGAAGGCATATTGCCATTGTAGGGCTTCCCATTCACGTGGACTTCGCCGTTCATCCCGTGCAACAGAATCTTAATCAGGCGTTCATCAGCGCCGTGGACCCAGTCGGAACCATTTACTGGAGGGAATGCACCGGGTACGCCTAGACCAGTCGCTTGATGGCAGACGACGCAGTTCTTGGTAAAGAAGCGTTTGCCTGCTACCACAGGGTCATAGACTTTCGGTGAAGCGTCAGCAGTGGCACTGAACTGTTTGGTCTCATCGTAGTGCATGGGACTGAAACCGCCAGAATACTTGACTATATAGATACCTGCCCAAAAGGATAATGCCGCAAATAAAAACACGATTACAAGGGGCAGTGGCGCATAGCCTTCGCTAGGCTCACTCTTCTCTCGCATCAGTTGTGCATGTACTTTCTGCAATTCTGTGTCGCCAAGTCCGGTGGATTCTTGTCTCGGGCTGGATGGACCAGTAGGTGGCGGATTGGACTGCGAATTGCTGGCACTCATGACTGTTCGTAGAGACTACTGGCTGAATTTGGCCTCTGGAAGCTCATAGTCGAGTTTGAGGCTGAGAAGGTAGGCGACTAAGGCTTCGGCACGCTCTGTTGGCAGTACTTCATACCCCGACTCAATCGCATACTTTGCGGGAAGTTTGAGTGCTTTGGGTGAGGGGCCGAGAAGCGGATCGATCTTATGCTTTTCAAAGAGAAATGCATACGGGGGCATGTTGCTTCCTTCGGAATTAATCTGAGGATTATAGAGATTAAGCAGGTACCAGCTTTCATCGATGTTGCGCTGACCGATGGTCATGAGGTCGGGACCGGTGCGCATAGAGCCTAGTAGTACTCGTTCCTGGCGGATGTAGTCGCGCGGAACACTCTGGCGGCTCCCCCAGTTGCGCTCAAAGTCTGAACCGAAGCCTTTGCGGCGCACCTGCTGGGAATGGCAGTAGAGGCAGCCGAGGCTGATGTAAGCTTCGCGCCCGCGCTGGGCTTTTCCTACCAAGGCCATTGGGTACTGGACGTCGTCCAGATTGTTAACCGCTGGCACTACCTTGGCTTGCGCATCCGTGTAGTTCATGCCATCCACAGGCTCCAGTGTCTCGGCATTGAGCAACTGTGAACTAGTGGGCTGCAGGCTTCCGAACTGCGAGTGGGTGGAGAGAATTACACCCACCCACGAGAAGGCCAGTATGAAAAATATGCCGCAAAAAATGATGGGGAGATTCTTCATTTAGCGGAAACAGATTGAGTGTTTTCCTCAACGAGCAAGGTGGGCTTTCCCTCGCGGTCGCGTTGCTCTTTTGGTTTCACAGCCATCCAGAAAAAGTTGATGGCAAATGCCAGATGACCGACCATTAAAAGTATCCCACTCATGCTGCGCAGGTGAAGCCAGGGGATGGTGTTGCGCACGACTTCAATAAATTCGTACTTGGGCAACAGCTTTACTTCTTGGTCCGGTGCCGTCTGGACAGCGGCGGAGTGCGTGGCCGAAGTGGCTGTAGTAGTGACCTGCTCAGTCGACGCTTTGGGCTGTTCGGCATTTGTGGGAGTGGCCGCGTTTTCCGTCACAACCACGGGGACAGGCTTAAGAGCTATCATCTGCGTGCCCTGGATCCATCCACCAACCATTAAGGAAACTATCATAAGTGTTATGCCTGAGGCACAGCACCAGAAATGAGTTCGGATAAGCATAGCGCTGGGCCACTCCCGCTCGAGGAGTCTCGGCATTATGTAGTATACGGCACCAAACATTATCATGGTGAAAAACGCATAGACTCCCTGGTGTGTATGGCCGACGGTAAAGTGTGTGAAGTGTGTGATTTCGCTGACCTGTCGCAATGCCATGGCTGCCCCGGTAACACTCACGAGGGTGTAACTGATCGCGCCAAAAACGACGAAGCGAAGCGTCGGGCTTATCCAGACCTGATTCCATCTGCCGCGCACGGTCATGTGGTGGTTCATGGCGGTGACCACTACCGGGAGAATCATCATAACACTGGCTACTACTCCAACCGAAATTACCCAGGCTGGTACGGGGCCGCCTATCAAGTGGCTGGCACCCGCCCAACTACTAAAGAATGCCAGCGCCCAGAACCCGATGAAAGACAGGTAGTAGCTGTGGATGGGAACACCCAACACTTTGGGGATAAAGTAATAGGCCGAAGCGAGACCTATGGGGGTTAACCAGAGGCCTACTAGATTATGCGCATACCACCAGTTGGTGAGTGCTTGTACCGTACCCCTGGCTGGCTCAAACAGTATCATTATTTGAGCGATGGAGTAGAGCCAGGGAAACCAAAAAATGGCGGCTAGTATATACCATTGTGAAACATAGACAGGGCTGCTCTGACGGAATCTAAATGCGATGACTGCCCATACCCCAATAAGCGCAAAGGCAAATGCTATCAATGGAGTGATGTAGGTGGGCATCTCCAACCATTCCACACTTGTCATATCGCCAGCAAAGATGCCAAAGATGCCGATGCTTACCCCGATGTTCCAAAAACAGCCCGCTACCATAAGTATCGCTGTATGTCGAATGCGAGAGTGGCACAACCGCGCCATTATCCATAGCCCAACAGCGAATGCGGCATTAAAACTCCAGCCATAGATTACAGCGTTCAGATGCGCACTTCGAATATGCCCAAAAGTTAACCACTCTACATCCGCTAAATAGGCGGGGTTGGTCATCTTAATAGCAGTGACCATCGCGAAGAATGTGCCAGCCAGTAACCAGAGCGCCGCAGAGACCAGAAAGAGAAGTGCTGGCCACTTCATCGATGCATCGATTTCGCTGAGCTTGGCCCGCTCGGATACATCCGATGAGCTACCTGGTTTAATAGATGAGTAAAACGATCCTATGGCACTCATGCTCCCTTACCTTTCTTGCTACGCTTTGGAGGAAAACAATCCTTTGCAGTTCCGGCGGGTTCCTCTTCGTCAAAAATAACTTTAGCCCCTGTATCGAAATCGGTTAATTGCCCATGCTTGTAAGCCCATCGGAATGCCCAGGCAGCTACCGCGAAAAACAGACCGCCGCCTAGAAAGCCGAGCAGGATGTAATTACTCCACTCCATCTGCTAGTTCGTGACGGTTGCGGCACTCTCTGCCGTTCCAACCGGTGAAACCGGCATGTTAGCGTCTTTATTCAGGCGCTGTATCGTAATACTCATGGCTTCTTCAATGGGAAGACGGACAATGCCCTTACCCTGATCTACCCATCCGTAAGTTGAGATCGCAGTATGCTGTTCTGCAGCCACTTTCTTGCGTATGGCGATACGACGGTCGATGACGGCCTGATCAATGGGTCCAGGGCGATTAGGGAGATAAGCCACCCAGACTATGAACACAAATATTAGTATGACTCCCACCCAAGCGATTGCCGAAAATAGCGTCCGACTGTCGGAGGGTTCCTCTGCAGATGTGGAATGTGAATTACTCATGGGCATTCAACGATTCTTGGATACGTGGATCACGGATGGGAATTATCCTAGTCTTTTTTGAAGCTGAAATAAAAGCCCAAACTACAATTCCCCCAACACCGACCAATGTAGTTATATCAGTCAGATGCGGTACGAATTGTCTGACATGGAAATGCCCGGTCGCTGCATCAAATACTCGTCCTGGTAGTATATTCCAGTAGAGGTCAATCAAGTGAAAAAACAGTATCCAGCAACTGATGAATACTATTCTCGCGGTAAACTTGGACTTGTACCAGAGCAGGTAAACGAAAGGGATGGCGAAGTGACAGAATATCAGAGCCATACTCACCCACCACCATGAGTTTTTCTCCATGGTATCTGGATTCACTTCACGAATTTGATACCAAAAGGTTTCCTCAGGAATGTTGGCATTATAGATGAGGAAGTATTGACAGAAACTGATGTAGGCCCAGAACACGGTAAATGCCAGCAACATGCACCCAATGAGATAGGAATGCGCGGGTTTAAAAATGCCTTTAAGGTAACCATTACTAGCAAGATAGACGCATAGTATAGCTACTGCACAGGTGGCCGCACGTATGCTTGCCGCGAAAAACCAGACTCCGTACATCGTCGAGAACCAATGGTACTCAAGCGACTTAAAGAGGTAGATGGCAAGGAATGTGAGCCCGAGTGCGCTAAACACAGCTCCAAATGCCGCGAGCTTGCGGCATGCGTGCACATGGCGGGGGTCTCCGTCAACATCCATGGCATAAGAATGTTTCCGTAGCTGTTCGATAAGCAGAATCATACCGCCAGTGAATATGGCTATGACCAAACTGAATGTCACCTTGTTGAGTGCAACCTGTTTGGCTACATAGAGAGGATCGTGCCCAACTGCTTCGCCATGGAAGTTCTCACGTGCAGTATTGAGCCATTGCCATGGGACTGCAGTGTTTTCACTGGCAAGTATGCCGATGATTACAAGCGGTAACAGGGCGAGAATTACCCACTTAAATGCGGCAAGCATGTGCTCCATTTGCCTGCGAATGATGACCGACCAACCTGCATCGAAGATATAGCCGATAAGCACAAGGAACAGCGTGCCTATGCCGATGGAAAGCCAGAATGCGACACCGATGAGCCACCCAAGAAATGCTCTGGGATCGTGGTTCTTCAGGCCTAAAAATAGTCCGATTGAAGATGCGAGCAGGCCTATAATACCAATGATCAAGGCAGTAGAAGACTTGTCTTTGTTTCCACTGACTTGGGCTGTCGCTAATGTACCTGTTGCCGTCTGAGTGCTCATAGACCGAGTTCCTTTCTTTTATCTGCGGGAACATCGTTCACCGTTGCATTTTGAGAGAGTTCGAGGGCACGAAGATAAGCAATGATGGCCCAGCGATCCTCGACTGCGACTTTAGGTCCGTACCCGAGCATGGTGTTCTTGCCGTTCGTTATGGTATTGAATATTTCCCCCTCTGGCATGGTACGGATGCGGTCATCCAAGAGATTTGCAGTTGCGACCATACCAAAGCTTTTCGTTACGCCATTGCCGTTCCCGGATTCCCCGTGGCAGATGGCGCAATAGCGGTTGTACAGGGTCTGACCGCGGAGCATCAGATCATTGGTAACCGTGATGCTTGTGGGAAACCCGCGTCCAAAAGTTGCATCCGGAAGTTTCCCGCTGCCAAGAAATGCGTCGGTGTAGAGATGTTCTTTGGGCAAAAGAAACTTGTATTCCTTCTGCATCCGTGTGACGTGCAACACTGTACCAGACACCGCAGGGCGGTCCGATCTGCCGTCAGCAAAGAGAGCGGAGCTTTCCTGCGGGTGAAATTTGGCCTGCCTATCCATATCGGGAAATATCTCGATCGGTGGCTTGGTCGATATTCGCCCTTTCAATCCAAAGATTGAAAGGGTCGCAACGACTAGGAATAAAAATATGGCTAAGATGTAGCGCATGTTACTCGTTAACTTGCTCGATGGAGTGTCCGCCCAACGCTTCAAGGAAGGTGCGGGTTTGGGTGGACTCGAATTTCGGATCATCCGATTCGATAACAAGGGCGAACTTGTCATCGGTCACTCGGACGAACTGTGAATAATCCATAACAGGATGGTGATGCTGCGGCAGGCGATTAGTGATGAACATTCCTGCCAGTGTACCAAAGGAGGCGAGAAGAATGGTCATCTCATAAGCCACCGGAAAAGGAAATATGGGGCTGAACAATGGTTTGCCACCAACTACCAAGGGATACGCCAACTCGCCAGTGTACCAGGCAAGGCTCATTCCAAATATAAATCCGGTAACACCGCCGATGAAGGTGAAGAGTGGGACCTTGGACCGTTTCAAGCCCATTGCTTTGTCCAGTCCGTGTACCGGAAATGGAGTCAATGTATCCCAGTGCGTGTAGCCAGCATCCCGTACGACTTCTGCCGCATGCATGATGGCATGAGGCGTGTCGAAGAGAGCGATAAGTCCGTAAGATTTACTCATGGTAGTGTGAATCTTTAGTGCTTATCATCGTGGTTATGCGGATCGCCTTGAGGGGAGACCGCCTTAATTTCTGCAAATGCCATCATTGGTATGAATCGCAGGAAGAGCAGGAAGAGTACGGCGAATATCCCGAATGTACCGAAGAAGGTCATGATATCAGTCATCGTGGGGGAATAGTAGTCCCATGAAGAGGTAAGAAAATCATTGGCGAGGGATGAGACCGTGATGACAAAGCGCTCGAACCACATGCCTACGTTTACAAAGATGGTGATAATCCACACCAGCGCCGTGTTCTCTCTTATCTTCTTAAACCAGAAGAGCTGTGGAGTAATCACATTACAGGAGATCATGATCCAGTAGGCCCAGGCATAGGGTCCAAATGCGCGATTGATGAAGGTGAAGCCCTCGTAGGGATTCGCGCTGTACCACGCGATGAAGAACTCCATGGCGTAGGCATAGCCGACCATGCTCCCCGTCGCCAATGTGATCTTACACATGCAGTCGATGTGGTACTGCGTGATAAGATCATGCAGATTAAGCATGGCGCGCAGGGGCAGCATCAAGGTTAACACCATGCCGAAGCCGGAGAAGATAGCTCCAGCTACGAAGTAAGGGGGAAATATGGTGGTATGCCAGCCGGGTAGGTTCGCCACTGCGAAGTCGAACGACACGATGGTATGCACCGAGAGTACGAGCGGTGTCGATAATCCTGCGAGCAGCAGGTAGGCCATCTCATAGTTTGCCCAGTGCCTGGTCGAACCGCGCCATCCCATGGCGAATATGCCGTAGATGTACTTGCGTGCCCAATGTTTGGCACGATCACGCACCGTTGCAAGGTCCGGTATCATGCCCATATACCAGAAGAGCACAGAAACAGTTCCGTAGGTGGAGACTGCAAAGACGTCCCATTCCAGCGGAGAGCGAAAGTTCGGCCAAATCTGATTCGCATTGGGGAATGGGAACAAGAATCCGGGTAGAATAGCAAACCAGACACGTCCAGTGTGGAAAACTGGAAATATCACTGCGCAAAGTACTGCAAACACAGTCATCGCCTCGGCAGGGCGGTTAATCGAGGTTCTCCATTTCTGCTTTAATAAACAGAGAATGGCAGAAATGAGCGTTCCCGCGTGCCCGATACCAATCCAGAACACGAAGTTCACAATGTCCCAACCCCAAAATGCAGGACTGCGTAGCCCCCATACTCCGGTACCGGTGGAGACGAGGTGTAAGAGTCCCACAATTGTATAACTCGCTACACCAAGTGCGACGGACATGGCCACCCACCACCAGAGCGGTGTTTTGCCCTCAACAATTCCGCATATCTTCTCGGTAATCCAATTAAAACCCCTTTCATTTTCGATCAAGGTTCGCCTGGGCATGGCGGTGGGGCGCACTTCCTCAAGTATTGCGGGCTTATCGGTAACTGCCTCTTCGTGATGCGACATGCTAGATTAGGAAATTATGAATTAATTTTTGGGGAAGGTCGCTTTAACCGTGGGAATGTTCAGCGCCTTCGGCCTTGTGTTCAGTGCCCTTGGCCTCATGGGTGGACTCTCCATGTCCGCCGTGTCCTGACTTAATCTCATATTCCTTCTGGAACAGCGGTGTGGAGCTAAAGTCGGGCATGCGCGGGTTCGGATTCCGCAAACGAGCCAGATAAGTTGTGCGGGGGCGTACATTTAAGTAGCCAAGCACGGAGTAGTCGCGGTCATTATCCTTGGACTTGGATACAGCACTCGACTTGTCAGCCACATCTCCGAAGACAATAGCTCCCGTCGGGCAAACCTGCATACAGGCCGTGCGAATGATTCCCTCGGGGACACTCACATCATCCGATCCACCATCAACAAGCCCCGTCTTTGCCTTCTGCGCAATCTTCGCATTCTGTATGCGCTGCTGGCAGAATGTGCACTTCTCCATGACACCTCGCATGCGTACGGAAACTTCAGGGTTCGCACGCATACGCTGCAACTCAGAGGCAGCACCTTGTTTATATTTGTTTGGACCGAAGGGGCCTTCGTAGAAGTGCCCTATCTCGCGCTTGTTCCAATCGAAGAAATTAAAGCGGCGCACCTTGTACGGACAGTTGTTTGCGCAATACTTCGTGCCTATGCAGCGATTATATGCCATGACATTCAGCCCCTGATCATCATGGACTGTGGCATTCACCGGGCAGACCTGCTCGCATGGCGCGTTCTCACAGTGCTGGCACATCATCGGCATGAGTGATGCCTGCGGGTCTCGCGGTAGCTCGTTCTGGTTCGCCTTGGGGTCGCCACTGGCGTAGTAGCGGTCAATGCGTATCCAGTGCATCTCGCGACCGCGTGTGACCTGGTCCTTGCCAACAATCGGAATGTTGTTCTCACTTTGGCACGCCACCATGCAGGCATTGCAGCCGATGCAGGTGTTAAGGTCCACACTCATGCCCCATTGCTGGGCTCCGCTAAACTGCGGAATCTTGTAAAGGGTGGCGCCTTGGTACTGGTTGTTTACCTTGTCCTGCAAGGACGCGTTCTTGTCCTTCCCGTAAATCGCAGGCGAGTGGGACTCCATGCCCATCTTATTGGCGAAGTCGGGCTGGTTAAGGAACGTATCTACATTGCCCTCGCGCACAATATCGCGGCCTTCGATGGACCAGTGCTCCTGGGTGTTTGCCAGCTTGTAGAAATCGCCATGCTTGATGGCTACCTTGCCCCCGAGCGCTACGAAGGGAGCTTTGCTGGTAATGGCTGGGTACACATCGAATCCAGTCCCCTTCCCTACCCGGCCCACTTTGGTGCGGCCATAGCCCAGGTTAACCACGACTGTCCAGTCGCTTAATCCCGGCTGAATATGTACGGGGCCAGTCAGGGTAACACCGTTGACGGTGAGAGTAGCCACCGGTGCGACTTCGCGTCCTCGGCTGAAGTTCGCACTCTTCTTGGCAATACCGCCGATGAGGAAGGTGCCGGACTTGGTGTCAAAATGAAGATGATCAGCGAGTGCGGGGCTGATGAGGATGGCGTTGTCCCACGTTAACTTCGTCATCGGCTCCGGGCATTCCTGAAGCCAGCCATTGTTGTTGTAGCGGCCATCATGCACCTTCGCATCCGCCATAAAGCGCACTTCCAGTGCATCCCCGCTTAGCGTCGGCGCAGTAAATGGGGCTTTCGCAACGAGTGCTTTCAGTGCCGACACCGCGGGACGACTTCCCACAGCAGCAAAGCCAGAGCCCGGGAGGAATCCATCGCGGAGGAACGTATTAAATGCCGTCCCTTTATCCGCATCCGTAGTGAATGTACCAAATGTTTCGGCCACCTGTGCATAGGGATCGACCACTGCTGAGCCAGCGAGGCGGGCGAGTAGCTCGATCTCCTGAATGCCCTCGAAGATCGGCTGGATCATCGGCTGCACCGGCACCAGGGTACCATCAAAGGTGCGTCCATCGCTCCAGCTTTCGAGGAAGTGCGTGGCCGCGATGAAAGTGCCTGCCTCCGTCGCGGTTTCGTCGAAAGAGTAGCCGTAGCGTATCACGCTCTTCACCTGCTTCTGCAATGCTGCCCAATTAAGATCAGCTGGTGCATTGTAAACGGGATTCCCACCAAGCACCATTAGCGTACTTATGCTCCCGCTGCGGATGCTCGCGGCTAGTTCCACCAGCGATGTGGCCTCTTTGGCGGGTAACTTCACGTAATTTACGGTCTTGCCTGTCGCGCCAAGGACATCGTTTAAGAGCGCGGTGAGCAGATGTACCTCTTCGGGCAGATGGCTTCCGGCGACCACAAGGCTTTCGCCTTTCTTGGAAATCACGTCCTTGGCCGCTTCGGTGATCCACTTCTGATCTACCTTCAGCGAGACTGCCTTGCTGGCCAGTTCAGTGGCAAAAGTGCTTTCTACACCGAGTTCTTTCAACACGGCGGCAGTTAATAAAGCCGTAAATGCAGGCATCTCCGCAGTAGCGATACGCAGGCGGTGGTCAGACATTGTCCCCGTAAGGGTGAACGTGCTCTCCACGCTGTAGAGGCGGCTCATCTTCTCCGCATCCGCCTTGTCCTTCACCCGACGCTTCGCTGCGAATGCCCTGCTGTGGCCGAGTTTACCCGACTCGCGCCCCAGGAAATCGCTGTCCAGTGCAAGAAGCCGGTGCGCTTTGCTTAAATCCAGTATCGCCCGTGTTGGGCTGCCAAAGAGTTTGGCCAATGCATTCTCCGCATTCGCATTGGAGACTGGCGCATACTCAGCCCAGACAAGGCGCGGGTACTTTTTCTTAAGCTCTGCAACCAGCCGTGCCCGTGTGGGGGAAGTCGATGGCTCAGCCAGAATCGCCAGCCCCTGTCCGCCTGCCTTGGTGGAGTCATCGCTTAGATTCTTCAGGAGATCGTAGACCTGCGCCTTCGTCAGCGTTCGCGTGCCCTGGCTGCTCTGCGTAGCGCGGTCCGGATCATAGAGGTCCAGCACACTCGCCTGTGAGTAAAGATCCGTTGCACCCCCGTACGGCGTGTATAATTCATTGCCCTCTATCTTTGTAGGGCGGGCACCATGCGTTTCCACCGCCAGCGGGATGTTATCGTACGCATCCGGAAGCGAAGTGGCATAGAAAAACGGCAGCCCCGGAATGTCCCGCGTCGATTCCTTCGAGAAAGGCCGGATAGTTGCCTCCGGGCGACGGCATCCAGCCAACCCCACACCCGCCATCGCGAACGAAGCCGCCATGATCTTCACGAAGTGACGCCGATTCACCCCGTTACCCTCGGATGCACCGTCTTGAAATTCGCGGTCCATCCAATCTTTGAACGCCGGGTTACCCGATAGCTCGTCCAAGCTGCGCCAGTAACGAGGACCGGTGAGTTCGTTCTCCGCTGAAGCGGGATGCTGAAGGATACGTTTCATCGGTGACAACCTGAGCAGCTAATGGGTGGGTTAATTTTCCACTTGGCGACGAGTTCCTTGCCCATCGTTTCTTGGGCTTCGGGGCTCTCCGCAGTCCAATTTAAATCATATACCTTGTCCAGTGGGCGGATAAACTTCTCTGGCGCATTGTGACAGTCCAGACAGAACCCCATGGACAACGACTGGTTGTGTGTCACAACCTCCATCTCATTGATCTTGCCGTGACAGCTTACACAACTGACTCCCCGGTTCACATGGGCAGAGTGGTTAAAGTAAACATAGTCCGGAGTCTGGTGCACCCGAATCCAGTTGATGGGCTCACCGCTTTCGTAGCTATATTTAACAGGAGCAATGAGCGGACTTGTGGGCTTCACGGCAGTATGACACGCCATGCAGGTACTTGCAGCCGGGATATTCGCATGCCCGCTCTTGTCCACATTCGTATGGCAGTAGCGGCAGTCCAGCCCGAGCTGGTTGACATGCAAATCATGGCTGTAAGCCACTGGTTGTTTCGGCGCATACCCCACGCGCGTGTACTTCGGCGTGAAATAGTAGGCAATAGCGCTGGTAGCACCAATGCCAAGCAAGGTTACGGCAAAGATCACCTGTGCAGGTACCTTGTTCGACCACTTTGGAAAAATGTTAGCCATGCCAGAGATTCGCTAGAGCGCGATTAGACGCGATGCACGCTTTGCGGCACTGCGCGCTGCTCCGCTTTGGTGATTAAGCGTGCTCGCTCACCGGATTCCACTTCTGAATCTTCAGCTATTTCCTTGGTTTTCCCGCCAGTGATTGTGGAGCAGACGGCATACGCACCGGCTAGTACTCCCAATCCACACGCGAAGAATGATTTGCGGTTAAGTTTTTTGGCTAACATTGAGTGTCGAAAAAGCAATTATGGATGCGCTTGTATGGGCAAAGACTACAATCGCAAGTATGCACTAAGCAGAAATTGTAAAAGTCACGGACTGGCAACAGAAAAAAGCCAGTCTGGAACTGTTCAGCATTCGTAATGGCTCGGGCATCTGGGATTAGGAAACATAATAGCACGCGAAATACGCATGGAGAAGGGGATTCCCAGTCCGGGGACAAACACGGTATCAGCGCATCCCAGCCCCTCCATCGCCCATCCCCCTCCAACTCCTGCCATAGATTCTCCACCCCCACGGATGTGTACCCCTCCCGCGCTGCACGGTCCGCCGCCAGGATGATTGGGGAGAAATTCTCCACTCGGGGAGCGGATTTCTCGACTCAGGGAGTGGATTTC
The DNA here is from genome assembly GCA_033762955.1 of Verrucomicrobiota bacterium. GTDB lineage: Bacteria > Verrucomicrobiota > Verrucomicrobiia > Opitutales > Oceanipulchritudinaceae > JANRLC01. The sequence goes on along the minus strand of JANRLC010000075.1, from coordinate 175,229 downwards.
TCGACTCAGGGTGTGGATTACTCGACTCAGGGAGCGGATTTCTCGACTCAGGGTGTGAAATTCTCGACTCAGGGAGCGGATTTCTCGACTCAGGGAGTGAATTTCTCGACTCGGGGAGTGGATTTCTCGACTCAGGGTGTGGATTTCTCCGCTCGGGGAGTGGATTTCTCGACTCAGGGTGTGAATTTCTCGACTCGGGGAGTGAAATTCTCGACTCGGGGAGTGAAATTCTTCACTCGGGGAGTGAAATTCTCCACTCAGGGAGTGAATTTCTCGACTCAGGGAGTGGATTTCTCGACTCGGGGAGTGGATTTCTCGACTCGGGGTGTGGATTTCCGGACCAAAGGAGTGAAATTCCAGATCGAAGGAGAGAATTTTCAGACATTATGGCAGAAATTCCGTACAGCAGATTCAGAATTCCTTCGCTGGTGCTTCCTACTGCACCAGTAAATAGATAAGCTCCATTAGACACTAACACCCAACTAACAGCTCTGGGCTTGCAACTTGATGGCTCCTTTAACCTGACCGAATGAGTCGAACCGGACCAGTGCATTGGGAAACAATAACATTACTCGATATCCCCGATATCCCATCGTCCTACCTTCACTCTATACTACGAACACGTAAATTAGGTTACACCGCTAATAACAATGTGTCGGCAAAGTAACACACACCGCCTTCTCAACACACAAAACTCTAGATTAAAAATAAAATTGCGTCACGTTAAGTAAAACACTTGTCATTGGTTAAAAAGCTGACAAATAGTGAATCCCGTTCGTCATCTATATCACACAAATACATATCTCTATCAACAACAGCGCACTATGAAGCCGTTCACAACACTCACTGCGTTCATCGCATACTCATTACTTTCCCTGCATTGTCAGGCCCAAACTTTGTGGCAGCTACACACCGATGACGGAGCCAGCAAGCCACTGCCCTCAGATACAGTTATTGAGTGCATAGATGGTAAGAGCACCCACTTGATTCTGAAACAGGTAACAAACAATCAGACGAACCCATCGGTTACTTTCTGGCTTTGGGTGAATACTGGTGGTGACCAAGCTGTTTTCCCTGCAATAGAGTTCTGTGGGAATAGCCTTGGCATTGAGCACCATGCAGGGGTCACTCACTTGCAGGTCTTCGATAAAGAGTGGAAATCCATCGCCACTCTTGAATCCACAGACAAAGAGGCTTCCCAGTGGATTTCTGTCAGTCTCTCAGTGGAACCCAGCAAGAAGCAATGGAGTGTATCCATTGATGGCCAGCAGCGCTATTCAGGTACATCGAGAGAACCCTTTGTGCCGAGCCCAGCGAACCTCATTATTAGCAGTACCGCAAATACATCCCTCGCCTTGCAATTCGATGCACCGGATTACCAGACCATTGCCGTAAAGACCAGTGCGGAATGGGTCGATGAAGTAGCGTCTATCCTTGAAGCGGTTTCACTCAAGAATCAACCGAATGAGATCGACCCATCCAAAATGGCGACCCTCTTCAAAGCACCTCAATACACCCCAGCTAAGCCTGCATTTATAATTACAACCTCAGAAAGACGTACAGACCCTGCAACAACTATCGAATCCAGCGTCTGCCGCGCAGACTACGGTAAGAAATAAAAACAGTCAAAGACACCATTGGCTCGTTTAATAAGCTATTATATTAATCCATTTATTGTCCAGAATATGCGCACTCCAACCTATATTAGAACACTCATTTTAGCTCTGGCATTGGCCATGGGTGGTATATTGCCACTGCAGCGGCTAGTGGCAGAGAATTACCCGAATGAGTCTGCAAAAGCGCAGATAAAGCTTCAGTTTGCTTATACACTGCTTGGGCGTCTGCCCAGTGGTGATCCTAGTGTTGTTGAAGTTTCTTATGGGAGCAACCCCGAACTACACACCGGTGGTTGGGATGGACCCAATCCGAAGTCGTTCAAATCAGAGATTTATTCAGCCGATATAATTCCCAATGTACCGGTTCAAGTAGCTGCCATACCGGGTGTCGGGTGTTGTGATGAATTAACCAACTTCATCACCTATTTTAAATCAATACCCGCGAACTACAGTCTCTACATCAATGGGGAACTTTTCAGCAGCCCAGGCGGGATTTATCGTGGTAATTCTTATACAATAGAGCTGCGGGATGAGCCCACCGGCGCGATGTCTGTTGGCGAGTCCACTACACCGGAAGTTGGCATACTCGCATGGAAGGTTGGTCTTGGTACGCTACCGGATGGCAGCAGTGCAGGAGTTATTGAGCTTCGCAAACAAGACATTACCGGTGCCCGCGCATTCCCCGCAGTGTACTCTCCCAGCAGCCTTACTTATGTACAGCCCTTTAGCTCCGATATTACCCTGTACCGTCCCGCTGGTGTGCTTCGACAGATTCGCACGAATAACCTGGTGGACATAGTAGATATTACAAACGGCTATGAAATCCGCTTCTATAAGAGTGGCGACTTTACCCCCGCGGCTGACGGTGTTCAAGCATCACTCGTGGGCTCCCCGACACCGTGGGTTAAATACGAAGTCAAGAAGCCCGGAACCACAGATCAACTCCGTATCACCAAGTATTGGGGCAATACCGTGGTTTACTGTCACGAAATCACCCGCGACTTCAATAACAACACTTGGGAGATTAAGACCAGTGATAGCAGCGCATTCACGGCAGCCTCTACCCGCGTCCTGTCCAAGACCTACTCAGGCAATGAAGAGACTGTTACGGTTAAAATGCTTTCCGACACTAATCCAGTGACCAAGTCCAAGAATACCTATCTCGAGACCAGTACTGGCGTATGGCAACTGGACGATACTATCGAAGACCCAGACACGGGTGGCAAAGCCTACACGACAGATCGCACTTACTATACATCCGCAGATTCCGACACTAATACCGCGAACCGTGGCCTGCTTAAAAGCATTCGCAGCCCCAATGGCGGTTGGCAGCTTTTTGAATATTATGGAGAAGGAGACGACCTGTTTGGATTTGTGAAGAAGACCTACTCCCCTTTCAAAGATAGCCCAGCCAGCATTCCCGCTTTAGGGAGCACTGCAGGAGTAGTTACAGAGTTTACTTATGACACGAGCAATGACTACACCTTTGGGCAGCTATTGACCCAGGAAACAAAGATAGATGGTGTCCGTGTAAACTATACCACGTACAGCTACGACTCTTCACAGACTGCGAACTCCAAGCGCATAATAGTTACCACACAAAATAATTATACAGACTCCACTAATTACCTTACCACTGTATCCAAAAACTATTATAGCCGTCTGACTGGCGATGATAGGCTCTGGCGCGGCAAGCCCTACTCTGTGGAAAATGCAGATGGTACCAAAACCGTCTATCTCTACCAGCGCGGTGTCTATACGCCTGCTACGAAATCGTTCACACCGTCAACCACAACGGGCACTACGGACAAGGGTTATCGTGTCGTCATTCTCCATGGTACCGCAGTCAGTACCATCCCGAACAGTGATCAAATCACCAGCTTCGATACTGGTGCGAATAATGGCATCGACTCCATTTACATGGTCGAGAAGCAGTCTACCATCGATATTATTTATTACTCGAACTACGGACTGATCGCTCGCAATGAGACCCGCATCTATAACACTGGCTTGGCTTCCGTTCTGGCCTCTTATGATGTAATTTCCGGCGAGTCCATTAACTACGATACAGCAGCAGGCTATAAGCTGACCAGCAGTGTTTCGGATGTAGGCGGTGGTCTTACAGTAAGTAACACCTATAATGCAAAAGGGTGGGTAGGCACAAGCATCGATGCCACGGGTACCACTACAGAGTATGACTACTACCCATTGGGCTATGTACGCCAGGTGTCGCGGCAGGATGCGAGCAGTGGCACGACGAAAACCCCTACTGTCGCCTACTGGCGGGATGCCGAGGGTCGCGAGCTGGCCAGCGCAAAGTTAGCTGCCAAAATCACTGGCACTTTCCCGACTACAGTCGATACAGTTGTCAATGAGGCTGGCAAAATTGTTACGAAAAAGACCTACGATCTCTCCGGTAACCCCACATGGATAATTACTCCAGCGGGGGCTAGGATAAAGCTGGCTTCCGAGAAGATTGGCACCTATTATCAAAGACTCCGTGAAAGTGTTTACAAAGCAGACGGCACCACTCTGATTCGCGAACAGTTGTCGGAGAACTATTTGGACGGCACCACTAAGAGCGTCACCGGTAGTGGCGTGGTGAGTAGCTACTATGCGCTTTCGGTAGAGAGTAATGGATTCATCACCATGCAGGTAAATACAAATTCCAGTGCATCCCCGGAGAAAAAGAAAACCACCTACGATTTCTTGGGGCGTAAAGTTAAAGAGTCCGTTCCCCAGATAAATGTGGCCAATGGTGTACTCGAGACCAATTATACGTACTACGCATCGAATGATGCCACCCGCTACTATCGCGGGCATTTACAGAAATCTGTCTCACCCAATGGTGCATCGAGCTACCTGGAGTATGACTATTTCGGGAAAATAAATAAATCCGGTCTGGATATCAGTGGAGCATCCGGTCTTCAGGATGCATCGAAGGACAGAATCGTTTACAGCTCATGGTCCGCGATCAAGAAGGGCAGCGATTGGTGGTTGCAAACGGAACAACAGGGACTCCCCATCGACGACGCTGCAACCAAAGTCATCCTATCGCGCTCAGAAACGCGCCTGACAGGATGGTCCGCAGGGCTTGCCGCTGAGAGTGTTGTATGGGGTTCAAACCCTTTATCGATGCCCACGAATGCATTGAGTATTTCCGAGAAGATTACCATCGATACGGCGACGAAGGAGTTGAAATCCACCGTAGATTATCCGGATGCCACTACGGACGAGGTAAGCACTACTCGATACGGCTTACTGCGCTCAACGGTCAGCAAAAGTGGAGTAAGCAGTACTTACTCTTATGATGACTATGACCGTGTCAATGAGGTCACCGGGGAGCGTGGCGTAAAGAACTACTTCAAATATATTACAGGAACAGGCCTTGTTGATGAGATTCGTGAAAACAAGAACAGCGTAGTGGCTGGCGGCGAGTATTACGTAAAAAAATCCACCTACTATGATGATGGTCAGCTCAAGTCTGAAGAAAATGCACTCGGGAAGAAGAGCTACTACGAATATACAGCCCGTGGTGAAGTAGCCTACATCTGGGGTGATGTACCAAACCCAACTCAATATGCCTATGATACCTTTGGCAGGCGCACGCACATGTACACATACCAATCAGGTACATCGTGGACAGGTAGCACACGACCTGGGCTGTTTGGCACAGAGCCAAAGAGTACCACCGTATGGGCCTATGATACGACTTATGGCACCGGCTTGCTCCTCACGAAAACGGACGCTGCAACAAAGGCGACCACCTATGGGTACGATAGCTATAACCGCCCGAGCACTATTACCGATGCCCGGGGCAATAACACAACCTATACCTACGATAGCATCACCGCAGAGTTGTTGGCAAAAACATACAAGACTGATGCTACAACCAGTGATGCCTTCTGTCCGAATATTGCCTATAGCTACAATCGTATGGGGCAGACGGCTTCTGTTACGGATGTAACCGGCCTGCGCAACTTTTACTACCGAGTAGGCGAAGACCAGCAAATCGACTACGAGGCGCTGAATAGCAGCTTCTACGGCAGTAATCTGCGCATTACCAATAATTATGAGGACGGGACTGGCGGCACCGTTCGAGGGCGTTATCTCGGCTATCGTTTGGGTACAACTACGGACGACGATTTGCACCAGAAAATAACAATTGGTTACAGCAGTGTTACCGGACGCATAGCGAGCATGACTGCCGGTCTGCACAACCTCGCCCAGAGTCACACCTTTAACTATGGCTGGGTGAGTAATTCCGATCTCCTCGATAACTGGAACATCACAGTACAAAGTACTACACCTTCCTTGAATCTTGAACAGAAACGAGCCTATGAACCGTACCGCAATTTATTAAATGATTACAAAAACCGCCTGGTTGTAAACGGTACAGAGTATCCCACATCCATCTGGAACAAGCATGCATTGACTCGCAACAATAGCGGTCAAATCACCGACGATACTCGCACCGGAGAAATCTACAAGAACTACGGTAGTACAACAGGTGCCGGTGGGCTGAAGTACAGTTTTCAGTACACGGACCGCAATGAGTTAAAGAAAGCCTCGGCAGTAGTACAGGGGACAACAGTGAACCTACCCGACCGTTTCTGGAAAGGTGCCTATGACGCTGCCGGCAACCGGGACTATATCTATAAGTTCACCGATGCTACACCAGGCACACAGCTTGATTATCAGGGAGATTTTGCTACCAATAATCTCAACCAAATTACTGAGACCAAAGAAGTTCGTTACGACCATTTTACTGGGTTTAACGGCACCACAAACCCCGTATATGTTTATGATAATGAAAAGGTGTCGTGGCTTACCGCCAGCCGCCCGAATAGCGGCTACTATTTCGATGTGGAATTTGATTCATGGGCTCCGTCTATAACACCGCCAACAGCAGACCATCCACGCTGGATGTTCTATGACAACGGTGGTAACCTGATGGTTAATCCCGGAATAGAGACCAGTGCAATAGACAGCCCATGGGTGAAATCAACTTCAGTGAGCGCAACTTCAAGCGCCATGTATTCGGGTAACTATGGAATGAGCAATCCGGGAAACTCTGCCTACGCCCACCAGAACATCACAGTAAATAACAATACCAACTATACTGTTTCCGTATGGGCGAAACTAAATAGTGCACTGAGTGGCAACCATTATGGCATTTACTACAGCCTGGATGGCGGTACGACGAGGACCTACGCCTACATTTCATCCACTACTTGGACCCAGTTGACGATGACCTTTAACAGCGGAAGCGCCACGACCGTCCGCATCGGCGCAGCATCAGTAAGTACTTCAATTATTGGAGCTTGTTTCGATGATTTTAGCCTGACTACAACCGACAATTGGTATGGGTTCGCCTATCGCAAAGCAAATGCCTCTCCCGCTTACGATCTGAACGGTAACATCCAGAGCGATGGCAACTGGTCCTACTACTTTAACACCGAGAACCAGCTCTACTGGATGAGCGACAACAATCTCGATGCCCAGCAATTCTGGTACGACTATCTGGGCCGCAGGGTGAAGCAGGTGTATTACGAATGGGTTGGCTCCGCATGGACCCCTCGCCGCGAGTACCGCTTCGTGTACTACGGCATGAATATCATCGCCGAACTAGAAGACACTACTCCAGGGAGCGAGCCAGTAACCGCTGCAAATACCGTACAGCGCACCTACGTCTGGGGCCTGGACTTTGATGGTACGGACGGCGGCTTGGGCGGCATCGGTGGACTCCTCCTCGTGGACACTGGCAATAGCAAAGCCAGCCAGTTTGTCGTCGGTTACGATGCCTATGGCAACGTAGCCTCCCTCAGCAAGAGCGACTCATCCGGCACCCGCGTAGCCGAGTACGAGTACTCCCCCTGGGGCGAACTCATCCGCTATACCGGTCCCAACTGGAAAGACTGCCCCTTCCGCTACCAAACCAAGTGGGACATGGACTACGGCCTCACCAGTTGGAGCCATTTCAGCTTCGGCCTCACCGACTACGGCCTCCGCTACTATCGCCCAAGCTGGGGCACCTTCATCTCCCGCGACCCCATTCAAGAGAAAGGCGGAAATAACCTCTACCAAGCCTTCGGTGGGGATCCGATTAATAATAAGGATTATCTGGGGATGGACTGGTTTCCCGTATCATATAACCAGTCCACATCGTCTGCTGGGTTTTATGTGCCACAAGATTCTAGTTTGAATAATAATACAAGTGATCGGTGGAAATTTGCGAATGGCGTTGTATATGTAGACATACCGGGGCCTCTTGCTGATTCACCTAGAGCAATAATAGTATACGCTGATTCTCGCGGAGCAACAGTTAAAGCATCGGGTTATTACATTGAGGTAGGGACTGCTTTTAATGGTGATATGTATTTTTATAGTCAGTACTGGGAGCATTATTTCACAGTTCCTTTGCCCAAGCAGGGAAACAATCCACCCGCACCACCAGTACCGCCAGCACCCAGCCCGACCCCAGCGCCAGCGCCAGCACCAACCCCAGTCCCACAGGAACCTGCCAAGTTATCAATGGGTTATCGTGCAGGCGCAGCGGGAATGGCCGCATTGAATTATGTAGCTTCATGGTCTAATTTTACAGCTGCCTTTATTACAAGTCCAACAGTAGCCGGTTCAATTATATATGGCGCTGCTGGGACCTATTACCTGGACCAAGGTGATGCTGAGCTTATGACTGCGTGGACAGGGTATCCAACCGATACACTGTTCAATAGAGGACTGAGAGCAGCGGGTGCATCCGAAGCTGTCGTCACTGGTGCAAATGTTGTTGTTGGCGCAGCTTCTGGAGTATCAACCGCAGCGTCAGGAATGTCCAAAGCAAGTCAGGTAGCCAAGGCTGAAGTGGCTGCTGTGGATTCTGCCGTTGAGGGAACCAAGAGTGCTGCGCCTGCGGTGGAAGGGGCAGCCGCAAAGACGGGAGCTCCAGCAGGGCAGAAGCTTCTCGGTTACACTGGAAAGCTTGCTGACCATCATCTCATGCCTCGCCAGTTCGAGAAGTTTTTCAAATCGCGCGGCATCACAATTGATGATTTTACTGTGTCTGTGGATCACAATGTAACACATCTAAAGGCAATCCACGGGACTGGAAATATGGGTCAAATGCCTGGCCGTTGGAATCAGATTTGGGGCGATTGGATCAAGGCCAATCCGAATGCTACATCGAAAGAAATATTCCAACAGGCCGGTCAAATGATGGACGACTTTGGGATCGGTCACCTCAAAATTCATCCTTACCGCAAACCATGAAGAAGATTCCCCCTTTCCGTTTAAATCCCGAGCCTCTCAACGAGGATGCTGCGAAACTGCCGAAGTTCCAGTGGGCCGAGGATCACATCGGCACGAGGCACAAACTCGGTGGAGATCCTGAGTTCATTCAAGGTGATGATTGGCCGACATGCCCAGACTGTAGTAAGAAGATGACGTTTTACGCACAACTCGACTCGATCAACGACGAGTTCCGAATCGCCGATTGTGGTATGATCTACGTTTTCGTGTGTTTAGAATGTAACTTAGTTGCAACTAAGGTCCAGTCGAATTAATTAACTAAGAAGCATTCTGGTTTTAACTAACCAAGCTGTTAAACGGATAGACTGCATCCTGCTTGCTCCGGTAATAGGGGCTCACGCGCTCAAGCTTTACAGGAGCGAGGGCGACTCGCCCGCTTCTGTCACACAAAGCGGCCAAGCTGGTCGCGCTCCGTTATACGGCCCTGCTGGCATGTTTACAGGAGCGTGCGCGGCCCGACCGCTTCTATCACACAAAGCGGCCAAGCTGGCCGCGCTCCTTTATACGGCCAAGCGGGCATCTTTACAGGAGCGTGGGCGACGTGCCCGCTTCTATCACACAAAGCGGCCAAGCTGGCCACGCTCCTTTATACGGCCAAGCTGGCATCTTTACAGTAGCGAGGGCGACTCGCCCGCTTCTATCACACAATGCGGCCAAGCTGGCCGCGCTCCTTTGGGAGTCAGTACGATAGCGGACAATAGTTTCCCCACCGTGCCTTTACATTTCCTGCAAAACCTCGATGGCCAGCCACTAATTCTAGTGAACAGTCCAAAAACATAAACGCACTCCATGTCGATTCACCGCTATTATATAACCTTTCGCTCCCAGCGCTTGCGGCTTCACTTTATTCACCATTTTCCACTAATATTGCACCGATTCTACGCATTATCTTGAGATTTCCTCCATCCTATTCTCTGATTCACTGCTATCTACACCGCCCTGGAATCAGCCATAAAAGCCATTTCATTCACAATTCACTGTCTCGAGTCGGCCATTCATCAGCTTCCGGCGGCGTCCCCCTTCGACAAACTGGCTGTTTATGCGGGTTGGACGGCCATCGTTTACGCTCGATCAAGAAATATTCAATAATTTATAGATCAGTTCTTGATCTTTTCCGTCCGTCTGTCACTGTACACCCATGCTTTAACGTTCTGGTTGGATTTGCCGTCCATGATAGCTGGAACCTGAAGCCGCTCACAGGGAGTGCATCCTTTACCGGATGTGTATCTTTCAAAAGATAGGCGACGCCCAGTGCTCCTGACCGCAAGGAAAGGAAGGGATCGAGAAGAGGGTATAAAAGCCCGAATTAAGAACCGGCCCCGATGATCTGACCAACGGTGCAATGTCAGAAGCAGAACGGCGACCAAGCCCCCCGCTATTCCCGCGGGCTGTGCAGAGCACAAACCAACAGCCAACTATCGGCACGACGCCGACCGTTGAGAGCTGAAGGCCGGCGGCTGTGTGCAGACTGGGAATACCAACAAAAACAAAATAACAAAACAAACGAAAGGAAAAATCATGTCACTCGATATAATAAAAACCATCATAGCCTGCCTGCTACAGTATAAAGATAGCTGGCTACAGGCTAATGATTCGCGTGGTGCCTCTGGTGCCATTGTGTTGCGAGGGTTGTTCACCCTCGCACTGTTCTCAAACCTGATTGCCGCACTCCAGGCAATTATCTTCGAACAGCAAAGCCTTAATACTGCTTTGCGCTCTGCCTATGTGGAGCGGGATATCCTCCGAGCGTCCCTGCTTAACTGTATCTCCCGGCTCCACTATTTGGTTAAACACCATTTGGACCCGATCGATCTGGTTCGGCTGCCAAAGGTGCCAAAGCTGGGTTGCCCCCATCAGGAGTTCCTGAAGGCGTGTGAAGGCACGCGGGCATTGTGGGAGTTTCTGCTGGCTAACACCAACGCAGAGCTACCCAACCCGTTGCTCATTGATGGTACCACCCTGGTGCAGTTCACGGCAGACATGGAAGCCTATATCGCTGTGTATGAAACCATAATTACCAAGCGCAACGCATGGAAACGGGCTAAACAGAACCGAGACCGTCTGGTGAAGAATGAGATTAAGCCAAGGCTCGTGCAGTACCGCGCCAAGATTATCGCACTGTTCCCCAAGGAGTCCCAAATCCGTGTCAATCTCCCGACAATGACGAACGCGCGGGGCGCAGCACCGGATAAAGTGTACCTCGATGGCGAATGGGATGCGGTTACGCAAGTGGCGAAACTCGCCTGGACGGCTAGCGCCCGGGTTGACCTGCTGCACTATGAGGTGCGTGCCTGCAATGGTACTGCCTATCAGACAGACAATGAGTACCAGATAGCCACCGTGGACAAAGACCAACTCACCTATAACACCAGCGAGGGGCTGGTAGCCGATGGCAGCACCATGGTTTACCGCGTCTATGTGGTCACCAAGACCCTGCGTGAACGCGGCAGCAACAACGCGAAGGTAATCCGTACCGCAGCCCCAGCGCAGACCATGGCCGCGTGATTCCGGTACGAGCAACAATGAGACGAGTAATTGTACCTGAAATAGAACCGATCGGCTGATGGTTCATCAGCCTTCTCCCGGCGGACGGGACGTGTATGCGTCCCGTCCGCTTTTTTATGCCTTGGAAGTGCTCTTGAATAACAGGGTTCAGAAGGTAGGCACAAAGTTGGAAGGCAGAAGGCTGTAGGCAGGAAGGCAGTAGTATATAGTAGTTTAATGCAAAGAGTCGATATGAGGATGAGTCAGCTATCAGGTTTCTGCGTTCTGTCGTTGCGTTCCACCTGATCCCCGGAGTGGGAAGAATGGAGTTTCTTTGGGATGTACGTGTTAGCGTCAAATCGAGTGTTTTCAGAATCAGATATATCCCGAAGCACCTGGCCTTTGGCCAATTGCTTTGCCGTGTTCCGCCTCATCCCCGGCATGGGAACAATGCAGTCCCCTTGGGGACGACCTGCATCTTAGCCCCAGGTTTTAACCTGGGGAAATGCGTACATACCCGGTTCGAGTCCCGTAGGGACGACTGATGGGATGTCATCAAACGAGCCGAAGAGTAATGTTTCCCTATCCCGTATGGCCAATGTAAAACCGTTCAGCCGTCCCTACGGGACTTGTGTTACTTAATATACCGTTACCCCAGGTTGAAACCTGGGGCTAAGATGCATATCGTCCCTTTGGGACGGAATCATCCCGAAGGGATTACCTAAGCGTGGATTTCATGGCATCATGCCGCACCGAAGGTAGTGGACTGATGGCTGAACGCTGAAAGCTGATGGCTTCCGGAAATAAGTGCAACATCGCGTAAGCTACAATCACTGGATTAATTAACAAATAGGGTTGATTAGCGACTCAAAGAAACATAATCTAATGATACATCAGCGAATTTCACGTCTTACCCCAATGCTCAGACATAGCGCGTAGAGAAAATACTAATACATGAATAGGGACTTTGGTTTTTTAGAGTATCGTGTTGACGGATACCCCTCTTAACCTAATCCTGCCGCACTTTAACAAACAGCGCATGAACGACGCCTACTACCTGGATTTAATCTATTTGGTTGCTTTCGCATTTGGGGGCATCGGGTTTGCAGCTGCCCCATTTCTAGTTGTCTACTTGCTTTCGACTCACAAAACGAGGCAGTCGGATCACAGGACAGGACAATTCATCGAATGTGGCATGGAACCCATTGGCGATGCGTGGATTCGCTACAGTGCTTCATATTATTTGTATGCACTCGTCTTTATAGCCTTTGCAGTTGATGTACTTTATCTCATCCCGGTGGCACTTATCTACGACCGCGTCTTTGCCATCAGGGATTTCATTGAGGTGCTGCTATTCGTCGGCATCCTCTCCCTCGTAATCGTCTATGCTTGGAAGAAAGGAGTTTTTCTATGGGACCGCAGGAAGACTGTTCACAAATAGTGACATTCGCCAAGGTTGAGGAATTTCTCGCCATGGGCAGGGCCAATTCACTCTGGCCACTCACATTCGGACTCGCCTGCTGCGCCATTGAAATGATGGCCACGGGAGCATCCCGCTACGATCTTTCCCGCTTTGGTGCCGAGGTATTCCGCCCTTCTCCCCGTCAGGCAGATCTCATGATCGTAGCCGGTACGGTAACGAAGAAAATGGCCCCAGCCATAAAGACCCTGTACGACCAGATGCTGGAGCCGAAGTGGGTAATAGCCATGGGCAGTTGCGCGATCTGCGGCGGACCCTTTGTGTATCCCGGCCAGTACTCTGTGGTTGAAGGTGTGGACCAATTGTTCCCCGTTGATATCTATATTCCCGGTTGCCCGCCCAGGCCCGAGGCTCTTATCGAGGCCATTCTGGCTCTCGAAGAGAAGATCACAGGGCAACGCCGATTCCCACGCCCCGATGCGCCGATGCTGACTCCTGTGGAGAAGCCGAATGCTTCCGCCCAGGCCTGAGCTATGAAAATTATTGAAACTTTGATGACCCAGTTAACGCAACTCCGCGATGGAGAGTGTGCAACGCAAAATGCAGAACAGAAGGATGCTACCGCGCCATTGTCTGTTAATTGGAAGACTACTGACTATGCCATTTGTGGGTACCATTTCGACATCTCCGTTCCGGCAGATAAGGTCGTTGAGGCAGCCAAAATGATGGATGCCCAGGGCTTTACGCTGGATGCCATCACTGGAGTGGATTGGATGGCCAAGGGCGAGTTTGAGGTGGTGTATGACTTCTTCCATTTTCTCTCCCTGATGCGCGTGGTGGTAAGAACGCGCATCCCCCGTGCGCAACCGGATATCGCGACCATTTCCACGGTTTACCCAGGGGCGAACTGGCATGAACGCGAAACCCACGATTTCTTTGGCATCCGCTTTACCGGTCACCCCAATCTGATCCCGATCCTTCTGCCCGAGGATGCAACCTTTCACCCGCTTCTGAAGGATTTCCAAGCGTGAGCCATCCCAAACTGCAACGCCTCGACAACGAGACTTTCGTAATCAATCTGGGTCCTCAGCACCCGGCCACCCATGGGGTGCTCCGTATCAAGCTGACCATGGACGGTGAGTACGTCATGCGAGCCGAGCCGGTCATGGGCTACATCCACCGGATGCACGAGAAGATGGGGGAGAACCGCACGTGGCCGCAGTATCTACCCAATACAAGCCGCGTAGATTACCTCTCCGCGATGCATTACACGCACGCCTTTGTTCTTATCGTTGAAAAGGCACTCAAACTGGAGGTGCCGGAGCGTGCCGAGTATATCCGCATAATCACTTCCGAACTTAACCGCATCTCGAGCCATCTGGTCTGGTTTGGTGCGTTCGTGCTCGATTTGGGCGGCTTCACTCCCCTACTCTACGCCTTTGATGACCGCGAGAAAATCCTAGATCTACTAGAGGGCATCACCGGTTCCCGCCTGACCTATTGCTACTACCGCTTTGGGGGTCTCGTCAACGACGTGGACGACGCCTTTCTCCAAGGCACCGCCGCTTTTGTGAAACAGATGTATGGTCGCCTGAAACTCTACAGAAGCCTGGTGACCGACAACATCATCCTGCGTAAACGGCTGGAGGGCATTGGCCCCATCAGTGTAGAGATGTGCCGCAAATACGGGGCCACGGGAGCCGTGTTGCGCGGCTCGGGCGTAGCCTACGATTTGCGCAAGATCGAGCCCTACTCGATCTACCCCTCGTTTGATTTCGACGTACCGGTTTCCGACCTCACCGACTGCATGGGCCGCTACATTGTACGCATGGCGGAGATGGAACAGAGCCTGCGGATTATTGAACAGGCACTGAATAGAATCCCGACGGGACCTGTTATGAACCCCAAACCACCGCGCGTGGTTAAGCTGCCTGCGGGCGATTATTTAAGCGCAGTGGAAGCGGCTCGTGGACGTTTCGCCATTCGCGCCGTCAGCGATGGCAAGGACATCCCGTACCGGATGAAGTTGCGTACCCCTTGTTTTTGTAACCTTAGCCTCTACGAGGAGGCCAGTGCCGGAATGATGCTGCCCGACGCGCTCGCACTACTGGGCAGCCTTGATTTGGTGATCCCCGACATTGACCGATAACTGTAGCCATGACGATTCCCGAACCCTACCGTCTGTTGATTTTCCTAGGAGGCATGCTCGGCTTTCTGGGAGCCAACGCCGCCTATCTGGTGTATTGCGAGCGCAAGGGTGCAGGACGCTTCCAGCGCCGCAGCGGACCCACCGAAGTGGGCTTTCAAGGACTACTGCAACCGATTGCCGACGGCATCAAGCTGCTGTCAAAACAAGTCATGGTGCCACCCGGTGCGGATTCAGTGCTCTTCCGGCTCGCACCACTGCTAGTGCTTGCTCCTGCCATGATGGGGTTGGCGATCTTGCCTTTCGGGCAGCAAATTATCGGGCGGCCAATTAACGTCGGGTTGTTAATGCTGTTCTCGTTCGGCTCCATCAATGTAATGGCAATCATGGTCGGCGGGTGGGCATCGCGCAACAAGTACGCGATTATCTCCGCAGCTCGTGTCGTCTCGCAGAACGTGGCGTATGAAATCCCCATGCTCTTCGTGGCGATCACCATGGTCATGATAACGGGTACGATGAACCTTGAGGTCATCGTGGAGCAACAGGCGGGCGGATTCTGGAACTGGAACCTATTCAAGGTCTGGGTGAACCCGCTCATGCCGGTGACCTTTATCATCTTTTATATCTGCATGCTGGCGGAAACCAATCGGGCTCCATTCGACATGGCAGAGGCAGAGAGCGAACTTGTTGCCGGTGCGTTTACCGAATACGCAGGAATGGGTTTCGGGGTATTCTTCATGGGCGAATACGCAAACATAGTGGTTGGCAGCGCGCTGGCTACCGTTCTTTTTCTCGGCGGTTGGCAAAGCCCCATAGGAATCCTTCCGGGTGTGTGGTGGTTCTTTCTAAAGATGTATGCGCTGATCTTTACAGTCATATGGGTACGCTGGACCTTTCCTCGCACCCAATTCTACGGGTTGCTCAATCTGTCCTGGAAAATCCTCATCCCCGTGTCTCTGTTTACGCTCATTCTCACCGCAGCTCTGATGAAAGTTTTCTAAAATGAAAAAAACCGCCCAAGATATCTTCAAGGGATTTGTGAGCCTGCTGACCGGCATGGGCATCACGCTCCGGCAATTTTTTAAGCCTGTAATCACGGAACAGTATCCCCACACGACGCCGCAGTTGCCCACACGCTTTCGTGGACATATAGAACTCGTCCGCGATAAAGACACGGGAATGTCTACCTGTATTGCCTGCCTAGCCTGCCAAAAAGCTTGCCCAAGCGACTGCATAGTGGTCAATGGTATCAAGAAGGAAGGGGAGAAAAAGAAGTCGGTGACCGAATATCTCATGGACTTCAACAAGTGCAGCCTCTGTGGCGCATGCATCGAAGTCTGCCCCACCGATGCTCTTCAATTTTCCCAGACATACAATTTAGCCGGAACCGACAAGAACCAGTTTCACATGGATTTGATGAAGCGCCTACAACAACAAAATTCCCGCGACGCGAAGCTGCTGCCTGCACAGACTGCTGCTGCCGTACCGGTGCCTGCAGCCAGTGAAGCCCCTGCTCCTGCTGCAACTGTACCGCCCACCCAGCAAGAGCCGTTGAAATGAAGCCGTTCCTTGGTTTTGATTACGTCGTCGCTGCGATTTTCTTTCTTTTCGCCGCGACACTCCTCACCGGTTCTGTGATAGCCGTTCGCAGCTCACGCATCATTCATAGTGTGTGCGGCCTTGCCATAGGCAGTGTTGGACTCGCCGGACTCTACTATTTCCTAAACAGTCCGTTCCTCGCCCTGATGGAAATCCTTATCTATATCGGCGCCGTTTGCATCACTGTCATCTTTGCGATCATGCTCTCTGAGACGGACGAAGTGGGCGAAGCAGACCTCGTTGGTAGTAAGCCAAATGCCAGCGTGAGTGACTCCCCGTTCCCGCTCGCCGTAGAACCTGTGGAAAAGCCTTCCCGGCTGTTGCAGGCAGGTGCATTGCTTGTAAGCACCTTGGTTTTCGCAGGACTTTCATTTGTGGGGCTTCAGAATACCTGGGGTACACCAACCGGGCGTGTAGGTGCAGACTCCGTGGAAGAAGTGGGCAAGGCTCTGCTAACCACCCACAGTCTCTCTTTTGAATTAATCTCGGTGGTACTCCTGCTGGCCATAGTCGGCTCATTAGTACTCGCACGATTGGGGAGGACCCACGCATGAACCTGCTCACGCTGCATAGCTCACTCGAAACCTACTTGGTGTTGGCAGCATGCCTGTTCGCCATCGGACTCTATGGATTTGTCCGACGCCGCACATTGATAGGCATGCTCATAGCGGGAGAAATTATATTCGCATCCGCCTCGCTCAATGTAATGGCATTTAACCGGTTCCTCGCCCCGGATGCCAGCAATGGCACCATCTTTGTCCTCTTCATCATGGGCCTGGCCGCTGCCGAGGTGGCCATAGCCCTCAGCATCATTATCGCAGTGTACCGGAATTACCGTTCCATCAAGACGCGCGATCTGTCGGAATTAAAGGGATGATTTCATGGAGATTGTAACTGATACGAGACTGCTCTTTGCTGTGCTCGCACCCTTATGTGGTGCCGGACTGGTCATGGCAGCAGGCAAATGGCCCAATGTACGCGAAGGGTGCTCATTGCTCGCCGCCTTAGTATTATTCGGCCTGACGCTGACATTTATTCCCGACATCCAGCAAGGTAAGATACTTACGCTGACAGTATTCGAGTTATTGCCCGGGCTGAGTGTAGCCCTGCGTGCCGATGCGCTCTCGCTGATCTTTGCAGTGTCGGCATCGTTTCTGTGGATGCTCACCGTCTTCTACTCCGCAGGCTACATGAGGAGCCTTGAGGAGCATAAGCAGACCCGTTTTAACACATGCTTTGCCCTAGCAATCTTCGGAGCCATGGGATGTGCCTTTGCGGACAACCTCTTCACGCTCTATCTGTTCTATGAAATAGTCAGCATCTGCACCTATCCGTTGGTGGCCCATCATCAAGACGAGGAAAGCTATGCTGGTGCTCGCAAATACTTGGTCTATTTGACCGCTACTGCGAAGGCACTCGTCCTGCCGGGGATGATAATAATCTATGTCCTCAGCGGAACCCTCGACTTCGCCTACGGCATACGCGAGGGTATCCTGCCACATAACTTGCCATCGGGCATCGTAATCGGGGTCTATGTCTGCATGCTGATTGGGTTCGCCAAGAACGGCATCATGCCGCTGCACGGATGGCTGCCCAGCGCTATGGTGGCTCCCACACCGGTCAGTGCCTTGTTGCACGCCGTCGCGGTCGTAAAGGTAGGCGTGTTTTGCACCGTCCGGGTCATGCTCAGCGTGTTTGGTACCGACTGCATGCAGGATTATCACCTCGGCCTGCCAACCGCCTACTTTGTTTCCTTCACCATATTGGTCGCCTCGGTGATTGCCCTGACCAAGGATAACCTGAAGGCGCGGCTCGCGTATTCCACGGTCAGCCAGTTGTCTTACATAATACTTGGAGTAGCACTACTGACCCCCTCGGGAATAGAAGGTGGCTTGGTTCACATCGCCAACCATGCGTTTGCCAAGATCACCCTCTTCTTCTGTGCCGGGGCCATCTATGTGGCTACCCATAAGAAGAACATCTCCGAGATGGCAGGCCTTGGTCGTAAGATGCCGTGGACCTTCGGCGCATTCGCCATCGCTTCACTAAGCATGATCGGCGTGCCGCCGGTAGCGGGATTCGTCTCCAAGTGGTACCTGCTCATTGGTGCGTGGGATGCGGGGTCGATTGGGATACTGGTGATTCTGGTTGTGAGTACCTTGCTCAACGCCGCGTACTTCGTCCCTGTGATAATCACTGCCTTCTTCGGACATCCCGCTCAGGGCGATGCCCACGCTGACGATCACGGGCACGGTGCTCCCCGTGCCATGGTCATTCCGCTGTGTATTACCGCAGCGCTCTCCGTCGCATTGGGTATTTACCCAGACTTTTTCCTTCAATTTACGAGCATTTTGACCCGCGTTCTAATCCCATGAAGTTAGTGCAATTCATAGACTTCCTCATTCAACGTAAAAGAACCGTTCTGCGATTATGTTATGCCGTACTAGCACTACTCGTGATTTGGGACGCCATTCCGTTCTTTGTGAACAAAGAGCACGCACACACGGACTTTGAGACAATCCCGGGATTCTGGGCTGTATTCGGACTGGTGGGTTGTATGTTTCTGATCCTGATTTCCAAGGCTTTCGGGCACACGGGAGTTATGAAGGGGGAGGATTACTATAATGAGTGATCTATGGATACACCCCGGGATGATACTGCTCGTTGGTGCTGCGTTAATGCCGCTGGTACCTTCGGTTTTAAAGAAGCCCTACCTGCTACTCATTCCCGCACTGACATTTTTACGTGTCTGTTTTCTGCAACAGGGTACCTTTGGAGTTATTGACTATGGCCAGTGGCAGTTGACCTTTGGCCGTGTTGATGCGCTTGCCACTGTTTTTGGTTTTGTGATGGCACTCATGAGTTTCCTGGGGACCCTGTATAATTTACAGACCAAGGGGAACTCGCAGCACATCGCCACCTGGGTCTATGCGGGCAGCGCCTTGGGCGCGGTCTTCGCGGGAGACTTCGCCACCCTGTTCCTGTTCTGGGAGCTAATGGCTTTCTCGTCTGTTTTTCTTATCTGGATGCGTGGCAGAAAGGAATCCATGGGGAGCGGTTACCGCTATCTACTCGTCCACGTTGCCGGTGGAGTGCTCTTGCTTCTCGGCATTATCCTTCATTGCAGCAACGGCGGTTCGTGGGAATTCAGCCTGCTGAACTTCCACCAGCCAACCCTTGCGATGTATCTGATACTGGCGGGGTTTCTTCTCAATGCGGCTGTCCCGCCCCTTCATGCCTGGCTGCCAGACGCCTATGGCGAAGCGACTGTGGGCGGGTCCGTTTTCCTCTGTGCCTTTACCACAAAGACAGCCGTCTATGCGCTCATTCGAGGCTTTGCGGGCTACGAAATCCTCATCCCCCTGGGCGTGATTATGGCGCTGTACGGCGTGGTTTACGCCGTGCTGGAGAATGACAGTCGCCGCTTGTTAGCCTACCATATCATCAGCCAGGTCGGGTACATGGTGGCAGGAGTCGGCATCGGTACAGAACTCGCCATCAACGGCGTATGTGCCCACGCCTTTGCGCACATCCTCTACAAAGGTCTGCTCTTCATGGGCTGTGGTGCGGTTCTGCACATGACGGGGCAAAGCAAGTTCGCCGAATTGGGTGGGCTTTATAAGAAGATGCCATGGACCTTCCTCTTCACGCTGATTGGCGGGCTTTCCATCTCGGCCTTTCCGCTCTTCAGCGGATTTGTCAGCAAGTCCATGATCGTCGCAGCCGGTTTCGAAGAGCATAAGCTATGGGTGGGATACCTGCTCATGCTCGCGTCTGTGGGTACGTTCCTGCACACGGGCTTGAAAGTCCCGTACTTCATTTGGTTCGGTAAGAATCGCTGCCAGGCTGAGACATGGCAGCGTGCCAAGGAACCGCCGTGGAACATGATTGCGGCGATGTCCGTGACAAGCGCACTCTGCATATTCATCGGCTCCTGGTCACCCTGGCTCTACTCAAAGCTGCCCTATGCCATGGAGTACCACCCGTACACGAGCTACCATGTATCCGAAACCCTGCTTCTCCTTCTCTTTACTGCAGTGGGCTTCTTTATACTACTGAAGAAACTGGAACCACACCCGCTGGTAAGCTTGGATATTGACTGGTTCTACAGGAAGTTCGGCAAGGTCTTTCTCTGGGTGGCTCGCAAACCCATCCAAGCCACCGACACGCTGGTGGGCGAAGTTTACCGCGTTCTCGGAATGAGCCCGCTCCTCATGTCCTCCCGCCTTGCCAGCCTGTTTGACAACCACATCATCGACGGCGCGATCGATCAACTCGCCGTGACCGTGGGCGGTATTGGACGACGTCTGCGCACCGTGCAGCGTGGCGTCCTTCAGGAAAACTTGCTGCTGGCGTTGGGCATTAGCGGCGTAATTGTGTTGATTCTCGTACTTATTTTCCGGCAATGAACCAGCTCACTTTCCACGAAGGCATTCCCTACATCAGGCTTCTGATGCTCCTACCCTTGGTGGGAATCCTCATAGGGCTAATCCTGCCTAATAATGTCTGGCAGCGCTACTGGGCGCTTATCGTCACCACGGCGAATGCCCTGATCTCGCTGCCGCTCTACTTCCACTTCGACAGGACCACGGCTCTGTTTCAGTTTGCCGAGCATAGCGCGTGGATCCCCTCCCTAAAGATCAACTACACCGTCGGCCTTGATGGCATCAGCCTGACCATGGTTCTGCTGACGACGCTGATTATGCCCTTGTGCGTACTCGCATCTTGGACGTACATCAGCCACCGAATCCGTGCCTTTCATCTGTGTCTGCTGCTCATGGAAGTGACTATGGTCGGCGTCTTCTGCGCACTCGATGCCATCCTATTTTTCATGTTCTGGGAGGCCATGCTTATACCGATGGCATTGCTGATAGGTATCTGGGGCGGACAGCGGAAAATCTACGCTGCGGTGAAGTTCTTTCTCTACACCATGGCAGGCTCCATCTTCTTGTTGGTGGCCTTGATCGCGCTTAGGCTTCACACTGGTACCTTTAACATCCCGGATATGATGGCAGCGGGGATTCCCCAAGGGATGCAGCTCTGGGTCTTCGCGGCATTCTTCCTCGCATTTGCAGTAAAGGTGCCGATGTTCCCGTTCCATACATGGCTTCCAGCAGCGCACGTTGAAGCCCCGACTGCGGGCAGTGTTATCCTTGCCAGTGTGTTGCTAAAAATGGGCACCTATGGGTTTCTACGTTTCTCGCTCCCCATCACGCCAGATGCCAGTGTGTATTTCGCGCCCTATGTACTGGTGTTGTCTGTTATCGCCATCTTGTACGGTAGCTTGACGGCACTGGGACAGACCGATTTGAAGAAGCTCGTAGCCTACTCCAGCGTAGGTCACATGGGCTTTGCCACCCTCGGCATCTTTTGCCTGAGTCAGCAAGGACTGGAAGGCGCCGTGATGGTCATGATCAACCACGGTGTCACGACGGGCGCTTTATTCATTTGTGTTGGCATGCTCTACGAGCGCCTGCACACACGCGAAATGCCGAAGATGCTCGGTATTGGGAAGCACATCCCCATATTCACCGGACTCTTTGGCGTCTTCTGCCTTTCGTCGCTGGCATTCCCTGGCACGAATAGCTTTATCGGAGAATTTCTCGTACTCGTAGCCACATTTACCAAGTCCATCCCGCTGGGTGTGTGGACCATTCCGGGTGTGGTCATCGTTGCCGCGTATCTGCTCCGGATGTTGCAAAAGATCGCCTACGGCGGGACGGATAATCCTGAACATCATGCATTAAAAGACGTGAATATACGGGAGTTGATCACCCTTCTCCCCTTGTTTGCCGGCGTATTTTGGATTGGATTCCACCCGCAACCGATTCTGCAAATTCTGGCAGTCAGCGTGCGGCATATAGTTCAGCAAACGAGCGGAGGCGGAAATTAATGAGCACCTCTCTCGCCCTACTTGCAGCAACCCGGCTTGAAACCTTTTCCATGAGCGTCAATCCCTGGATGGCATTCCTTCCTGAACTGGTCCTCCTGGCCGGTATCCTAACACTGTTTGCGGTGTCCCTGCAAAAGGGTCAGCAACGCGTCTCGCTCTATGTATCGCTGGGCACAGCCCTGCTTGGCTTGGTCGCCTGCTTCGCCACCTATGGACTGGAAACCACGCTTTTTGACGGCGCCTACCGGGTGGATGCCTTCGCCCGACTGATGCAGATGGCAATCACGCTCGGCTACGCGCTGGTTGCAGGTGTGTCCTCGAAGCTCCCCGACATCCGGGAAGATGCCAGGCCGGAGTACTTTCTGTTTCTTGGCATCCACGTCCTCGGCCTTACCCTGCTCGTGGCCTGTGTCGATGTCATCGCAGCGGTTATCGCGCTGGAGTGCTCGTCATTCCCGCTCTTTCTAATGGTTGCCCTGCGCCGGGAACGCGAAGGACAACGCTCGCAGATGGAGTCCGCGATCAAGTACATGATGTTTGGCATCGCTGCCAATGGTGTGATGCTCTTCGGGTTGAGCTACCTCTATGGGCTCACCGGCACCACCTCGTTAACCAAGATGGCAACAGTGTTACCCGCCTTGGGGCAATCTCCCCTGCTGGTCGTGGGCTTGGGCATGACGCTCTGTGGTATGTTTTACAAGATGGCTGTCTTTCCCTTCCATTTCTGGACGCCAGATGTCTATGAAGGCTCCTCAAACGAGACTGCCACGCTGGTCTCCTCGCTGCCGAAGATCGGCGCCGTGGTTCTGCTCGTGCGATTCGTATCGCTGGCCAATCCAGCCGAGCCCGCGCTTGGGTTATTGCTGGCAGTCGTTGCAGCAGCCTCGATGTTTTACGGCAATCTCTCCGCCCTATTTCAGAACGACTTCAAGCGGCTGATGGGGTTCTCGGGCATAGCGCATGCGGGATTCGTAATCATCGGCTTTGCAGCGCAAACAACAGCAGGCTACACCGCAGCCCTCTTCACCATCATCGCCTATGTGCTGATGATTCTGGCCTGTTTTGTAGTCATTTGCAGAGTTTCAAAAGATGGCGTAAACGTACCCCTCTCTGAACTCGCCGGACTGCATCGCCGCTCCCCACTGCTTGCAGCAACCCTTGCCGTAGGCATCTTCGGCCTCGCCGGCATTCCCCCCATGGCAGGCTTTATTGGTAAATTCGCACTCCTTACAGCAGCCTACGAGAAGGGCTATCTCGCCCTGGTCATAATGGGCGTAATCAACTCCGCCATCGCCATCTACTATTACCTCCGAGTCATCAAGGAGACCTATTTCCAAGACCCACAAGTGTCGAACGACCCCGTGGTCCTCGATACCATGACCCGAGTTGTCTGCGTAGTCCTAATCCTCTTGATTGTAGGCATGGGCATCTTCCCCGGCGTGGTGCTGAACGCGATAGCTGCTGGGTTGTAGGATAAGGTAGTAGGGTAATACCCACCTCTTTTCGGTAGTTAAGCTCGGAACCGCGATGGTGGCGGCATTGGACTTTCACCGTATTCGCCATGACGACTACGCATTCATGGAGATAACTGCCAGGCAAGTATATCGAAGGGGTTATAGCCGCATCGCCGCACTGCTGGTAAAATCCGGGGTGCAAAGCAATGATGATGCACGGCTTGGGGCACTTATGGTAACTTACGAACGCTTGGCACGACCCACTGGTGTGAAGTTGGAATGGCGTGAATTTGCAGATAGCGCAGAATGTTTGAAACTGACTGACAGCACTCGTGAGTGGCTGCGCAAGTATGAGCCAGACGCGTTGATTATTTTCCAGCAACCTGGTATTTCGGGCTAATTGCATGCGATTTTCCCAATCTTGAAAATGTCGGACTGGCTTCTGTTATGTGTGTTTCTGAGGGGACAGTACTATCGCATCTCTCGGGTTGCCACGCGCAACTTGATGTCATGGGAAACCGTGCGATCCAACGCCTGCATCAACTGATCTTTCAACGTGAGAAAAACTTCCCCGAACATTCAAGAGAGAACGTCATTGCTCCTCTATGGGTGGAAGGCAAAACATTGCGCACTTTGTAAACGAAGGGACTTGGACGTTTTGGAGTTCACGCTTCAGCGTGTCCGGGTATGGATAGTGAGGACGGAGTTTTGGACCTGCTTTGGGATGCCTGAGGTTCATTTTAAGAGATCCTACTTCCGCGACTCGCCCGGAATCCCTTTGCTTTCGTGCTGACTACAGGATGTCTGAACCTGCGTCCTGTCAGTACGCAATCCCTCTGTGATGGACACTGGTTCGGTTGCGACTACACCCGTTCGTACAGCACCGGATTGAGCGGTGAGTTTATCACTTCTCCCACTACCGCGCCCGGGCACCAGGTATCCCAATCGATTTGTTGTGCCTTATTTGCTGGCATAGCCAGACGCATCTCAGAGTCCATATAAATGATGGTCATTACTTCGCGTGGAGTTGGCAGTTTATTCGCACCCGCCCGGTGGAAGGTGAATCCCAGGTGAAAGCTTACTTCTCCGAGATCAAAGGCTGATTCATCTATTGGGAAGTTGCTCAGCTTCAAGTTATGGTCGATCTGTTTCTGGCTTTCATCGCTAATCTCTAGCTCACGTCCGATTTTGATGTGCTGGCTGCCTACCGCAAATGAGAGAGCCCCATTTTCCAGAGGCACAGCATGCAGTGGAATCCATGCGGTAACCGTTTTTTCACTACTCAATGGCCAGTAAAACTGGTCCACATGCCAGGGAGTATAGCCACCGCCAGCTTCCTTGTAGAGCGCTTGATCGTGGTAGAGGCGTACTCCCTTAACCTGCATTAGGTCTGTCGCCAGCCTGGCCAGTCGCTTACCAAACACGAATTCCCGGACCAGGTCACTGTGCCGCCAGAGATTCATTACCTGGAGAAACGCCTTGCCGTAAGTACCACGATTCTCCAGAGGAATATGGTCTCGGTTTAACTCCAGTACCAGACGCGTAATCTCTGTACGATACTGGCCCAACTCCGCTTCGGTGAAGACCTGCTTCAGCTTGATGTAGCCGTCGCGGTTGAACTGGGCAATCTGCTCTGTTGTCAGCGGATGCGCAATGTCTATGGTGCGTTTGGTAGTATTCATGGTATAAGTAGCAGTATAACATGAGATGCCGGTTTCTTCTACGCTGGAATAGCCGTAAGCTGATACTATTTTGACCAGTGCGCAAAGCCAACAGGACGGAACCTGTGTACTGGCAAGCTCCCTGATCTAGAATGGGTCCAACGCTGCGTTGCGCATGGCCTGGTAGTTCAACCTCGGAATATAGTATGGAATAGAATTTCCCGAGCCAAGTGCATAGCCACCGCGGTCTTGGGAGCGCTCGATCATCTTGCGACTGCGCTGGTAAATTTCATCCGGCGTGGACCGGCAGAGGAAATCGATGTCCATGCCTCCCAAGATGGCGATTCGGTTGCCATACTGTTCGTAAGCGTCTTCCACTGGCAGGATGCCATCCTCATAGGAATGCTTGGCATCAAAATGCAACTGGTCAATAATATCATCCCAAATCATGGCCATCTGTCCACATGAGTGAAGAATTGCTGGACGTCCTGCACGGTGAATTGCATCCACTATTTTCTTATGCCAGGGAAAAATCAAGCTACGCATATCCCGGGGAGACAGCATGGTTTGTGTCTTGTACCCCCAGTCATCATTAACCACGGCAAATGCAATCGAACTGTTCTGTAGCGAATATTCATAGAAGCTTAGCAGACGGCTTCCCACTTCATCACAAACAGCCTGAACCAGATCAGGATCGTCCGCCAGTAGATAGCACAGGTTGTCATATCCTGTCAGCCCAATCAGATTCTCCAATACCCCTGATGGACTGAATAGCAGGAACTTCATCCCATCCGGGAGTTCCCTGGCAATCTCTTCGATACGTTCATACTTGCCATGCGATGCATCAGGCCATGGATAGGCCTCATAACTGGCCCAATCTGTGATCATAGCCCCCTCGTTTTGCGAGATGCTGGCTCCAACTTCATGCTTACCGTTTGGAAAGCGTAGTAAATCCAGATGCCAGAAAGGCAGGGATACATAGTCATACCCGTTTTTAGCAAATGCATTTATCCAATTGCGCACTCCATTTGGGTAATCTGGAGACAATGGCAGAATAGCTTCTGCATCCAATAGTACGCTAGGGTCGATGATGAACTCAAAGAGCACCGGTCGGCTGGGCTTCTTTCGCTCCAGTACGGTGAGTAGTTCCCGATAGTCAGGTCTGCGAGGGTGAATAGTCATGGCTTTTCTGCATTGTAATAAATTACCCACCTACAAGTCTTGTATCTTTACAGCGTTAAGTGGTACTATCTTGATAGTCTTGATAGTCGCGGACAGGATCTCTACCTAAACTTCATGAAAGCCGTATTGGAAACCATTGCGCCGAATAATGCCCACTCGTTTGATTTTATTACCTATGCATTGCCCCGGTTTAATTGTCCCTACCACTACCACCCCGAGATTGAGCTTACCGCCATACTGGCAGGTGACGGTCATCGGCTCGTCGGAGATAATCTGACTACTTTCTCCAACAAGGATATCGTTTTGCTTGGACCGAATCTCCCTCACATCTATTTCTGCCCACCCGACTTCGATGCCGGTCCCGTGGGCGCCGCCGCCTGTGTCATACGGTTTGACCCCGCCCTCATGCTCAATGGTTCACTAATGACTGCTCCCGAGTTTGGGGCCATTCGTCGACTGCTTAAGCATTCTGCACGCGGACTGTCCCTCCCCTCCGTTTCAGCAAGCCATATTCTCCCCAAGATGCTCGCACTCCGTGATGCCGATCCTGTGCATCGCCTGCTCCTGCTGCTGGATTTATTGAACGAGATAGCCACCCTCCCTCGACTGGAACCACTAGCCTCACGCACCTATAAACCGATGGTGGATGATGTCCAAAGCAGACGCATGGAGAAGATATGCGCCATTATCAATGAGGAGTTTACCCATAACCTCTCGATTGGCTCAGTGGCAAAGCGGGTCCACCTATCCAGTGCAGCCTTCTGCCGCTTCTTCAATAAAGCCACGGGACGTACCTTTGTACAGTTTGTGAACGAGATGAGGATAGGCCATGCCTGCCGATTACTCATGGAGACGGATGCAACCATCGCCGAAATCGCCTTTGCCTCAGGTTTCGAGAATCTTGCCAATTTCAACCGCAGATTCCAACAATTCCGTAAATGCGCACCCCGCGAATTTCGAAATAAAATCTCTGCTTCACTCAATGGCTAGAATCCACTTTCCAGATGGCAGTAGGGAGAGAGCGGGCAGAAGTTAGCAGGGCGAAGGCATGTGTGCTGAACGCTGAAAGCTGAGAGCTGATGGCTTCTCCTGTTACTCCCATCGCGAAACTCGTGCGCGAGTTAATGCTGCTATAGGTGAGTAGAAAAAGCCGAGTGGCAGATGGTCCTAATGCATCTATTTCCTGAATGCAGGAGGATGCCGTAGGCATCCCAGAAATTAGCCGGGGGTCAAGAGTCGCGTCTGCGCGAGGCGATACCCCCCGGAACACCAACCTAATAATGCCGACCCCAGCGGGGTCGCAGCGCGGATTGCTGAGGCCGTCGGATTGAAATCAACGGATGCACGGCTGCGACCCCGCTGGGGTCGATGGTGAATGTTGCCCATACCGGGGGTGTCGTCCCGCTGCGGGACTCAACACCCGGCTAATCTCTGGGATGCCTACCGTATCCAGGGACATACTACGATTTGCGCCATTTCCTTTTACAATTACAAGTCGTCTGCACCGTTCGCAAAGGCATCTTCACTGAAGATTATCTCGCCTGCAGTCATTTAGACGGCAACCAAAGGAATAATTTCCAGTCAATCGATGAATTACAAGTCGTCTGCACCGTCCGCGAAGGCATCTTCACTGAAGATTTTCTCGTCTGCAGTCCTTTACACGGCAACCCAACAGATAATTTTCCGTAAATCGATGAATTACAAGCCGTCTTCACTGTCCGAAAAGGCAGGTTCACCGAAGATTTTCCACTCCTCAGGCCTTTCCGCTGCAACCCAGTGTCAAATTTTCCTTTAACCGATGAGGGATAAGTAGTCTTCGCCGTCATAAAAGATGTGTTCACAATAAGTTAGCCACTACCATGCAAATCTTCGGGCATACACGACGAGTAGTAGCCATTTATAGCAGACTTTAGTAAATAGTTAATGAGTAGTAAATAAATGCAGCTAATGGTTAAGACATTAGTGGAGCATCTCTGCTTTTTAGATATAGTTGTTAGCCAACACAATCTGTCTAATACTGCATATAAAGAAGCAGTT
This sequence comes from Verrucomicrobiota bacterium, assembly GCA_033762955.1. Taxonomy (GTDB): domain Bacteria; phylum Verrucomicrobiota; class Verrucomicrobiia; order Opitutales; family Oceanipulchritudinaceae; genus JANRLC01. The sequence continues at coordinate 146,429 of JANRLC010000075.1, read as the reverse complement.
GAATTAATAAAGTGTTCTGTATGTGGATTGCTTTAATCGGGAGAACACAAACAATAAACCAGAGTAGTCACACAACTGTCTGGAAGACGCACACAACTACATTAAAATGGTTAATGACCAACTGGAATATATTCATATTAAGGAGGATAAGACAAACAACTGTCTGATAGAGCCAACAACATCATTCAAAGTGCGCACAATCAGAGAATGGGCCGTTTCTTATGCTTGACTGCCCTTTGCGGATGGTCTTTATGACAAATCCAACGCCGAAGATCGGTTGCGAAACGCTGAATGCCGGTCCTGCAAGGCTGAGGCTGGGAATATTTATCCTGATTGGGTGAATTTATCTGGCTGCCACGAGAAATATCGTACCGTATCCCACTCATATCGAACCGAACGCCACTCCTACCGAACCGAACGTCACGCCAACCGAACCCAACGCCACTCCTACCGAACCGAACGTCACTCTTACCGAACCGAATCCCACGCCTACCACACCGAACGCCACTTCAAACCAGTCGAACACGCCATCCGCCAAGCCGAACACACCTTCCGCCAAGCCGAACACGCCGTCCGCCAATCTGAAGCCACCGTCTACCGAGCCGTAAGCCCCTCAACCACAATCAAACAAGATGTTCAATAATCCGAAGTCCACATGGTTACCGCTGATCAAGCAATTTCTAGAGTCGTGGGCTCTGGCGGATGAGGATCGCGGGCCAAATCGAAGGCTCGTTGTTGCGAAAAACTACGGACGGCCAGAACTTATGGCGCAGTACCTGGAGTTGGAGGCGCTTTTGGAAAAGGAGAGTGTTCTCCTGGTGCAATGCGCAGAGGCCAGGGGGCTGCTCGGACGTCAACGCAGGGAAGTACTGGAACTGTTTGGGGCGTTTAATCAGCTTTATCGGTCTCAACCGCCAGAACTGCGCCTCAAGAAGGTAATCATTCGTACCCCGTCGATTGGGTCGGGGATACTGACCTTCAATTTCAATGCGCAAGTGCTGTGCAATGAGTGGCGAGCGCAGGACGAACGGCTTGCGGCCCTGTCGCAGCCACCAATTATCATCCGGGATAACATTGGATATGCAGAGTTTCAAGAGCGGGTGACAGCGTTGGAGAATACTACCGTTAGAGCCCGCGAACTCGCACGCCAATTGAAGGTGAGCAGGCAGGATGCCAGGTTCCTGGTCAAGAAACGTATCCATCCGCAACTGGTCTGCTTCCGCCTTCTGGTCGCTTCACAGTACCCGGTGGATCATCCGCTGCGGCTCTCGCTGCCTCAGCTCTCCCCGACCAAGCGCAGGACATAGAAAGCAGAATTGAGAATGCAGAATGGAGAATGATGACTTATGAACGCTGATGGCTGATGGCTGGCTTGTTGCTCCCATCCCGAAAGTCGCGCGCAAGTTGACCTACTTTTTAGGATTACGGCCTATACCCCATTTCCCATCACCTGAGCCGGGGTTCGCCTGGTTTGCATGCTGTCGAAAACGCAAGCACTTGACATAATTCCAGGATACTTGTCTATAACTTTATTGTAATAGTATTGATACGCTTGCCACTACTACATCTCCATGAACCCGCCTTCCTCCACTCACTCCGTCACGGGATCCCAATGGGAGACTGTCCTACAGGCAGTCATCCCCTCACCCCGTCCATACCTCGACATTGCCGTCACGGTAACCTACACCCACCTCGACACTGGCGATACGCACTCGGCCCCCGCTGCTTGGGATGACGAAAACCGCTGGATTCTGCGCAACGCATTCCCCCGCCACGGACTCTGGTCCTGGCGCACCACGGCCTCCAACTCTGCCGACACCGGTCTGCATAACCGCACGGGTACAGTCTCCGTATCACCCTACACAGGCTCCAATCCGCTTTTCCGCCACGGATTCATCCAATCCTCTGCCGATGGACGCTACCTCGCCCACGCCGATGGTACGCCCTTCCTATGGATTGGTGACACCGTCTGGCGCGCCACCAACGCTGCCACCCCCGCACAGTGGAGTGCCTACGTGAAGAACCGAGAAGCCCTCGGCTATTCCGTTATCCAAATTGCTCCCATCTGCGCGTGGGACAACACCTCCCACGCCAACCTCGAAGGCGAACTCCCGTTCCACGACCAGGATTACTCGCGCCTCAACCCCGACTACTGGCGACACCTCGACCGTCTGATTGCAGAAGCCAACGAGCACGGGCTGGTTGTCATGCTCACCGGACTGCCCGGTTGGCAGATCAACCTCGACACCCCTGAGCAAACCCCAAACCGCCAAGCTTTCGTGCGACAACTCGTGGGCCGCTTCCACGGGCGCCACGTCATCTACTCCCCCAGCGCTGACCAGTATCACAACAACTCGCATCGCGTGCTCGGTCGTGAACTCCGCGCTGTCACCTCACGCCAGCCCATAACCCAACACCCCGGTACTCACGGCGATCCCGCGCGTCCCCATGTCCCGATCTGCTCGGATTATTACTACGGTGACGACTACCTCTCCTTTGTTATGTATCAATCCGGTCACAACGAGGGCGATGTTAACAAGGTCGCGGATCAAGCACGTCTATGGGCACTGAGTCTTTATCAACGCCCTGCGGCTCGAAGGTTACCCGTTATCAACGGTGAAGCTTACTACGAAGGCGACCCCCGCATCACAGAACGCCCGCTGCCCTACACCGGCACCGCCGCCCACGTACGCCTCTGCGCTTATTACAGTGTGCTATCCGGCTCCACATCTGGATTCACCAATGGTATCCTGGGCCTCTGGGATTGGAACTTCCCCCGTTTTCGAAACGCCGTCCCCTTCGAACGAGCTATGGGCAAACCTTCCGCCACCCACCTGGGGCATTTAGGCTCCTTGCTGCGCCGTATGCCTTGGTGGACGCTCGTGCCCTCGCCAGACTGCGTACACGGGCAGCCCTCCGAACGACCGCGTCAGATCGTATTTGCCCGCAACCCCGCCGGCACTGCCGGTATCGCCTACCTGCCAGATAACGCTTCCGTCACTATAGACTTGACCGGTATGACTGGTCCACTTGCGACCACGTGGTTTAATCCCGTCTCCGCTGCCACCACCGCCTATTCCGAAATACCCGCCCCCTTCGGCCTGCACACCTTCACCCCGCCGGCCAGCCAGCCCGGTCAACCCGATTGGGTCCTCATCCTCTCCACACAGGATAATCGAGGGCTATGAAATCGCACGCACTGGACCAATAAGCCTAGAAAAGAAAATGGTGGGCGACCAATCCATGCTTTCCGAGGATGCCGTAGGCATCCCAGCGTCCCAAAGGGACAGTATGCATCTTAGCCCCAGGTTTTATCCTGGGGAGCGGGTTAGAAAACCCGCTCTCCGTTTGCTTCAAACACCCAACGGAGGGCGGACATTCTAGTCCGCCTGTTATACCAACGGAGGGCGGACATTCTTGTCCGCCTATTTGCGATCAATGGTGCATTGATTTATCTAGTCGGAGCCAAACTTCAGGTCGTCCCTGCGGGACTGCATTCATCTCATGCCGTCCATGAGGTGGAATAAGGGGACACCAGCCATGCGTTATCTGAAGATTCGCGCACCTTTGCCCAGGCTAACTATTTGCGGTGCTCCGCGATAGCATTCGGTGCCGTTCCAGATTACGACCAATTCATTGACTGCGTTTAATCCAAGGGGCAGAGGGTCGAACTGCAGTCCGTCCGTATGCTCGCTGGTGATTGTGACTGTTCCGCCCTGGACTTCGCAGTGGAAGCGCGGCGCGGGATGATCCGCAAAGCGTTTTAGTGTGGCCATCAGCACACCCCAGGCACCCTGATAGCGGGGATCATAGGAGACGTAATCAAATTTGCTGGGAACCTTGCGGCGATAAGAGAGTAGCTTACCAACACCCTCATTGAAATGACTGTAGGGGAAGGTATGGGGCATATTGTGAACCATCGTAAAGTCTATGGAAAGACCGGCATCCTTCGTGTCGGCGGCAAATTGCCTTGCTGGATCCGCAACCGGGTCCAGATCACCGCACCACGCAACGATGGGAATGGTGGCGAGATTCTTCCACAGGACTTTCAAGCTGGTATCGCTACGGGGACCGAATCCAGAGGCCAGAAGCAGGCCTGCAAATTGGTCTGGGCGTCGCACTCCAAAAGTGAATGCCCCATGACAACCCATGGAAAAACCGGTCATATACACCCTGTCCGCATCGACTTGATAGCGTTCCTTTACCAAGTCGATGACCTGCATCACATCCCGCTCTGCTGAGTCTGCGTAGCGGGAATTTCCCCGGGCCCAGGGTGCCAGCACAAATGCTTGGTGTATCGGCGGGATTCTCGCCGGGTCTATCTTGTCGTTGCGAAAGAGGGTATCCTGGCGTGAGTTGTCAAAGGCGGTGGTTAATCCTTCAACCGGGTTGTCCGTACCGGAACCATGCAGATAAACAACCAAGGGGTATTTCATATGCGGATCCCAGTTATAGGGAAGCTGTAGGGTTGCGAATTGTAGCGTGGCATCTACCTGTGATACAAAGGCCACCACCCAGGGCAGACCCCTTGATACGGCGTCCTCGAAGTCAACCTGTTGCCTTGGAAGCTTCTCTATGATACGCTCGGTGGCACTGATAAATTCCAGCACCCGTGCGGGTTGGGCATCGCGTTCCCATTCCAGCCGTCGGTAGGCATCGCCGACCACCGCGAGCGTGGCACGCAAATGCGCCGTGACCATCGGGGATGTGGATTTATCCAATAATGTATTCACCCTGGCCTCGAGCCGGGACATGACCACGGCATCATTCACCAGAGACATAGTGCCTGCGGATTCCATGGAATCGACCTTCACTTTGATCTCAAGACGAGAGTTAGATGGGGTGACCAGTTTGGCCGGAATTATGCAACACATACGGCGTACTCCCGGCTGGATATCCTCTTGATAGTTCTTCACTTGTTTATTGGCACCTAGTGAAAGTGTCAGCGATGAGGACTTGCCTTGGCTGAAAGCTATTCGCACCACCGCGTTGACATCGGCGCTCAATAGATCAGTCACTACCGGAGCGATGGAGATGAAATCATCCTCGGGCGCAGCGAGGGTGAAGTAGTGAAGTGAACGGGGGCGACCACTATCTGGGTTCATACTACCCCATGCGAGATCGCGACCGGATTGATTCTTGTGGGCAATGGTTACCGCCAGACCAATGTGACTACTAATCCCAGGCCCACTGTGCATCCAGTCCCAGGGAATCGTACCGGTGTAAATAGTTGCCCCATTGGGTTCATCACGGGTTATGGAGAGTTGGTTCGAAGTTAGTGTCTTGCCGATCAATCGCCAGTCTCCTGAACTGCTCAACTGCCCCTCGGCTCCAGTGCTACCGAGCCCGAGAAGGAGAATGCCATCATCCGTCTGCCATTGATCGGCTGAGGCATGAAGATCGGTAGTGTCTGCCAGTGCGTCAAAACTCAGGTACACACAGTCTCCGCGCCAGAGGTTGCGCGCGCTGAATTCGTTGTTCTGCACTGGATCACGGACTACAAGATGAAACCCAATACCTGCGTCTCCTGCGCATATCCAGCCACTGGCCGCAATAGCTTCATCACTAAGTGTGAAGAGTGGAGACTCTGTTTCGGGGTTGGGTTTGCCAGACTCCCGCCACTGGATGGTGCCCGCCAGTGGATGCTTTTCCAGAGTGACCATTTCGACGACAAACGGAGCAGTTGGATCATCGGCAGTGGACGTCCGGATTTCGTCATCGGTGGCAATCCCGAACAGCGATGTTAGTGAGAAACTGCAGAAGAGGAAGGCAAGCATGTATAAGCGCATATTTGCAGTAATCACATGTTCCAGCGTTGTTTGTCAACCCATCCACTCAATGTGTTTTGATTTCCAGGAACCGGGTAGATATGGCCCCGACGGCATACCGTTTTTGTGCATTTTGATAGGTATAATGTGGATCAGCTATCTATCCAGAGCGGTCGGGTTAAGCTATAATCCAGTTTCCATACTTTCGCTAAACCCCGAGTGTATCAGGGCCGAAACTATGGTTCCCTGCTAGTTATCCTAGAGCTCGCACAGTTACATTCAGTCTTGCTACGACGCATTAGCCAACGACTTCTACTTTATCCACTCAAATTCCAGTCTCTTCTGTTTATGATGAATTCTTGCACACCCAAGACATACTTCACGCTGCGTTATACAGCCTTAACCATCAGTCTGCTAATCAGCAAAGTGAGTATACTATCCGGACAAACCCCGGCGAACTATACTAACCCAAATAACAGTCTCGTCGGGGCTGACCCGCATGTACTGGATAATCGGGCAAGAGATGGGTATTATTACATCTATTATACCGATGGGCTCAACACCACGCGCTATCGTTCAACAAATTTAGTTAATTGGAGCAGCAAGGGAACCGCATATACTGGCTCCCATGCACCGCACGCCATTTACTGGCCAGCAGATGGGAAATATTATCTCTTCGGCAACTATTTTCGCGCCAGTGCTACTTCCGCTAACAGCACTTTTACCACAATAGACAATCGAATGGGGTTCGATCAAATGTGGTTCACTGATGTCGATGGGCAAAACTATTGCATCGTAGGTGGCAACGCACCGAATCCGAGTGCAATTTACCGTATGTCCTCTCCTACCGCCTCCCCTGCGACCTGGGTACGCCAGCACTACCTGCCTCAGACCACCTGGGGGGCGACTTTTGAGGGGGCATGGCTGCATCGGTTGGCAGATGGCACCTATATTCTCATGGTTTCCAATGCAGCTGCGAATGGAAGCAGTTACAGCCTGGCCTATGCCACCGGCCCGACTGCCGAAGGCCCCTTCGAGCTGGTTACCTGGTCCGCTGCATCTTGTTTCTTGCGCACTTCCACGCTGGAGGGCATCTATGGCCCCGGGCATCACTGCATGCTTGCAGATGATCAAGGGAATCAGTGGGTTTTCTACCAACAGAAAGATGGCAGTGCATCGGCATGGGATCGCAAGGTTGCGCTAGACCCTATCTGGTTTGACGTCAGCGGTGTGCCTCAAATGCGCCCCACCCGTGCCACATCCATGCCGGGTCCTGGTAGCACCCTGGCTACGCTCTGGCCTAGTGTTGCAGCCAGCACAATCATTCAGGCTGAATCCCATGATGGTTCCGCCGTTGTACAGTTGGCAAATGGTGGTACGGGAAAAATCTTGGAAAACGCACTGCCCCGTGCCTACGCTGCCTATCGCAGAATAGATTTCGGAAGTGGCAACTATCGTGGATTCTCTGCTTCGGTTTCCTGCGCACAGGCTTTCACGAGCGCTCTGGAAGTGCGCTTGGGTGGGGTACAGGGACCGGTGATTGCCCGGCTACCAATTAGTAATACCGGTAGTATCACTACATTCGCGACGAATTCCACGCCCTTGATGGAAAACCCCACAGGCATTCAAGATATAGTGTTGGTCTTTACCGGTCCCATCCCGCTCGCTACCACGGGAAATCTCGACTGGTTCACGTTTACCACCGCCACCGCTGCGGGAACGATCAATCATCCGCCAGTGGCACAGAAGGATCGCATCAGTCTGGTCGGTGGTACCTTCGCGGCATTGCATGTATTGGACAATGATTCAGACCCGGATGGTGATACACTCAACATGCGCGGGCGGGCTTATGTCTCCACTACGGAACTCGTCAACAAATCGTTGCGCTACTATGTCCCTGGTACGCTTTTAGGAGAAGTCCAGTTTCCCTATAGTATCGATGATGGTCATGATGGCTATGCCACGACCGAGGCAATTTTGAAAGTGGCCCCATCGCCCGGTGCCTATATGGAAACAAACGGGCTCGCTGTTTTTGAAGCAGAAGATTTTCATGCCCGCATCCCCACCACGGATACATCCCGCTGGAGTGAAGAAACTGCATTGGCTGACTATGAAGGACGTGGCTACGTAACGACCGCTGATAGTGGCACTACCGCCGCCACCCAGACGGGTGACCAGCTCGATTACGCCGTGGATATCCAAACGCCAGGGCTCTACACCGTCTGGGCACGTGTTGCCTCAGGTACTGGTGGTAACAACAGCAATCTAAGCGAGATTGGAGTCGGCGTGGGGTTATTTGACTTTTCCTTCGACGATTTAGCAGGAACATCCAGTCAGTCGTGGCACTGGGTCAAATTGAGTGCCATCCAGTCTTTGCGTGCTGGACTACACCGTATCTCTTTGTTGCGCCGGGAGGATGGACAACGGATCGATCGCTTCGTTCTAACTACGGACGCGAATTATGACCCTGCCGCCATCCGTGGCGGGCTCGGTCCCATCGCCTCCGCACCAGGAGTGGAGACCGCCCGGCTCCCCGTCGCTTCGCTTAATAACCCGTATCGCACGCAACTAGTGGCCAAATCGGGGCGGCCCCCGTATACTTGGTCAATTTCCTCGAGTTCAGAACTGCCGACAGGATTAAGTTTGAGCACGGCTGGAGTGCTCAGCGGAACGGCTACCGGGAGTTCAGGTTTGGCGACGTTTGAAGTCCAGGTCATGGACATCACGGGTGCTATAAACAAGCATACAATGCAGTTAACGATTTCGGATACAGCACCGGCCCCGGTTTCGATCGAATCCACCAGTCTCTCGGATGCTACTTTGGGAGCAAGCTACGGAGAAATTCTGATCGCATCAGGTGGATGTGGTAGTGCAGTGTGGACGCTCGAATCCGGCTCATTGCCCAATGGATTACGGCTCGAACAAGATGGCTGGATTCGCGGAGTTCCTACCGTGTCCGGTACTTTCAACTTCACGGCTCAAGCGAGCTTCGCGAACTCTGCCTCCACTCGCGCCATGAGCATTAATGTAGTGGCTACGGGACGAATCCTGCGCGAGGTGTGGCGCAATATTACCGGGAGCACCATACCCGATCTTACCGGAAATGCACGGTTCAGCGGGACGGCGGACGCTATGGAGCTAATTCCTGTGCTACAACCGCAGCTCGATCAGGACAATAATTATGGAGCACGCTTGCGTGGGTGGGTACATCCTGCGACAAGCGGTGCCTATACTTTTACCGTTAACAGCGATGACCAAAGCGAAATATGGCTAAGTACAAACGATACCGCCGCTTCCAAGCAAAAGATCATCGCAGCCGGCACCTTTGGTACCAGTTCCTCGATAAATCTTACCGCGGGCCAGCGCTATTACCTGGAAATTCTCTATAAGGAAGGCCGTTTTGGAGATAATCTCACGCTGAGCTGGCAGCCACCGGGCTCTACTACCACAAGTGTGATCGATGGTGCCTTTCTCTCCCCATTCGCACTTCCCCCACCCGCTCCATCCCGGCTTAATGCCTATTCTACAAGTACTACCGGAGTACAACTAATCTGGGGTGATAACTCTCCCAACGAGACCAGTTTTGAAGTGCAATACAAACTGGCCACAGATTCCAGTTGGTCACTCCTCTCCACTGAGCAAGGTGATGTAAATACAAAGACGGTGTCCAATCTGGATTCCGGGAAGAACTACCAATTCAGGGTCCGGGCGGTGAATGCAACAGGAAGTAGCAATTGGAGCGCAGCGGCCTCTGCCACTACGCAAATCGATGTTACCGTAAGCTACAGCAACTGGCTCAGCGGGTTCAACTGGCAGGGTACGGATCAGAGCATGACCGTCGACGCTGATGGCGATGGTATCCAGAATCTAGTCGAATACGCCTTCGGTTTAAACCCAGTGGTGGCGGATAAATTGTCGGAACAGTTGGTTCTAGGGGTAAGCGTGAGCCAGATTCCACAGATTACGTTTGATCTGGATAATCGCAAGACCGAGGTAACAGTGACAGTCCAGTCTTCCACTGATCTTCAAAATTGGGAAACATGCCAGACATATACTCCAGATGGTACGACCATAAAATCCAGAATTGTGTGCCCTGCCAACCACACGGTCAGTGAGGTTCAATCAGTATATATGCGGCTTAAGGTACTTTCCGTACCTTAAGACATCCTGAAGTCACAGGAAATGAGTTGAAGCCAATTTGCCTTGGTAGCGCTGAAGGCGCGACCAAGCCCCAGCCTAGGCCAACGGCCTAGGTATAGACCAATCAACCTAAAAATGAAAATGGCGGGTGCCAAATCGGTGTTTTCCTTGGATGCCGTAGGTATCTTGTTGCCCCAACGGGGCATCCCCGCATACCAGCCCCGGGCAATGCCCGGGGACGACACAACACGCATTCCATGGAGAACCTATAACCTCTACCACGGTCCAGTTGGGGCGGCATGATTTCGGGGTGGATATGTTGCATCGACGGTTGATGGAATATCATATGGGGTTACCAGCCATCGCTAATCGAGCGGTGATTGGGGGCGTATGGTATGATGGAAGCACTAGTCGCCCAAGGGCGGTCACCGCACCTTAGGCGTCCCACGAATGAGCTGACAACTGGCTACTTCCTGCTGAGTACGGTCCTCCGACTTCTGCACGCGATACGCGCCTGGAGTAATGTGAAACTCTTTTCTAAAGGCTACGGAAAAGCCATCGGTGCTGCCAAAGCCGCAATTGGTGGCAATGGTGGCAATTTTCGAGTCCGAGCACATCAGTTGTCTGGCTGCGCATCGCAGACGGAGTCGAAGGACGTATTGCATGGGAGTAGTCTTCAACTCGAGGAGGCAGATTCGGCGAAAGTGTTCCTTGCTCATGCAGGCGATGTCCGCCAGTTCGGATAATGTCCAACGCCGGCTGGGCTCCCCGTCCACCTGATGCCAAACGCGTTGTAACCGGGGGTCGCCGCGCAGTGCTGTTACCAGGTCACAGGCGTGGAGATGCACAAGTTCCGCCCAGAGACCGAGTAGATGGGCATTGCTGGCGCGCGTGCTTTGTTTGTAAAGCCCTTGTACAGCCAGCTCGAGGAGATTGGGGTCGCAAGCAACAAGAGCATTGTCCTCCACTCCCGCCAGTGGTTTATCCGCTGCGCTCTCGGGTTTGTTATACATAACCCACACCAGGTGCCAGGGCTCATCGATTAGGCACCGGTAAGCATGCCGGACTCCATGTGTGGTGGCATAACACATGCCTGCCTCACAGGGGTGCCACTTGCCATCGAGCAAGACTTCGCCACTACCTGAAGTGCAGGCTAATAGCTGACGTATCGCGGGATTGGGACGATTAAAGTTAAACCCGCGTCTACAGTATGATATTCCGCAAAAGCGGATGCCAAATGCGTTTAATTCAGGAACCGTCTCTGCGGAAATCACCCATTCGCGCGTTGAGTGGCCTACATCTCTACGTTCTTCATCCATGTGGAATTACATCGGTAGCATGTGGATTTACAAGGTACCAGCCAATGATGGATTAACGTATAATAGGTATCTGGTTCAGTTCCATCCAATTCGCTTCTACACAACGAATTTTGTAGGACGATGAGCGACTAGTAAGTAGTTCGTTCATAGAAAGAGAATAGGATAACTAAACATGGAGAGTAGACCAGGGGATAGAGTAGATAGGAGTTGGCCCCAAGGACTCCAAGTGGAGCCCTTGGGGCTTCTTATCGTGAGTACGGAAGAGTGGCGTTGTTGATGATAGGTAACCAGAGCGAGACACTCTGGTTACCTTCACTGCATAATGTGTATTTAGATAGGTACTAGGTGTATTGGTTATCTTTCGTTTCTGTTGTGGACAAGGTACAATGCTGCATTCGCTGCTACTGGCGAAGTTCGCGCAATAATGACCCCATCAAGAAGGACTGTACCATGAAAGATAATTGTTTCCACAGGTTGTTAAAGGTAACCCTGATAGCCATTCCGTTGTTTGTTCCAGTGTTGCCCGCGTGGGCTGATATTGTCTTTGATAGTGCTGACACCAGACAAGTCATCGATGGTTTCGGCGCCTGTGATGGGTGGAGTTCCGGATTCATACGGAACAATAGTCAAAACCAGGCGATACTGGATGCCTTGTTTTCCCAAACAAATGGCTGTGGGTTATCTCTCCTGCGTCAGCGTATCATCCCCGATGCCGACTCCGCGGGTAAGCTTGTGCCGGGTGATCTCGATGACAATGTCTGGCTGGCGAAGCAAGCCGTGAGCAGAGGGGTGACCAATGTCTGGGCTGCGCCGTGGACGCCCCCAGTGGCTTTCAAGACTAATGGAGATGTCAATAATGGTGGCTCCCTTCAGGCTTCGAACTATCAGACCTATGCCGTCTTTCTGGCTGATTATACCAGGGAGTTCAAGCTTCAGGCTGGGTTTCCACTCTATGCGTTATCTGTACAGAATGAACCCGGAAAGAAAGTATGGGAGTCATGTGAGTGGGGTCCTACCAATTTCAAGAATTTCTTAATCAACTATCTCAAGCCCGCGCTCGATCCGTCCATTATGATCATCGCACCGGAGCCTACGGGCTGGTATGAGATACCCACGTTTATGGACCCTATCGTCGAAGCTGAGCTGGCTGACGGGAAGACCTATGTTGATATTGTCGCAGGACACCCCTACTGGGGCAAACCCAGTGGCAATACCACGGTAACAACCTACAAACGCAGGGTCTGGGAGACTGAGTGGAGCTACGATACTCTGCAACAAGACACTACTATGGCAAGCGGGCTGGAATGGGCGAAGAATTGGTGGGAGTTACTCACCGTTAATGAAGTCAACGCGGTACATTTCTGGTGGCTGGTTGACCCCAACAATAGCACCTCTCAACAGTCCCTTATCACATGCCCCACCAGTAGCACTTACAACACTACGAAGCGTCTTTGGACGCTCGGCAATTACAGCCGGTTTGTACGGCCAGGCTGGGTACGTATCGGCGCACTTATCGCCCCACCCAGTGGTATTTATGCCTCTGCCTTCAGGAGTGCGGACAACCAGGATATAGCAATCATCATTGTGAATACCCTCAAGACTAACACCACCCAGGATATCTCTATCGATGGCGTGGGGCTTCCGCAACTCACTCCCTATGTCACTTCAGCGCAGAAGAATCTGGAACCAGCCACACCCATCCCCGCAAGTGATTATCCCTCATACACGATTCCCGCGGAATCCGTTGTTTCGCTAGTAGGCACCTGGCGTGCGAGTAGTTCATCATCATCCTCCAGCTCAAGCTCTAGTAGTTCATCGTCATCGAGCTCTTCGTCTAGCAGCTCATCTTCATCGTCGAGCAGTTCCTCATCAAGTTCTTCCTCCTCGAGTAGTTCCTCAGGCGGCTCAGATACGAGTCTCTGGAAAAACAGCCCTGACTATAACGGGATAAAGAGCACGTCTCTCGGCTATATCTGGGATGCCCCTTATCCCTGGGTTTATCTATTTACCTCGAATTGTTGGGGCTGGGTACCGCCCGGGCAGACTCCTGAATCCCACTTCATTTATTTCACCAACTCCCTTGGCTGGGTATGGACCACGGATAACTTTGGCTACTGGGTGTACTCGTTTGTCGAAGGCCAGGGTTGGGTATGGCTGGGCAATAACTAGCATTTCTACTGATTTCAAAACACCACCGCTATGTTTAGCAAACCACCTCAACGATGGTCCGAGGATAAAGCATGGAGTTGGTATGATGCCAATCCATGGTTTATCGGAGCCAACTTTCTACCCAGCACTGCGATTAACCAACTGGAAATGTTTCAGTGTGACACCTATGCGCGCGACCGAGGTGTGCTTATAAGGGAGTTGGATTGGGCGCAGGCATTGGGCTTCAATTCTCTACGGGTGTTTCTCCACGACTTGTTGTGGGAACACGAAAGGGAAGACTTCTTCCGCACCCTTGATGATTTCCTGCAGTTATGTGATGAACGCGGCATTCGCCCACTACTCGTATTCTTTGATGACTGCCACCGACCAGAGCCGCACTACGGCTTGCAACCCGAAACGGTCCTGGGGTATCACAACCCCGGCTGGGCGCAGAGTCCCGGTGTACCCACCCTGATTGACGAATGGCGTTGGTCGCGATTGGAGCGCTACGTTAAAGCTGTTCTAAACAACTATGGCAGAGATTCACGTGTGTTGTGCTGGGACTTGTTTAATGAACCACTAAACGCAGGGTTTGATAACAATAAACACAAGCTCCCGTATTCGCTTCGGTTGCTAAAGCATATATGGCACTGGGCACGGGAGTGTAACCCCGAACAACCACTCACCACCTGTGTGTGGTCACACCCGGATCCAACCAAAGTACATGCCGAGGAAAGTCTCAACGAGTCGGAACAGCTCATGCTCGAGGCCCAGCGATACTCACTCGAGGCATCGGATATCATCTCCTTCCACAACTACGGGAATACGGAATCCCTTGCGGCCCGTATTAACAGCCTAAAGCCTTTGAGCCGCCCGCTAATCTGCACTGAGTATATGGCGCGCACTGCGGGAAGCACTTTCCAATCTTCCCTACCCTTGCTTCATAAGGAGAAAGTAGCCGCCTATAACTGGGGGTTCGTCTGGGGGAAGTCGCAAACCATCCATCCCTGGTATTCACCAATCGGGGCACCGGAACCGGCAGTGTGGTTCCATGATATCTATCGCCCTGATGGCACCCCATTTGATGAGGAGGAGACGGCGCTGATTACGCGGTTGACCCACAAATCGGTCCAAAGCGTGGGTTGCTAGGTATCGATATTGGAATAGATGCTGTTGTAAATGCCTTGGAAGGGGGCGGTACACGCTTATCTGGTGAATGGGTGGCGTTGTTTGGTGTGGGGAGCAGTCCGAGTAGTGTGGCTACTCTGTTGATATGGACTGCGATGGACGGGAATGGACTACAGCGATGGGATCGACTGAATGGACAGACAATGCTTCTGCCTTCTGCCTACCTTATAAGTCATCCGGGACTTCATCACTCCCCGGGTCCATGACGGAGATAAGGATGCCCTGGAGTTCGGCGAGAAAGATGTAGGTAAAGCAGGAGGCGTGCTCGCCGGGAATGAGGGAGGTGGGGTCTATGACTCCGTGTTCGAGGGAATCGTCGGATATGCGCTTCAGAGCGGTGTGCCGCAGGTGGAGGCGGATGGCGGAGCATGCGCGGGTGATGGCTTCGGCGGTTTCGAGTTCCATCTCGAGGAAGCCGGAGCCAAGCCCTTGGGCACCGAGTGCGCTGAGGAGCTGGGCAGCGTCCTTGCGCAGGTCGTCTCCAAGTTCATCCAGCCAGAGGGACCGGGATTCTGTGTCTTCGAGAGGGATGTCGGGCGCGATGGCGAGCCCGTGTGCGCCCCAGGTGGCGATCGCGGTTGCTACCGTAGTGCGCACAAAAGCGACTATCTCCGGGTCGATGGGGAAAGGGATTCTAATGGTCATGCTCAAGGATGGCGGTAAGCTGCCACTTCTGGAGTGTTTGCACGTAGGCTTCGGCTTGCTCACGGTCGCCTGTCCACACACGGGAGCGTCCGAGTTGATGGACTTCGAGCATGTGCTTGCGGGCCTTCTCCAGGCTGAAGCCGAAGACTTTGCGGAAAACCATGACGACGTAGGACATGAGGTTCACGGGGTCGTTCTTAACGACGACGTGCCAGGATGGTTCCAGGAAGGTTTCAGATGCGATATCCGTTTCCGGACTGGTTTGTGTGGTTGCCATGGCAGACGAAGAGACTTGTGCTAGCATTGGCAATGCTCCACGCTTGTCAAACTCCCACGCTATCAAGTCATGAACGAAACCAAGCCCCCTCCCCTGCCCTCGAAGCCCAAGAAACCGTGGCCGATGATCTGGATAGTCATCGCCATCCTGGTCTATATGCTCTTCCAGATGGCTTGGATAGCCTTTGGTTCGCGGAACTGAGGACCAAACCGATGAATAACAGCTTTACTGCCATAGACTGCCGGGCGGGGTGTGGTGCCTGTTGCATCGCCCCTTCCATCTCGTCGCCCATTCCCGGCATGGTTGGTGGGAAGCCAGCGGGAGTGCGCTGCATCCATCTCTCGGATGACTATCTCTGCGGGCTCTGGGGCAGGCCGGAGCGGCCGGCGGTCTGCAATAGTCTGCGCGCCCATGTGGAAATGTGTGGCTCAAATCGGTGGCAGGCTTTACTACGCCTTGCGCGCCTGGAGAAGGCTACTCGACCTGACAGTGCTGCGCAGTCAGTTATATAAAGCGTATTAGCTTTCCTGTTCGGGCTGGGGTATCTGGGCTTTGGGCTTGTTCAGCCAGTGTACGAGGGCTTCGCGAGCGGCGTTCTCTTCGGCTTCTTTCTTTGAGTTACCTCTACCATTGCCAAGCACCTCACCACCGATGGAGAGCGCGATGGCAAACTGCTTCAAATGGTCCGGCCCGGTCACTTCCTTTAACGTGTAGAGCATAACATCGTTTCCCAATTCAGACTGTACGAGTTCTTGCAGGCGGCCCTTGGGATTCTCCTCCGCGAGCTGCGTTTCGAGGCGGGAGGCGATGTTACCATACCAGTGCAGGACCACACCGCGGACGTTGTCCCAATCGCTATCGAGGTAGATGGCACCAACGAGCGCTTCCAGGGCGTCTTCGAGGTTGGATTCCCGCTGACGTCCGCCGGTGTTATTCTCACCAACACCGAGCTCCAGGCATTCGGGGAGCCCGAGATCCCGGGCGAGGCAGGCGAGAAAGTGACCACGGGCAAGAATGGAGCGGTTTCTGGAGAGTTGTCCTTCGCGATGCTGGGGAAACTCGTGGTAGAGGCGCTCCGCCAGAATGGCTCCGAGGAGTGCGTCGCCAAGGAACTCCAGGCGCTGGTTGTGATCCCCACGGATACCACTATCGCTTATAAATGAGGGGTGCCGCAACGCCTGCCGGAGGAGCTCGCCATTGCGAAAGTAGTAGCCGAGTCTGGACTGGAGCTTCTCCAATGGTGCGGTTTTCACTAGCTCTCTCACAGGGGCTGGCATACAGGACAACTCGGGGTGGAATTAACCTCCGGCATGGAGGTTGAACTTCTTCTGTGCTTCCTTGGCAAGGTTTCTATAAGCTACAGCACCAGAGCTGAGATTATCGTACTGGAGAATGGATTGCCCGAAGCTCGGTGCCTCGCTCAACCGTACCGTGCGGGGGATGACAGTCTGAAATACCCTTTCCGAGAAATGCTTGCGCACCTCGTCCACAACCTGGCGCGAGAGATTGGTGCGGATGTCAAACATAGTCATCAGGATGCCTCCTACTTCAAGGTCGGGGTTCACACCAGCTTCGCGGAGCTGCTCCACTACTTTAAGGATTTGGCCCAATCCCTCCATCGCGAGGTACTCGCACTGAAGCGCGATAAGGAGGTAATTGGCCGCCGAGAGGGAATTCATGGAGATCATCCCCAGTGCAGGCGGGCAATCGATGACAATGGCATCAAATTGGTCGGAGTTGCGCAGTGGGTAGAGGACGCGGCGAAGCTGAAGCAGGTAGTTCTCCCGGCGGCTCAGCTCGATCTCAATGGCGGCCAAGTCCACTTCAGAAGCTATCACGCTGAGATGGGGCGTCGTAGTAGCCTGTACTTTGCCCAGCACCAATTCGTTTAAGGGAGCACCGGTTTCCTCGCTAAGCAGTGCATCGTAGAGGCTGCGGCCAGCGTCCTTGGTCAGCCCCAGTGCGCTGGTGGCATTGGCCTGGGGATCGAGATCGATCAGCAGGGTGCGTACTTTACGCTCAGCTAGAGCGGCGGACAGATTGACCGCTGTGGTAGTTTTACCCACCCCACCCTTTTGATTTGCAATGGTAAAGACCGGTGCTGGCATAGTAATATGGAAACCATCACCATTTTTCCATGAGGGTGATGTGTCGAGAAAAAAGCGCTTTGCACTGAAAGAAGGGGTGTAATAGGTGATAACCCTGGAATGTGTCAGTCGGAATCAAAACATGCCATGACTAACACACTTACCCAGCGTAGCGAAAGCTTTACACGGACCCGGGATGACCTTTGCGAGCAGGTAGGAGACCCTTGAGAGCAGGTAGTAGACCCTTGAGAGCAGGTAGGAGACCTTTGAGAGCAGGTAGGAGACCTTTGAGAGCAGGTAGTAGACCTTTGAGAGCAGGTAGGAGACCCTTGAGAGCAGGTAGTAGACCCTTGAGAGCAGGTAGGAGACCCTTGAGAGCAGGTAACACTCCCTACGGGTAAAAACATCTGCGTCATCTGCGGATAGTAGTTGGAGATCCAGCTTTAGCAGGTTCCGGCTCGGAACGCGTGCTTACAATCTGCAAAAATCAGCTTAACCGTACGGTGTAGCCGATTTGGACGCGCCACCTTCCGGACCAGAGCTAGACGCTCAGGCCACCATCCGAACAAGAGCGGGGTTAATTCACTGCTACTATCCTTGGTTCTTGCAGGAGTGCACACTAATCGCCTAATAGTGTTGGCTTTATGAATCTGTGGTCCCCCATTATATTAGTAACTAGCATTGCCCTATTCCATCCACTTCAAGCACAGTCATCAGCGACTGCGGTGGATTCGGCCTTACAAGAGGCCATCGCTGGGGATGCGAATGGGGGTACCGCTGAGCTAAAGATTACGGCGACTTGGGGTGATGTGCTGAATGCACTCGCCAGTCTGGATGTGCGCAGCCTTCGCGAGATGGTTCCGCCCCTGGCGAAGGCAGGCGATCGCGATGCGCAGCTACTTCTGGGCATGATGCACCGCTTCGGCCTTGGGATGGACTGCAATGATGATCTATTTCGCAAGTGGATACGTAAAGCGGCTGATCAAGGTGAGCCCGCCGCGGCCAGGATACTCGTTTCCATGCTCCTGGCTGAGAATCAGGAAGGCGAAAGCCTGGGGCAGATTATGCTCTACAAGAGAATCGCGAGTGCGGGTAAACCCCGGCTGGCTTTGGAATGGCTGTCCCTGCTTCCCGAGGAAGAGAGCACGAACTGGGGAGTATCGTTCGAGCTAAATATGGATCTCGCCTTGGTGAATTCCGACCCTACTGCGTGCTTTAACCTCAGCCAGTTCTACGCGGTCGGGCTGGGTACAGAGCGGAACCTGCGCACCGGGCAAGTATGGCTCCGCAAGGCGGCTGCAAGCGGCCATGCCGGTGCGCTCTACGAGCTGGCACGCTGCTATGACCCAAACAGCTCGCTGGTGAAGAGCTTTCAGTCGATGGGTCTCGAGCTACCGGAGATTACGGACCCCGTAAAAGCCACTGCCTATTATGAAAAGGCTGCCGAGGCGGGTGACTTGAAGGCGTTGCTACTCGTTGCCAGAGCTTATGAAACGGGCCGTGGTGTCGAGAAGAATCCCGAGAAGGCCTTTCGCTTTTACAAAGCTGCCGCCGCGCAGGATGATGCCATGTCACAAGGACAGCTCGCCTGGTGCTATGACAATGGGTTCGGCACCGCCGAGGACAAAGTTGCTGCTCTCCAGTGGTACCGCGCTGCCACTCGAAGCGGTAACTCGTGGGCGTGGGGGCGCCTCGGGCTCATGTATGAGAAGGGCGTAATTCACGACCCCAATCCCGCAGAGGCACTTCGCTGCTATAAGCAGGGCGCTCTGGAGGGAGATGCCTTTAGCCAACGGAAATACGGATTCGCTCTGTCCGCTGGGAAGGATGTGCCTACAAATGTCGAAGAAGCTGCTTTCTGGTTCAGTCGCTCAGCGGCGCAACGGGATGAGTGGAGCGCATTTTATCTCGCTCGTGCCTACTATCTGGGACGTGGGACAACCACCGACTGGAACAAGGCGGCAAATCTGTTTGAACGCGCTGCGGAAGCGGGCATAGACTACGCATGGTTCTATCTGGGGACGATCTACAAGCTGGGCCACACCACCGAGGCGGCTGACGCACCTCGCTCCACCATGTACTATAAACGCGGTGCGGATGCCGGGGACGTGGACTGTCTCGTGTCTGCAGGACTGGCCGCGCTGACTGGAGATGGCACACCGGTGGACAAGGCGGAGGCGTTCCGTCTGTTGGACAAAGCCACTGCGGTTAATTCAGCTAATGCGTACCTGGCCAAGGCCTATGCTCTAGCCGTGCGCGATGGCGAGAAGGTGGATGCTGCAGAGCTTCGCAAGAACCTCGACCTTGCCGTAACTGCAGGCAGTGCGCGTGCGTCGGATTTGCTGGCATTCGCATCGGTAAGTCCGCTATCGCTTCCCACGCTGGTTCAGCAGTTGTTACGTCCGTTCTATAGCTACGGAAACTCTGACTGGTCGGCTATGCGAACCGCCATGGCACAGGCCAAGAGTGTGCAAGGGGATACGCCACCACTACTCGCCTTTCGCGTGTCGCCAAGCATCCCGGTAACCTATACGCCAACAGGTTCGGTCACCCTCCTTATGGAAGTGGACACAAAGGGCCAGGTGGCGAGTGCCGTTGTGGAGAATTCCACCGAGCCTTTACTCGATGCCGCCTGCATCGCTGCTGCTCAACAATATCTCTTTCTCCCAGGAGTGAAAGCAAAGCAGCCTGCGACATTTAAGGTCAGGCAAAACTTCGATTTCAGCAAGTTCACCCGCTTGACGCCAGACTCTGGTGCGGATGCGCAATAGCTCATTATCCGTTTACTTCATTCTAATTTTCCAAGCACCCATCCCGCATGTTTGAATCCCTGACAGAAAAGCTGACCAGTGCCATGCGCCATCTGCGTGGCGTAAATAAGTTATCCGAGGACAATATCGCCGAAGCCTTGAAAGAGGTGCGCACGGCATTACTCTCCGCCGATGTACACTTCCGCGTGGCCAGGGAGTTTGTGGAGCGGGTACAGAAAGAGTGCATAGGGCAGTCGGTCATTGCCAGCGTGTCTCCCGGGCAGATGGTTGTGAAGATTATTCACGACGAGTTGGTGAAACTGCTTGGCGGGGGGATACAGACGCTGAACGAGACGCGTCCCTTGAAGATTATGATGGTGGGTCTGCACGGCAGTGGTAAGACCACCAGCACGGCAAAGCTCGCGCGTCATCTCGCAAAGACAGCCGGTCTGAAACCCTGTCTTGTGGCGTGCGATGTGTACCGTCCGGCAGCTATTGACCAACTGGAGTTCCTCGCCAAGCAGGAGGGCTTTCTCTCCTACAGCGATCGTATTTCCAAAGATGTGCCAGCGATTGCCAGGGCTGGTATGGCCTACGCAGAGGAGCAAGGCGCAAATCTGGTCATCTTTGATACCGCTGGTCGCCTGCAAATCGACACCGCACTGATCGACGAGATCAAGCAAGTCCGTGCGGCCATTGATCCCGGGGAAGTCCTACTTGTGGCAGATGCAGCCCTGGGGCAGGAAGCCGTCAATGTAGCCCGCACGTTCAATGAGGCCGTACAACTCACCGGGCTCATCATGACAAAGCTCGATGGCGACGCCCGTGGAGGTGCTGCACTCAGCATAAAGTCGATTACTCAGGTGCCCATTAAGTTTATAGGTACGGGTGAGAAGACGACCGACTTCGATAACTTTTATCCAGACCGCCTCGCCAAGCGCATTCTCGGCATGGGTGACGTTGTCTCCCTTGTAGAGAAGGCTCAGTCCGCGATCAACGAAAAGGATGCCCTGCGGATGGTCGAGAAAATGCAGAAGGCAGAATTCGATCTGGATGACTTGCTGGAGCAGATTCGTGCCATGAAAAAGCTGGGACCGCTGGCGAAGATCATGGAAATGGTTCCTGGGATGAGTGGCATGGGTGCCAGTGTCGGGGATAAGGGAGAGAGCCAGATGAAGCGAACCGAAGCCATTCTCCTCTCCATGACTCCGCATGAGCGTCTCAACCCCCACCTCATTAATGGAAGCCGCCGGGACCGTGTTGCCCGGGGCTCCGGAGTGCGCATTAGCGACGTTAACAACGTTCTCAAACAGTATCAGCAGATGCGCAAGATGATGCGGATGATGAAAGGCACGAAGGGCAAGCAGATGATGAAGCAACTCGCCGAGCACCATAAGAGCGGTGGTATGTTCTAGTCCATTCTGTTTAAGAAGCGCATGCCACGTTCTACGACACTTCGCTGGACACTGCTTGGTATAGCTGTATTTCTGCTCATTCTCGTACCGTTCCTGCTGTTTGAAAGCAGCATGAACGCGTTCGTGGCACAGGCGATGGAAACGCTCAAAGCGCGCCCAATAGCCACCGCAGTCTTCATCGCGGTGCTGCTCATGCTGGACATCTTCCTGCCCATACCCTCCAGCGTGGTAAGTACGATGGCAGGCGGATTACTGGGGTTCATTCCCAGCACCATCGCGATCTGGTCTGGCATGACCGCGTGTTGCGTCCTCGGCTACTGGATGGCACGCCTGTTCGCCAGACAGTTCGAGCGCTTTCTCGGGGCAAAAGAAAAGGCACGGCTCGAGCATGTATTCGCACGCCATGGGCTCTGGGCCATAGCCCTCTGCCGCCCCGTGCCCATTCTTGCAGAGGCATCGGTCATCTTTGCCGGTTTGGCGGGTATGGACTTCATGCGCTTCCTGCTCTTAAGCACCCTGGCCAATGCAGGCGTGGCGCTGGTTTACGCTGCTGTGGGAGCTCTGGCTGCCGGGGCGAACGCCTTTCTCCTCGCCTTTTTCGCCTCCATTCTCCTCCCCTGGCTGGCCATGACTCTGACTCGCTACAAACCAGCCGCTAATCAGCCTACTTAACTCGCCATGCAACAGACTCCTCCCACACCGCAGCCGATCATCGACCTTGCCAATGCCTTCTACGGCTCGAGCACACTCTTTGCCGCAAGCGATGCTGGCCTATTTGGTGAGCTTGCCAAGCATCCAGGAGCCACGAGCGACGAAGTGGCCACCGCGCTATCAATTGCGCCCCGCGCCTCCCGATTATTACTCGATGCCTGTGTGGCATTAGGCCTGTTGACCAAGGATGGGCTCCACTACAAGAACACCCCGACGACGACACTCTTCCTCGTTCCGGGGTCACCTGCAGATTTATCAGGGGCGATACGCTATAATCGCGATGTGTACGAAGCCTGGGGAAAGCTGCCTGCGTTTCTCCAAAGCGGAACACCCGTTGAGAGCCCGCAAGTCCACCTCGGCGACGATGCCAACCGCACCCGTACATTCGTCCTCTCCATGCATTACCGCGCGCTGGGCATAGGGCGCAGTGTCATCCCGCTACTCGACTTTAATAACACCACCAAACTACTCGACTGCGGTGGCGGCCCCGGCACCTACGCAGCCCTCTGCGCCAAGGCCCAGCCCGCTCTCCACTGCACCGTGATAGACCTTCCCGCCGTGGCAGCGATTGCCGATGAACTCATCGCCCAGCAGGGCTTGAGCGACCGAGTAAAGACTCTGCCCGGCAGTTATCACGATGTCGAGTTCCCCACCGGCATGGACCGCGTCCATTTCTTTGGCTGCCTCCATCAGGAAAGCCCGGAGGCCATCCAGAAACTCTTCGCCAAAGCCTTCGCCGCGCTGCGCCCAGGCGGGAAGATTGTTGTGATGGACCTCATGACCGACTCCACCCATACAGCGCCCGCTTTCAGCGCCCTCTTCGCCTTGAACATGGCACTCACCACGGAGAATGGCTGGGTCTTTTCCGATCTCGAGTGCAGGAGCTGGCTGGAATCAGTCGGCTTTACCGGATTCACCGTAAAACCACTCCCCCAGCCCATGCCCCACTGGTTGGCAATGGCTACGAAGCCGCTGTAAAACTGACCGATACCGCCTCGCGCTCGAATCCATTCGCCTCGAACAATACACGCGGCTTCATCGACAGGAGACGCGCAAGAATACTGTCGGGTATCACTTGGATGCGGGTGTTGTGGACTTCGACAACATCGTTGTAATAGTTCCGCGCCAGTGCGATGCGTTGCTCAGTGTCGCTGAGCGTGGTAGTCAGTTGGAGAAAGGCTTGGTTCGCTGTGAGCGTGGGATAGTCCTCCTTGATGGCGCGAATCTGGCTGGCTATGGCAACGGGATCGGGGCCAGTGGCACCCGGCGGGGTGGCTGTGAGTTCATGCCGCAACAGGACCAGCGCTTCTTGTAATCCGCGCTCGTGCTGTGCAAGCGCACTGACTGCGTTGACAAGATTGCCAATCAAGTCGTGGCGGCGCTTGAGTTGGATATCAATCAGGGTAAATGCATGGGCTGCACGCTGCTTGATATCCACCAGCGCATTGATCGTAAGTATCGACCATGCCACGACCCACACCATCAACCAGGCAGCGGCAATGGAGCTAATAATTGGCAGTGTGGCCACCGTCTGCGATGGGCGAGCGTGGTCTATTGCTAATGGGTAAAGGCAGAATAGGACACCACTGAGAATTCCAAGGATGCACTGCTGTTGGAATAACCCCCCGCTAATCTGCTCCTCCTTTCGCACCGATATGAGAAAGAGTGCCTGATGCGCATCCTTCGCAATCTCCGCCGCCACAGCATCCTCGCGCTCTCTCGCCTGGCCAATGACATAGATGGGTTGGTGCAGCGGGATCGCCCATTCGGTAAAGCGCCGTTCGTGCGTGGAATCGCTGATGCTCGTCGCTGGACCTTTGCTGTAGTATAGGCCATCCCCACGCGTACTGCGTTGAGAGAAAACTTCGCTCGCCTCCACCTTTGCACCATCGGGTTGAATACGTACTGCACCCGTATCATCCTGAAGAAAGAATGGCGCCGACTCTCCACCAGCATCCACTTGGGACCATCCCGATTCGACCTTCGTCCGCGTCCGCCTGTTGCCCTTACTATCCGTATAACTCTCCTGAACCACACGCCTCCAGTGCTCTTCCACGCTGTAGCGGTAGTAAACACAGCGACAGCCCTGCAGGTAACTGGTGAGTGCATTGGCAATCTCCGCAGTACCTTTCAACTCCGTCATGCCGATGAATACACCACGACATTTCGACGTCGGAATATTACGCATAATCTGCCTGCGCCAGAAGGCTTTTAACGCAAACAGAAGCGCAATTAGTCCGAGTACCGGAACCGCAATCAGCAATGCAATCGACAGGCCATCCATACCACGAGTTTGCAGGAAATAGTGCTCAGCGGGAAGGGGAAATAGTGGGTATGCTGGCTGTTAAGTGCACCATTCTCGTTATCCCAACGACATTCAGAACCAGAGCGAGACGCTCTGGCTACTTACTTCTTCGCTCCTTCGCCAGCTTTCGCTCCCAGTACCAGGAGAAGTAGATGGGCACGGAGAATAGCGAGGCGATGTCAAATATCATACCGCCAACTACGGGTAGAATCATGGGGGTCATCACTTCGGCACCGCGTCCCGTGGCCCAGAGTACGGGGATGAGCGAGAGCATGGTTGTGGCATTGGTCATGATTGCCGGGCGACGACGGCGCAGTCCGGCGAAGAACACGCGTTGGTGGACTTCGTCAATATCCTTGGGCGGAGTCTTAAACTGTTCCTGAATGTAGGTGCCGAGGAGTATGCCATCATTAAACATCACACCGAGTAGCACAAGGAAGCCCACGATGACTGCGGTTGTCATCTCTGCGCCCCAGAGCCAGACGAAGAAGAATCCCCCGGCAGTAGTGACGCTTGCATTGCAGAGAACAATAATACTCGTAATCAGCCATGACCGAGTGCCGATGTATATTAATAATATTATCACGAGCATGGATGCGGCTATGACCCAGCGGAGTGTGGCATCCGCCTTTAGTTTCTGCTCGTAACGACCTACCCAGTGGTAGGTGGCCCCTTGGGGCAGGGTGAGCTGGCCGGATGCCATGGCGGCGCGCAGGCGGGCGTCGGCATCCTGAACGACTTCCACTTCACCGCGGTCCTTGGCATTCAACAGTACATACTGGGTGCGCAGTCCGCCTTCCGAACGGATGGCCATGGGACCTATCGTATAAGTGAGCCCGAGTTCACTGGGGCGACGGGCAATCACTCTTGGTGCGCTCGCATTCGCTTGCGCTCCACTACCGCCTTCGTGAATCCCTTGCGGAAGCGCATCGCCGGCAGGCACTGTCAATTCAGCAAGTGTCGGAGATAATAGCGTGTAGTTCCGCTGCTGCGCCAGAGGTAGCGTGGATAAGAAGGTAGCGGCTGGGTTCGGTGCTTTCCCCGAATTATCAGTAAATTCCAGCGTGTAAACATTCGGGGCAGCCAACAAACTCGAAAGCGGTACCGCACCATGACCCACTGCCATTCCCACCTGAAGCTGGAGTAACTCATCGGGATCATCCCTACGCTCCCGCAGGTAGCGAATACGCACGGGATAGCGCAGCGCACCCTCAACGGAGAACGTCACTGGCATCCCACCGTAGGCAGTCTCCACGGCATCCATCACCATCTCATTACTAAAGCCAAAGCGCGCGAGCTTCTCGGGGTCGAGGCGGATTTCCGCGTAGGGCTTGCCGCCTTCGCGCTGCATCTGTACGTCCACAGCTCCTGGAGTCTGTCGGATAACTCCCTCGGCGGCCTCGGCGAAGCGTTCCAGCGCATCGCTATCGGTACCCAGAACTTGAAGGGCAATCAAGCTGCGAATTCCCGTGGATAACATAACCACGCGTGTCTCAATGGGTTGCAACCAGCTCGGAGCCACGCCCGGGATATCCGATACCACGGCGAGTGCATCCCGTACTTCAGCCAGGGTGCGCGGTCGGTGAATTACATTACCTTTTGCGTCCGTGATCGCGTGCACCGGCCATTCATTGTAGGGTTTTAACAGAACCACGGTCTCAATCATCCCAATCGGCGCGGGGTCCAGCGCTGTTTCCACACGCCCCATCTTTCCCATCAAGCCCGCAACCTCGGGTACGCTTTCAATCAGGCGATTCTGAATCTGCATAATGCGCTGGGTCTCGCCAAGCCCGCCCGACGCCGGGATGGAGGGCATAAAGAGCAGGCTGCCCTCATCCAGAGGTGGTAGAAAACTAGAGTCCACACCGGGAAACCACCGGGTAAGGGCGGCATCCGCGCGGGTGTGGGTGATGTCCGCTCCCACCAAGGAGAACGAGACTCGCAGCGGGGCACTCAGCGTTCTCCAGCCAAAGCCAAGTAGATATCCGCCAATGGCCAGAGTCGCAATAACCAGGGTAAAGAGAATCTTGTGCCGCATTATATGAGTGTAGGCCCAGTCATACGCCAGATGGATGGCGTGGCTTGTGGGATTCTCCTCATAGTTAACCAGCTTTTCCCGGCCCACCCGCCACACTGCGGATCCCACCAACGCCGCCAGAATGGGTGCGACCAACCACCCCGGTAAAGACAGCAGCCAGCGGTCGCGTTCCATGGAGAGACTCAGGCCGTCTTGTATATACCAGCCGAATGTGAGTCCTGCGGCCACCCCCGCCAAGGCGAGGAGGATGGGCTTGCGAATGTGCCAAGGCGGTAACAGGAATCGACACAGTGCCGGAACTAGCAGCGTACCAAACAGTACCGCACCGGAGATCGCCAGTGACTTCGTCAACGCAAGCGGCTCGAACAGTCTGCCCGCCTGATCCTGCAAGGCAAATATCGGGAGAAAACCGATGATCGTAGTGGCAGCGGAAGTAGCCAGCGGGCGGGCTACTTCTCGGGCGGCGTGTACCACCGTGTCGATTATCTCCGCATTCATGGGAGAGGTCGGCATCGGGCGATTCTCCTTGCGGCATTTTTCCTGCAAATCCACCAGATGCTGCGTGATATTCTCGGTCATGATGATGCCGAAATCGACCATCACCCCAATCGCGATGGCAATACCGGCAAGGGACATGATATTCGCCCCGACACCGACGAGATGCATGACGAGAAAGGTGAAGAGCATGCCAAGGGGCAGGCTGATGGCCACGGCCAAACTCCCGCGCACATGGAGCAGAAAGACCACGATGACAATCACTGTTGTGATGACCGCCTCAAGCAATGTGCTCGCGAGCGTTGCGGTAGTCTCACGTATAAGCTGGGAGCGATCGTAGAAGGGAACGACTTTCAGCCCAGCCGTGTTCATCGCTGGTTGCAACTCCAACAGTCGTTTCTTAACCGCATTTATCACCGTCATCGGATCCTCGCGCACCCGCATGCCTATTACAGCGCCTACGTGCTCCTGATAACCATCGGCAAGAATGCCCTGTCGGAACTGTCCTCCCATGTGTACTTCGGCGATATGCCCGAGCCGTAGACCAGACCCTTTCATGCGATCCCCACGCACTACGATGTCTTCAACGTCTTTGGCGGAGCGGATGAAGCCCACGCCACGAATCATTGTCTCGACCCCCGATTGCTCGACACTCATAGCCCCTACATCGCGACCGGCGGCACGCACCGCATCCATCAACTGCTCGAGTGTGATACCTTGCTCCTCCATGCGAGTGGGGTCCACTTCTATTTGGTATTCACGCACCATGCCACCAGCGGGTGCTACTTCCGCCACACCGGGGACAGCCCGCAGTGCGGGAACAACGATCTGGTCGAGAAAGAATCGCTTCGATTCGAGATCGGGCGAGCCCTGCAAAGTAAATGCAAAGACTTGCCCCATCGCTGTGGCATCGGGTCCAAGCCGCGGGTTCACCCCGGCTGGAAGTAATCCCTGTATCTGTGAAAGACGCTCCAGAACACGGGTTCTGCATTCGTAGAGATCCCGCTTCTCTTCAAAGATAACATACACATAGCCAGCGCCAAAGAGAGACATGCCCCGCACAGTCTGTACACCGGGCAGTCCCTGTAACTCGCGGGAGAGACGAGCCGTGACCTGCTCATCAATATCCTGCGCACTCTTGCCCGGCCACTCCGCCCATACAATTACTTGATTATCGCTCAGGTCAGGAATGGCATCCACCGGCAGCGTACGCCATGCCCAGAGTCCAGCGAGGGCGACCGCCAGAGAGAGGGCAAAGGTAATGAAGGCGTTACGAATGAAGAAGGCGATCATGGGAGAAGGGAGAAGGCGGGAGACAGTAGTCAGTAGTTAGTAGATAGTAGAAAAGGCAGCAGAAGGGAGAAGGCAGATTGCATTGAGCGCTGATGGCTGATAGCTGAACGCTGATGGCTGATAGCTTCATGCAGCTAGTGTGCATGCGCTGGGGATGCGGCTTTGCTGCCCATGGGAAAGAGCAGGCTTGGCGAACCTGCAAGCTGCGCCTGACTGTCGATCAGGAACGCACCCTGTGTGGCTACTTCATCTCCAGCGTCGAGTCCGGCACGTATTATGTACCGGTCGTTGCCATCCTCATCTTCAAGTCGTGGCCCAAGGGCGAGTGATGCCAGCTCGAAGCGCATGCGACCATCTTTAAAACGCTCAGCTACCTTCCACGCCACGTTGCGCACTCCGGTGCTAAGAATCGCAGTCTTGGGAACCAGAATGAATTGACCCCAAGTGGAGCGGTCATCCCAGTCGGCTGCGGTTAACTCTCGACTCAAGGCCACCTGGAAACGCGCGTTGACCAGGCTTCCGGGTAGCAGACGTTCATGGGGATCTGTAAGGTGTAGGTGAACTTCGAGCGCACGGATTTCGAGATTAAATTCTGGTGACACCCAGCTAACACTGGCTTCCACATCGGGTAACTCGCCGGCATCGTCCGAGGCCAGACGCACGGCTTGACCGACACTAACCCAGCGTGCGTGAACTTCCGGCACATGGATAACCACCATAAATGCGTGGGGATCAATGAGGCGTAGCAACGCGCTGTCCGGCATTATCTCCTTCCCCACCTCAGGCAGTCCTGATTCCATTGTATCCCCTACCCCTTGAATAATCCTGCCCGAAGCCGGACTGGTGATGGTGACCGTATCCACTGGGTCCGCGCCGGAGACTATTGCGGCGGCCACGTTGGGAAGATTCCAGCGGTTAAAACGCGCCGTAATAGCCTCCACCGTTCGTTTGTCACCCAACTTCACCGCAGCAGCGAGTTCACCCTGCGCTGCGTAAGCTTCAGGACTATAAATATCCACCAATGCATCCCCTTCCTCTACAAGATTCCCCATGTGCAGTACTGCAGGGTAGCGTTTCACCACGCGGCCACCGATTCGTGGAATCACAGCCACGGCTGTGCGGTCATCGTAGCGGACTGCACCGTAAGCGCGCACCGTGGCAATCGCAGGGCCTAGGGTAGCGATGCTCGTTTGCAGCCCTACTCTTCGCACTTGTTCGGCGTTCATCTCTCCAGCAGTGACTTTGACTAGTTTCATCCCACAAACCGGGCAATTCCCCGGCTTGTTTCCGATAAAGTCCATCATCGGGCACGCGTAGCGTTCGCCGGTTGTGGCAGCCTCGGAATGGGCTTCCGTCGGGCGAAACAGTAGAGTCTCGGGTAAGAGAGCGACCACGATGCCGCCTGCTGCCAGACCGAGAAAAAAGGTAAGTGAATTTGGCCAGCGCATGGGTGAATTAATTGCGAATGGTTTCGTTGCGAAGCGCCGCAGGACCGTAGCGCTCAGGGTTTGCAGCAAATTTGCCCGGACACGCGCCGCAGCCAAAGCCAATAGTCTTGCCATCGTAGATTGCAGTCGGCAGCTCTGGGTCCACCTCCATTCCACAGATGGGGCAGCGGGTATTGACGGTTTTGGTACTCGGCACCGGTGCCTCATGCGATTGGTGTGAAGCAGTGGCGGCTTTAACGTCGGGTTGTGGCGGGGTATTATTTACCATCGGCGCATAATCGGTTGCCGGTGCTGGGCTCGTATGTCCGGCATGGGGCTTGTACCAGGCGGTACGAGCAGCAAGGGTGATGACACAGCCTATAATGAAGGCAAATAGAAGTATGAATGCGTGCTTAATCATTAGGTTCCTCATGGTAATCTGTTGAGCTATTAATAAAGGTTTCAACCGGCAGATAGCGCCAGAGTTCTGCGCGAGCCACTCGAACGGCGCCTTCTGCGTCTATACGCTGAAGCTGCGCGTTGGTGCTCTTCTCTAGAATATCCAGCACCATCAATACGGTGGATTCATCGCTCATCGTCCCGGCACTGGCGGAGCTTACGATGCTCTCATACTCGGCATCCACACGGGTCTGTGTATCATCTGCAAGTTGAGCGGTTAATGCGGCAAGCTTCTCTGCTCGCTCGATCGACTTAAGTGCTGCCATAATTTGAAAAGTATTTGCCCTCGCATCCGCACGGCTGGCATGGGCTTCGGTGCGGGCGGCCTGTTCATCGGCGCGGGCGTAGCCACGGCTGCGCCAGGGAATCTCCATCATAAAGGCAATACCGATCGTATCGGTATTCCCCATCGAGTCCTGCTCACGTTCCAATCGCAACCCGATCGCCGTCATTGGTTTTGCCTCCGCCCTCGCCATCCTGCCCATGGCGTGGGCTTCCTGAATCCGAGCCTCTGCCATGCGCAACGCCGGCGCACTATCCAATATGACATCCGTGGCGATTGGGGCGAAGTAGGCAGGAAGTATGGCATCATCGGCAAGCCCCAGCCTGCTTCGGGCATCACTTAGCGCAGTCGCCGCCATGGTGCGGTCTCTGGCGATCATCAACTGCATACTCGCAATCTGCGTTCTCAAGGCAAGCAGCTCGCCCAATCTCCCCTGCCCTGTGCCTATGCGAATCTCCACGGTGCCGAGTACTCGCTGCACTCGCGCCATTTGTATGGCGAGTACATCGGCTCGGCGCGTGGCGGTCTCCGCTTCTGCCAGTGCCATGGCAGTCTCTGCCGCCATCTCGCCAGCCATGAGAGCGTACTCCGCCTGTGCCATGGACACGCCTGCTGCCACACGATCCCGGTCTGCGGCGCGCTCCCCGGCCTTTGGAAGAGGCTGCCGCACACTCACTTCATACATGGGCATGGTTTCCATAGGAGACTGTTTCCTCGAGACCATGGCCTCGATCTCTGGATTGGGGAATTTCCCGGCAGAGCCCATCCGTGCTCTCGCGGCGTCGATGCGCAACCGCGCGGCACTGAGGGCTGGTGCGTGTGCTACTAGCTCAACCATGGCGGTTCTGGATTCGGTAGAATCTCGATTTTCTTCCGCAAGCAGGGGCAATCCCACACTTAGGGAAAGTACAGAGATGATGAGCCTGCGAAGGCCTGTTGGAATCGCGCACATGAGTGGTGAAATCCGGCAGACTTAGTGTTGGTGGCCTTCATGCGCTGCAGTCTTGCTCGCTTCAGCGGCTTTCTGTTTTACGGCGGTGTCGATTATTTCCAGATACTTTTCAGGATTCTTTTTGAACTTCTTTACGCAACTATTGCAGCACAGCCGCACCAGTCTGTCGGGTTTGCCTTCCACCTGGTATATATAGTCGAAGGGTTCGCCCATCGAATCCAGTTTTTCATCAGAAACCACACACTTGGTAAGTGGGTATTCGGCCACAGCCTTGATCATGTCCAATTTCTCTGCAACCGCCGTTTTATCCGCAACTTTTATGACTGCGCTATCTCCGGCGCAACAGGCAGGTTTGGCCGCTTCCTTGGGGCGGGTGCAATTGGAATCGCCGGCATGCAAGGCACCTGCGAAGATTAATGTGACGAGGATGGTGCTTAACTTTTTCATGTTACTAGTTGGATTAATGGTTGGTTTATCGTAGAACTATCGTTGTACCTTCACTCGTTATCGCAACGAGCACGGGCAAACCCTCGAAATATTTTCAAATATTGCACACTAGCCGCATCTAAGCGCAAAAAATCAATATAATGTGGGTTCACGAATACTCAAGGCATACGCACGCTGCACGAGCCAAGATAGCCAAGATGGTGCATTTCGAAGTTGTTATTATATTCCGGACAATACCTGTCGGCGCTCACAGGTTGCCCCAAAGGGCCAACATTGGCCCAGAGTGCTATCAATGCCCCGGAGCACCTGTTTATCGTCAAATCGAGTGTTTTCAGAATCAGAAATATCCCAAAGGGATTACGCCCCAAAGCGGTTGCGCGCGGAGCGCGCTACCCTGGGTAAGGATGTGAAAGATACATCAACCCCAACGGGGTTGCGTCGTCCGTCTTTGCGGCGACTATCCCGCCCATAGCAATGCGGACGCAACCCCGTTGGGGTTGTCCGGTTTCTTACATTTACCCGGGGTAGGCCCGCGGCCAACCCCGGGCTTTGGGACAGAATCCCTTTGGGATTCAGGAGTCCCGGAGGATTTCGGATTCGGAAGATCGCCAAACTCTACGCTGAACACAAATGCCCCGGAGGGGCAAATCAATCCCTGTGGGATTCTACCGCTACTACCGAGGAGAGACTTCTGCGAGACGCAGAAGACAACACGCGGAACGCGCGCGAGGCACGTGCACTCCCACAGATCGTGCTTCCATGCAAGGCATACGCACCATGCAAGCTATTGTCTTTCATTTTTGTATCTTTTTGCGACTTTTTGAGGCTAATCCATTAAATTAACCTGTGCAGTAAATGATATGGGGCCATTTTTCTACGAAACGGTCTGAGAATCAGCCATATCGCCTAGATAATTCCCCATCCACTCCTTGATAGTGTATAGAGTGGTCTGACAAAAGGGTTTATAGGTCCGGTGCATCGGCATACTGAACTGATCTGCGCGCAGAATGGTCCGCTTGGTGGACATAATCGCCTCGATGGAAGGCATAAACGCCTGAGTAGAGGGCATATGGGTCTTGTAAATGAGCATATCAGACTAGATTTCTCTTACTAAATGAGCCAATGAGCAGCCTCATCAGGATAATTTGTCGCAACAAACTACAAAACATGCTCATAACATAAAATAATCACCATATCTAAATGAATAATGCATGTCTTAGTTTGTAAAATAACCATATAAACAACTAATGTATTACTTTAAATGAGTATATGAACCCTATAACAGGGTAAAATGTCTATACAGTATATGCGACAGCTCTGGCACTAAATGAGATATGCTTTTTGTATGTTTTGCTACATTTTTCAGTATTTTATATATGCATTATAACATTTTATATGGTGTTTATGGCGATTGATTTATGCATTATGGCTTTCTAACCAATAGTTTGATTAGATGACTTCGATTGCATGCAGGATTATGCAGTTAATCAGTTGCCTGAGGCAGCGAATAATTTCTGTAAATGACCGATCCGCAGGCATGAATGGCCGATTATTTCCCGTTTTTGTAGGTTCCGTAACCTGATCTGCTTGCCAACTGGATGTGTACGTCGAGGAATTAGGGTCATTCGTCGAGTAATCGGGGTCATTCGTCGAGTAATCGGGGTCATTCGTCGAGTAATCGGGGTCTTTCGTCGAGTAATCGGGGTCTTTCGTCGAGTAATCAGGCCTGTTTACGCTTCCCAGATACCTGTGCGAAGTATTTCTTGTATCTTGTTGCGACTCTTTGCGGTAAATCCATTTATACGTCCTTGATAGGTCCAGGAAGTGAGATGCGCCCGTGCCGGATTCCGAACTATCTTTACTCTTGTGGCCAATATCCGGGAATTTATTAGAAATGTTGAGGGTTTTGCGGGGCTGGAGACGATATCGATTGAAGGGAGGGAATATACTATGAATAAAAAGACCATCAAAACGAGTGAAACTGATGCCATGAGAGCTGTACTAACCTGTTGGGATGTGCAGATTACTCCAAATCCAGAGATCGAATCCGGGGTGCTGCCGGAGATTAACAACTACCGTACCTTGCCCGGGTTTCTCAAGTATCACAGGGCGCTAGTGTCTGTTGCGGTATGCTGTCTGTGTCTGGTGGGCGGATTATCTGGATTTCTGCTGGCACAACAGAGTGTGGAAACCGCTCGAACTCAGATAGTGTTAGCCTATTTGTCCCAAATAGATCCACGAATTCATACCGGTCTGATCGAAACCGGCCAGCCATGACCAATCTTGTAAAAACCTTGCTGGGTCTCACGCTACTCACACTGCTTGTGGCCTTGGGCACGTATATCTCCACGGGTAGACCAGATACTATTAGCGCAGCGAGAAAAGGAGATGCCATGCTCTGGATGCGTGATGAGTTTAACCTGACGGATGCGCAATGCCAGTTGATCACCGAAAAGCATAATGCCTACCGGAAGCAATGCGCCATGCATTGTGAAAAGATTCAGTCGATTCGAAACTCGTTGAAGGATTTACAATCCACGCCTGGACATGATGCTGCGCCCATCACCGCGCTGGAGGCTGAGTTGAAGGCGTGGGAGTCGGAATGTCTTCACTCCGTTGAAGGGCATTTGCGTGATGTAGCCTCAGTAATGCCGGAGAAAGAAGGCAAACGGTATCTTAAGATCGTCCTCTCCCAGCTTCACTCGCTCGATCATTCCGGGCCCCCCGATCTTCACATGAATCACGACTAACCCATGAGCGACTCCGATTCCCTCCAAACTTTGGAAGCGATGAGTGATGAGCAGTTGATGGGCCAGGTGGTTCTGGAAGACCCCCGTGCGTTGAAAATTCTCATGCACCGCTGGGAGCTGCGTTTGCGAAAATATCTCCTTCGATTGCTCAACGATCAACGCGGCGCATCAATGGTGGCTAAAGATGCCTTCGTGTGCGTCTATGTGAAGCGAGCGAAGTACAATCCGGCCAAGCCTTTCTCCCACTGGCTTTACGGCATCGCCACCAATGAAGCCCGTAGCTACCAGCGATGGTGGAAAGCGAAGTTTTGTGTCTCCCGTGATGCACTGCGCACGATTATAACGGGGAACCCCGGTAAAGATTCGACGGGAACCCGCTCCAATGGGATGCTGGAGCCTGCAGATTCCGGATTAAGCCCTGATGTCGCAGATTTGCATCGGGAGAAAATCGAAGCCGTCCGCAAGGCTATCAGCTCGCTTCCCATCGGTTTGCGTGAACCGTTGATTCTGGCAGAGTATGAAGACAAGGGCTACACCGAGATTGCTGCCATCCTAAATATAACCCCTAAGGCTGTTGAGACCAGACTTCGCCGTGCTCGTGTAACCATGAAGCTATCGTTGCAAAAGTACTTTGATGACAGCCCCTGATATGGAAAACTTGGAAAAGGTGGGTGACCAAGCCGGACAAATTCGAGGATGCTTTAGTTCAATGGCGCTTCCAACTCATATCTCAAGAAATAGTTTGCAGGATAACAAATAAATTCATGGATTGAGACGTCATCACCTATTATGAAAACATTCTGCAAGCTCTCTTCTTTATTATCGCTTAGCTTATTGATAGCTACGAGTGGTTGCGAAACCACTTCGGGAAGCGGCTCTTCCCCGACTCAATCAGGCCAGTCCACAACGAAATCAACTACATCAACTGGTCAGACGACCAAACCGTGGGTGTATAACAGGGATGATGCGTATTTTGTCCAGCATCGCTTGCTTCCAACCATGGCACTGGATGATGCCGAGTTTGTGGACATGCTAAAGGCCACACGAAATCTCGATTTCTGCAAGAGGTCAAAAAAAGGCAAAGATTTATATGACTGGGATGCAGTCACAATCGAAGTCGTGGCGGGGGATGGAAACAAGATACCAGATATTCTCTTTCTTACATTTCTCACTCCCAAAGATGTTTCGCTTTGCTACTATGTAGCGATTGCGGATATGGGAGCTACAGCACGCTACATAACTCTGGAGAAGACTAATGCGCTGAATGACACAGATAAGAAAGCCAACCTAAGTGAATGGTACGATGGAGCTAAAGAAAAGCGCAATTACGGCCAGGTATCATATACCGATCTAGAGCAGTTTAAATCTGCAGTCACGAAGTTGCTCAGCAAACCAGCACCAACGAAGAAAGCGTAATACATTAGGGTACTGTCACGCTTACTCACCTCCATACCTTCTCTACTTCAGATCAAACAGCAGTGCTTCGACCCGTTCGCCTGCCACGAGAACAACGTCGCCTGCGGTCTCGGTACTCGCCCCATCGCCTGCTTCGAGTGGGGTGTTGTTTAGCGATAGCTTGCCGCTGATTACTTGCAGCCAGAGTCCACGCCCAGCTTTTAAATTATGCGTGGTCGATGCCCCTGCTTCCAGTCGGATACGCCAGACTTCGGCGTCTTGATGGATGGTAGCGGAGTCATCGCGTCCATCCGGTGAGATGACGAGCACTTTGGCAGAATCGCCAGTTCCGGCCTTTGGATGCCATTCTGTATAACTGGGTACCAGTCCGCGCACAGCGGGCATGATCCAGATTTGTAAAAAGTGCATCGGTTCGGTGGCAGAGGGGTTGTACTCGCTATGCGTTACCCCACGCCCCGCACTCATGAGCTGGATTTGGCCGGGCTTGAGTTGGCGCCCGTTGCCCAAGCTATCTTTATGCTCAAGTGTACCTTCCAGAACGTAGCTGAATATCTCCATATCCCGATGCGGATGCGTGCCAAAACCCATGCCGGGGGCGACGATATCCTGGTTGATTACGCGCAGGCTGCGAAAGCCAATGAAGGCTGCGTCATAATAGTCTGCGAAGGAAAAGGTGTGGCGGCTTTTCAGCCAGCCGTGGTTCGCATCGCCCCGGTCGTTTGATTTGCGTACTTTGATCATGCCGCAATCTAGCACAAGCTGGCAGCCTGTCCATCGACGCCGCATTCCGGCCTTTAGCTGCTCATCGCAGGGACTGCAGGGCTCGCTCCATACGCTCCAGACCTTCCAGCAATTGACTGCGGGGGCAACCGAAATTCAATCGCACATAGCCCTTACCAACCGCACCGAAGTAGCGCCCATCCGAGAGACCGGCGCCGAACTTTTCAAAGAATCCGGCCGGGTCATCAAAGCCGAGTGAACGACAGTCAATCCATGCCAGATAAGTGGCCTCCATGGGCAGTATGCGTAGTTCTGGCAGGCGTTGATGGATGAATGCGTAGAGTGTGGCACGATTCGCACGGAGGTAAGCCAGAAGCGCCTGCCTCCATGGCTCGCCAAAATTATAAGCCGCTGCGCAACCGGCGTAGCCGAAGCAATTCACCTCGGTGAGGAATCCCTGTGCCGCTTTCTTAAATTGTCCGCGCAACTTGGCATCGGATATTATGGCGAAGGAGCAACTTAGTCCGGGGATATTATACGTCTTGCTCGGAGCCATCAGCGTGACCGTGCGTGCGGCCACCTCTGGTGACAGTGTTGCAAAGGGGATGTGTGTCACTTCATCCAGTATAAGATCGCAGTGGATTTCGTCTGAGCATACCACCAGGTCATGTTTCGCGGCAAAGACGGCCAGCGCACTCAACTCTTCACGCGAAAATACCCGGCCCACCGGATTATGCGGATTGCACAGGCTGAGCAGGCGGGTCCGTGGAGTGATCGCGTGCTCCATCGCGACCAGATCGAGTGTCCAGCGTTCGCCTTCAAGCATAAGGGGTACGGCGATTAACTCCCGGCCTGTGTTATCTGGCGAACTTAGAAAAGGCGGGTAAACCGGAGTGGCTGTGATGACTGCATCCCCTTCCGCACCCACCGCGCGGCACATTACATTCAGCGCTGGCACCAGCCCGGGGGTCCAGCATATCCAGTCGGCTGACACTTCCCACGCATAGGTGCGACTCAGGTAGTTGCGCACGGCATCGATTACATCCGTATAGGGTAGCGTATAACCATAGATGCCATGCTCCAGTCGTTGTTGGAGTGCTGCGATAATCTCAGGCGCAGTCTGGAAATCCATGTCTGCTACCCAGAGCGGGAGCACATCCCTCCCTGCGTATTTCTCCCATTTCAAGCTGCCTGTGTTCTTGCGCGATGGAAAGGTGTCGAAGTTGTATTGCATGAGAATAGAATTTACTCGTTGGTAGGTTCGTTCGCTCCGTTCGTTGCCAGCGGAATGGGATTGGCTGGCTTTCCCATCCAGTCCAGCGCTGCTTTGCAAAAATGCGAACTCCCGGCAACATAGGGTGTGGGAGGCAGACGCGGGTGAAAGGTCTCGATGGGAAAGAGAGGCGCGTCCAGAAAGTGGAATTCCCCGCCACCGGCGAGAACGAGTGCGTAGGCTGCCGCGATGTCCCAAACCTTTACCTTAAAATCGATGGCACCGTCCAGCTTGCCAATTGCAGCATAGGCCGCAACCAGCGCCCCGCTTCCCAGACAGCGCACGCGATAGATACCCAGCGGCTGCTCGAGGGCGCGGTAGTGTGCGGCATTCATGGGGAAGTGCAGGCCAATGATGCTCTGCCTCTCCAGTGGCTCGGTTTTCACGGATGCCTTGTGTGTACCATCGAGCAAGCCCAGCCCTGGACCACCCTGAATGAGTACCCGACGGCTCATATCATATATAAACCCATAGACCGGTACCCCGTTTTTCAACAATGCCAGCGAGATCGCACAACTGGTCATCCCGAGGGCATAGTTGTTCGTACCATCAATCGGATCCAGTATCCAACCATAGCCACTTCTCAGCGAGACTGCTTCATCCGCGGGATTGGACTCCTCCGAGCAATACGCATCCCCCGGAAATGCCTGCCGCAATTCTGCAAAGATACGCTCCGAGATCGCGAAGTCGGCAAACGTCACCCGCGTGTCATCCTCCTTCCACTCACTCGGTACTTGCCCGAACTGGCGGTGAAAGAAGTCCACCTGATTAGTGACCGCTACCCGGCCTGCATTGATTCGGTGCTGTAAGGACTTGGCCATGAATAGCTCCACCTTATGCACACCGCGCAGCCGTGGAAGCTAATTCTATTTTCTACCTCGGACATCCTGAGGACCTGGGAGCGCCAACGTCCTTGCCGGCTCTGGCTCCACGGCTTTTATCCACCCATTGCCGACGAATAAACACTTGCTGCGCGGGCGTGGCATGGACATTCGCCCATGTTCGGGATGATAGCTGGAAGACACACGAGCAAGATGCCCATGCCACTTCAAACAGCCAAACTTCGAGATTCACCGCTCTCTAATCAGTCTGTCTGAAACTACTTGACTCACACCGCACCTCATGTCTATTTCTTTACCTTCAGTCCTGTGTAACCTGTGTACACGGGAAGGAATGAATGCCGGGGTGGCGAAATTGGCAGACGCACTAGATTCAGGTTCTAGCGGTAGCGATACTGTAGGGGTTCAAGTCCCCTCCCCGGTACCATTTAGCTCTTAGCCTTTAGCTGTTAGCTATTAGCTTTTAGCAACACGGGAAATGAAATGTCTCAATATGCCTTTGCCGCACGAGTGGTGCGCTCGAAGGATATGTCGTCCCCCTTTTAGCTCTTAGCCACCTTCTGCCTACTTCTGCCTTCTGCCATCTTAAATCTGCCATCTTAAATCTTAAATCTGCAATCTGCCTAAAACAACGCCATCTGCCCGGTCTCCTTACCGTTGGCCTCGGCGTTGCGAATGGTCTTTAGTCGACGGCGTAGGAGATTGTGGCTGCTGTCGTCGGCCTCGAGTTTCTCAAGGACTTCCTTTGCCCGGTTGATTACACTCACTGGCAGGCCTGCCAATCGTGCTACCTGGATGCCGTAGCTGCGGTCGGCGGCGCCTTTCTTTACCTGGCGGACGAAGATGATCTCGTCGTTCCACTCCTTCACGGCCACGCTGTAGTTGCGCACTCGGGCGCACTGGCGGTCAATTTGGGTTAACTCGTGGTAGTGGGTCGCGAAGAGTGTGCGTGGGCCGCGTTCCTCGCTGCCGTGCAGGTACTCGACCACTGCCCAAGCGATGGCCAGCCCATCGTAGGTGCTGGTGCCTCTGCCAATCTCGTCCAATATAATAAGGCTGCGCGGGGTGGCGTTGTTCAGGATGTTCGCTGTCTCATTCATCTCGACCATGAAGGTTGAGTTCCCACGCGCCAGTTCATCGCTCGCGCCCACTCGCGAAAATACCCGATCCACCAGGCCGATGTGGCAGCGTTTTGCTGGTACCCAGCAGCCGGTCTGTGCCATCAATGCGATAAGCGCCACTTGCCGGATGTAGGTGCTTTTACCCGCCATATTCGGTCCGGTGATGATGGCCACCTGCTCGTCACTGGCACTGAGCAGCGTATCATTGGGTACAAAGGAACGTGTACCGGCCAGGCCATGGCGTTCGCGACGCAGTGTCTGCTCGACCACAGGGTGTCGGCCACTCTCTATCTCGAGTACATCGCCCTCGTCCAGCTCCGGCTTGCAGTAGTCCCACTCACGAGCCAGCCGTGTCCATCCGGCGAGTACATCGATCTCCGCGAGCGCGGCAGCAGTGGCTTCGAGGGAGTCAGCCTTATCGAGCACAGCGGTGGAGAGCGCCTCAAACAGCTCCGTCTCCCGAGCGATACTCTTCTCATCGGCGTGGAGAATCTCCTTCTCCTTCTCCTTCAGCGAAGTGGTGTAGTAACGCTCGGCATTTACGACTGTCTGCTTGCGAATATAGTCGTCCGGTACCAAGTGGAGATTGGACTTGGTGATCTCTATATAGTAGCCAAAGGCGCCGGTGTAGCGAATCTTCAGGTTTTTAATACCAGTGCGCTTCTGCTCCTCGGCTTCCAGTGAAGTTATCCAGCTCTTGCTGTCCCGGGTAAGGCTCCGGAGGTGGTCCAGCTCCGCATCGTAGGTATCGCGGATAAAGCCCCCCTCAACCAACTCATTGGGTAAATCATCCGCAAGCCCACGCTCCAGTAGATCGCACAGCTCGGGTTGCTCGCTCAGGCGCGAAGCCACACCGCGCACGGAGTCGCCGTCGTACTGCGCGAGTATCTGTCGAATGAGGGGTATCTGCTGGAGCGTGTCGCGCAGACCGCCCAGCTCGCGTGGGTTCTTGAGGCGATTGCGTAAGCGCCCCAAGATGCGGGGCAGATCGCGCACACACTTCAGGTACTCCTGTAATTCGCCAGTCATGCCGGGCGCTTCGAGCAGCTCCCCCACTGCGCACTGTCTGCGCTTAAGTTCCACCAGTTCCAGGGGCGGTGCCGCCAGCCAGCGCTCAAGCAAGCGTGCCCCGGGTGCCGTGACGGTGCCATCCATCGCAGCGAGCAGGCTGCCTTCGCGTGAACCATTCGCTCCGCGAAAGATTTCCAGATTCCGCAGCGTGGCCGGGTCTAGAAGAAGCACCCCGCCCGGTCTGTACTCGCGCAGTGTTCGCAGATTCCCGGGTGGCGCACAGAGGCTTTCCGTCGCGTAGTGGATAAGTGCTCCCGCTGCCCCCAGAGCCGGATGCATGCGCGTGAGGCCGAAGCCCTCGACACTGAGAACCTTGAGCGTTTCCAACACCCGCTGCAAACCTTCCTCTCGGGCAAACTGGTAGTCTGCCAGCGTGCTTAGCGGGCGGTCGTTGCAGAAGTTAAGCAGCGCCTTGTGCCCGCTATCATGCGCATCCAGCGCCCGCCATCGTGCCCACGCCTGCTCCGGTACAATGACTTCCCGTGGATCAAGCGCGGTGAAGACTGATAGCAACTGGTCCGCCCGCCCCTCGCCTGCCACCGCATAATCCCCCGTGGTGAGGTCCAGCCACGCTGCATGAAAACCATTATCTTTTGCGAAGTCGAGTGCCAGCAGGTAGTGGTTCTTCCGAGCATCCACTTGATGGTCCTCGAGCGTCGTCCCGGGGCTGAGGATTCGCGTCAACGCCCGCTTCACAATCTTGCCCGGGCGCGGCGGCTCCATCTGGTCGCAAACCGCCACCTTTCTGCCAGCCGCAAGAATACGCTGGATATAGGCATCCGCCGCATGGTACGGCAGCCCGGCCATGGGTTGCCCATTGCGCTGTGTCAGCGTGAGCCCGAGTATCTGCGAGCCGATCCGCGCATCCTCATCAAACAGCTCATAAAAATCTCCGAGGCGAAACAGCAGCAACGTGTTCGCTGGCAGCTCGCGCCGCACATCCAGATACTGCTGCATCATCGGAGTTATTGCCATGATTTGCTGGTGGAAAAAGTCGCATCCTGCCATGTGTTCGCGAAAAGACAAGGCATTGCATGAAGGTAGGCACTAAGTGCCAAAGGCACAGAGGCATAAAGTCGGAAGGGCAGAAGGCAGGAGGCAGAATCCGATCCAGTCCCCTTGTAATATTACTCCCATCGAGAAACATGCAGGCGCGTTTGGCGTGACGCCCATGCCACGAACACGAAAAAAGCGCGGTTGCTGCAATCATTGCAACAACCGCGCTCGAGGAAAGAAACTGCTTCTGGAACTAGATTTATTGGGCTATCTGCCAGCTAATTCTGCTGACCTTTAACAGCCGACTGCTAGCTGATGCCATTTCATCCATTAAACCAAACCGAGGCTCTTGACTGTATCGTACTCGTCGCTGAGTTCCTTGACCGAGGCATCGATCTTGGACTGCGCATAGGCGGATACGGGAAGGTTCGGAACGATCTGCCAGGTCTTGCCGTCGCTCGTGCGAACTGGAAAGCCAGTGATCAGTCCGGGAACGGTACCATATTCGCCATTTGAACGCACGGCGACGCTGTTCCAGTCGCCTGCCGGTGTCGGTGTCACCAAGCTGCGAACCGTATCCACAACGGCATTCGCTGCGCTGGCAGCAGAGGAAGCACCACGCGCAGCAATGATCGCTGCACCACGCTTGCCCACGGTGGGAACGAAAGTGTCTTTCAACCAGGCATCATCAGTGATGACTTCGGTGACAGGCTTTCCATTGATCTTCGCATTGTAGAAGTCAGGGAACATGGTTGGCGAGTGATTGCCAAAGATGCCGAGATTTGAAACCGCTGTAATCGCGACTCCAGCTTTCTGCGCAAGCTGGCTCTTGGCGCGATTTTCATCGAGTCGGGTCATCGCAAAGAAGCGGTCCGCAGGAATTCCTTTGGCCGCATTCATTGCAATGAGTGAATTGGTGTTACACGGGTTGCCAACGACAAGAACGCGAACATCGCTCGCAGCATGAGCGGCGATAGCCTGGCCCTGCCCTGTAAAGATTTTCCCGTTGATACCGAGCAAATCCGCACGCTCCATACCTTGCTTGCGGGGTACGCTACCTACCAGCAGCGCCCAGTTTACTCCTTTAAAGCCAACCGCGAGATCTGCGGTAGGCACTATCTCCGTCAGCAGCGGAAATGCGCAATCGTCGAGTTCCATGACAACGCCTTTCAGCGCTTCCAAGGCCTGCGGAATTTCGATGAGATGCAAGGCCACTGGTTGGTCTGGGCCAAACATCGCCCCTGAGGCGATACGGAAAAGAAGGGCATAGCCGATTTGGCCGGCTGCACCTGTTACAGCAACACGTATGGGTGTTTTCATAGTCTTAGGGTTCTGAATCTGTTTGTACCTGATTGATTCGTGCCAGAGCGGCAGTTCTACACTACCCGAATGGCTAAAAGCTTAGCTGGTTTCAAGACTATCAGCTATTTCTCTTATAAGAAATAGAAATATTAGGCCCCGTAATCACTTCAATTAACACTGGGGAAGGCGGAAGGGGAAAGGCAGATGGCAGATTCCAGATTTCAGATTGCAGAGGGCAGAAAGCGGAAGTTCTCGTGTAGCCGTCCACTCCGTCCATTCTGTCCATACAGTCCATTCCATCCACTCCATCCACCGTCATGTCAGTTTGGTCAAGCAGACATGCAGTCCCACCTTAACTACAAGATTTACTTTATTATTTTCCTTGTCATTGTCTCCATACTGTCTCCTGTCTACCATTTGTCTGCCTTTGCCATGAAATATAAAACAAAATTACTCATTCTAATTATACTTCTGGCGGTCGTGTCGAATGCGACCATAGCTGGAGTGCTCTATTTCAAAGCGAAAGACTACCTCTTCACCCACATTCAGAGTAAGGTGCTCAGCATAGCCGTATCCGCAGCACTGGCCATCGATGTGCCCACCCACGAGCGCATTGTGAATGATGCCGATGAATCCGGTCCAGATTATGCAGCGATTACCAAACAACTGCGATCCCTGCGCGATGCCAATCGCCGCACTGACCTCAAAGTGAAGTTTCTCTATACCATGCGTCCGATTCCCGGCGAATCGAACGTTTATCGGTACATCGTGGATTGCGAGGAGAACATCGATGAGCGGGCAAAGCTGAATGAGATTTACCGTCCCGTAAACCCAAGGGATATTTACCCCATCGACAAACCCTATGTGCAGAGCGAGATGACCAAGGACCAGTGGGGCACATTTCTGACAGCCACCGCCCCCATGCTGAATGCAGCGGGAAAACCGGTCGGCCTCATCGGAGTGGATATCAGTGCCGACGAAGTAGAGCGGCAGCTTAGCACTATTCAGGCAATCAGTCTCTACACTCTCGGCGGTTCCATCTTTATTGCAGTCATTATGGCCATCTGGCTCGCCAATGCTGCATCCAAGCCGCTTCTGCAAATACAAAAGGGTGTGGAAAACATAGCCAGGGGAGACTTCGTCACAGAGATTAAAATCAACACGAAGGATGAATTTGGCCAGGTCGCATCCGCGATAAATGCCATGGCCATAGGCCTGCAACAGCGCGATAATCTCAAAGGCACTCTC
This sequence comes from Verrucomicrobiota bacterium, assembly GCA_033762955.1. GTDB lineage: Bacteria > Verrucomicrobiota > Verrucomicrobiia > Opitutales > Oceanipulchritudinaceae > JANRLC01. Next base: position 101,546 of record JANRLC010000075.1, on the reverse strand, counting down.
GCCCGCTACGTGTCTCAAGAGGTTACGGACACTGTCATGGCTTCCAGTGGCAAGGCGGAGCTTAAGAGCGAACGTAAGAAGATCACCGTACTCTTCTCCGATGTACGTGGATTCACCAGCCTCTCGGAAAGCATCACCCCGGAAGAGATGGTAGAACTGCTCAATGTTTACTTTGAGCGAATGATCGACTCCATTCTCAAGAACGGCGGCTACCTCAACAAGTTCATGGGAGACGGACTGATGGCCGTCTTTGGCGCACACCGCGATGACCCCTATCAGGAAGAACACGCCATCCATGCAGCGATGGACATGCGCAAAGCACTCGCCGAACTCCGCGAGAAGTGGCGCGCCGAGGGCAGAATAGAGCGCGTTCAAGACCTGCACATCGGCATCGGCATCAATACTGGAGTAGCCATTGTGGGTAACATCGGCTCCCACCAGAAGATGGAGTTCGGCTGCATCGGCGACAGCGTAAACCTCGCCTCCCGTCTCGAATCCGCCACCAAAGAGATGCCCGGCGTGGACCTGCTCCTGAGCGAGTATACCTTTATAGCCCTGCGCGCCCGCTTCAAATTCAAGCCCTGTGGCGATATCAAAGTAAAAGGCAAGGCTGACCCCATCAAGGTTTACACCATTGAGTAAGACTACAGCACGAGAGACGCCAATGTTCGGGCTCTGTTATGATCGCTGGAAGACACACGGGCAAGATGCCGTGCCACAGGTAACAGCCCAAGAACTTCGAAATGCACCATACAGACATAGGCGCATACTTACCTTCCCTCTTTCCAGAAAGTGGGAAGTACCTTAAAGACAGTGCTCTTTTAGGCCATGTAATATTTTTACAAAATATCCTTGGCAAGTGAACCGAGAGTAGGCATGGTACGCGCTTCACTTTGGGTGGGATATCCAAGTGGCTAAAGGGCGTGGACTGTAAATCCATTCGGCATCGCCGTTCGCTGGTTCAAATCCAGTTCCCACCACCATTTAACCTACGCACCGTAAAGCTTCACTGCTTTACGGTGCGATAGCGTTTAGGGGATTGATTGTGAATCCGCTGGAAGTTCACGTAGAAACGGGCGGTGCTGGCGTAGCCGCAGTGCTCAGCTATTGCTTCGACCGTCAACTGTGTCTGCTGGAGGAGTCTTCCTGCCAGTTCCATGCGGGCATTTGAAATAAGGGCATGGGGCCCGAGTCCCAGGTGGCGGCGGCATTCGCGGGTGACATGCTCATGGCTATGCCCGGCTGCCTTGATGAACCCAGGGACGCCGTCCCGCAGAACTTCGGAGTCGTTGAGGGAGTCCAGTGCGCGGATGAGCCAGTCTGGGATGATGCCTTCCTGCCCCGTAGCCATCCGTGGACGGAAGAGTCGAATTAATCGAGTGAGGAAGTGCTCCAACTCAAGGGAATCGCGATTGCCCTCAGCCACTTCGCTATAGAGCGTCTTCAAGCGTCCCATCTGAGCCGGTGTAGCTTGCGACGTGCGCGGTGGCTGCCCCTTGGGATACCAGCAGGCGTCCCAGTCGCCTGGGTGTCTTTTAGTGAAAAGCTGGGTGAGTATGGGATTTAGGGTGAAGTTACACAGGGTAAAGCCGCCGACGCCTGCTGCGAGCAACTGGTGGGTATCAAAGGGGCGAATAAATACAATGGCGCCTGCACTGAGAATATCTTCGCCTCCATTAATACGATGCAGACAGGTGCCTTCCTCAATCCAGAATACTTCGGGATAATCGTGGGTGTGCTCGTAAAGTAATGCACCTCGCTTGCACGCAATGCGGATTAGCTCAATCCCCTCCCCTCGTGAAGAACGATCCTGCCAGAGCAACTTTATAGGATGAGGCATGGGGATAACATCAATTAACAGGAGATACTGGTCAAGAGAATGGATGGGAAGACAGGCCAGATATATGCTAAACTAAGGGTATGAAAGTACTCTTTATTGGTGGAACGGGAAATATAAGCTCTAGCTGCGTGCGCCTCGCTGTGGAACGTGGCATGGAAGTCTTTGTGCTGAACCGCGGGCAGCGGGCTTGCGAACTCCCCAAGGGAGTCCGCACTATCGTCGCAGACATCCATAAACCGGAATCGGTAAGGCTCGCTCTCGGAGACTTGCGCTTCGATGCCGTTGCGAACTTCATCGCCTTTACGCCAGACGAGATAGAGCGCGACATCGCCCTCTTCAAGGGCCGCACGCTCCAGTACCATTTCATCAGCTCCGCATCGGCTTACCAAAAGCCAGTGCCCATGCCTTTTGTCACCGAATCATCCCCGTTAAAGAATCCCCACTGGCAGTACTCCCGCAACAAGATCGCCTGCGAAGACCGCCTGCACAAAGCCTTCCGCGAGGAAGACTTTCCCATGGTCATCGTGCGCCCCTCCCTCACCTATGGTACTGTCTGGCCAGTGGCTATCGGCGGCTGGTCGGACCTTACCCTGGTGGATCGCATTCGCAAGGGCGGGTCCATGGTCGTGCATGGCGATGGCACTTCCCTCTGGACGGTGACCCATAGCGACGACTTTGCGAAGGGCTTCGTGGGCCTGCTGGGCAATAGCACGGCGAATGGCCACGCATTCCACATCACCAGCGATGAGGTTCTTACTTGGGACCAGATATACACTGTGATCGCTGAAGTCGCCGGAGTTGAGCCAAAGCTCATCCATATCCCCTCTAAGTTCCTCGCCGTCATCAGCCCCTGGGAGAAGGAGAATCTCCTTGGAGACAAGGCGCACAGCCTTATCTTTGATAACTCTAAGATAAAGCGGTTCGTGCCCGACTTTAAAGCAACCATCAATTTCCGCGAGGGAGCAGAGCGTACTCTGGCGTGGTTCGAAGCCAAGGCAGAACGCCAAATCATCCGTGCGGATGTAAACACTTCCATGGACGGCTATATCGCGGCCTGGAAGAAGGCGATGGATACCATCAAACCGGCCTAGTACTGGCATCATCAGATAGTCTTATTAATCATAAAACACTTTTTAGCATGCAAACACTGGCCATTATCGGATGCGGCGATTTCCTTCGCTGGCAGCTAGATTCACTGAAGCAGAGCACCGCACTACGCGTCGTCTCTGTCTTCGACTTTGATACCGCTCGCGCTACTAAATACGCCGCTCTTCTGGGAGCAGCAGTCGCGCCCAGCGCAGAAGCCATCTTTGCCGATGCAGGCATCAGCATGGTCGCCCTGTTTGTACCACCCTGGGTGCGGGCCACGCTATTCGCTCAAGCCGTGGCGGCGGGCAAACACATCCTTTGCACCAAGCCGCTTGCCGCGAATGCAGCCGACTGCCAGCGCATGGTGGAGCTGGCGAAGACCCCGGGAATCCGCAGCGCAGTGCTCTATGGGCGCACAGGGGATGCCTTTGTCCAGGGATTAAGAGCGCTATTTTCCGAAGGGCGCTTCGGCAAACTTGCGCTCTATAAACAGGACTGGATACACGCCTATCCCCAGTGGAATCGCTGGGCTCTGGACCACGATAAGAATGGTGGGCCTTTCATGGATGCGATGATTCACAACCTGAACTCCGCCTGTCACCTGATGGACTCGGCGCCGCAGGATGCCGTCTTCTTCAGCAGTAATCTGGCGCACAAAGGCCTGATGCAGGCGGATACGGAAGCGCTGCATCTACGCTTCGCCGATGGCGGCATCGCCCACCTGTTCATCACCTGGGCTGCGGACCTCGCAACCTACAGCCAGGAAGGGAACGACCGAGAACACCACGACCTCTTCTACCTCGTCACCGACAAGGGCTGGCGCATCACTAAAGAGTGGAAAGACGGCAAGCCCACGCTCATCGCGTCTCGCGAGGGCAAGACAGAAAGCATCGTCTGCACGTCGCCAGCAGAAACCTACTTTGACCAATATGCAATGTCCGTGGAAGCGGGCACTCCCATACCCTCGTGTCTGGTCTCGGTAGAGGAAGCCGCCCGGGATGTAAGCCTGCTGCGATTGCTGGAAAAGCATCCGGGGGAGACGGTGAAGGTTGGGTGAAGCAGGTGGCTAAGGCTATGCTCTTACTATATCATGCTACTATGGTTGCAGGACATCAGCCCCAATAGCCCCAATACCCTCGAACTAGTCTTTGTCAGTAATAGGTATAGGGAGAAAATGCTCAAAATAGGCCGTGATTTACAAAATTCTGCTTGCATGAATATTACTGCTGTGGTTTGTTCACGCCTTGCGTTCAGAAGCATTCGCGCTTCGCGAAGACTTCCTCGATTTTCCAGCGGGTATTCCGCTGGTTGAAACGGTAATTCTGGCTCTTGCTGGGGTTACGGGTCATAATTACAAGACCTCATCAAATCGTGAACATCACAATAGAACATGACCGAAGATAAATCTACAATCATCACAGACTTCCGTATCCACGAGAAGGACACCGGTTCCAGCGAAGTACAGATCGCGCTTCTTTCTGCGCGTATCAGCCACCTCACGGACCACCTGCGTGCCCACCGCAAAGACTTTCACTCCCGCCGTGGATTGATTGCTCTCACCGTGCGTCGCCGCAAGCTGCTCGATTACCTCAAGCGTACCAATCTCGAAAAGTACAACGAGGTCATCAAGCGGTTGAAGCTCCGCCGGTAAGCCCGAGCGGACTCCGCACCAATGCTCAACCGACTGCCTCTGGCCTACTCCGGGCAATACCGCTTGGTAAAGTCAGATTCTTGTCATCGGTCGAGCTTTGAACACGTCGCAGTCTTTACAGTACAGAAAACCGCCGCGAATTCTATTCCCGGCGGTTTTCCGTTTCTGCCGTTGCCATAAGTCTGCGCCCATTTTCATACCATAAAACAAAGAAGAAACAAAGAAGCCTAGGAAAACCCAATGTTACAGCAAAAATACTCAGTGACTGTCGAAGATCTCGGCATCACCATCGAAACCGGTACCCTCGCAAAACAAGCCAATGGGGCCGTTACCATCCGCCTCGGAGAAACGATTGTTTTCGTCTCCGCCTGCGCCGCCACGTTCATGAAGCCCGGACAGGACTTCTTCCCGCTCACAGTCGATTACCGCGAAAAATTCTCGGCTGCTGGCCGATTCCCCGGTGGCTTTTTCAAGCGCGAGGGTCGTCCCTCAGAGAAGGAAATCCTCACCTCCCGCCTGTGCGACCGTCCACTGCGCCCGCTCTTCCCTGCTGGCTTTCTAAACGAAGTCCAGGTCTTGGGGATGCTCCTAAGCACCGACCAGGTGAATGAGGCAGACATCCTCCTCGTCAACGGAGCTAGCGCAGCACTGATGGTCAGCGATATCCCGTGGAACGGCCCAATCGGCTGCGTCCGTGTGGCCTATATCAACGGTGCATTTGTCGCGAACCCGACCCACGAACAAATGTTCGAAAGCAGCCTGGACCTTATCTATGTCGGCAACCAGGACGACATGATGATGATCGAAGGCAGTGGCGACCAAGTACCCGAAGAAACCTTCGTGGCTGCCTTGGAATTCGCCCATACTCAGGTGCAGAAGATTATAGCTGCCCAGCGCACGCTGGCTGCTCAATGCGCCAAAGCAAAGGCCAGCTTTAAGCTCCATAAAGTCACACCGGAAAATCTCACTGCCGTGCGCGACCTCATAGGCAAGCGTCTGCAGACCGCGGTGTTCAACGAATCCAAACTCGTCCGCCAGGATGCTGTTGGCGCACTCGCCGAGGAAGCGAAAGCCGCTCTCAAGGCCAGCCAGGGCACAGCTTATGACGAGAACCAAGTGAAGATGGCGATGGAAGTCCTTCAAGAAGAAGTCTTCCGCGAAGCCATCATTGAAGAAGGCAAGCGCGCTGACGGACGCAAAGTAACTGACCTGCGCGCCATTGAGTGCCAGGCTGGTGTGCTCCCCCGTGTCCATGGCAGTGCATTCTTCCAACGTGGCGAAACCCAGAACATTGCGATCACTACACTCGGCACCACGTCTGATACGCAGGACATGGATGGCTTGACTGGTGGTCCCAAGGAGAAGTCCTTCATCCTTCACTATAACTTCCCGCCATTCTCGGTCGGAGAAACCGGACGCACAGGCACACCCGGTCGCCGCGAAATCGGCCACGGCGCACTCGCCGAGCGCTCACTCCTGCCCGTCATGCCAAGCGAGGACGATTTCCCCTACAGCATACGTGTAGTATCGGAAATATTTGAGTCAAATGGCTCCACCTCGATGGCCTCTGTCTGCGCTGGCTGTCTCTCGCTCATGGATGCAGGCGTACCCATCACCGCCATGGTAGCAGGTATCTCCTGCGGACTGGTCTCGAAGTCCGACGCCAGCGGTAAGATCGTGAAGCACGTGGTTCTGACCGATATCATTGGCTCCGAAGACCACTTCGGCGATATGGACTTTAAGATTTGCGGTACCCGCAAAGGCATCACCGGCTTCCAACTAGACCTGAAGATTCACGGTCTCCCCCACTCAATCGCAGTGGAAGCGATCAAGCGCAACACCGAGACTCGGCATAAGATTCTTGATGTCATGGAAGCTACTCTCTCCGCGCCGCGTGGTGAACTCTCACCATTCGCCCCGCGTATCGAGACCGTGCAGATTGATCCTGAAAAGATCGGCCTGCTTATCGGGCCTGGCGGCAAGACCATTCGCCGTATCCAGGATGTTTCCGGTGCGCAACTGGACATCAACGAGGACAACTCGGGTAAGGTAAACATTTACGCCAGCACCAGCGAGTCCATGAAGCGCGCGCTCGAAGAGATTGCGATGCTCACGGCGGAAATCGAAGTAGGCAAAACCTACCGCGGTGTCGTTCGTGGCGTAAAGGAATTTGGTGCCTTCGTGGAAGTGATGCCCGGCAAAGAAGGCCTGGTCCACGTTTCGGAGATGGCGGACTTCCGCATCAACCAGGTCGAAGACGTTTGCGCACTCGGTGACTTCATGTGGGTCAAGTGCGTGGGTGTCGACGAAAAGGGCCGTGTACGCCTCTCGCGCAAGGAAGCTATGGCCGAGCGCGCCACGGCTGGCGAAGCCGACGGGGATGGCATTTCTGAGAAGCTTGTAGCTGCGAAACAACGCGCCGGTGACGGCGGTGATCGCGGTGGGCATGGACGCAGCTTTGGCGGCGATCGTGGCCCACGTGATGACCGTGGACCTCGCGATGGTGGTGGTCGCGGTGGTGATCGTGGTCCCCGTCATGGTGGCGGTGGTGGCCGTGGTGGCGACCGTGGCCCGCGCCAGGGTGGCGGCGGAGATCGCGGCCCCCGTCATGGCGGTGGTGATCGCGGCCCCCGGCACGAGGGTCCCCGCCACGATGGTGGCGAGCGTGCTCCCCGCCCCGAGGCATCCAGCCAAGCTCCCCAATCAGACGGTTTCCAAGATTAGTTCAACGTAAGCGCGCTGCACAAAGGATCGCGCTGTCGCACTGATTATTTCCAAGCCCTCGCAACCCCGGTTGCGAGGGCTTTTTTGTGGATGCGGATCCTTTTCGTTTGGAGCCCAACAATATGCAGCCCATTCCGATGTGCCCACCTCCCCATTACCCATGCGGTCACCTTGACAACCCTCAAGAAAGCCGCGCTCATCGCTTGATTTAAATCGATACAGGACATACTTTCGAACGCTGTGGATAAATCTATTCTATTGGAAGTTCTCAAATCGGTTAAATACCCGGGCTTTACCCGGGACATAGTATCATTTGGATTGGTGCAGAATGTCGTACTCTCTGCGCGAACTGTCGCTATTCATTTGAGCCTGACAACCGCCGACCCGAATGTGCCGGTCCTCTTGAAGGCCGAGATTGAGCGCGTACTGCTGGCGACGGGCGAGTTTGACTCGGTTGTAGTCGAGGTAGCACTGCAGCAGCCGAAAAAGCAGCCACCGTCAGCCCCAAATGCGGGTACGAATCGCATTCCTGGTGTGCGCCACGTAGTCGCTGTGGCGAGTGGCAAAGGCGGCGTGGGCAAGTCCACCTTCGCCGTTAATCTCGCGTGTGCCATTGAGCAAATCCTTGCCGGATCGGGGCGCCCGGAACGCGTAGGCATTCTGGACTGTGATATCTATGGGCCTTCAATCCCCTTGATGCTCGGTGTCGATCAGCGACCGGTTGTGGAAGCAGAAAAGATTATACCGGAAGCCAATTTCGGTGTTCGTATTATGTCTATGGGTCTGCTCATAGACGAGGAAACACCCGTAGTCTGGCGCGGGCCGATGATTTCAAATGCAATTAACCAGTTCATTCATCAAGTAAACTGGGGCGAACTCGATGTATTGGTCGTAGATCTCCCACCCGGCACGGGCGATGCGCATCTTTCCCTGGCGCAGAACATCGCACTGGATGGTGCCATTATTGTCACAACTCCACAGCCCGCAGCCTTCACTGTTGCCCGCCGAGGAGCGCTTATGTTTGGCAAAGTGAATGTACCGCTGCTCGGAGTTGTGGAGAACATGAGCTACTTGGAAGACGCCAAGGGCAAGCGCCAGTACCTCTTCGGTCAGGGCGGCGGAATCCGCACTGCGAAAGACCTGCACGTCGATTTACTAGGCGAGATACCGCTTGACCAAAACATCCGCGAAGGCGGTGATACAGGCGTTCCCATCGTTGTAGGGCAGCCCGAGTGCAAGTCTGCTCAAGCCATCTTTGCCATAGCGGGCAAGATTCTTGATAAGCTTTCCCGCTCGTAAGCAATTGTTAAAAAACGGCAAATACCAATTGGGTTCTTGCCAAAGCGAAGGAAAGGTTAATAGCTTGTTACGTCAAGGTATCAACCCATCCTCTCAATTGCTCACCTCGAGCGTACAGATATCCATGAGTAACTCGCGCAAAGAAAGTCGCGGACAGGATTTCGTGCAGAAATCGAGCCTCTATCAGGAATTCCTGGCCGAGAGGGAGGAGATTTTACGCCATAAATGGATTGAATCCGAGAAAGCCGGGCACGACATTGGCTTTGAACGGGCATTACTCGACTGGATTCGCAATCACCGCGAAGGCTGGCGCTCCCATCGCCGTGCAGGTACCGATAAACCGAGGTCTACGCTGTTTCAGAAGTAGTCGGATAGCAGAAGTAGGCACAAAGTACCAAAGGCACTAAGGCACAAAGGTGGGGCCGTAGGCATCCGTTGGCGATAGGACTTTTCGCCAACCTTATGACGGAGATTCTGGGCTTTGGCCATTTATGACCCCGTGGGCATAGGTGTCCCAAAGGGACACAAATATCCCGAAGAGATAATAATGCCCGGAGTACGTGTTGAGCGTGGATTTCATGGCATTCTGTCGCACCAACGGGGAATCCCAAAGGGATTCTGTCCCAAAGCCCGGGGTTGGCCGCAGGCCTACCCCGGGTAAATGTAAGAAACCGGACAACCCCAACGGGGTTGCGTCCGCATTGCTATGGCGGGATATACGCCGCAAAGACGGACGACGCAACCCCGTTGGGGTTGGGGTATCTTTTACATGCTTACCCTGGGTAGCCCGCTCCGCGAGCAACCCAGGGCTTTGGGGCATAATCCCTTCGGGATATTTCTGATTCTGAAAACACTCGATTTGACGCTAAACGCGTATGCCCCGGAGGGGCAAAAATATGCCACCGGGCTGTAAGAATCCCGTTGAGAAACAAAACCATGTCGCGCGCTAGCTATTTCGGCGCTTACCCCAGCGCCTGTTCGAGGTCCGCCAGTATATCCGATAAATCCTCGATACCGAGTGAGAGACGGACAAAGTCCGGGGTAACTCCCGAGCGTTGCTGCTCGTCGGTACTGAGCTGCGAGTGGGTAGTCGAGGCCGGGTGAATGGCCAGAGACTTTGCGTCGCCAATATTCGCTACGTGGCTGAAGAGCTTGAGCGACTCGATGAACTTGCGCCCAGCCTCAAGTCCGCCTTTCACGCCAAATCCGAGGAGCCCGCCGAAGCCGCCGCTGAGGTAGCGCTTTGCGGCCTCGTGCGCATGACTGCCGGGGATGCCCGGATAGTTTACCCAAGCGACCTTGGGGTGTGATTCGAGGTACTTTGCCACGGCCAGCGCATTAGCGCAAATGCGCTCCATACGAAGGTGCAGGGTCTCAATCCCTTGAAGGTGAAGGAAAGAGTTAAAGGGGGACGGGCACTGGCCAGCATCGCGCATAAGCTGTAGGCGCATACGCAGGATGTAAGCGATATTCGAGCCACCCGCAGGGGGGAATGCCTTGAATGCTTCCCAGTGGACCAAGCCGTGATAGCTTGGATCGGGCTCGGTGAAGCCGGGGAACTTGCCATTGCCGTAGTTGAAGTTACCGCCGTCCACGACAATCCCGCCTATAGAAGTCCCGTGACCACCGATATACTTGGTCAGGCTGTGTACGACCACATTGGCGCCCCACTCGATCGGGCGACAGAGGATGGGCGAGAGCGCAGTGTTATCGAGAATGAGAGGCACGCCGGCCTCGCGGGCAATCTTTGCGACTTCCTCAATGGGGAAGATATTAAGACGGGGATTACCAATGGTCTCCCCGTAGAAGAGCTTCGTGTTCGGGCGGAGTGCTTTGCGGAAGGATTCAGGATCCTCGGCATCGACGAAGGTTACCTCAATCCCCATGCGTGGCAGCGTGTAATGGAAGAGATTATAAGTGCCACCATAGAGCTGGGCCACAGAGATCATGTGGTCCCCTGCCCCGCAGATATTCAGGACCGCATTGGTTATCGCAGCCTGTCCGCTCGAGTGCGCCAGCGCAGCCGTGCCTTTCTCCAACGCAGCCACGCGCGCTTCCAACACATCCGTTGTGGGGTTATGGATACGGGTGTAAATATTGCCCAGCTCCTTCAGGGCAAAGAGATTCGCAGCGTGCTCCGTATCGCGGAAGACATAGCTCGTGGTTTGGTAAATCGGCACCGCACGCGAACCCGTGGTTGGGTCGGCGACTTGACCGGCATGTACTGCGAGAGTTCCTAATCCTGGAGTTTTCATTATGGATGATGAATTTGGAGAATGTTTCTGTGCTCAGAGCAAAGGGCAGAACCTATATAAGTAAATTGACCGTCACGTTATCGGTGACAAGGCAAAAGGCACAGAGGCAGAAGGCAACACGCAGAAAGTCAGAAGTGATCGGCGTCATCCAATCCATTTCGGTCAATTACCGTCCATTGAGACCCATCCTGAGCAATATAATGGCACGTACCCTATCCGCCCCAGCCACCACCGAGAGCCCGGATGACAGCCACGAGTGCCAGTTTACGCTGCGTGCCGAGTTGACAGAGTGTCCGCTCGGCAGCCAGTTCAGTGCGCTCGCCATCGATAACTTCCAGAAAGTTAACCAACCCTCTCTCATAGCGTTCGCGAGAGAGTTTCACTACATCCGCAGAGGCTGCGCGTGTCTGTTCGATAGCCTTTGCCTGGCGCGAGTAGCCCTGGAAATTTGTGTTCGCATCGGCAAATTCACGAAAGGCTACTAATAGCTTCTGCTCGTAGCTCTCGGCAACTTGCCTGGCACGGGCTCGTGCCACATCGAGGTTTGCCTGATTCTTGCCAGCATCAAACAACGGTGCCGCGAGCCCTGCTCCAAGCGAGTAGATACGACTCTGAAAGTCCAATAGGTCACGCAAGTCCGCGCTTTCCTGCCCAGCAGATGCCGTCAACCTAAAGCTCGGATAGAAGGCCGCCTTTGCCATTCCGATGCGTGCGGCAGCGGCTTCCCAAGCGAGTTCGGCAGAAACTAGATCGGGTCGGCGCTTCATCACATCCGAGGGCAAATCTGCGGGCAAATCAATACTCCAGTCCTGAGCGCTTGTGAAACTGGCGTAAGCTAGCAACGGCTCCGGTCGCCGCCCGATCAGAATGGCCAGACTGTGACTGGCCAAGTCATGGACACGCCTCAAGTTTTCCATCTCGGCATCCAGACTGGATAACTCTGCCCTGGCTCGGGTGAGATCGAGAGCGTTGGACAAGCCAGCGTTTACGCGGCTCTCCAGTACGCTGATGGTATCTTGCCGCTTCATTTGCGTGCGCGTCAGTACAATGCGTTCGTTGAAACTCCCCACCATGGCGAAGTACGCATTGGCTACCTCACTCGTCAGTGCCAGGCGGACGGCGGCTAAATCCGCCTCCGTTTGACGCGCATCCGCTCTGGCAGCGGTGATCGAGTGTTTCACGCGTCCCCACACGTCCACCTCATAAGCCACATCCACCGTGGCACGAAAGCGCGACGTATTAGGATTCGCCGGCATGCGCTGTACGGACTCCGAACTGCGCGACCGGCTAGCCGAAGCATTCGCTGAAATGATAGGTTTCTGCTCAACACCTGCCAGCCGTGCCACCGATCTGGCCTCTTCCACACGAGCCATCGCCCTGGCTAGATCGTGGTTGGCCCCGAGTGCCTGCATCTCATAGTTGGTAAGTGTGCTGTCTTTAAACATCAACCACCACTGCTCTTCAGTGGGAAGTTTATCCAGTGCCTCAACCAGAGCGGGAATCTTGTCGGCTGGCATGGCAGGCGCAGCGACTGCGGCTTCGGGTTTCGCCGGATCATCTCCTGTCGCGCAACCCGCAAGGATGGCGGCGACCAGTACTGGGTATATCCACTTCATCATAGTCCTATTGCAGTAGATGCGGTTGCTCACTTCGCTGTCGCTGTGGACGTGCCTTCTTCCATGTAGATATCGAGTTGCTGGCCTACATAGACTGGCCGTGCGGGGTCTTGCTTGAAGCGATAGATGAGCTGGAGCACCCGCGTATCCACCCGCTCGGTACTGGCTCCGGTCAGCGATACCTTGGGCACGATAAACGGCTCGATACGGACAAACTCTAACGGGAACGGATGCGCCGCATCTCCCTTGAGCGAAGCCGTGGCGCGCATGTTCTGGCGCACCCGGGGTGCGAGCTGCTCGTCCACATCGGCACGCACTTGAAGCGTATCAATCGAGCCCAGTACGATGCAGGCCTTCGATACAGAGGCTGTGGAAGCCATAGGCTGATTGGTGACGTACTCCCCCGCCCGGTTATTCACCTGCAGCACAGTCGCTGCGAGGGGCGCTCGCACGGTTAATCGCTCCAGGAGCGCATGCGTCTGGGCCACCGTCGCCTTTGCGGCCCCCAGTTGAGCCATTGCCACCGCCACATCGTTCTGGCGGGTTTTAAGCTCCTCCTGGCTGATTGCTCGTGGGTCGCTCACACTCTCCAGCCTGGCAAGCTGGTCGCGCAGGCGTTGGAGCGTGGCCTCTGCTACAGCTATTGTTGCGTTCTGGGTTAAGAGACTGGCACGGAGGTCGCGGTCGTCGAGCTGCAGGAGCGGTTGCCCGGCCTCTACGCGGTCCCAGACTTTGACATGAATGCTGGTGATAAGCCCGGGGACAGGCACGCCAATCTGTGTGTTCTCACCACTGGCCTCGACAATTCCGGATGCAGCTACGGCAGCCTTATAAGGGTTCTCCGGCGGCGTGGCAGGCGGGGGTGGAGTTGGCTCGCGGGCTGCCAGGCGTATGACCAGTTGGACAGCAACAAAGATACCGATGAGGGCGAGGTAGAATGTTAATTTCCGAAAGAGTATCATGGCGTTGAAAGGCTAGTTTGTTGAAGTGTGCCGGGCGATTTCATCCTGGCTGTTGAAGGTGCGGAGTATGCGGCCATCCTCCATCTCGGCCATGGCATCCGCGTATTTGTACACACGGCTGTCATGGGTGACAACGAGTACGAGGCGGTTCGCCTGCGAGGCAGCGTTGCGCAATAGCTGCATCACCTGCTGGCCATTCTCGCTATCAAGGGAAGAAGTGGGCTCGTCGCAGATTATCAGCGGGGGCTCATGCACGAGGGCACGCGCAATCGCCACTCGTTGCTGCTGGCCACCGGAGAGCTTACTTGGACGGTAGTTGCATCGGTTGCTCATGCCGACGCGCTCCAGTGTGAGGCAGGCTTGCTTCTCGGCCTTCGATGGCGACCAGCCCTGAATGACAAGCGGTACACTCACGTTCTCTGCTGCGGTTAGCGTGGGCAACAGATTGAACTGCTGGAAGATGAAGCCAAGGTGCCGCGCGCGGAACTTCGTCACCGCTCCACCCTTCATCTTGTCCAGCCTGTGTCCGAGCACATCGATCTCTCCGCCATCGGCATGGAGCGTACCTGCAATGATGCTAAGTAGCGTGGTCTTGCCGCACCCGGAAGGCCCCACCAAAAAAGTGAGCTTGCCCAACTCCGCGTGGAAGGTCGTCTGCTTCAGCACGGGCGTGCGCGAGTCACCGGACCCAAAGGTCTTGTCAATTCCGCGGACATCGATGCCGAGATTCACCATAGGTGGCTTGAGGTTGGCTGGATGCATGGGCAAAGGCATTTAGCGAAAGACGATGGCCGGCTCCAACCGTGCAATGCGGATGATTCCGAGTAACGCGGAGAAGAGACAGATGATAAGTATGGCCACAAATACTCCCACTGGCACCTGCCAAAGCATGAGAAACGGCACCCTACCCAAGCGTAGAAGCTGTGTGCCGAGGAGTGTCACCACGCCCAGCCCAATCCCGTACCCAATGAAGCCCACGGTAATGGCCTGAAGCATGAGCATGGCGCAGAGTCGGCGGGTACTAGCGCCCATGGCCATCAGCGCGGCGAGGTTACGGGTGTTCTCCAGCACAAAATTATAAAATGTCTGCGCTGTAATTGCGGCGCCGATGATGAACCCGATCATAACAATCGTGCCTACATTGATGGGGATGCCGGTGTTCACAAAGTACCATCTTATCGTGGACCACATGAGCTGTTCGCTCGTGTAGGCACCGAGCCCCGTCTCCTTCTGGATGCGCAGAGCGACTACCTCGGCATCAAGCCCAGGCTGCGGGGCAGCCAGGACGAAGGTGAGTAGTTTCCTCTGCTGCGGCACATACTGCACCGCGCGCTCGTAGGTGGTATAAACATACGGTCCGCCGGTGAAAGAGCGCACAGCCTTGCAAATCCCCACGATCCGGGCCTCATGGTCATTGATTTCAAAGACATCGCCGATACCTATCTTCTTATTGCTGTCCTGACTCAGTCGCTCCACACCATACTCATCAATTATCACCGTGTTTGGCAGCCGCAAGTCTTCCAGTCTTCCCGCCACCAGGCGGGCAGGCGCTCCAATGAGGGTACTGCTGTCTATACCCAGCAGCGTGATCATTTTTGATGACCCATCCGCGAGCCGCGCTTGCATATTTCCCTGATAAAGAGGCACAGCCCAAGCGACTCCCTGCACAGAGCGGACACGATTCACATCCGTATCGCGCAGCGGTTTATTATCGTTTACCTGCTCCACCTTCGGGTCTGCCACCCAGATAGGCACTTCCACATTGCGAAGCGTCGAGAACGTCCACGAGAGCAGCCCGCAGAACAGCGAGAACCCCTGCGTCATCAAAACCGTGGCAAACACAATCCCGCTGATCAACATCAGGTACTTGGCGCTATCGCCCACCAACATTTTCAAAGCGAGTCGGAACATGGAAACGATTGAGTCGCTAGATTATACGGCCAATTGAAAAACTAGTGGTTGATGTAACTGGATGAAAACAACTATCAGATACAGCCTGTAAGTCTGTAAAGAGCAATGTGTTTGTGGTTATTGGGATTACTGGCGGTGCATTTCGAAGTTGTTATAGTTTAATCCCAAATCTTGGATCACAAGGTTCTCCTCCACAAACCCCAAGTCTATGTGTCCCGAGAGCAAGTCTTTGTAGTTGAAGAGCAAGACTTTGCCGTTGAAGACCAAGACTTTGTCGTTGAAGACCAAGACTTTGTCGTTGAAGACCAAGACTTTGTCGTTGAAGAGCAAGACTTTGTCGTTGAAGAGCAAGACTTTGCTCTTGAAGACCAAGACTTTGCCGTTGAAGACCAAGACTTTGCAGGTTTTGCCTTCGGTTAAGAACGTTTCACCCCCCAGCCCTGCGACCGATTTATATTACACGGACCCGTTCAGACCATTCTGGGAGGTACACAGACCATTCCGAGAGAGGTGAAGCCCATTTCCATACAGTCTCTCCTGTAAGCCCCATGCGTCCCATTCTTCCCATTCTTCCCATACGCCACTCGCAGCGTCTTCCCCGATTTTCTGCGACAGGAAACCGCTTCCCCATTGCACCGGCTCAAGAATTTTCCCAACCTGCGATCATGCGCGTGTATTTCATGGGAATCTGCGGCACGGCCATGGGCCAGGCTGCCTTGTTAATGCGGGAGATGGGGCACGAGGTATTGGGTGCCGACACTGGTGTTTACCCGCCCATGAGCGATGTGCTCGCGGCCAGTGGCATACAGGTCTTTGATGGCTACAGCACGGAGCGGCTAGCTTCACTTAAGCCCGATCTGGTAGTCATTGGTAACGCCCAGTCCAGAGGACATCCAGAGGTGGAATGGCTTCTGGATACAAGGAGCTTGCGGACCATTTCCCTGCCGGCACTGCTTCACGATTTGGTCTTGAGCAAGCGGCAGAGCATCGTAGTTGCCGGTACTCATGGAAAAACGACGACCACCACACTTGCGGCCTATCTTCTGCGCGAGGCCGGGGCAAACCCGGGATGGCTGATTGGCGGTGTCCCTCGCGATGTGCCTGGCGGCTCGCATGCTGGTTACGAAGGCGGACCCTTTGTGATTGAAGGGGACGAGTACGACAGCGCGTTTTTCGACAAGCGCAGCAAGTTCATCCACTATGCACCGCGGATTCTTCTGTGTAATAATCTGGAGTTCGACCATGCGGATATCTTCCGCGACTTGGTGGATGTGCAACGGACTTTTAACCACGTCATGCGCATTGTACCGCGTAGCGGATACATAGTGGCGAATGGCGATGATGCCAACCTTGCGCCCTTGCTTAAGAATGTGAGCTGGACAACGGTGCTACGAGTGGGAGAAGGCGAAGGGAACGACCTGCGGATCGTGAACTTCAGCGAGGATGCCACCGGGGCACGCTTTCAATTGGTATGGAAGCGCAATGGTGTGCGGGAGATCGCATGGCAGCTTCCCGGGCGCTTCAATGCACGTAACGCAGCGATGGCAGCACTGGCGGCGGGCCTCGCGATTAACCCAAATGCTCCGCAGGAGTTAAATCTGGCTGCCCTGAACCGATTCCTCGGGGTGAAACGCAGGCAGGAACTCCTGGCAAGTAATGCCACTATCACTGCCATCGAGGACTTCGGGCACCACCCTACGGCCATTTCCGAGACCTTGGTTTCCCTGCGCAACAGGCACCCGGGCTGCCAACTGGCAGCGTGTTTCGAACCGCGCAGTAATACGGCAATGAAGAGCATCTTCCAGCGCGAGTTTACCCAGGCACTGGGCCTTGCAGATGCCGCATTCATCGCCCCGGTACATCGTGCGGATAAACTCGCACCCGCTGAACGCCTGGATACCGCTGCAATGGCAAACGCCATCTGCAAGGCTGGAAAATGGGCGAGTGATTTCACCACAAGCGATACTCTCTACCATAGTCTTGTTCAGAAAACGGCAAGCGCTGGCCCCTGGGTAGTAGTATTCTTCTCCAATGGCTCTTTCGACGGAATTATCCCTCGCTTCAAGGAGTATTTACTGAATTCTACCGCTACCGGGTAGAGTGCCTAAATTGTACGCTAAAGAGATACGCGAGTTTATTCGGCCTAAAGCCAATATCCCGAATGGATTATAGTATGCCTACGGTATCCTGTAAAAAGCCTGGATAGGAGATCCGTCAATTTTCCCTTTAGGATAATAGGGTGCGATACAAAACCTTTTTGTTCGCCATCTCATCGTACAATAAGTCATATCCAGCAAGTCCACTTAACAAAGCCTGTATACGCCTCTTTCCACCCTGGCATCTATGCATTTTAATACCCTGCTTACGCTTCTTTTACTAGCAAGTATACCACCGCTTCTCAAAGCCGATGCTACTACGCCTGCCACAACCACTGCTTCTACCGCTCCTGCGAATACAGCCCCTCCCCCCTCCCCTTCAAATCTCCCACTGCCCTCCCCGACTGTCACGCTGCCGGAGTTTAAGACAGAAGGCGACTGGCTTGTGCTTGGTGGTATCCGTATAAACAAAGCCACGCGAGAGATTCGGGTACAGGTCGAACTCGCCTTAACCGAGGGTATCCTGGAATTCCTGTTGGTGGACGGGAAGGGCAAGACTTACGAAAGCATCTTTGAGCTGAATGGAAACAAGCCCTCCGAGTTGAACTTTGCCCTGCTTCTTGCTGGCGTGGAGCCGATTACCTTTGCCAAGTACATGGACTGGGTGAACGCACAGACGGCGAAGGATGAAGCGGCCAAGACCGATGTCCCCCGGGCTCCGCTGGCATTGAGCGAGCTTGGCTTTGCGGGCAATGCGTTGATCGAAATCCAACTCTTCCGCGAGGGGCAGCTCTTGCCTTGGGATAAGCTCGTGGCCTCGCGCGAGGGCAAGGTACCCCCTCGCTGGTACTTCGTGGTTACAGGTGGCTTCTTTACCACCGATGGCAGGTTTGCGGGAGATATGAACCTCTCCTACATCGCGCTGTGGCGTGACCCAAGTGCTCCCATCAACTTTCTCTCCAGAGAAGGGAATCCCTATCGTGGCCCACAAGGGTTTGCGATGAACAATTCCGACAAGAGCTTGTCGAAGGGGATGAAGTTTGAGCTTAGTCTGCTGCCTGCCAAACCATAAACTGTCTATTCGCTTGCTTATGAAATCAATACTAGCGTCTGTCCTCTTCCTGCATCTTGCCGCAACGCTAGGTGCTGTTGCTGCCGACTCCACTGCAACTGCTCCCAAAACGCTGACTGCCCCACCAGCAGTGACCGCTGCGGTAAAGGCACCGGACACGGCAGTCGTGAACCTCTCCCTGGTAAGAGACACGCGTTCCGCACTCAGTCGCGGGCATGATTTCCTCCTCAGCCAGCAGGGCGGAAATGGCTCATGGAAGCAGGACCCGGCCATTACAGGCCTTGTGGTGTACGCATTCGTTCTCGATCCGCTCTATAACCCAAACATTAAGAGCGAGATGGCACTGGCGCGAGCCATCACCTATCTCGAAGACTTTGTTAAGCCAGACGGCGGGATCTACCGGAAGGACTATGCTCATTATACTACTGCGGTTTGCCTTCTGGCATTCTCAGAGACAAAACAGGCAAAGTATCGCGACATTATTAAGAACGCCCGCCAGTACTTGATTGTTTCCCAGGTCGATGAGTCCGAAAACTATAAGCCAGACCACCCCTACTATGGCGGTATTGGCTACGGTGGCGATGAGCGCCCCGACCTCTCGAACACACATCTGGCCATGGAGGCTATCCGCGCCGCTGACCGCTATGAAGCGCGCTTTACTGGTGCAGTCCCCGAAGCTACTGGTGACACTACCATTAAACAGGCTGCACCTGAACTCCACTGGGAGAAAGCCCTGATATTTCTTAACCGCTGCCAGAATGTGAAAGCAGTCAATACCATGGACTATGCCACCGATGACGGCGGTTTCATCTATGAAACCGGTACGTATAAAGCCGAACGCAGCCACTCCTACGGCTCCATGACCTATGCTGGTGTGAAATCCCTTATCTATGCCAATGTGAAGAAAGACGACATCCGCGTGCAAAAGGCCGCAGCTTGGATTCGCGACCATTATACCTGGAAAGAGAATCCCGGCTTCGGCACGACCAGCCTCTTTTATTACTTCATGACCGGGGCCAAGAGCCTCTCCGTTTTGGGGGATGACTTTGTAGTTACACCCGATGGTATCGCTCATAATTGGCGCGAAGAAATCATACGCCAGATTCTGTCACTCCAAGGTGAAGATGGCTCCTGGCTGAATAGTAATGGCCAGTACTGGGAGAATATCAAAGACCTCTCCACCGCCTATAACCTTATCGCGCTTAAGTACACGCTTCAGGGATTGAGCGGGGAGTAAGCCAGGGCATACTCGGACCATCAGCCCATCGAGACTGCACACGGTGCTGAACGGGCGATGCCGGGATGCCCCACTGATTCGTCTTCAGCGCATAGTCCAGGGTATCGAACGTGGCCTCGATTACGTTCTCATCATGATACTCTATGCCAGCAAGGTGCTTGTTCTCATCCGTGCGGATGAGTGTAGCCAATGCAATGTCGCCGGGTATACGAAAGCCCTGTTTTAATAGATAAACGGAGACGAATTGATTGAATACGAGGAGAGCATCCAGTCGGTGCTCCCTTATCCACTCGGGCAGCCGATCCATACTCGGCCAATTATTCTTGTAATAATAGGTAGGGAGTGGAGAGCCAATAGGGCTCATGTAATTTTGGCAATAATCAATGGCCGCAATGCGTCGCTGGTCGTCGGGTATGAGGATGGGGTGTCTTAGCAACGCTGCGCCTATCCGCCTATATCCCGCCGCGACGAGTTTCTCCCATGCCAGCACCACACCGTAAAAGGCATCGTCTGTAACGGTGTGCAAAGGCAGCGGTGGATTACTCTGTTGGTAGGCAACTGTGGTGAAATGGTTGAACGGAAAGTCTTGATAACAGAGAGAGTCAAATTCCTGCGCTATAATTAGAGCACGAATTCCGCGGCTCTTTAATACATGGGCGAGGGCCTCGGAATTGGGATAATTAATCCGGTTAAAAGGTTCGATAGAGTAGCCACGCTTGCTACCAATCTTTTCAAACAGTTCGATGGCCTCATAGTTGCCAATAGCATCGGTCAGATCTATCGACTTCATGCGGTTAAACAGCACCGCCACTGTTAACCATGCTTCATGGCTGCGCTTCATCCTTTGTTGTCCGTGAGCAGAGAGTACAGGATCGGGTACATAGCCAAGCTTCACAGCCATCTTCTGGATACGCTCCCGCGTTTCAGGAAGAATCCGTGGATCATCCCGTAGTGCGCGCGAAACCGTGGATTTGTTTACATGCGCCTGTAGTGCAAGGTCTTGGAGTGTAGGACGTGTATTCATGCAACGGCTTGCACAGCAAAACCATTGAGCGTGTTTCGAGCAATCCTTAATAGTCGAGACCGTACCTTAGCTCCTAAACACAGTATTACATGAATAAAACAACCCTTATTACAGGATTACTCCTCGCATGCGCCTCTGGTGCATACGGTCAATTGTCGGTGACCGCACCAGGTGTGGCCGGCTTAATTGACTTTAACTATGGCACCATCCCCGGTGTTTATCGCTACGCCGCTGGTGGCACTAATGGCCCCAATGGTGCAGAACCCGATAATTGGGCTATGCAGGGCGAAGGTGGTCGTATGGGTCTTGATACCCGTGCATGGGGTTGGGTCGCTGAAACGACTTGGCCGAACACATTCTTGGCGGACGCCAACAATAATGGAAATAGTACAGATCGCTTCGACCAGGCGCAGGTGGGTATCGTCAACAGCACGATTATCCCCGGATTAGGCGTCGATGACTTTGCCTTGCGATTTAATTCTAATTCTTGGCAAGATAAAAATATCACCCTGAAAGTCGTAAACAACACGGGTGCTACCGTCAACGACTGGAATCTTTCCGTGGATGCATGGTTCCTCGATCAAGGAATGAATGTTACCAATCTGAGCCTCACTGCTGGCACTACCTATAGCAATTCAGGCGCTGGATTCACAACCGTGGGAATGCTTACCAGTACCAATGCTGGTAACAGTGGCAATACCACCTATACGTCGAAGTCCGTAGTCGGTGGTACTGTCAATATGCCGGTTACAAATGGTAGCGCACTGTACGTACAGCTCTTCTATGATCAGAATGGCGGAGGCAACAGTTTCGCTATAGACAACCTCAGCGTCACTCCCGTTGCAGTCCCGGAACCCGCAACCTATGCCGCCATGGCTGGGCTGGTCATTCTCGGTCTCGCCTGGGTGCGCCGCCGCAAGTAATGCTTTGAGATAGTTCATTCATCAGTATATAGGATAGGAGGCCTTTGGAATCATATTCCAAAGGCCTTTTTCTCTGTAGGGTTGGCCAATTGCAGACGCGGAGAGCCGCAGGTGTCCCAGCGGGACACAATGTCGGTAGAAACAGGCAACATAATGCACCCCGTCCCGGCTGGACGGGACGTCGGTAGCAACGTAAATATAGTAACGCCAAGCACAACCGAACCAATGTCCATCGCGGCAGGGTTGCGTCCCGACGGGACGCAGGGGATTGTATGGCTGCGTTTTCTACCGACATTATGCCCCGCCGGGGCATGCGAAGATTGGCAAATTGCCCAAACTCCAGAGAATTCCTTGCGTCTCGGCCATGTTCACGTTCTGTGATATTCGGGTGAAGACAAGACACACGGGCAAGATGCCCGTGCCACTTCAAACACCACTCTAACAGATACCGCCATCCATTCAACCTTCTGCTTTCCTCTGGATTCTTCTTAAGAGACTTGCATAATGGGCACAATGAAGCTGTCGCGATTCCTTATCGGCTGGGCTGGTGCGCTAGGTATGGTGTTAGTGTTTATGGCTTCCCCGGCTTTGGGGCGTACCTGGAAGCTGTCGAATGGAGATACGGTGGATGGGGATCTGGTCAGCTACAAGAACGGGACTGTAATCATTACGAAATCCGCCGGTGGGCGGGCACTCTTTGTCATCGAGAAGTTCAGCGCGGGCGATCAGGCGTTGATTCGGCAGTCTTTCCCGGATGGGGATAAGAAGGCTGCTGGATCGGTAACCCCGAAAACAACACCGAAGTCCACGAAGACTACACCGATACCCGCCACAGGGGCCTCGAACACCCAACAAGCGCCAAAGGGCAACCCGACAGCTCAGGCAAGCGATGACCCGAAACCGGAGCGCGGGATGCCCAAGCCGGGTAAGTTTAGCATTGGTCAGCCTGCCCCATCGGAGACGGGTGGTTCGCTCAGGGACGGGACCATTGTGTCACTTGCGCAGTTGCGCGGCAAACTGGTGGTCGTGGAGTTTGTCGGCCTTGGAAGCGATGTTTACCAGAACGAAGCGCCAACTATGGTGGATATCTATGAGCAAGCGAAGCCATTGGGCTTTGAGATTATAACTGTTTACCTGGACAAGAATCGCGGAGAGGTGATTAAGTTTCGCGAAGAGCACAAAATGACCTGGCCATACATGCTCGATATGCATCGCCGTACCTGCGATAAATGGGGCGTGGATGCGATACCCACCCGGGTGTTGGTTGACCAGAATGGGTTGATTATAGCCGACCAGGTATCGGTAAACAATATCGCTGCGTACCTCAACAAATACTTGCAGCTCAAATAACAACACTGGTTGCGGGACTGTATGCATGCCATGGCGAACCGACTCAATATTCCGTGGCATAAACTGCTTAAGCCAGGCAGCCGAATCTATGTGGGCGCTGGTGCAGCATGCCCGCACCTGTTACTTCAGGACCTGGTCTCTGAAGCGCAACCGGGAGGCGATTGGGAGCTTGTGCTGCCGCCTCTCTTTGGCCAACCGGAATGGCTTCAGATGGCACGGGAAAAGGGCATGCGTCTTATCCGCCTCCATGGCAGGGTGCCAGGTACGGCGGAAGCCTCCGGGCATCTGGTGGACACGCTGGGAGCAAACTCGATAGAGATTACCCGGCTTATACGAGAGCGCCACTTACCCATTGATGCTGCGGTGGTGATGACCACACTCCCCGATGAGGCGGGCTCCGTGGGCTATGGTACGAACCATGATACCACGGATGCGGCCTGTGGCGCCGCCGGTGTAGTTATTGCCCAGCTCAATAGCTCACTACCGGATTATCCAGGCTCTGCGCGATTTCCATTTCACCGTATCTCGCACTGGGTGGAGGAAGCCGTAGAGCCATCGGTGCTCCCTCTTGTGCAGGCCAGTGCATGCCATCTTGCTGCTGTGCGGTCCCTGGTTCCACTGATACCCGACGGGTGTACTCTGCGCTTTCCCCTGGGGCCATATGGGCAGGCACTCATGCCCCTGCTCACTGAAAGACGGCACATGCAAGTATATACGGATGTGCTCTCCGATGCTGTACTCAACCTTCTCGTTGCGGGGGCGCTGGAACCCCTTGGTCATCTCCCGGCACTCTGCGGGTCCGCAGTTGCCGGCACTACGGAACTCTACCAGAGCCTGAGTAAAGCTAAGAGCTTGCGACTGGAGCCGCTGGACAGCCTCTGTGCGCCAGCGAGACTAGCCTCGATAACCCAGCTAATCGCACTGGTCACACCGATCGCCGTGGACCTTGCAGGGCGTGCTGTACTCAAGAACGATCCGGCAGGTCGGGCGTTTATACAGGCCGCATCTTCAAGCTCAGGAGGCATCGCCATCGCGGTCTTGAATGCGGAGAGCGCTCCGAATCATGGCATCATCGCCCAACCGCACGAACACAGTGGCGACTTTGTCCAGCCCGAGGTTGTGATTACTGAGTACGGAGCCGCGCAGCTCTCCGGACGAACCGAATCCGAGCGAGCAGCGGCGTTGATTGAAGTGGCAGCTCCGGGCCGCCGCAAATCGCTCTGGGAACACGCCTGTCGCGAACATGGGTTACCCCGCTTCTGGCCTGTGCAGTGGCAGCGCACAGCGGAAACGGAACCCTGCGACGTACAGCGGATTCTCCTAAAGGACGGCAACCCCTATCTCTGCCGCCCCCTTCGCCCATCAGATTCCCGTCTGCTGCGTGAGTTCTTCTACTCCCACACGGAGGAGACCATCCGCTCCCGCTACGGATTTCAACTGCGGCGAATGAGTCTGGAACGCGCTCTCGAGTTGACCGGAGTTGACCAAGCGCATGATGTCGGGTTGGGTCTATTTTCGATTAATGCATCAAACCAAACTATAGATGCCGTGGGGCGCTACTATTTGGACATTGAGCGAAACACCGGGGAAGTGGCGTTTGTCACCCGGGAGTCGCGTCGCCGACTGGGTCTGGCACGGCATCTCTTGGACGTATTGATCGGCATAGCCACAAGAAGAGGCTTAAAATCCCTCTGGGCTCAGGTGGATCGGACAAATGCATCCATGCTACGACTGTTTCAAAGCATTGGATTCGTCAGCCGTGCAACGGAAGATATTCAGACCCTGCGCCTGAATTTAGTATTGAGTCATAGCGAAGTTCAGGAGACTCGCGAGTAATCTGGATAAAATAGCGGCACTATTCGATTCATTGATTGCAGGAAACAATCTGTTTTGCTACGTGTCTTCCAATCAAGTCTATCAAACACCCTATCATGAGAACACTATTAATCGCTGCATTGTTGTCTGTTGGAACGCTGCCTTTGTCGGCTATGCTTACCTTCGAGAGTCCTGTAATCGATGTTAAAGCTGAACCCACGGCAACAAAGCAAGTGGCATTATTTAAGTTTACGAATACCGGTGACCGCCCGGTGACCATACATGATGTGAAGACTAGTTGTGGATGCACGACTACAAAGCTGGACAAGCTCAACTACGAGCCTGGCGAGTCTGGCGAGATCACTGCGACATTGGACCTGGGTGGCCGGGTCGGCAAACAACATAAGGAAGTTACGGTCAGCACCGATGACCCCGCACAACAGTCTATCAGCCTGAAGTTGATCGTGGAAATACCCGAACTGATAGCCTTTAGCTCGCGAGGTTTGGTCTGGTCGCAGGGCGCACCCCCTACAGTGCAGACGATCAAAGTAAAAGTAGTTCACACCGAACCGATTAAGATTAAAGAGATCAAGAGCAACGATGCCTTCTTCAAAATAGAGTTGCACACCATTATTGAAGGCCGCGAGTACGAGATAGATGTTACCCCAACCTCGACCGCAGAACGTACGCCGCGAAGCGCTACAATTATTACTGATTTCCCCTGGGAAAATCCGAAGACTTTTACGCTCAGCCTGCGCGTTAATTAGCCCCAAACAACCAAACCTGTGCTACCTGATTCGCTTGATCCCGCCGGAAATGAACCGGCAACCGAACATTATCCCGTTCACAACTACCCGGAACCGGTCAAGGCCTACAAGAATCTAGAGTTCCTCACAAGCTCAGCAGCGCGCTCGATACGCATCCAGTGTGAATTAACGGAGCCCGCGCTTCGCTTCAAAAAGCACCATATCAACAACACACTCGTCTTCTTTGGCTCTGCCCGAATACCACCGAAAGACGAGGGCCAGAAGAATCTGGCTGCCATGGAGGAGCAATTCGCCAGCTTGCACGGCGACGCGGTGACCGATGATATCCGCGCAGCCCTAAGCAAGGCCAAAGCGCTTCAGCGGGCCAGCAAGTATTATGAAGATGCCAGACAACTAGCCAGGGAGTTGACCGAGTGGAGCTACAGAACAATTCATAACCCAAAAGAACGCTTCTACATCTGCTCGGGTGGCGGCCCCGGCATCATGGAAGCGGCGAACCGCGGGGCGCGCGAGGCCGGCGGTCTATCGATATCGCTGGGCATCAGCCTGCCCTTTGAGCAACACATCAACCAATACTCCGACAACGATTTATCCTTCGAATTTCACTACTTCTTTGTGCGCAAGTACTGGTTTCTTTACCTCGCGAAAGCACTGGTGGCATTCCCCGGAGGCTTCGGCACGATGGATGAACTCTTCGAAATGCTTACCCTCATCCAGACGCACAAAACTACCAAGCATGTGCCAGTAATCCTCTATGGCAAAGAGTTCTGGAATCAGGTGCTAAACATGGAAGCACTGGTGGATTGGGGAGTCATCTCGCCCAATGACCTCAATCTCTTCAAAATCTGTGACTCGGTCGAAGAGGCTCGCGATATGTTAATTAAAGACCTGACAGAGCACCACCTTAAGAAAGCATGACCTGCTGCTGCAAACAGTCCGGCCCATGTGGATGCTGCGTCCTAGTTAAGCAAATTGTGCTGTTGGTCGTGGTAGCTGCGTTGCTTGGAGCGGTCACCTGGGCCGTGCATCCGCGTATGCCGGCCTATGCCGCCGGACGTCTGGAAGCAGGGGAAATACTGCTCGCCTCAATACCCGCGAATGCATTGTGGGTGGATGCGCGTACACTTACGGAATACAAGCAGGAGCATGTGCCCGGTGCGATTCTACTGAATGAGGATGACTGGGAATCGCTCTTGGCCCAGTTCATCAACACCTGGAAGGGTCAACCCGTAGTCGTGTACTGCGGCAGCGGCGAATGCCATGCAAGCAAGGCTGTGGTGGCAAGGCTCAAAGAGTATATGCCAGATATTGAGGCGTACCATTTAAAGGACGGCTGGGCTGCCTGGAAGGAGCACCACCCATGAAGCAATGGCTCTGGCTGATACTAGCAGTGCTGCTTGCAGCGATATTCGCCGTTTCCGGGGGGCTGAAGCTTGCAGACCCAGGAAAGTTTCTCTTCGACGTACAGGCTTTCAAGCTTCTCCCCTACCCGCTCGCGTTTGCCACTGCGCTCTGGCTTCCGTGGTTTGAAGTGATCTGCGCGTTCGGGTTGCTCATCCCCTGTCTGCGGCGCGGGGCGGCACTCTCACTGGCACTGGCCTGCGTGGCATTCATAATCGTACTCGCACTCGCGCATTTCCGCGGGATACATCTGGACTGCGGTTGCTTCGGCAAGTGGCTGGTATTCCCGTCTCTGGGGTTCCACATCGCCTTTAATTGCGGACTGACTGTGGGCGCATTGGCTTTGTTTATGAGAAAGTCAGAAACGAAGTAGAGGGCGGAAGCAATGCGGGCGGTAATATGGGCATTACGCTAAGTCAGGGGTGAATAGAATGGGCGGTTGTTCGCTTGGGATTTGTTGGGAAAAGGACGGGTATGACATTATTGACCTCATTGACGGATGTGATTGTGGTTGCAGATCAATCCATCCCGCACCCTTTCCCACAGATAGCCGAAGCTCACGGTGAAATCACCCGGACTTTCCTTTATCCATCGGTCGATTACAGCGGGTTCGAACCAACCACCAGCTTCTACTTCCTTGGGCAATAGTTTGAAAGGGCCCTCGTGGGAGATGCGATAGACCCACACAAATTCCATCCCCAGCTCCTCGCAAGCAGGAAGATAGAGTATAGGGTGAAGCATGGTCTTATCCACGGTGATACCGATTTCCTCCCTCGCTTCGCGTACCATGGCGTCGACATAGGTTTCTCCAGCGTCAAGATGCCCGGCTGCGGAGGTGTTCCAACAACCAGGAGACGTATCCTTGAACCGCGAGCGTTTCTGGAGATAGAGATAGCCCCCGGTGTTGATTACAAACAAATGCACCGCCCGATGCCGTAGGCCGAGTCGATGTACCTCACCGCGCGGCGCTTGCCGGAGAACACTATCCTGCTCATCAACCACATCAAATAGCTCGGATTGGTTGTCCTGTGTGTTCGCATTGGCCTGTTCCTTCCTGGGCAATGAATCTTTCATGAGTTAATCAAAGTTGCGCTTTGCTTAACTCTCGTGCAACCTTAATGCCATCGCTTATGCCCGGGGATGCAATTATCGAGTTGGACGTTGTCATTTTAGGTGGTGGTTTCGCTGGAGTCTATTGTGCGAGAGAGCTTGCTGGGCGCTGTCGCAAAGACCCTTCGTTCCGAGTGGGTTTGATCTCCGCAGAGAATTACATGGTTTTCCAACCGATGCTGGCGGAAGTTGCTGCAGCGTCGCTCTCTCCGCGACATGTGGTGAACCCGATACGCATGCTCTGCCGGGGTATCCGGGTGATGAAGGGCACAGTTCACAAAATCGACCCAGAGGCACGGATTGTCTATGTTGAAGCGGGTGATTTCACCCCGAGTGTGCTGGTGCGATACAAGCAACTGGTCGTTTGCCTCGGTGCCAAAGTAGACCTCAGTCGTGTGCCTGGCATGCCCGAGCATGCGCTGCTGATGCAAAATGTGGGTGATGCCATGAAGCTGCGATCCACCGTCATCAGCCGCTTCGAAGAAGCAAACCTTGCGACCGATCCGGTGCTGAAGCGGCGACTACTAAGCTTCATAGTCGTCGGTGGCGGGTATTCCGGAGTGGAGACAGCCGGAGAATTACACGATTTGATGGTGGATATGGGCAAGTTCTACGAGAATATCGCCCCGAATGAGTTCCAGGTTACGCTGGTACACAGTCAGGAGCATCTACTGCCAACGCTGAATACCAAACTCGGGAATTATGCCCGCGAGAAGCTGGAGGCGCGGGGGCTGAAGATAATCCTCAACCGGCGTGCCAAAGCCGTGACCGCGCATTCCCTGTTGCTGGACGATGGTACGCTTCTGGAGGCAACCACCGTAATCTCAACAATTGGCAACTCTCCGCACCCCACAGTCATCCGACTGGCAGAGCACCTCGCACTTAAGACAGAAAAGGGACGAATCATAACCGATGCCACGATGCATGTACCGGGGCATCTCTGGCTCTGGGCAGCGGGTGACTGCGCTGCGATTCCGCTTGGAAGCAGCGAGGCTGGGTACTGCCCGGCGACAGCGCAGTTCGCCATGCGACAAGGTGCCGTGCTCGCAAGGAACATCCTTGCCGAACGCGATGGCGGCATTGCCTGCCGGTTCACATTTACCGGTCTCGGCGAGATGGCGGCCATCGGGCACCGGACCGCTGTTGCTCAAATCCTCGGCATCACTTTCTCGGGATTCTTCGCGTGGTTTCTCTGGCGCACTGTCTATCTTTCGAAGCTGCCGGGATTCCAGCGCAAGCTTCACGTCATGGTGGACTGGACCTTCGACCTTATCTTTCCAAGGGATATCAACCTGCTCAATCCACAGTACACGCGCAAGCTTCGCGAGATGCACCTTGAGCCCGGGGATATCCTCTTCAATCCCGGTGAACCGGCCTTCTCCCTGTACTTCGTAAAGGAAGGCTTAATCGAGATTCGCGATGGGACAAATGTGGTAAAAACCATCTTCGCGGGCGATTACTTTGGCGAGCGAGCCCTGCTGGAGGATGGCATCTGGCGCTATCAAGCCGTAGCCTGTCAGGCCAGTTCGCTGATCGCACTTGGAGCACCGGAGTTTAAGGCACTAGTCGAAGGGAGCAGCGCCCTGAAGCGTCTGTTTACCCGCTCTGCCCAGGCCTATCTCAGCACGCAGGACGTGCAGGCATTGAAGAACCAGCTTTCTGCACACACGCTGTCGAAGTGTGCCGCGCAGTTGATGAACTCGAACCTCGATGTACTGACACCGGACAGCACATTACGCAGCGCACTCAGTCTCTTCAAAGCCAAGCGACACGGAAGCTATCCTCTCGTAGATTCCTGTGGTAAACTACTCGGGATGATCAAGCGAGACGATCTATTCGATTACTTGAAGTCTCATCCCGCAAGTGACTCAAAGACTGTCATGGTCCTGCCCCACGAGCTGAGTCTCCCCATGACTGGTACGGGTACGGGCTGCGCAGAAATCGTGGAAATCTTCCTGCGCTCCGGGCGCAATAAACTCCTGATCGTCAACCGAGAGCAACAGCTTCTGGGAATTCTCACCTTGCTGGATTTGGCCGAGGACTCGAGTCGGGTGGACGTGGCGGAATAAATGGACGAGATGGACGATGGATGGACGGAGATGGACAGAAACGCCAACACAGCTTCTGCCCCTACCCTCTGCCTTCTTTCTTCTGCCTTCTTTCTTCTGCCTTCTTTCTTCTGCCTTCTGCCATCTTCAATTTAACATTAAAGTGTCTAGACGGTGATCCGATCCTTCAAGTGGATGCATGATCCAGCAGCAGCCAACTCTATTATAACATTCCCCATTTTTGAGCGTTGTCCGAAACGATTTTTCCAAGTAGTCCTTCGACTGCTAATGGAAGTTTGACTGTGTGCATGAAACAAATCCTCTACATTGACGATAACCGCACTTCGCAGATGATTGCGCTGCACATCCTGGAGCAGGTGGCTGGTGCTGTCGCGGTTTTCACCACAGAAGAAGCTACACGGAAACTTGCAGAGAGGAAGTTTGACCTGATCATCGCAGACTACCAACTGGCGAATGGGACACCGATCGAGTTTATTCAACAGTTGCGTGAACGCATGACTACAGAGGAGCTACCTGTCCTCCTTGTCAGTGCCTCCATGGATAAAGTCATGCTCAGCGAGGCGCTCGCGGCAGGAGTGAACGATTGCCACAGCAAACCGCTGAACAAACCCTCCTTTCGCCAGATGGTGGAGAAGATGCTCCTCACACCCTATGTCCGCGAATGCGAGGACCGCTTTCTATCCATAACAGTTGTAAGCTGGACCTGCAAGTTACACCACTATCTCCACTGTCCTGAACTGCACATGACCTTCGACGGTGATTCCTACCAGGATGCAGACGCAAAACTCTCTGCGTATTTGGAGACGGTTTCGAGTAAGGGCATAATATTTTCCCAGTTCGAAGCCATTTTCAACCCGAAGATTCATACGAAGGTTGTAAAGCTCAACGATTAGGAAGTCTCTGCGGAGGGCCTTTGGTAGGGATGCGGAATGAGTACGGTCAGTTTGTGCCGGGGATTTGTCTGAGTTCTGACATCCTGATGTGGCGGGAACTAAGTGATCCCATTTTGCTATGCAGCGCCTGTGGCAGTTTCCGCCGATCTGTGGACGCTGACTAGCGTTTGCGTAACATCAATGCAAGGAGCAGGGCGATACCACCAAAGCCATAGGCGAAGAGCGCAGGCTCCGGCACGGCTATGGGTGATAGTACTCCGGTCGAGGAGAAGTAGCCTGGGTCTACGCCAGGGGCACTGACGGCTACAAAACTGTTAATCTGCATATCAAGTAACCCAGTGTTACCCGTCAGGCTCATGACTTCATTATAGAATGCGCTGTCCTGGCCTGGTGCGGTGAGTTGCACCCTGCCAGTGCCCGTTGCGTTGATATCGCTGGAGTTCAGCACTTCCGACCGGAGATAGAGTACGTCCCCGGTCGCCAACAAGCTGCCATTGTAGATTATATCAAATGATTGAGTAGTCCTTGTGTAGTACTCAAAACCCGCACCATTTGCAGTCGGTTCCTGGAATTGGGTCAAGTTAAGCTTGCCATAGGTCCATCCGAACTTGCTCATGTCCAGCCCTGCGAGTGAGTTAAACCCTGTCTGGGACGTTGCAATCGCGGTACCTGTATTTACCGTGCCCCACATAGTGGTGCCAAGCACCCAAGTGTGTGTGGTAAGATTTGTAGTCTCGATCTGACCACTGAAATTAATATTTACACCGCGGACACTGGCCGCGGTAGCCAACAGCAGGGTGAGTGGAAGCAGTGAGCGCATTTTCATAGTTATAGATGGTGATGAGATGGGTAAAGATGATGATATCATTTATAATACAAAGAGAATGTGCGTCAATCGTCTCTGTTAGCTCTTTGTTAGCTATTAGCCATTAACTGTTAGCTATTAGTATTCATCCTGAAGTCAGCACGTGCTATGCGCTCCAGCGGATTGTAGGGCATCTCCCAAGGTCGCGCCTTCAGCGCAGATCGGATTGTTTTGGTCTAAACCTGTGCCGTTGGCCCAGGTTATAGTTATTGCGCGCCGTTGGCGTTTTTAACGCATTCAGGGTTCATCTCATGTCCCACGACTTCACGATGTCTGAAGGGGAGTGCAACTCTTCCTGTGGACAGTCCTACGCTTCCTAATACGGCTCCCAAGTTCCTTGTGGTAGTTCTAAGCGTCAAAGCCTGCTTTGAGCTCCTGATTGACGCAAAACGCAAAACACGTACAACCGCTTCCTATCCCCCACATATTTTACAGGCTACACCATCCTCAGCGCCACACGAATGACCCTGACCCGTTTGATAGTAGCGACACTTTGTGTTGTGTCGTTTGCCTGACTTCGCGAGCCAGAAACCGGTGGATTCCTGCTCAGCCGGGGGCAGTGTGCCATTATCGGACACTGTCTTACCCTCGCCCTTTTTCGCAGCCACAGTGGGATCCTGGGGTTTAGTTGCCAGTTGCTTACGCAATTGCCCATTCTCCTTTTTCAAAGACTCAATCGTGGCACGCAGTGAGTGGATTTCCGCCTTGAGCACGTCTATCTCGCTTGCCGGGGATATAGGAACTGTCCGTGGTACAAAGCCAGCATTTTCCTGACTTTCAGCGGTGAGTGCTTCTCGCTTTAGTATGAAAATACCCATCGCATTCGTAAGCTTGCAGCCATTCTCAGTGACTTCGGATACTTCGCCATTGATTGTGCTGCCATCTACCAATTCCACCTCCACCCCCGCCAGTAGTGAAGGAATCCAAAGCGCAACACAGAATAGAAGATTGTTCACGGTATGCATAGATTCGTGATTGGGATTTAATTAAAAATTCTGCCAACCTCAACCTCCTCTTGGCAAGCCCGATGACAGCTTGCGGCACGATTTCCATGAAAGAGGCAAGCAGGCAACTTATAATAGAACGGGGACGGAGAAATGAACCTAAGAAGGAAAATGGCAGATGCGCAATCCATGCTTGTCCGAGGATCCCATAGCAGTGCATTTCGAAGTTGTTAATATATTCCGGGCAGTACCAGGAACGCTATGAATTCGATGCATAGCATAAAATGGATTGCGCCCAGCAGGCTCCGGCAGGGTGCCGTCCCAAGGGGACGGTATGCATCTTAGCCCCAGGTTTAAACCTGGGGTAAATGTCGTATTTAGTAAGACAAGTCCCATAGGGACGGCTGAAGAGCTTACAAATTCGCCTTAAGGGCTAAGGAGATAGAACGCTTCGACTGGTTTGATGCCGTCCAATCAGTCGTCCCTTTGGGACTCGGTCCGGGTGTGTACGCATGTCCCCAGGTTGAAACCTGGGGCTAAGATGCAGGTCGTCCCTGCGGGACTGCATTCTTCTCATGCCCGCGATGAGGTGGATTATGGCTGCGTACTATGCACCCACCAATTCCTTTACCCAACAACTTCGAAATGGACCGATCCCATTGGCATCCCCTGCATTGAGATAACAGCGGACGATCAGTATTTCTTGTAGAGCGACTTCAGTTTGCTCACATGGGGGTAATCCGCGACGGGCTGTCGTTGGGGCAAACTGAGTGCGAGTAGAAGCTGTTCGTTCTCTCTGTCCACGAGGAGGATTTGTTGAATCTTCTGGGTGGCTTTGCGCTTGGCGTCGGAGGCCGCCGCCTTCAATTGAGGGGCTATTGTGCGTGGGGCTTGTTTAAGTGCCTCCAGGCTGGCATCAAGCTGGGTGAGTAGCTCTCGTTTGCGATTGAGAATATTATCATCCGGCATCTGCCCAGTCTTGAGGAGATGGTTTTCATCAAGAGCGAGTTGATAGAGGGCAAGGCAAATAGTAAGGTGATTTTCCAACTGGGTAATCATGGTGGGCGAAATCAGGATCGGGGAGCTGCCAGCACAACTTCTGCTGGCCGAATAGTCCGTAGATTGGTTTGTGTTTTGTCGAGCCACTTTAAGTGCTCGAGGCGCCATTCTGCGGTTTCCCTGACTTCACGCAATTCCATATACTTGGTTTCCCATTCGGCATTTTCCTTCGATGCCTTGACGATAGACTCATAAATTTGGGTGGCCTTTTCGGCTTGGTTTAGTCGCTCATAGCAAAGACCAATCTGATACTGCACGGGCCAGAGCCAGAGGGGTTCGTTCTTGAGGCGGGCAAGGGCTTGATACAGCGCGAGGGCGTTGGCGTACTCTCCCTGCACATAGAAGGAATTGGCCAGTTGGTTACCTGCACGTTTTTGCCAGTAGATCCATTGGTCATCCGATATCTTCTCACTGGACTTGGCCATCTTGAGCAGGTTCAGTGTCTCTCGAAGGGAATCTTCATAGAGGTTCATGTTGCGCAGGGCGACGCTGAGCATGTACCCGGCTTCGAGTGTAGAGGGATGGCCTTCATAGTCCCTTAGAAACTGGCGCAGGAGGGGTGCGGCGCGACCGTACTCGGAGTCCTGATACGCCGTCTGTGCCTCACGGAAGGCTGCGCGAACCCGATCGGCGGGGGGAAGGTCCAGTACTTGAATGCGGCTAAAGAATTTGCGGGCGTTTGTGTAGTCACCCTGAATGGCATAAGTCTCCGCAATCTCAAACTTTGCCAATTGCGAGAGAGAGCGGTAGGAGTCCAACTGATCGTTGGCCAGGCGAATGGTGGAGTTTAGGACGTTATAGAACCGCTTCATGCTCATCTCATAGGCACCCATCTCTCTGTAGATTCTACCGAGTTCCAGAAATACCTGTGGGAGGTCTGTGCGATTGCTGCCAATTTTAACGTATTTCTCCAGGGTAATGACTGCTTCTGGATATCGACCCTCCTTTGCGAGGAGCTTGCCATAGATCAAGAGCGCTTGTACCTGAGTCTCGGAATCGGTGGTTGTCTGTAGAATTACAATCAGGCTTGCTTCGGCGTCTTTAGCCTCATTGCGAGAGAGGAGATTTCTGACGATGGCTAGCTGGCTAAGTTGTTCTGTGGCGGTGGGTTGATTGGCGGCGGGGGCGTCTGCCGCGTGGGGTTGCGCAGCATGGGTGTCTCCGTGCGCTGGCTCGGCCTTGGCCTGCGTTGTAGTCGATGAAGCGGGTGTGTTTGCTGCAGGAGCAGGCGTGTGGGCAGCGTGATCGGGGGGATGCGTGGACTTTTCGACTGTACTAAGGGCGGCAGGCGAAGTGCTGGTGGCGTTCGTCTCAGTATTCGCATGAGGCTTATCCGAGTGCTCACTGGGTGGAGCTTGCTGCGGAACTCCATCAACAGGGTGGGCAGCCGTTGAATCAGAAACGGGATGGCTTGTCTCCATGCCTGGCGGGGGAACCAATGTCGCTGCCTCTTGAGTTTCTGCGGTGGGTGCTGGTGCGGTATTGGGTGCAGCGTGTGGTTCCGGCGGGGAGCTGGTGTTCGTAGCCGCGGTCTCGTTTGCTAAAAGCGTCAACCCGCTTGTCAGCAGGATGCCAAGCGCACCCCAATGTGCCGTTCTGAGGCAAAACCGTGCGCTAGCGACTGCAAAACGGATGGTGTTCATGGCAATTGTTTGTAGTTGGCCTCGGAAGAAGGGATGGCATCGATTGGGCGTGCAGGGATAAAGCGAAGTTCCTGTGTGGGCTCGGCCTTGTCTTCAGTCGGATTGACAGAAGGGGAACGGGGATCATTAAAAAGCGGAAGGAACTCTTCCAGCGAAGGAATTTTTGCTGAGCGTGTAGTAGGAACGTCCCCCCAATCAGACGTCGAACTGGTTGGAGTAGTGTCGTTCATGCCAGGAGTGCCTGAAGCGGCCCTCGCAGTATGCGCTGGGTTTGATTGTGCAGCGTTTTCTGCTTGAGTTCGGGCATCCTCCGAGCCGGGGTGCTTGTTCGTATCCACGCTGGAGTCGGCCGTAACATCTCGAACGGCAGCGGCTGCGAACCGCAATGGTGCAGGGCCCACGGTGGGCAGGTAAGCCTGCGTAGTTATAATCTCTATCGGTCTATTGGTCCCTCTGAATATACGGATAACCCCTGGTTTCGCGTCAACAACGGTTGTGCTTATCCATACGATAAACAGTAGCACAGGTAATTGACGGTGAAGAGGCATGGCACGATTAATTCTGGACGATTTCTGTACTCTCTTCAAAGAGCTGTGAGAGCATGCTCAGTACTTTATCCAGGCTATAGGGTTTATTTAAGAAGAAGCGCTGGCCATAGCGGACAAAGCACTGCTTTATCTCCGGGGTGAGGTAGCCGCTCATGATGACAATCGGCATGGTCGGCGCGAATTGCCGGATGCGCTGAAAGGTCTCCCACCCATTCATTACACCCATGTTATAGTCCAGCATTACTGCATGGATGGGATCGCCGCCGGGTTGCTGCAAGCGGATGACAGCATCGAGGCCGTTCGAAGCCTCTTCGACAAGAAAGTCGTTTTCCTCCAAGACAGAGTGCAGCAGGTCCCGCAGGCCGTTCTCGTCGTCCACGATAAGTATCCGCTTACCTGCGCACGAATTTTGGTAGTCTTGCTCCTCATCGTTCGCATGTTCGACCCCCTTGAGCTGCGTGGGTAGATAAATGCGAAACGTCGTGCCTTGGTTCATCGCGCTGTCCACCTCTATAAATCCATGGTGCCGGGAGATGATACCATCGACCACAGCCAGACCCAGGCCCGTCCCGTGTCCCTTCTCCTTTGTGGTATAGAAAGGTTCAAAGATGCGTTTTCGCACTTCCGGAGGCATGCCCTGCCCAGTGTCTGCCACTTCGAGCATGGCATATGTCGTCGCAGTATCTGCCCCCAACTTGACCAACTCCGTCCCGGCGCAAGGGCGGGTACTTATTGTTAGAATGCCGCCCTTTGGCATGGCATCCTTGGCATTCACGCAGAGATTGATTAGGATTTGCTGTATCTGGTTGGCGTCTGCATTGAGCTTGGGCAGGTTCGGTGCAAGCTCGAGCTGCAGTCCGATTGTGCGGGGAAATGTCTCGCGAAACATATTCGCCAGCTCGCGGACGGACTGGTTGAGATCGACCGTAACAAAGATGACCTCATCCTTCCTGCTAAAGGTCAGTATTTGCCGTACAAGATTTACAGCACGTGAACTCGCCCGGTGGATCTCACGCAGGTAGGTCTTTATCTTTTCTGGATTGTCTGGAGTGCGTGTAGCCAGCTCCGAATAGCCAATGATGACGCCTAGAAGGTTGTTAAAGTCGTGGGCTATACCGCCCGCGAGTATTCCGATGCTTTCCATCTTCTGGGCAGTACGCACTTGCTCCTCAAGGACTTTCCGGTCGGTTATATTCTCCTTTAACATTAGGAGATGGGTCACTTTCCCCCGGATATTCTGAATGCCCGTGATCTGGAAAGAGTAGTAATGAATCGTGCCATCGAGCTGCGTGATGGACAGCTCATTCCGGTAGCTCTGCCCCGTGCGAATCTGGGTAACCAAGAGTTTGATGGCGCTGTCCTCAAGCTTCTCAAAGCCAGGGAGTAGCATCTTCCCGGAGATAATATCTTCAAGAGAGCAGTTGAGCGATTCTGAGAGGCTGCGATTGGCGTAGAGCATGCGCCCATCCAGATTCGCCAGCGCGATGTCGATGGGGCATTGCTCTATAGCCTGCGATAAGAGATAGGACTGGGTTTCAGCCCGATACTCGCGCGTAAAGTCCCGCCCAATGCCGATTATCAACGGTCCTCCGCTATCCTCGCACGGCATCTCCTGCCAACGCAGCCAGCGTACTCCCCGGACAGTCTCGCACTCCAGCTCCAGCGTGCGGACCGGGTCTATGGATGTACGCTCCAAATGGCTTTTCCATTGAGATTGGTGGGCTGGGGTGATGATCTGCTGTACGGTTTGCCCCACCCAATAATTGTCCCGTCTACCAAAGTAACTAATAAACGCGTTGTTGACCAATCGTATCATCCCCAGTGTATCGCGGATGTAGGCCGGTTCATCCAGTACATCCAGCTTTACCCGCCACGTGTCTATTGGCGACGTGATACCATCGTTGCGACAGCGTGGGAGTCCTGCCTCGGTTAACCCGTCGGGCAGTGGCAACGTTGCGGTCTGTTGGTCTCGTTGAGGTTCGAGCATAGGATTAACGACAAAGGTCATGATATTCCTTCGAGAAGCTTCGGGAGACGCTGGAGTTTATGACTTAGGTCCAACTGTGCTCTCTTGTATTCCTCGGAGTCAGCAGTAAAGAGAATGTCCCACGAGGTCAGTGTTTCCCACCGATCATGGGTTTGATTGGTGAACTGTTCCAGCCCTCCACGGATTCCAGTGCTGCAAACCATGCGGTCTGCAATCTGGATGGCAGCAGAGAGCATACTGTGTTTGGGCGCGAATTCCGGGCTATGGTGGTACTGCACGCTCTCCACGATCTCTGGAGATAACTGATGCTTCTGCAAATAGAGGGCGCCCAGTTCTGCGTGATTCATTCCGATAAGTTGTCGTTCAAGGACAAGCACATCATTGGTGGTGTTGAACCGGGAGGAGGAGATAATCCCGAACTCTTTCGGAAATGCGTGTGCTATGATAACTTTACCCACATTGTGCAGCAGGCCGATGATATAGTCCGTGTCATCGTCAATCCGTACATTGCACGTAGCAAGAATCTCACGGGTCATGAATGCCGTGCCGATGGAGTGTTTCCACATCTCGGTCCAGTTCACATTCGCCCAGTTCTTGTGCAGGCGCTCCAGCTCCTCAATAACGGGTGTGGCATACGAGAGGTCACGGATATGGCGAATGCCCAGATAAAGCACCGCATCCTCGATGCTGTTGACGGGGTTCGCCAGGCCGAAATAGACAGAGTTCACCATCCGCAGCACACGCGCAGTCAGTGACGGATCCCGCTGAATCGTCTCGGCGATTTTCGTGCTCAGGCTTTGCTCACAACTAAGCAGTTCGCGTAGAGCCAGTTGCACACTCTTCAGCGACGCCAGTTTCGGGCATGCTTCTATTCGTTGTTCGATGTCGTCCAGCGAATAGTTCTCAACGCTTTGTACTTTGAGAGTGCTGTTTGTCATTGTGGGCGAGGTCTTTCACGGAAGTGGTTTAAAGTTGGGTGTGTTTATCTGTATAAGATGCTTTACCCTCATATATCGGTACATTTTTCTTTCGGTTGAGTATTTTATTTTTCTAAAGTGATGCTTTTTCCGACCGATCTACTGAATTGAATGAAAGAGTTATTGTCTCGTCCGCAGGTCAGTCTTTTGGTGACAAGCTTCCTTCTGTCCACGATGGTTGGGTGCAGCACTTTCCGTGAGGAGAAGCCAATAGCCGTCAATTTCACCGAAAACAGCTGGGCAGCCCCAGCCATACCCGAGGGTGTGCGGCGCGTAGTTGTGCTGCCAGTGGCGGTAACATTGCCCTCGGAGAATCTCGCGGCGACCACACTCTGGCAGGAGCGGGCAACGACTGCCCTAAACGGGGAACTTGCTAAAACGAACCGTTTCGAGGTCATCCACTCCAGCCCAGCTTCCCTCTCCGCATGGAGTGGGCGAAATGCACCACGCATTTCCGGGACATTGCCAGCGGACTTTCTCAAGGCAGTACAGACTGCCGAGGGTGCCGATGCGGTCATACTTGCAGAACTCATGCTGGCACGGGATTATCCCCCATTTGCTGCATCGTGGAAGGTGCGGCTCGTCTCAGTCCGCGATGGTTCTATGATCTGGGCTAGTGATTACTATTTCGATGGCCAGGACAAGGGTACGCAGCAAGCCGCGCAGCTCTATTCTGGGGAAAAGATGGTATCCGCGAAGGGAGTCGCTCCCTATCCAGCCATCTTCCAATCTTCCCAAGGGTTTCTGCGCTTCTCCCTCGCCATGCTCTTTCCCACGCTGCCGCTCCATGCGAAGCCGCCATCTGCGGTACAGGCAGAACTTTCTCCGCACAAGAACTCAAACGCTGTCGATCTAGCGGCATATCCGAAACCAAATCATCCTTAACTATCCTAATAATGAGCGTTCTCGCTCACAGGAACTCATGCCATGATAGAATCAACGAAAAATTCCAGCGGTATCAACGGATATTTGCCGATCAATGTGAAGCAAAAGCCTGCCGCACCACGCGCTGCTGAAGCCAAAGAGAGCCTCCATACGGAGCATACTGATTACTATCAGGATAAGCTGAAGGAGATTCCGTTAAAGAGAGAAGAAATTGTAGCTCTCGGACGCAAGCTCGCACAAGACGAAGCTTACCCCTCCCAGGATGCCATGAGCAAGCTCGCGCAGCTCCTGGCCGAGTCGTTTCAACGCGAGAGCGAAGAGCCCGTAGGCTGACAAGCAACGAAGTGGGGACGGCGCCAGCTCAACCTAATCAAAGGTCGGCAGTGCCATGCCCGCATCCTCATAGAGGTGCAGCTTATTCCTCAACGTGCGGACAGAGATATTTAAAATCTCCGCGGCTCGGACGCGGTTGCCACCCGTGTTTTGCAATACTTTCAAGATATGAATCTTCTCGATCTCGTCGAGTGGCTCCATCCCTGATGCACCCACCTTATCCGAGACCGTGCTGGTCTCCTTGGGTGCTGCGATGGGGTGATCGCCACGGGTGTCTGTCGCTGTGGTCTCCACATCCCCTATGTCCTCGCAGGCAAGGGACTTTCCGGGTACATCGTCGTTGATGGAGTCCAGAATTGCAGAAACGGTCGGCTCTTCTTTCGAACCCTCGGGCAAGGCGTCGCTGATCGTGAAATTGAGTAAACCTGCACTCAGTGGCTTCCCCGGTTGTGCCAGGATGACTGCCCGCTCGACTGTATTCTGAAGCTCGCGGACATTTCCCGGCCAGCTATAGCTGGCAATCGCTTGTAACGCCCGCTCCGACCACATCGGTTTCTCCAGCCCGTGCTTGCGCCCGAACTGTTGGAGAAAATGCGTGGCCAGTAAGATTTTATCCTCATTCCTTTCCCGCAATGGCTCGATATGCAGAGGAAAAACACTGAGCCGGTAAAAGAGATCCTTGCGGAACCGTCCACTCTTCACCTCCTCCTCGAGGTGGCGGTTGGACGTGGCTATGATGCGCACATCCACCTTTACCGAGCGAGTACCGCCCACGCGTTCAAACTCTTTCTCCTGGAGCACACGTAACAGCTTTGCCTGGAGCTGCGGAGACACCTCGCTGATCTCATCCAGCAACAGGCTCCCACCATTCGCCAGCTCGAACCGACCCATTCGCTTCTCAGATGCCCCGGTGAATGCGCCTTTCTCGTGCCCGAAAAACTCACTCTCCATCAGAGTTTCGCTCAGAGCGGCACAGTTTACCTTGATAAACGGTGCCTTGCGGCGTGGGCTCTTTGCGTGGAGTTCACGAGCGACTACTTCCTTTCCTGTACCACTCTCCCCTGTAATGAGGACCGTCGCATCCGTAGGAGCCACTTTCGCGATAAGCTGCCGCAGCGTCTTCAAGCTGCTGCTGCGTCCCAGAAGATTCCAGTCCTGATTCAGTGCCTCTGCATAGTAGCGGTTAATACTCAGCATCTGGCTGAACTTGGCAGCCTTCTCCAGCGCCATTTCAATAGTGGAGGCATTAAACGGCTTCAGAATATAATCAAATGCCCCCGCCTTCATGCAATTCACCGCGGATTCAATAGAGGCATGCCCCGTCATCACCACAAAGAGTGGAGCATTCTTAAGCTCACCCAGGCGCTCCACCAGTTCCATTGAGTTCCCGTCGGGCAACCTCAAGTCCAGAAATGCCAGGTCAAAGGTATCTTCCAACAACGCCTGCTCAGCCGAGGCTATAGTGTGGCATACAGTCACTGCAATACGATGAGACAGCCCGATTTCTCTAAGAACCGTGCACACCAGCTTATCGTCGTCGAGACACAGTATCTTATCTAGACTCATTCTATAGGGTTGAAGCTAAGCACTATTAGTTGAAATTAGTTTTGGGCATACTAATTATCCCGGTCAATACAATCCTTTCAGGAAAATGAGGACTGGTCAACCTATGTTGAGTACCGCGGTCACGGGGCAGTGTATTTCGAAGTTGTTGGACGGCTTCGAGTGGCACGGGTATCTTGCTCGTGTGTCTTCCCTCTATCGTCACAAAGCCCGAACATGGGCGAGAAGTCCATGCCACGCCGTGCAATCGGCTTTTATTTGAAGTTGATGGGTAGAGGAATTGGTGGGTGCATTATACTCCGACTACCGCCCCTGCCGGAGCGGATAATTTAGGGGGAAACAAACTCCTGTCGTCCAATAGTTTGTGTTTAGCGTGTGTAATCGGGGCACCCTGCTCTGGTATCGGGGCGGAATGCCCTGTTATCGTCGCAGAATGCCCTGTTATCGTCGCGGAATGCCCTGTTATCGTCGCGGAATGCTGTTATATCGGGGCGCGTTGTATATATCCAAACGGGCGATGGTCATATTAGTGTACCCGTCGGCATTATCCATACGGGCGATGGTATATTCTCGTCACCCGTCGGCTTAACCCAAACGGACGATGGTACTTTTTCGTCACCCGTCGGCATTATCCAAACGGACGATGGTATAATTTCGTCACCCGTCGGCTTAACCCAAACGGGCGATGGTACTATTTCGTCACCCGTCGGCATTATCCAAACGGACGATGGTCTTATTTCGTTGTCCGTCGGTCTTATTTTGACACCCGTCGGTCCTATATTGGCACCCGTCAGTCTTATTTTGACACCCGTCAGTCTTATTATGGCACCCGTCGGTCTTATTATGGCACCCGTCGGTCCCATTTTGACACCCGTCGGTCCCATTTTGACACCCGTCGGTCCTATATTGGCATCCGTCGGTCTTATTTTGACACCCGTCAGTCCTATATTGGCACCCGTCGGTCCTATATTGGCACCCGTCGGTCCTATATTGGCACCCGTCGGTCCTATTTTGGCACCCGTCGGTCCTATATTGGCATCCGTCGAGTTTGTTTAGACAGGCAACAGGTATAGTTGGCACGACGTCCTAAATAGCCAAAGACACAACGCTGGAAAACAGGAGGCAGATCGCTGAAAGTAGAACAACTCGCACGCGATTTTCGGGATGGGAGTAACAAGCTAATTCTCTTCTGTGCAACGGAAGTAGTGATACATCTACTCTACTGGCTAATAGTTGCAATCCTGTGCAATCCGAAGCGAACAATTGCAACCTTGTTCATCTGGAGACGATGCTGATCGTTGAACGCTGAGAGCTGTTAGCTTTGAATTCGTGCTTTTTTCCTTTGCCTAGACCGCAGGTTGTCCGATTAATAGATTGAGACATGTTCTACAGGGCTATGGAGTGTATACGAAGACTACTTTCCTTGGTGGGTTTATGTTCATTAGCCTTGTTCGTGTGTGTTTCGGGATTAAATGCTCAGGCGCAAGGACCAAAAGCGAATGATTTTACCGAAGTTACGCGCAAGAGTGTCCTAATCTTCCTGGGTTCTAGTGGCGACGGGTATAGTGAATCCATCCTTAACGGGCTGCGCAATCGGCTGTATTCTTCAGGAGCACAGGTGTTTGTCCGTTTCGAATTTCTGGATGCGGGTGCGGTGGTCGCCGGCGGCGGACTGGCAACTCTGGAAGAGCTGATGATGCGCAAGTACAAGAATATTCCCCTGGATGCCATAGTGGCTGCGGGCTACGATGCGATAGACTTCGGTGTCGTATTCCGAAATAAGTATTTCCCGGGCGTGCCACTGGTGTTTGGGGTGGTATCCGAAGCGGTGACTGAGCGGTTCCAGGATGAAACGAATGTGACCGGAGTCATCGATAATATGAGTGTAGAGAAGACCCTGGAACTGGCTTGCCTGTTGCAACCCCGGACGTCCCATGCCGTGATTGTAAGCAATCCGACGACGCCGAATGAGCATATGCATGTTACCACGGTGCGTACCGTGGAGCCGCAGTATGCGAAGCGGGTGACTTTTACTTACCAGATTGGTGAGCCTGTGGAGTCTGTTGCTAAATGCATCGAAGCACTGCCGCGAGATACGGTGGTGTTCTATCTTGGTGGGTTACAGGATCAAGCCGGACTACGAGTCGGGTTAAAGGGATTACTGGAGGCGGTGCCGAAGTCACGAAACCTTTGCGCTTATTCGTACTGGTCTCGCAAGGATATAGTGGGTGGATGGGTCTTTAATGAGTACGGGAAGGGAACAGAACTGGGAACACAGGTTCTGCAGGTGCTTGCGAATGGCGGTACTGCGAATGTACCGATTAGGCGGGTCGATTCGGCGTATTGGATGGTAAACTACCCGCAACTCATTGCCCACGGGATACCGTTGTCCCGCGTGCCGCCAGAGGCAGTCATTGTGGATGGCCCAGTCACGGCCTATACGCTCGCGCGTGGCTATATATGGGCGGGTGTTTCTGTAATTGTGGGACTTATTGTGCTTGCGGTGACGTTGCTGTATATCAACCGGCGGATGCAACTGGCAAAGCGTGCCATGGCGAAGGCACAAGCTGCGGCAGAAGAAGCCAACCAGGCGAAGAGTGAGTTTCTAGCGAACATGTCCCATGAGATTCGCACACCCATGAATGGGATTATGGGCATGACCCAGCTCCTGATGGAATCGCAAATAAGCGATGAGCAACGGGACAATCTGCGAACGATACACCGCTCTGCCGAAACACTGCTGCTAATTCTTAATGATATACTCGATATTTCCAAGATACAGGCAGGGAGGATGAAGCTCGATGCCCGCGAGTTTGACCTCATGGGAGTGATGGAAGCGAGTGGACAGTTGCTCTCCTACCGTGCGATTGCGAAGGATGTTCAACTCGTCTTGGACTACGACACGAGATTACCCCGCCGATTCATAGGAGACGCCCTACGTATCGAGCAAATCCTCGTGAATCTACTGGGAAACGCGGCCAAGTTTACGGAAAGAGGAGAGATTATACTACGCGTTCGGGGAGAACCTGACTTACCGGGACTGTTTCGCCTGCGCATTTCAGTCAAGGATACGG
Organism: Verrucomicrobiota bacterium; assembly: GCA_033762955.1. Taxonomy (GTDB): domain Bacteria; phylum Verrucomicrobiota; class Verrucomicrobiia; order Opitutales; family Oceanipulchritudinaceae; genus JANRLC01. Next base: position 56,564 of record JANRLC010000075.1, on the reverse strand, counting down.
GTATTGGGATTCCGCAAGAGGCGATGTCGAAGCTTTTCCAGAAGTTCTCACAGGTCGATGGCAGTAGTCAACGCATCCATCAAGGCACCGGACTTGGATTGGCAATCTGCAAACACTTGGTGGAGATGATGGGTGGGAAGATAGATGTGCGATCGGCGGACGGACTGTGGTCCGAGTTTTTCTTCGAGATAACATTGCCCACTGCGGCATTCAGCCACCCCCTTGTACCAGAAAGCGAAGGAAGTGCTGGTGCATTGATAGTACTTTCCAGGCAGGTGGCTCTGCGCGAAGTGATCACCGCCTACGCAAAGGTCAGTGGCTGGAGAGTGATGCCGACATCGACGGTGGACGAAGCGATCGATGAAGTACTGTCAGTGACGGAACGTCGGGAATCGGTTTCAGTGATGATCGATCTCCGGGCTGATGGGCTGGGTGCAGCACAGGCTATCCGCTCTGTTGCACCTACAGCGCGTCTTTTCCTACTAAGCCACCCTGCGAATAAGCCGGCCAAAGCACGCATGGAGCAGGCAGGAATCTCCGCATGGCTCTCGAAGCCAGTTTGCTTTAATGCCCTTCAAGCCTTGCTCAAGTCCAGCCCATCCGATACCGCACCCGATGCGGAGCCGGACCGCACCTCTGCGCGAATAGGCGATCTGTCTCGTGTGGATTCGGAAACAGGAAACAGCTCTGTGAAAGCGGGACCCGTAAGCAAGGAGACGAGGGCGCACGTACTTCTGGTGGAGGATAACCTGATTAACCAGAAGGTTGTATTGCTAGTGCTACAAAGGCTTGGGTGTTCTTACAACGTGGCGATGAACGGGGAGGAAGCGCTAAAGTCAATGTCCACACACCGCTACGATCTGGTATTGATGGATTGCCAGATGCCAGTAATGGACGGCTATGAGGCAACGCGACAAATTCGCAAGCGCGAATCGGGTCAAACACGGCGTATTCCCATCGTCGCACTTACTGCCCATGCGATGACGGGAGACCGGGAGAAGTGCATAGAATCGGGTATGGATGATTACATTACCAAGCCGATTAACTTGCAGGTAATCGATGAGCTCCTGGGCAAGTATATTGTTAAGTCTTAAGCGGGTTGCATGCGGAAAGCTGAACGCTGGTGGCTAGGGTTGGACGTGCGGACCGCTGAGCCAGGCACTTTCAAATCACGGAATTAGGATAATCCGCGCTTTACATCGCCGCGTAGTCGCCTAGCTTGCACAACAACCTCAACTATGAAGCAACGTACGATATTGCGTGAAGTGTCCATCGCCGGCAAAAGTCTGCACACCGGCCAGGAAGTACACCTCACACTGAAACCCGCCCCAGTAGGCACTGGCTATCTATTTCGCCGCACCGATCTCTTTGGTAAACCAGAGATAAAGCCTCACATCCAGCATGTGGGTGAGTTGGTGCGCAGTACAGACATCCAGAGCGGGCATACCAAGATTCACACCGTGGAGCATGTGCTCTCCGCTCTTAGTGGCTGCGGCGTGGATAATGTATATATAGAGATGGATGCCTCCGAGCCCCCTATTCTCGATGGCTCTGCGAAGCATTTTGTTAACCTCATTCAGAAGGCGGAACCGGTCGAACAGGAGGCGGAGCGCGTTTATTTCGAGCTGCAGGAGCCGATTTCGGTAACGGAAGGGAATCGCTCCATCATCGCCTTGCCTTGTGACCGCCTCCGCATTACCTGCACAAGTGCAGACGACCGTGGTATCCATACCCAGCATCTCTCCATTGATATCGATCCGGAGACATACATCGCGGAGATCGCCCCGTCGCGGACATTCACGATTTACGAAGACATCGAGCCCCTTCTAAAACTCGGCAAGATCCAGGGCGGAAGCCTCGACTCTGCGATTGTAATTAAAGGGGATAAGATACTGAGCAAAGAACCCCTGCGCTTTCAGGATGAGTTTGTCCGTCACAAGATACTGGACATCATTGGCGATATCACACTGCTGGGGCTTCCGCTGAAGGCGCATATTATCGCAGTACGCCCAGGGCACGCGCTTAACTCCAAGCTCACCGCCAAACTTTTTGATAAGCTCTCGGCGCCGAAACTGGCTGAAGAGCCTGCTCTGGAGAAACTCGTGGCGAAGAAGGGGCCGAAGATAGTCCAGGCGACGGAAACCTCGCTCGATATCCGGCGCATACTGGATATTTTGCCGCACGCATTCCCCTTTGTGATGCTCGACCGCGTGGTCCAGATTGTCAGCGAGGATGAGCTGTATGCTATTAAGAACGTGACCATCAACGAGCCGTTCTTCCAAGGGCACTACCCAGGTAATCCAGTCATGCCGGGTGTGCTCCAGATAGAAGCCATGGCGCAGGCAGCCGGGATATTAATGCTTCTACGAGTCTCCAGCGAAGGCAAGGTGGCCTTCTTCATGAGTGCGGATAAAATTAAGTTCCGCGCCCCTGTAGTACCTGGCGACCAGCTCGAAGTGCATGTTAAACTCACCAAGACCCGGGGCAACAAACTCGCCGTGGCAGAGGGCGTGTGCAAAGTAAACGGCAAGGTCGTCTCCTCAGGCGAGCTTATGTTTATGATAGCAGACGCGCCCGAGGGTGGAGTGTAGGTGTTTGGGACTAAAGGATGCTAAAGTGTCTGGGTGTAAGCAGCGATAGCGCTGTTACCGCTCTTTTCTGCGCACCAATCGCTCCAGGTAAATGTACACCACGGGCGTGATATAGAGCGTCAATAGTTGCGAGACGACCAGGCCGCCGACTACGGCGAGTCCCAGAGGGCGGCGGCTGTCTGCCCCGGCACCGAGACCGAGGGCAATGGGCAACGCTCCCGCGAGGGCGGCGAAGGTTGTCATCATGATGGGGCGGAATCGCGTCATACAGGCATCGAAGATGGCATGTTCGTCTGAGGCCTCGCCTGCGTTGCGCGAGGCTACGGCGAAGTCGATCATCATGATGGCGTTCTTCTTCACAATGCCGATGAGCATGATAACGCCCACGTAACCCATAATGTTTAGCTCCTCATTAAAGCACCACAGCGTAAAGAGCGCACCGAAACTGGCGGCGGGCAGCCCCGAGAGAATGGTGATGGGGTGGATGAAGTCCTCGTAGAGAATACCGAGTACGATATAGATAACCACCACCGCAGCGAGCAGGAGCAGTCCGAGCCCAGCGAGTGATGAGGCAAAGGCTTGGGCAGAACCCTGGAATGAATAGCTGACGGTGTCAGGCAGGTACTCCTTCGCCAGCTTGGTCACGGCTGCTGTAGCCTGCCCGAGGGAGAAATCGGGTGAGAGGTTGAATGCAATCGTTACCGATGGCAGCTGACCCACATGGTTGACCGTCAGCGGACCTACGCCGCGCTCCAGTGTGGCTAAGGCATCGAGCGGGACCAGGCTGCCGTTGCGTGCCTTCAGTCGAATGAGCGCAAGGGTTTCTGTGTTTCGCTGGAACTCTTGCTGAAGCTCCATGATGACAAAGTACTGGTTGGTAGGTGTGTAAATCGTGGAGACCTGCCGCGCGCCATAAGCGCTATAGAGCGCTTCCTCAATCTGCTGCGCTGATACTCCAAGGACTGCGGCGCGGTCGCGGTTGATGACCAGACGCACCTGTGGACTGGTTATTTGGAGATCAGAGGTGACATCAAGCAAGCCTGGTTGCGCTCGCATCAGGCTCTCCATCTCACCGGCGGCTGCATGCAGCTCCGCCAGATTACTACTGGATAGGGAGAACTGGTAGAGCGCCTTCGACTGACCGCCCAACCTTATGGATGGCGGCATCTGGGGGAAGATGCGCAGCCCAGGTATGCCCGCGAGATCCTTGCGGAGCTGCTGCACAAGCACTGCTGCCGGAGGACGTTCGGTGCGAGGCTTCAGCCTGATGATGAAGCGTCCATTATTCATACTGGAGCTACCGCTGCCCCCGCCGATCGCAGACATGAATGCCTCAATGTGCGGGTTCGTTGCGATGATTGCTGCCGCTTCCTGTTGGTGCTTCACCATCGCATCGAACGAGATATCTTGCGACGCCTCGCTATAAACAAAGAGCTGCCCGATGTCATCCGTGGGGATGAAGCCCTGTGGTAATACGCGCGCCACCACCACAGTGAGGACGACCATCAATCCCGCGATGCCGAGGGTGATTACTTTATGCCTTAAGCTGCTGCGTAGCGTGCGCTCATAGAGCGAGCGCATGCCATCGAGCACACCGTCAATCGCGCGATAGAGGCGGCCATGCCTCATGGTGGATTCCGTCTTGTGGTCGCGCAGGAAGCGGCTCCCCAGCATCGGGGTAAGCGTCAACGAGACGAGTCCTGAAACCAGAATCGCCGCGCTGATAGTGATGGCAAACTCGTGCAACAGCCGACCGAGTATCCCTTGCATGAATAGGATGGGGATAAAAACGGCCACCAGGGAGAGTGTCATCGAGATGATCGTAAAGCCGATCTCGCTGGAGCCTTTCAGTGCAGCTTCGCGCACACTCATGCCCTTCTCAATATGGCGGACGATGTTCTCCAGCATCACAATGGCGTCATCCACTACGAACCCGACAGAGAGCGTGAGCGCGAGGAGCGAGAGATTATCCAGGGTGAACCCCTGAAAGTACATCACTACAAAGGTGCCGAGTAGAGCCAGCGGAATGGCAGTAGCCGGGATGACGGTCGCGCGCAGGTTTCGTAGGAACAGAAAGATGACGAGCACCACGAGGCAGATGGACATCAGCAAATGCGTCTCCACATCGTGTACCGATTCCCGGATGGAGGCCGAGCGGTCATTGAGAATATCCAGATTGATTGCCGCGGGCAGCAGACTGCGAAACTGCGGAAGCAGCGTGCGGATGCGGTCCACGATCTCCACGGTGTTGGTGCCCGGCTGGCGTTGCACCGCGAGCACGATGGCGCGGCTTCCCTTGCCGTTTTTGTAGAACCAACTCGCCACACGGTTCTCCTGCACACTGTCGCTAATGGTCCCCAATTCCCGCAGACGCACGGGAGCTTCGTTACGATACGCGACCACAATATTCGAGAACTGCGCCGTTGTCGTCAACTGCCCATCGGCCACAACAGTCAGCGTTTGCGTATTGCCGTCCAGAATCCCCGTGGGCAGGTTCACATTATTCGATGCCAACGCCGTGCGCACCTCATCCAAAGTGATGCCTCGGTAGGCCAGGGCACGCGGGTCCAGCTCGATACGGAGCGCATACTTCTGCGCTCCATAAACCTGCACCTGCGCTACGCCGTCAATTGTGGAAATCCGCTGCACGAGCACCGTCTGCGCGAAGTCGTCCACTTGCGACAAAGGCAGCACCGGCGAGCTTAGCGCGAGGAAGAGAATCGGCGTATCCGCGGGGTTCGTCTTGCGAAACGATGGCGGCGCCGGCATGTCCGAGGGTAATCGCCTTTGCACCGCCGCAATGGCCGTCTGCACATCTTGGGCCGCAGCATCGATATTGCGCTCCAGCGAGAACTGAAGGGTTATCTGTGTACTCCCGAGCGAACTCGTAGAAGTGATCGAGTCAATCCCCGCAATGGTCGCAAACTGCTGCTCCAGCGGCGTGGCGACCGCCGAGGCCATCGTCTCCGGAGTCGCTCCCGGAAGATTCGCACTCACCACGATGGTCGGAAAATCTATGTTTGGCAGGTCGTTGACCGGCAGTAGGCGGAACGCCGCCACGCCAAAGATGCACAGCGCCGCAGTCAGCAGCGTGGTCATCACAGGGCGGCGGATGCAGAATTCGGGTAAGTTCATTCGCGCGTCGTCTGCTTAGGGTTGCTTCGGTTTCTCGCTGCCCGGTGCACCTGGCGCACCCTCCTGCGCTCGTACAGCAACCTTTGCCCCGGGAACCAGTCGGAATTGCCCCTCGACTACCACGCTCTCCCCCGGTGTCACCCCACTCGCAATCACACTCGCATCGCCAAAGGTGCGGGATACAGCGACCCGGCGCAGTTCGACGACTTGGTCTGCCTTCACCACAAATACTTGATTCCCCTGCTGGCCAATCTGTATCGCAACCGAGGGGATAACCACCTGGCCCGCATCCATCCGAAGATTAATAGAGACCGCCACGAATTGACCCGGCCAAAGAGCCCCATCGCTGTTCTGAAACGTTGCCTTCATCAGAATGGTTCCCGTGGTGGAGTCCACCGTATTATCAATGAAGCTAAGCGATCCCACCACAGCCCTGTCTGAACTCTGCCGCTGATGAACGGCAACCGGCACAGGCCCCGCGGCTATGGCTTGCTTAACAGCGTCCAGGTAAGTTTCTGGAATGGAGAATGCCACAGCAATCGGCGAAATCTGGTTGATGGTCAGGATGACAGCATTGCCATCACTGGCGCGAACCAGAGTGCCCTCATGCAACAGCAGTTGCCCGGTGCGCCCACCAATGGGAGAGCGGATCGCCGTGTACTCGAGGTCGAGGTTGGCATTACCTACAGCGGCCTCCTTCGCCTGCACGGTTGCGGCAGCGCTTTCAGCAGCCGTGGTTATCTGCATGAGCTGCTCTTTGGACACACCCTGCTGATTAAACAACGCCGTGTAGCGCTCCAAGTCAGCCTGCGCCTGGGTCGCCTCGGCGCGAGCTGTATTCAGCGCCGCCACGGCCTCGCGCAGATTGTTCTCATACCGCGCTTTCTCCAGGGAAATGAGCAAATCCCCTGCCTTAACGGCATCACCCTCGTTGAAGTGAATGGTCTCAATTGCCCCATCCACCCGCGCCCGTATTCCCACCGTGCGAACCGCCTGCACCGTACCAATCGCATCAATCGAGTACGGCACCGCGCGAGACTCCACCGTCGCCACGCGCACCGGTATGGTTTGCACGCCCGCCGACTTCGCAGCACCCGCTTTTTTACACCCGCCCAAGCTGGCTAATAGGAAGAGCCCGGTTGAAGCGAGTATAACCCAATGACTGTATCTGCGTAGCATGGCTCGCTACCGTAGTGTAAAGCGCATCACTGGCAATAGTGTTTCCCGCGAGTGGCATGGCGTCTCGCCCATGTTCGTGTTCTGTAATGGTCTCGGGAAGATCCACCGGCAAGATCCCCGTGCCACCAGAAAAAGCCCCAGAACTTCGAAATGCACCAGCATTCCTGTCCCTCCCGTGGCGCATCTCTCAGTTGTTAACAGAAAAGAAGCACCACCAGGTACTTCCACTTCGCATGTAGGTACTCCGACTGCATCGCAGGAGTGCAATTCTCCATCGCAGATGTGGATAACACCATCACAAGGGGGAATTTTTTCATCGCATTGGGGAAATATTTCATCGCATTGGGGAAATATTTCGTCGCATTAGGGAAATATTTCATCGCATTGGGGAATTTTTTCATCGCATTAGGGAAATATTTCATCGCATTAGGGAAATATTTCATCGCATTAGGGAAATTCTTCGTCGCATTGGGGAAATTCTTCGTCGCAGGAAAGAAAAATCACCGTCGCAGATGTGAATTTCTCCTCTGCAGATGTGAAATTCTCGACCTCTGGAGTGATTTTCCAGACCTCTGCAGTAGTTTTCCAGACCTCTGAGGTGATTTTCCTCACATCTGGAGTAAAATTCCAGACATCTGGAGTGATTTTCCGGACCGCAGGAGTGAAATTCCGGACCTCTGGACTGAAATACTCGACCATTGGAGCCCTATTCTTCACGGCTGCACGCTGTGCTCATGCCTCCGCGCGGTGTAATCGGACCTCTACGGCACGGTAGGAGACGATCCCCGACCGTGAACAGACGATCCCCGAGAGTAGCTCATGCTTCCAGCTTGAGCCCCTATCCCCCGAGCAAGCAGGATGCTTGCACTACTCTTCTACTCAACCAGCAACCCTTGGAAAGGGCTATATTCGAAGAGCCATTGGTGAAACGAATGGAAGATAGAAGGCGTTTCTGTTTGGATTGATTACTTGATTGATTGGCAGGAACTGCATAAACAAAAACGCTACACTCTACACTATAAACCTATTTACGATAACTGTGGATCTAATCTCACATCTGATGTCAGCATGGAAAACTCCTGAAAGCCGGCGATCTCAATGTTGGCGGGAAACACGATGTCAATTCGGTGCTTATCAGCTTGGTCAACTTTATTTAGTAGGGTTGACCACATACCTTCTTGTTAAATGAAATTAAGTCATTCTCAAGTGAGAACTGGATGTTTCCTGAAATTAGACGTTCTTTGTCAGGAACAAGGAGAAATCAGCCATGGTCGGAAACACTAAAGCGCCTTAAAACTGGTGACTAGCAATGCCAATAATTCGAAATGTAAAATATAGAAAACCTCGATTGGGTTCCGACGATGCAGATATGTATGCACTGGCGCAGACAATGCGTGCATCTAATCAAACAGCGCTAGCAGTTGACTGCTGCAATTTGATAGTCCAGGATTTTAAATTTCTGCAATATTTTTCAGGTATTTCACACCTAACAATCCAAGGGTCAGTGACAGATTGTGACTTCAGTCACATCCCTATTTCAGTTCAAGACATTTGTCTTCTGGAAGTTAATATGAACAGTTACGAAGCATTAGCCCATTTGGAGAACCTAAAAGTACTTGATCATAGAGCGCATACTATTGCTTCCTGCCATGGACTGGAATTGCTTACATCCTTGAAAGTGATTCAATTTCAAAACTTGAACGGTATCAGTGATTTATCACATGTATCTAGTTTGAGTAATCTACAATGGATTAAATTTTCTAGTTGTAACGATATAGTCAAAATTCCTGCATTGTCAGGAATGTCCTCTTTAAAAAGGATTGTTATAGAAACATGTAACAATCTGATTGATATAAATGCAATTAGTACTGCTCCAGCTCTAGAGGATCTAATTATTATTGAATCAGAGCTCTTAGGTCCACATCATTTTATGCAATTGGCTGAAAGCAAAGTTCCTATTCGCATTCTTCCAGGAATAGGTAATATTAAGAGTTTTAAGTATATAGAAGCATGTAAGATAATAAATTCAAAATTAATTACCTGCTATTACGGTAGTGATTTCGAATATTATGAGGCAACATACGATAATTCGGCTAATCCCTTTAAGGTAAAAGCAAGCTAGAGTCGAAGAAACAAGAGTACTCAGTTTGATGTGATGACCATCACCGCAGTGATTCCATCGACTTTCTACTTCAAACAGCAATATTGCCAGCCTCAAACTTATGTAAGGAGTGGGGGCGTATTGACTAATATCCAAGTAACATTCATCGGACGCTAAATGGTATCCGATAACAGGCCGTGCGGTCCCCCCCCGATTTCTGCATTGATACCCAGCGTAATGCTGAGTAGGTACAAGTCATGGATACCTTCGTTTTCCCCAGAAGAGCAAATCAGTGGATATACGGGGCCTTACGTCCTTCTTATTGATTTATGGGCGACAACATTGAGCATATCCGAGAACGCCTGGAGACTATTCGAGCTGCATGTGACGAGGCCGTGCGGCGTCGAGACGGGGCAGAGTATAGCGCTGCACATGATCAGATGTTGTTAGTTGAGCGTGAACTGGCTTCGTTAGAAATGCAGGAATATGCTGAGCCAATCAAAGAAGCCGCATGGCGGCCAGCGTATCCTGAGCCGCTAATTTGGCATGACGGCCATACTGCGTGGCTTATTTGCCCGCAACCCTCGTCGCGGCGGCCGCTATTGTGCAAGGCAATTAAATTTGGTCACGTGCTGGGTCTACGAGTTTCGGTAGTGAGCGATACGCTCGAAGAACAACCACTGAACGGAAAGGGGCTTGAGTCGTGTATGGCGCTTCAAGTTAAGAACTCGAGGTGGATTAGTAACCTCCGAGCCACTTACGATGAAGACCAATATTGGTCGGATGTGCGCCACTTTGCGATGTGCTTTGAAGACAGCTTGGTTGAGGTGGTGGCTAAATCGGTGGAATGGATTGATAGCGAAAATACTTTGGCCGTTTGGGTGGAGAATGCAACAGGTGTCGCGGTGAATTCGCCAACCTTCAACGCGATATGAGGTAAGAACGATTACTATTACGATAACAATGCGGCCAAAAACAACCCTTCAGCCGTCCCTACGGGACTTGTGTTACTAAATACGCCGTTTACCCTAGATTGAAACCTGGGGCTAAGATGCAGACCGTCCCCTTGGGACGGAGGGATGCCTACCGCATACTGGGTCTGAGTCTTTTTCGGTTCTTGATTTTAGGTATTCGGGGGCGAAATCTGCACCGTTGTCCCACGACAAAGTATGCCCTTCTAGCTTAAATCTCTTAAAATACTCCTTTTCTTTCAGTGGTTCAAAGATGGAACCATCAAGTGAAGCTTGTAAATCAGCAATTCCAGATGTGCCATCATTAAACGTTAATCGGACTTTGAAGTTCTCGATATAAGATGCAGCTTCTATGTGTAGAAATTTCATTTAGGCATGATTATCCGTTGAATATCGGAACTATACGAGATTTACGAATTTTCTCATCATGCGTCATCAAAGGCAATCCATTCGCCAGAGCAGTGGCCGTTATCAATAGATCCGCAGGGTCGGCATGAAAATTAGCGGGAAGATTTTCTAGACGAAGGATCACTTCGGTTGTAAGGGGCTCAATCACCACAATATTCTCTCCGCTGGCATGGAGGAGCCACCGATTGAACGGTATGGATAGTGACACTCTTCCCTTGCTGTGAAGTACTTGAATCTCCCAGAGACTAATAATGGAAAGATGCGGGGTATCCTCTTCTGCGAGCTTATCCAGTATTGCTACTTCCTTCCTCGAAAGTCTGGGATCACCAAGCATCCACCACGACCAGATATGGGTATCAAGCAGGACTTTCACTTATATGCCTCAAAATCCAATTCGGTGATCACCGATTCCCCTGCCTCTGCAAGATACTGACCAGTCCCAATGAGTTGTTTCCACGGTTGATCTGATTTCCTGGCTGTTGAAGATACTGGACCAAGCCTTGCCACCACCTTGCCATGCCTTGTTATATCCAAGGTGGCACCATCGATCTCCACTTTGCGGATGAGATCAACGCACTGGGTCTTGAAGGTGGTAATATTTATGGTCATGGCGAATCTTATAAAATGACTATCTGCGATGTCATTTCTCCCCCAATCATCCGCCATCCATTCCTGCCTTATCCTTGACTCCCCGGGCTGCCTGTGAGGCACAGAGAATAACTGGTGCTGCGCCCACCCGCCTGGTCTTTGCCCAAGACATTCTGCTCAACCAATTGGCTGATATCGCGTAATGCCGTATCCGGGGAGCATTGGGTCAGTTTCGCATACTTCGTCGTGGTTAATTTACCTTCAAAGCCATCCAACAACCGATTGAGGACCTTGCGCTGGCGCTCATTGAAGGGCATTCCTGCATGGGTTTTCCAAAATCCTGCCTTGACCATGACTAATCCTAAAACGAAAAATGGAGTGTGACCGATCAGTGCTTTTCCCAGGATGCTGTAGGCATTCTGGACTTTGGGCATTCTTTGGCCCAGCGGGCCATCGGATATTAGCCTGTGGTGCAAACCACAGGAATAGAGTATCCCAATTCTGTTTTCCGCTCCGGCAGGGGCGGTGGTCGGGGTGGGCGAATTTCTGGAATGCCTACGGCATGTAACAGTTTAGCGTAGAATCATGGCATTGTGTCGCACCGAAGGTGCATCAACTCTTGAGCCCAGGGCATCGCCCTGGGTACGAATATCCCTTTTATCTATGAGCCCTGAAGGGGCGACACAGCGATTTATGAAAGACGGGTATCGCCCTTACAGTCCAAAAACACGCCGCGTGTTTCGCGATGGGAGTAACAAGGGATTGGTAGGGATAGGGCTACATCTGTGACTGCAGATTTCGAATTCGGCTTTTCTGTAATACAAGATACCTACCGCGAAGATAGCGTTGATAGTTTTTATGATGTGGATTTAAAGCAAGCTCTCCTTCAGTTTGTTAAAGCATACTATGAGCATGCTGACATACGAGTTGTAACTCAATGGAATACTAAGTGTATGTATCAAGAGATTACATTAGAAGACTATGTTTCTCATTATCCACAAGATGACGGTGAACTACTGGCTACATTGTATGTAAGAGATGGCTCAAGAGTGGAATTATGCATGGAGGTTCAGTCCTGGATTATGGTTGGTGGACCCTATCCCTATCATGACTCCTACACGTATTCATTTCATTCTCGAAAAGATATAGCTAATGATATCTTTACCTATTTAAGGAATTTAAACAAATGGAAGATAGGCGATAATATACATCAGGCTCCTACGCAGACACCTATAAAGGTAACTGGGCTCTGGGACAGAATCCTCTGGGTATTCGGGATTCAGCGTCCCAATCCCAATCTTGGACCACGACAATAGCAAAGCTAGGGTACAGCGCAGCACAACCTTGTTGTATTCAACTATGGCCATAGCGTAGCCTCGCTTGAAGAGTTGATGATGCACCTACTAGACAGACAGTAATGCCTGTCCCCTACTCCGCCCCCCCCAGTGGCACCTTCTTCTGCATGCTGCAAACATCATCCTCGTATAAACATTTCCATGCGGTGCAGCTAAAATCTGCTGGCAACTCAACCAATTCATTCCCGAGGATCTATTCTGGACTCTAAATCAGCAAACCGCACACCTACTCGACAATCCCAACCTAACATGCGGAGGTCCCTTCGTCCTAGTCACAGTCGCCACCCTTTGGGCTTATCGGGAAATACACTCACCGGAATAGCTTCGGGAGTGGTGCATTTCGAAGTTGTTGCACTTACGGCATCTTATATTACCGCCACAAAGGGCCAACTTTGGCTCAGAGGGCCATCGGATATTATCAGGCGGTGAAACCACCGGAAAGCGTATACCCATATAATATCCGCCCCGGCAGGGGCGGTGGTCGGCGTGGTCGAGTCGCCAAAGATTACCGATGATCCGGGCTGTAGCCGTCCCAAGGGGACGGTATGCATCTTAGCCCCAGGTTTTAATCTGGGGTAAATGTCGTATTTAGTAACACAAGTCCCGTAGGGACGACTGAAGAGGTTGCCAATTCGCCATACGAGATAAATAAGCATTTCCCAAGGTTAAAACCTGGGGTTCAGGAGCGGGTTAGAAAACCCGCTCTCCGTTTGCTTCAAACACCCAACGAAGGGCGGACATTCTTGTCCGCTGTTATACCAACGGAGGGCGGACATTCTTGTCCGCCTATTTGCGATCAACGGTGCATTGATGTATCTAGTCGGAGCCAAACTTCAGACACAGGTTAAAACCTGGGACTAAGATGCAGGTCGTCCCCAAGGGGACTGCACTGTTCCCATGCCGGGGATGAGGTGGTCGATGGTAACGCACAAATTGGCCAAACTCCGGGCTTTGGCGCGTAATCCCTTCGGGATATTTTGAAGACAGATACAAAATAGGCAAAATCAACGGCTACAACGCTACGGCCCCCACTCATTCGCAACAACTTCCGCCCGCTGTTTCCATTGATGAGCCTTCACCCAATGGGCCAGCAAAGCGGGCCAGGCGTCGGTACCGGTCGCGGGATTACCCAGATCGATTCCGTGAGCGCCTGTGGTGAAGACATGTAGTGCGGCGGGAACTCCACACGCATGCAGTTTCTCATAGATGCGTATGCTGTTCGCAGGGGAGAGCATCTGGTCCTGCCCGGTGTGGACAAGGAAGGCTGCGGGGCTCTCCTCGTTGAAGACGACATCCGCTGGCAGTTTACTGGTGCCCGGGTAGATGGGGGCCATCCAGTTCGGCTTCGCGTTGGCTTTGGCGGTGAGTGCAGCACTTACGGTTAAATGCCCACCGGCGGAAAAGCCGAGTAGGCCGATATTATCCTTATCCACGGACCACTCGCTGGCATGCTGACGCAACAGCCGCACTGCCTGGTGCGCGTCCTCGATGGCGTCGCGGTGGTCCTTCCGGACAAGTCGGTACTTGAGGACTGCACCGACGAATCCCAGCTCCACAAAGCGGCGTGCCACCGCCAGACCTTCGCGGTCGAAGACTTCTACATTATAGCCACCGCCAGGGCAGACTATAATGGCGGGGAGTAAGCCGGTACTTCCCGATGGCTTCGGTAGGAGCACTGTGAGTGTCGGATGGCTTATCGCGGTGAGAACAGAGTCGCCGAGGTCGCGCTCTGTATCCGCGCCGAAGGTGGCTGTTATCTCCGCGGGCCAGAGGGGCAGAGTGAGTAAATCCGATGACATGGGTGGCGCTGTGGGTGAAATATCAGTGGGTGGCGGTCACGTAGAGTTCTTCAGCCGTCTCCCAGTTAACAAGATTCCAGAATGCCTTTATATAATCGGCGCGACGGTTCTGGTAATGCAGGTAGTAGGCGTGTTCCCACACATCCAGCCCCAGGATGGGTTTCCCCGGTTGCTCCACCACACCGCGCATCAGCAGGCTGTCCTGATTGGGGGTCGATGTGATGTACAGCGCGCCTTCGGCGTTCACACCGAGCCATGCCCAGCCACTGCCAAATCGGCTCGTGGCAGCCTTTGCGAAAGACTCTTGGAACTTATCGAAGCTGCCATACGCTGCATCAATGGCATTGCCGAGATATCCCTTCGGCTGGCCACCACCCTTGGGAGAAAGCAGATTCCAGAAGAGTTCGTGATTGGCGGCACCGCCCCCATTGTTGCGGATGGTTGTCCGCAGCGTTTCCGGTAACTTGTCGAGGTCTCCAATAAGTGCCTCTATGGTCGCAGGAAATATAGTACCGGAATCAAGCAAAGCTTTGTTGAGATTATTCACGTAGCCCGCATAGTGCTTGCCGTGATGGATCTCCATCGTCCTGGCATCAATATGTGGCTCAAGCGCATCAAAAGAATAATCAAGTGGTTGGACGGTGAATCCCGTGGGTGCAGCAACCGGCGATACCTCTGGAGAGACTTCGAGGGTAGACGCTTTGTCTCCGGCAAGAAGTTTGCCCGCAAGCGTGAGGCCGACCACGCTCATACCGGCTGTGCTGAGAAACTTGCGACGAGAATACGAAGAGGCGTTGTCTTGCATTGGATTCATGGCGAATGGGATGGGTTTACTCAATCTAAGGCCATATTCCCGAAAACCGCAATGCTTCATCGCAGACTGTGCTCTGTATTGGTGCATCTCGACGTTCTTGGACTGTTTCAAGTGGCACGGGCATCTTGCCCGTGTGTCTTCCCGCGACCATCACAGAACCCGAACATGGGCGAGACGCCCATGCCACCCTCCGGTAATCGGCTATTCTTCCCAAGCACAATGCATTCGCGATGCTCTGTATTGCCAATGGCTCTCTGCAGCATCGCGCTCTCCATCCCATTGTATGGCGAATCCGCCCTGCTGGACCGCGCCGAGAAGCTTGGTCAGGAAGCAGCAAACTCAATGACTGCACGACAGCTCTATCAGCAACTGGACGGGGTTTACTGTCCCACGGGCAATTGGAAACCCTACTTCACCGTGGAGGGCGACTCCTTCTGTTTCACCCTTCCCGGCAAAGAAGGAGAACGCAGTTTTTCCATTGTTCTCGCCTCAGAGACGGAGCAGCCGGCCCCCCCTGCCTATCGTAACTGGCGGACTCGTGCCGAGAATACTCAGCGCACGGTCGAGAAACCGCTGGCGGGAGTTCGTATCGGGATTGACCCCGGCCACATAGGCGGGGAATGGGCAAAGATGGAGGAACGGTGCTTTCAGATTGGCGAGGAGCCACCAGTAAAGGAGGGCGATCTTACCCTGAAGGTTGCTCAAATGCTCAAACCGCTACTGGAGGCGCGAGGTGCGGTGGTTTTTCTGGTTCGGGAGAACGCGGAACCGGTCACGAGCAAGCGCCCGGAGGATTTTTGGGAAGAGGCACGGACACGGCTGCTACGCACACTCCCCGAAGCTGCTGATGAAGCCCCGGAGCCCGAAGCCAGGGAGACCGCCAAACTCTCCGAACGGCTCTTCTACCGCAGCGCGGAGATTATTGCCCGCAGCGACCGCTTCCGTGAATGGAAGCCGGATATCGTCCTGTGTCTGCATTTCGATGGCAAGGATTGGGCAGACCCCACGAACCCAACTCTTGTAGCTTCCAACCATTTTCACACCCTCGTCAATGGTGCCTACACCTCCAGCGAGTTAGCCATTCCTGCGATGCGCATGGAGCTGCTCGAGCGCTTGTTTGCAGGCACCAGCAGTGAGGAAATCGCCCTTGCTGAGACGGTATCAACCGTGTTTGCCAGAGACACCGGCCTACCGCCTCTCGGCTACACAACGCCCAATGCCGTGAAGGTCGGGCCAAGCTCCTATGTATGGGCACGGAATCTACTGGCCAACCGTGTTTACCCCTGCCCAGTGCTTTTTCTCGAGCCCTATGTAGCAAATAGTACAGCCGTTTATCCTCGCATCCAAGAGGGCGATTACGACGGCCTAAGGGTCGTCTCAGATATCGGCGAAGTCCGCAGTATCTTCCGCGAGTATGCCGATGCTGTCGTGGCAGGATTGGTGGAATACTATACGATGGGATCCAGATAGTACAAAAGGGACGAAAGAGAGGATGGGATGAATGCCAACTGCAAACTCAGTGCGGGTATTCCCCTACTCTCTTAACTGGATAACATTGCGCTGGAACTGCTGCGGACTGGTACCGATGTACTTCTTAAACTGTACGGAGAAGGAGAAGGGGTCGGCGTAGCCGAGGGAGTCGGCTACTTCCTTGACATGGCGGGAGAGCAGCATCTGGCAGGCCCGGTCGAGGCGGTGACGGATGCGGTATTCGCCGGGAGAAATGCCGCGTCTTTCCTTAAATATGCGACGAAATGAGGGATAGGCTATCCCCCCTTCGTTGGCGAAGAGGGCTATATCCACCCAATCATTCTGCGGGTCCTCGAGCCAGAGGCTGGCTTCCCGGACTATCCGACCCCAGTGGTCCTCTACCGTGGCTTCCTTCGCCCGTTCGTAGATACCTTCGATGAAGTTGATCAGTCGGATGATCAAGGCTGGAGATGATAGCTTGGTGGAGGGCGATGCCACGGCGTCGGCCATACTGATGAGTTCTTCTACCAGAAGGGTATTCAACCCCACGCTGAGTACGGGCTTAACCGAGAGAAGTCCAAGCTTGTGTAAGCATTCCCAAGTGACCGGGTCCAGCGCAAGATACCATTCCGCGTAGTCGCTGGTTGCATCCAGCAGGGATGAATGCTGAACGCCGGGGTAGCGATGGAACACGCTGCCTGGAGTCAAGGGGTGGGAGGTGCCGTTCTCCTCGATATAGACGCCGCGCCCACGTAGTACGCAGTTGATGGCGAAGGATGTAGAACGATAGTCCCGCTTACTGTCGGGATCGATGCCGTGCGCCTTAAAGTCCGAGGTAATAAAACCGAGTTGCCCGGTGAGTTTCATCATCCGCGAACGTCTGTTATGTGCAAACAGTTCCTCACCCAGAAGGTGAGTAATATCGGGCTGGACATTCGCACCGGTGATCACTTTACCCATGCTTTTGCTCATTCAAGTGATGGTTTTATTCGTAGAATCTGTCATTATATGCGGGACAGCAACAGTTTTCACTTCTCTATGATTATGAGCAAAAAGAAAATTAGATGGGGATACGCAGTCATCTACCCCGGCGACCTCAATATCTGGAAGGGCGACCAGTTGACGAACAAACTGGAGTTCACCGCCAGGAATAACTTCAAATCCCTGCAACTTTCGCTGGATGAATGCCGGGCTCCGGAGCGTCTCCCGCAAGTAGTAGACTTTATCCAAGCGCATGACATAGATATCGTGGTCGGTTGCCACCTAGATTTGCAAAGCTCAGATAAGGATGCCCGTCGACGGAAGGTGGATACTTTCCTGGAAAACCTGCGCACCTACGGGCCCTCACTGCGAGTGCCCATAGTCACCACAGGCACACCCATGCAGCGCTTCATGCGGAGCCCGTCGCTTGAGGAGCAAATGGATCTTATGGCGGATGGTCTGGCGGATTTAGCCAAAGGGTGCCACGAACTGGGTCGCCCACTTGGCATCGAGAACCACGGGAACCACTACTGCTCGGACTTGGTAACCCTGTGCAAACGAGTGCCGCACTTGAATATTTTTCTCGATACTGGCAACTGCTACCTCATCGGTGAGAAGCCCGGGCCAGCCTGTCGCGAAGCCGCACCCTATACCATTGGCACGCATTTCAAGGACCACTACGTGCATCCCGATCCCCGCGAACTGAAGTTTGTGATCGAGGGCGCACCGATCGGTGAAGGCGATGTCGGTCTGCGTGAGATTTACATGGACCTCATCCGGCTGGCTCCGAACCCGGAGAAGCTCGTGATGATGTGGGAAATGGTACCACCGAAAGATATGCCCACACAGGAATGTATCGACCGGAGTTGGGCGTTCTGTCGCTCGCTGCCGGATCCCTCGTAGTTCTTTGATTCAACTTTTGTCTTTGTTTGGATTAGTTCAGTAACATCCCAGTTACAAGGCCAGTATAGTCCCCAACGGCCGGCCCGCTCCCCAGCGGGTCGGCCAAATCTTCCCCTCAAATCTTATGTCTTCTACAAAATACCGTGCACTCCTGGCTGGGTGCGGGCGGATGGGCGCCAGCCAGGCTGCCATCCTCTCGACTCATGCCGACTTATCACTCGCAGCCGTATGCGATATTAGCTTGGAGAACGCCACCAAAGTGGGTGCTGAGCACAATGTGCCGGCCTTTACCGACTTCTCGAAGGCTTTAGCCGAGACGAAACCCGACGTAGTAGTCATCTGCTCGAGTAATACCGGCCACGCCCCCCTCACACTGGAAGCAGTGCGCTTCGGCGTGAAGGGTATCTACTGCGAGAAACCCATGGCCACGAATCTCGCCGACGCGCGGGCGATGGTTAGCGAGTGCAAGGCAAGAAACACTTTCCTCGTCATCAATCACCAGCGCAGAGTGTCGCCGGACTTGGTGGAGATTCGCCGGATGATCGAGGCCGGGGCGATTGGCAGCCTGCGCACGATTCGTACGCAGAACCAGGGCGACATTCTGAGCGATGGCACGCATGCTGTGGATTCCCTCATGTTCTTTCTCGGAGACAAAGCACCGGAGTGGGTCTTCGGTCAACTTCACCGCGACCTCGACGCATTGAAAAAACAGGATGCGCAACCTGGGTTCCGCTATGGACACGTAGTGGAGAGCGGTGGTACAGCAGTGATTGGATTCCCCAATGGCATCCGCGCTGAGTGCACCTTTGGCGATCTGTGCGCGCCCCGTACTCCTTATCAAGATTTTGTGATCGAGGGTGATAAAGGCCGCATCTGGAGAACTGGCGATGGCACTTCTCCCAATGTATTTCTAGATAATGGGCAACCCGGAGACCATGCCGTGGGTATCGACCAGTGGATGTACAAACCAATCCCTGCTCAACCCGGACAGCATGCGCCGTGGAAGGGTATCCCCGTTGAGAAAGCCCCAAAGGGCGGAGGTATAACCATCAGCTACGCGCTCTTCGCAAAGTCCATCCGCGAGGGCTGCGACCACCCCATGTCCGGTGAGCGAGCGCTTCGTGGCTTCGAAATTATTATGGCCATATACGAATCCGCACGCCTTCACAAAAAGCTTTCGCTACCACTCCAGCAGGAAAGATTCCCCCTGGAGATTATGGTGGAAAAGGGACAGGTCTAGATCGCCCTGGTTTGGGTGCATTTATTTGGCTTCCGGATTTCACGGATTTTCACGGATTCAGTTCCCTTCCGTGTTTCATCCGTGAAATCCGTGGCTGATTGCAACCCTGTGTAATGCCAATCGCGAAACACGCCAACGTGTTTCGCGATTGGGAGTAACATCGAGACCGGTTCGGCTTCTGCCTTCTGCCTTCTGTAATCTGCAATCTGTAATCTGCAATCTTCAATCGGCCTTCCGCCTTCCGCCTTCCGCCTTCTGCCTCTACTACTTCTTGCTGGGTAACTTGGCCTTCAATTCGGCCACTTCTGGCCAGAGTGGTTCCAGGTCATCGTCTTTGAGTGCCTCTATGATGAAGAGCGGATTGAGCGCTATGCAGGTATCGAAGCACTTTCTCGCCTCGCAGAGATCGTCCAATTGTGCGGCGTAGCATGCCAGATTGTAGTGGATGGTCGCGTTCTCTGGGAAACGTGCCACGGCACCGAGCAATACCATTCTCGCCTCGGTGATGGAGCGTGCGCGCCGCCGGGCATAGGCGAGGTGTATCCACGCACCTTCATTGTCAGGTGATTTCTCGCACAGGGTGATGGCGTAGGTTTCCATGGATACCCACTCCTTCATCACTCCATAAACATAGACCTTGGTTTCGAGAACGGCGGGGTTTTCCAACTCTGCTTCCTCGATGGATGCGAGTTCATGCTTTGCTTCCTCGTACATACCGAGTTCTGCATAGCCGCAGGCATAGGAAAGTATCCACTTTAGCGAGGCCATAAGCTGTATTCGGTGCGAGCTCTCATATTGGCGAAAGCTGTTCTGGCCGACCGACATCTTTCCAGCGCCAGGCATCGGCACGCCAGGCGCGGATGGTTTCGCCAGCAGCGGACAAGCGAAGGTAGTTGTCAACAATTCCGAAGACCCCGCGCTCGGTGGTGAGGGCAAACCACTCCTGGGACACAATATGAATGCCGCAGAAGGCGAGCTTCTCGAGCGGGGTGCCTTGTGGCGTGGCTGTGAGGACCGGGGCTAAGCCTTCGGTTGCCCTACCGACGATTCTGCCCGTGGCATCAAAGAGAAGTTGGCGTTTCGTCTCCCGGGGTTTTACAGCCATGGTGGCCAGCGCTCCGGAACGAATGTGATCTTCGTACAGATCGACGAGCGGAATGTCCGAGAGCACATCCACATTGTGAACTAGCACCGGCTTATCGCCCTGCAATAGGGAACGCGCATGCCAGAGGGCACCGCCGGTATCGAGTGGCTCATCCTTTTCCGGTGAGAGCATCAGTCGCGCGCAAGAAGTGCTGCGCCTGGTTTCCACATACGCTTCAATCTGCTCCGCGAAGTGGTGGGTATTGATGACGATGGTACTCGCCCCGGCAGTCTCCAAGCGCCGTAGCACAATCTCCAGCAGAGGCACACCGTCAATCTCCACCAATGCCTTGGGGCGATGATCGGTTAAAGGGCGCAAACGTGTACCCAGCCCGGCTGCGAGGATGAAAGCAATCATGAGTAGAAGGAGTTCCGATATTTCATGCCTGTCTCTGCCCAATCTCATGCCCCACTTCGCGGTGTTTCACAACAACTTCCACTTGCGGCAAGCTGCGCAACCACGCGGCGGTCTGCTCGGTACAGTACACAGAACGATGCCGCCCACCAGTGCAACCGAAGCTAATCGCCAGTTGAGTAAAGTTCCGCTGATGGTAGCTCTGAACTGCCTGATTCAGCATCGCTCGGATGTGGCTGAGAAACTCGCCCACCTCTTCGCGGGACTCCAGCCATTCACGGATAATGGTGTCGCACCCCGTGTAGGGCGCGAGTGCCGGATCGCGCCCGGGATTTGGCAGACAGCGGCAGTCGAAGACAAAGCCGCCACCGTGCCCGGAGTCATCCACCGGGTAGCTGCCTTTATAGGAGAAACTCGTCACGGAGATTGCGAGCGGCACCGTCACCGCCGCAATCTCACGCAGTCGGGTGATACGGGTGATGCGCTCCAGCGTCTCTCGCAGCGCAGGCAGCGGATGGGGCAGCTCCCAGTTGGCCAGCAAACGCTCGATATTGCGAATGGCGTACGGCACACTCTGGAGGAAGTGGGGCTTGCGCTCGTGGAACCCCCGGTAACCATACGCTCCCATCGCCTGCAGCAACCGGATCAAGGTAAACCCCGCGAACCACGGGGCGAAGCCCTCCGGCTCCACATGCCGTAGCAGCGCAGCAGGTGCTTTTGCCTGCCGCAATACTTGCGCGGCAGACTCCAGATAGACCGTCAATAGATGTTCCCGAAACGCAAACGGCAAATCCGCCTTCGCATCCAGCAGAATACTGGAAATATCATAGGCCAGTGCACCGCGCCGCCCTCCCTGAAAGTCTATGAACCAGGGTTCACCGCCACGCAGCATGATGTTCCTCGACTGGAAGTCTCTGTACAGGAAATAGCCCGAAGGCGCCTGTACCAGATAGTCAATCAGCGCCTGGAAATCATCCTCCAGCGACTGCTCATGAAAGGGAATATGCGCCAGCCGTAGGAAATAGTATTTGAAGTAGTTCAAGTCCCACTGCATCGACTGCCGGTCAAAGGCAGCGCGCGGGTAACAGACCGAGAAGTCCATATCCGCTGCGGCTCGAATCTGCACCTCGGGCAGCAGGCGAACCGACTTCTCATAGGCTTCCGCCAACACCGGCGGAATATCACCACCACCCGGGCGCGCCGCCTTCAGTGCGGCAAACAGCGTGGTATCGCCCAAGTCTTCCTGCAAGTAGGCACGCTCATCCGGTGCCACGCAGTGAACGCTCGGAACCGGCAGACCGTGCCCCTTAAAGTGCTTCGCAAATGCGAGAAACGCACGGTTCTCCGACACATCCTCATTGAGCGCTCCGATAACAGTACTCCCCTGCCCCACAAGCCGGAAATAGCGCCTGTCCGATCCATGCCCGGACAGCGCCGTGATGGAATCCGCAGGCATTCCAAAATGGCACTCGTATAATTTTCCAAGCGTACTCGACATACACTCTCAAGTCGCCAGAAATGCCGGGACAGGCAAGCCGAAACGGCGCCAGCTCGATTCAAGTGAGTTTAGATTAGCCTATTATCCCAAACCGGAAAATGCGGGGTGACCAATCCATGTCTTTTCCCAGGAAGCCGTAGGCATCCTCCTGCATTGAGGAAATGGAAGAATAACTCATTCGTCCCAATCCGATTCAGAACTCACCTGTAGGGTTAGCGTCTTTTATACCATCGTTGTCTCTACGCACCCTCAATTAGTGATTTTATGCGGTTCACACCAACTTTCCATTTTCCTCTTTAGGATTATGTTAGTGGCAATAGCCACTTGACCTACTTATGATGCATCTCGTAAACACCATCCCAATCCTTGCCGGGTGGCTTGAGCTTCATCTCCTCGCAACGGGCCATTAACTCTATCGATGGATTTGTATGCACTCCGGGATCGCGGCCTGGGCTAAGCGGTTCAAGTTCTAGCGATTGCTTGAAGAGCGAGAGCGCTCCATCCCAGTCCTGAGCAAAGTAGCGCTTTAGTCCTTCCTCATAGAGGGCTACACACTTTAGGGTGTCAGGTGTGGCATTAGCGCGAAAGCCTACTACTTCGTACATGTCCACAGCTTGCTTCCTGCCTTTGACTTTCCACTTATCCACGAAACGAAAGAGAAACTCGTCCCCTATCTTTTCTGCCTCAACTTTGCATTCCCGGGAAATGAGCGTGTAAACACCCGCCGTCTTGGCGCCGCTTTCGCAACGCGCTGCAAGGTTCACGGTGTCTCCCATCATGGTGAAGTTAAACCGCTTGTTGCTACCCATGTTTCCCACGATTGCGCGTCCGTGGTTAAGGCCGATTCGCATCCGCATTTGATGTACTATGGGTGGCCACTTCGTGCCCTCGCTCACCCACTTGGCTCGCAGTTCTCCCAACCGGTTCTGCATCAGAATGGCTGTCCGGCACCCATGCGCGGCTGGGTTCTGCACATTAACCGGTGCGCCAAACATGCCAACTATCGCATCGCCGATATACTTGTCTAGTGTGCCTTCCTCTGCCTCGAAAATATCTGTCATCGCTGTCAGGTACTCGTTCATCAGATCAACCAATTGTACCGGAGTGAGGATTTCTGAAAACGCGGAGAAGCTCTGCACATCGCTAAAGAAGGGAGTAAGGTCAGCTTCGCTACCGCCAAGCTTTGGGTCTTCGCCTGACTCAATCATGCGATTGACCATGATAGGCGATAAATAGGTACCGAACATCCCTTTGATACGACTCTTCGAGCGCTCTTCCAAGATGAGCTGTATGGCGAACCCAACCACACTGGTCATGACTGCAGCACCGACTGGCTCAATGAGTGGAATGACCAGATTAAATGTACTAAACGCGAAGAGGACAAAGACCACATAGAGGACGATCATCAATAGAGCACCGAACTTGAATGACTTACTCCATCGCCCCGAATCCATGGCCAGGTGGGAAATAATGAATGAAAGACCTACTACGAGAAACGACAGCGACCAATCCGGGAGGCGGTGGATATACTTCTGCGAGACGATCGTCTTGAGTAGATTACCATGCACACTCACCCGGGGCACTGAGGTGCTGTCGAGTGGCGTGGGCGCAATGTCTTGTAAAATTGGGTCAGTGGGACCACAGAGAACAATCGCGCCCTCCATGCGCTCAAACCACTTGGCTGCGAGTGCCACCGTCTCGGCATCGCCCCACTGTTGGATATCTGCCATGGCGAGAACTACAGCCATACTCGCCATGGGGTTATAGGGATCGCTGGGTGTGCGCAGGAGATAGTTCAGCGCAATCTTCAACCTTTGAGGAGTGAGTTTCTTGCGAACTGCATTATAGGAGTAGAGAGCATTCAGCTTTGTTTTCAGGTCTTCGAGGGGTAGAGTCCAGAAGCTCGCACGTAGCTCCTCGTTAATTTCGAGTACCGTACTGGTCTCTAGTAGTATTTCGACTGCACGGGTAAGATTTGTGCTGCTAGGAGGAAGCGAATTCCACGGAGAGAACCAGTTGATCTCAATCATCTGATCATCAATCAAGGGAATGTCGTAGAGGGTGGTCCCATTGAAGAGGTCCTCTATCTTGATCCGATTCTTGTCAATGATGATGCCATTATGGTCCACGCCATGGGCAGTAGCGAGGAGCTCAACCGCAACGGTATGAAAGGTATAGGGCACTACGGATGGAATCTGCTCTATAATCTTCTCGTGATTGCGTATGTTGAAGAAAGGCTCATAGGCATCGTTGTCATCCGGATTCATCCCCGGCTTGAGCGGATGCTCGAGATAGACTTTCCCCAGCTCTGGCTCGGTGAGCATTAGCCAACGAATATAGCCGAGCGCATAATTGCTCATGTGGTATTCGTTATTTGTCTCCACATAGGCTGGCATCCAGCGAGCGATTGGGCCGTAGCTACGCTCGACATCTACATTAATGATCCCTGGCCTGCCCCAGCCTGTATTTTGCATCTTGCCGTCGCGGTAGCTTACATTCCAGATGGGATAGGAAGGCGACTCGGGATAGGGATTTCTATCTTTGTTATAAGGACGTAGGTTTTCGTCCGACGGCTTCGTCCCTAAATATTTCCTCGGTAGAAAACTGGAAATATCGGAGAACGGGAGGGTAACATTTCCAAAAGATACCCCTAGAACCACCTTGTTAGGGTACTCTTCCAAAACACTCGCCAATGCGGCATCCTGCTCGACCAGGTAATCGCGGTCCAGTGCTGGACTTATCGCCAGAGGAGAGATCACGAAGTCGAAGAAGATAGTCTTGGCGCCACCATTCTTTAGCGCGGCAGATGCCGTTTGGGCATAAAGTGCACGTGGGAATGGATTGGTGGCGAAGGTTTCCGAAGTCTTCTGGTCGAGATTGATATAGAACAGCTTGATTGGCGCCTCAATCGGACCGCGTACCCTGAAGCACCAGTCCATTGCCAGATTCTGCAAACTCCTAAGCTGCCCGTAGTACGCCAGAAGAATCCACAGCAGTGGTATGGGCATCAACCAGAGTGTGCGGCGAAGGTAGGTGAATTTAGTATGGCGCATAACCCAATAATACGAGGATTATAGAATATGCCTGATGATGAACAGCAGAAATAGAGAGGCATCTCGAAGCTGGCGCATCTCGACTTCAGGATGTCTTAAGATACAATAATGAAAGGCACCAGCTTGCTGTAGAGAGTCAATGGCTGTCTTTTGTATAGGTAACGTACACGTCAGGTTCGATGAGTTTATTCGGCCTATTTAGGAAGCACAATAATGTAGCTGCCATCGACGATAGGTATTTGGCATCGGCAAAGCCACTTCGTATGCGCCTATTTGTGCTCCGCGCGGCGAGACGCATGATTGTTTGTGCTGCAGCGCTATGGCAATCACTTCACGATTGCAGAGGCGTTGCGGCCTGCTACCGTGTAGGTATGCCAAGCATTCATGGTCTCACATCCATTGTAGTTAGCGGATTTATCGCAAGTACTTTGTCACTGGTAGGGCAGCCAAGCTTTGAGCAGATGACAAAGTCAGACAAGCCACCTGCGGGCTACATAGCCCCCGCGCCGGTAGCACCAGGGCAGGTTGAACGCTTGCCAGATACTCCTCTCGTAACCCCCGGCGAAGGACTGCCCGGGCTGGTTAATCCCGATGGTACTGTGGACAAGCCTGCCGATATCGGTGCCACACCGCCCGGCTATGCCAGCATCGAAGCCCTGGCCGGTCGCGCACGTGTTCCTGGCAACAATCTCGAAGAGAGGACGACTCATCTTCGTGCTTTTTTCATCGAAAAGTATCCACAGATAAAGAACGACGTCCCCGGTCTGGACGCAGTGATTGCCGCCCTTATTGGGCCGGCGAATGACTTCCGTGGACAGCTTGATGTCACTCTGTTTAACACAGCAGCTACGGCATACCAGCAGTACTCACAGATCGCCGCCTACTTGGATACGCTGCCCGTCCGACTCGAAGTCATCACCTCGCTAAAACGATTCTATGCCAATCGGCTCATAGTTCACGGAGACCGCCGCTATGCAGTCGAAGGGGTTAAGCGAACCTTTGCTGCCATCACCGCGCAAACCCGAACCGTGCAGATACCGCCCACCGACGGGCCCGCTGAGCTGCTCGGCATGCTCTGGCCGGAGTTCGCCACTCTCAGCGGCTCTGCGAAGGTGCGCGTCTTGACCCAGCTTTCCCGTACCAATCCATGGTTAACCCACGATATGGACAAGGCTGTTTCCCAGAGAGATGCCTCGCGCAAAGAGGTTGCAGGGGAGAACGAAGTCAACAGCAGTATGAGCTACCATGACACCAACCTCCTCCGCCCCAGAACCAATGAGAATGTTTCCAGTAAACTGGACACCCGTCTCTCTATTGCAGGGCAGAGCGATATCGCTTACGAAGAAGGGGGAGCACTACTGCGTGCCTACTTCATTGCAACCCCTGGCGAATGGCTATTCCTGCCTGATGATGACAGCCTGGCAGCTCTTGCCCGGTAATCATTCGGCACACGGTTGCCTCGCCTGGAAACCACGTTGAGACCCGAACCTCTGCGCTTCGTGATTTATAAATTGGTGTCAAGGGGCGGGATCGAACCGCCGACCTAGGGCTTATGAGTCCCTCGCTCTAACCAACTGAGCTACCCTGACATGTATTAGAGGGCACAAGAAAAAGTAATTAGGCAGACAATGTCAATCCCGGAGCAAACAGAAAGACAGAGTGCTGTGCATTTCGAAGTTGTTATGCTTATGGCATCGGAAATTTTCTCACTAAAGTGTCCCGTAGCAACGCTATGTGGGTAGAAATAGGCATCATAACCCACCTCCGTCCCGGAGGGACAGAACGTCCATAGCAACGTAGCAATCATTACGACAAACATTACTAATGTCCATCGCGACAGGATTGCGCCAATCGAACTCTAACAGACGATTACACAGCTCTATAAGAGTGGATCGCCTCGTCGATAGGGACGATCTCCACCATCGATAAGAACGCTTTGCCTGTGGTTAAGGACGTTTCACCCATGGTTAAGGGTGGCACTAACAGCACCTCAACTTCGAAATGCACTGGACAGAGTGAATTTACCCCTGAGCTTCGGCGACGGCGATAAGCTTACCCAAAGTGGTGCGAAGGGTATTCTTTTCTGTAGTGCTGAGGCTGTCGATGGCTTTCTCCATGGCTAATTCTTGTGCTTCGACCGCATCGCCACTGACTTTTCTGCCTTTGGGTGTAAGGTGTACCTCTACCACGCGACGATCATTCGGGCTGGCTTTGCGCTTCAGCCAGCCGCGTTGCTCGAGTCGGTCCAAGGCAGCAGTGATGGAGCCACTGGTCAGCATGACCTTGCGTCCGATGGTGTTTACCGGCTGCGCACCTTCCTTGAACAGGGTTTCAAGGATTGCATATTCCGAGTAGCTTCCCAACTCCAGTTCACCCAGCCGTACATATCCCCAGTCTGTCAGCGCCTTTTGTGCACGCCACAAGAGGAGGTAGAGCTGATAACCACTGGGTTGGTCTTTTTGCATCGTAGCTAGGTTGCAGAGTTCATATCTTGACGTCAAGTATATCTTCATGAAGTCACACGTGCTTCTGCTAACCACGTATATCACGGATAAGGTGGTATTTGTAGGCCGAGTTCTCGAATATTTGCCAGAAATCTACGCTTACTTTTGCATTGCATTCCCTAAAATAGGCAGTGTATTTTGCGTGCACTATTGCCTGATAGTGTAATTGGCAGCACGACAGATTCTGACTCTGTTAGTCATGGTTCAAATCCATGTCGGGCAGCCACAGACTAGAGCCTGTGGCGGAAATTAGTGAATTGTACGGCTACCCGGTAGCAACAATCTCTATTTTCACTGTTTGTGAGCCTTCTCCCGCAGAGTTAAGAGGCGTTCGCCTGCTGCCTGCAGGGTGGCGATTTGCTTGGCGAAGTGAAAACGGATGAGGTGGTGGGTGGGCTCCCGGAAGAAACTGGAGCCTGGCACCGGTGCCACTCCTACTTCGCGTGTCAACCACTCGCTAAATGCCGTGTCGTCGCTCCATCCGAACTCAGCGATATCTACCATTACATAGTATGCACCCTCGGGACGAGTGTAGGTTAACCCTGCACGGTCGAGGTAGCCGAGGAAAGTGTCCCGCTTCTCTGTATAGACTGTCTGAAGCTCGGTGTAGTAGCTATCCGGGAGTAAAAGCCCGGCAATGGCGGCCTCTTGGAGAGGCGCTGCGGCGCCCACGGTGAGAAAATCGTGAACCTTGCGTGCTGCCTGGATGATGTGGGGCGGCGCTATGATGTAACCAAGTCGCCACCCGGTGATGGAGTAGGTCTTCGAGAGGGAACTGCACGAGAGGGTGCGCTCGAACATGCCTGGCAACGATGCGAAATAGGTGTGCTGTGCGGGGGCGTAGAGGATGTGTTCGTAAACCTCGTCGGTGATGACAAAGGTGTCGAATTCCTCAGCCAGTGCTGCGATCTGTAGAAGCTCAGTGCGGGTAAAGACCTTTCCGGATGGGTTCGACGGGTTGCAGATTATAATGGCTTTCGGTCTCTGTTCAAAGGCGCGGCGCAGCTCCTGTGGGTCAAACTGAAATGCAGGCGGACGCAGGTGGACATAAATGGGTTCTGCTCCAGAGAGTATGGTGTCTGCCACATAGTTTTCATAGAACGGGGAGAAAACGATGACTTTGTCACCGGGATTACAAGCAGTCATCATGGCGGCCATCATTGCTTCTGTGCTGCCGCAGGTGACGACGAGATTGGTATCAGGGTCTATAGGGAGCCCCATGAAGTGCGATTGTTTCCGTGCGAGTGCGGTGCGAAACCCGGGAGCGCCCCAGGTCACCGCATATTGATGCGGCCCATACCGGCCCGATTTTTCGGCGGCAAGTAGAAGCGCTTCTGGTGGGTCGAAATCCGGAAAACCTTGGGAAAGGTTGATAGCGCCGCAACTGTTGGCGACCCGGGTCATGCGGCGGATGACCGATTCGTTAAATTGACTGGTGCGGTTGCTGGTTACAGGCATGGAAAACGAGGTGGCAGTTTGTAGCTGCCATTTCTGCAAGACATTCCGTGTGACTCAACAGGAAACTATACTAATTCCGCGGCAAGCTTGCGAAAGGTAGTTCTCCGCCACTCGGAATCGGCACTGCGATTGGTGATGATTTCAATTATCTGCAGTTTCGAACTGTCTTCGCTGGCAATAGCGCTGGTGATGGCAGCTTTGGCCGCATCAAGGCTGGTAACACGGAAATGATCGCAGCCATGGGCTCTGGCTAGGTCGGCGAAAGAGATGGTTTGCGGCGTGGCAAAGTACTCCTCGAACACCGTCTCATGGCGGGCTATGGGCAAGTGCCCAAAGATACCGCCCCCGGAATTATTAATTAAGAGCACTCGGAGCCGCCCACAGACTTGCCTGTGCGCGAGAAGGCCATTGGTATCGTGGAGAAAGGCGAGATCGCCTGTCACCAGCCATACAGTGTCACCAGTGCAAGCCAGACCAAGTGCGGTGGAGATAGTACCATCGATCCCGTTCGCACCGCGATTATAGTAGATGCGGTGTCCGCGATGCGTACGAGGCCAGAGATACTCGGTATCCCGAACCGGCATGCTATTGGCGATAAACATTACGGCATTCTGGGGAAGCGTCTCCGCGAGGTGGCGTATAATTGACCCTTCGAAGATGCCGTCTGCTCCTGACCGCGTACTTAATGCGTCGGTTAACAAGGCTGCCGCTCGTGCCTCGACACCTTCCCAATCGCGCACGTAGGCGTCGTCAGTTAATGCATGGGTTGGAATGGCTGCCATATGGGATGCCATATCCCAGGCGATTGGCGTCGTACGAGCGTGTACGGGGTCGAGATTTTCGCCTTGTGGGCTGACTAGTGCGGTAGGCAACTGCCATTCAGCAAGTTTCTTCCGAAGCGCTACGCTGGTGGGTAATGGACCGATTTGGACTACGTAATCCGGGCGAAGTCTTTCCGCAAGGGTGTCATTGC
This sequence comes from Verrucomicrobiota bacterium, assembly GCA_033762955.1. Classification (GTDB taxonomy): domain Bacteria; phylum Verrucomicrobiota; class Verrucomicrobiia; order Opitutales; family Oceanipulchritudinaceae; genus JANRLC01. The sequence continues at coordinate 26,045 of JANRLC010000075.1, read as the reverse complement.
GCAGGATCAAGTCGTATGCGGTGATGGGGTGTAGTTTCTCATCAATACAAGAGCGTACCGGTCCAAGCCCGTCTGCCAATAGCGGGGCCTGCATCAGGTCTGCAAGAATACCAAGGTTACGCAGGAAGCACTCCTCGTCGCGGATGGTTTGTGGACCTACAATGAGTATCCCGTTACGTGAACCGTGTTGATCCAGAAATGAGGCTAGGGGAGCAGGCCAGTGTATAACTCCGAGTGGGCGCGCTTCAGGATTGGCAGGTGCGGACATTTCCACCTCAAAGAGCGTGGCCAGATCAAGAGCGATACCTTCCCCCACTTTGTCCGGGGCTAGTGGGTCGCGAAAGGGAGCGTTTAGATGGACAGGTCCTGCGATTGGTCCCAAGGTTTTTGCATACGCATGGAGCAGCGTCTGTCGAAGATAACGTAACAGCGAAGGAGTGGTCTCCGGCACGGCTAGTTCAGCCTGAAAGACAGGGTAACCTCCAAAGAGTTTGAGTTGATCAATGGTCTGGCCACTCGCGCAGTTGCGCATCTCAGGGGGCCGATCTGCCGTGATGACAAGCATTGGCACATTACTCTCCCTCGCCTCGATGATGGCCGGATAATAATGGGCCCCCGCAGTACCTGAGGTGCACAACAACAACGCTGGCTGGCCGGTACGCTTGGCAATACCCAGTGCCAGGAACGCCGAGGAGCGCTCATCCAGTACAGCCATGGACTTAATCCCCGGATGGGTTGCCAGGGCGCAAGTCAACGGCGTGGAGCGCGATCCCGGCGAAATCACCGCATACCGTAACCCTGCCCGATAGAATGTCTCTGCCAGAACAGCACCCCAGAGGGCATTCACATTGGGAAACCAGTCGGGAAGTTTGCGAGGTCCATCAGCCATGTAGTGTGGACGCTAGCAGGGTAGAGTGGGTAGAACAAGTTCTCTTTAAGGTGCATGCCGGCGAATCACACGAAGCGGACAAGCCCGCTACCACTAGTCCCTTGTCAGGCTGTTCCAAATCTGGTCGGCGATAAAGAAGTGGCCGGTGGAGTTAGGGTGGACGGGTTCGTCACCCAACTCATTCAAAGGTAAATACTGGCGCAGCTTTAGAAACGCAGAATGGAGATCAATAAAGCCCGCCTGATGGTTCATCGCTAGTTCGCGGACGACGGCCAGGTACTCGAGGATGAGTACATTCACCTTGGCTCGATAAGCGATGGCATTCGCTTCGTAGCTCATGTGAAAGGGCGAGAGCAGCACGATCTTGCACTCGGGCAATACCCGGCGAGTCAGGCGCAGTAGTTCATCATAGGTGACCTTGAATCCTGCTGGATTAACCGACTCCCGTCCATGCGCGAGAAACTGGTTGAGGTCGTTGATCCCTATCTTGATGAAGAGCCAGTCCGGCTTGTAGTCGAGGACATCGTCCTGCCAGCGACTGCGTAGATCTTCGACATTGTTGCCCCCGCAACCGCTGTTGATGAAGTTCAGCTTCTTGGCAGGCTCACGCGTCTTTTGCATGTCGTGAAAGATGCGCACGTAGCCCCAACCGAGGGGGCGGTTCTGTGGCTCACGGCGACTCGCATCGGTGATGCTGTCGCCTACGAATAGGAGTGTTTGACCGGACAGAAATGGGGTTTGTTGAGGCATGATGCCATACAGCGAAACAGGATTTGCAGACAGGCACAAGGGAAAGGTGAGTTAACACCTTTCCCTTGAACAAATAAATCCGTTGCAGAACGCTAGCGCCTACTCTCCGCAGCCGCCGTCCTTATAGCCGCAGGAGGGGTTCCGACACTGGCGGCACTTGCCATCCTGAATGTAGGTCATCTGGCTGCACTTGGGGCAAAGATTCGCGCTTGCTTGAGCCTTGTTACTCACTGGCTCATAGATTGCCTTGGTAACAGGCGGCGTAATCTTGGCAAAACCAGGCAGCGGCAACTCGACTTGGTTAACATTATCCGTGACTCGCTCCAACTGCGCCGTGGCTGTGCCTAGTGTCGTGGCAAATGTGGCGGTGTCATTGGTCATCGGCGCAAGGAAGCGCTCAGGACCCGGGAAGAGCCAGTCGAGAATCCGCATAATCAGGTCAACCAGGCTGGAGCAGGACTTAATCTCTTCGCAACGCTCGCCATCATTGTCATCGCCAACCACAGCAAATCCGCTGGGTTCGAATGCCATGTAGCGGAAATCCTGGATCATTTCATCCAGTGGTACGCCATACTGAAGTGCAACGGAAATGCTCTTACAAAACGCCTCCAGAAGACCACTGGCGAAGGTGCCGGTCTGGCCGACCTTGCCAAAGATTTCTCCGCAGCGACCATCGGGGTAAACGCCAACAGTCAGATAGCCGCGAAGCTCTCCAGCCACCGTGAACTTCACCGTCTGTGCGGTGCGGCGGCCCTTCAGCTTGCGACGTTTCGGGCGTGCTGCCTCGTAGAGCGAGGAGGCCATGCTATCCCGTGCACTGCGCACCATTTCTGTCCAAATGTATTCCGGCTGGAGTTTGCGCCCCTCAGCCGTATCCACTTGGTACACCGAGTTGGCCTTCGACTCCGCACGAAAGAGTGCGATACACTTTACCCCCATCTGATGGCACTGGACAAAACACTGTTTGATGTCTGCCGGAGTAGCCGTGTAGGACAGATTAACCGTCTTCGAACTGGCTCCGCTGATAAAGGGCTGGATTGCTCCGAGCATCCGCATGTGTCCTTCGGCAGCTATCGAGCGGCGTCCATCGCCATTGGCCACTGAGCAGTCGAATGCCGCCAAATCCTTCGGATTGATATACGGCACAAGTTCCAAGTGGCTCTTTCCATTGAGCACCAGCTTCTCGTCTGCGGACAGGTTTTGCTCGTAGTTGCGGCTGCGCAGGCTGACAATGAGCGCCTCGATCGCGGAGGGCTCGATGCGTCCCGGCGCGGTCAATCGTGTGAACGCTGCGCGGACTGCCCCTTGTTGCTCTTCCTTTAACTGCTTGCTCAAGTGGTTTGCTGCACTGGAAACACCGCCACTAGCAGTGACCAGTCCATCCAGCCCAGCGCATTCGAATGCTGCTTCGCGCACCAGTTGTGCATCGTAGCCCAGGGTTGAGAGACCCTTAAGTGCGAGTCGGTTAAACATCTTCAGCATCCCGCCGCCAGAGAGTTGCTTATATTTTACCAGCGTGTAGTCGGGCTCAATCGATGTCGTGCCTTCGTCGTAGCAGCCGAGGGGTGCGGATATCGTGCCGGTGGGGGCCATTACGGAAACGAAGCTATTGCGGAAGACCTGCTCCTGCCGCACTTCGCGCCAGAGCTGGGTGGCTCTGTCGGAGAGCTTCTCGGCGCAGGCAACGCGGCGTGGGTCGACCCGTCCAGGCTCCACAAAGGACCTTACCAGCGCGAGCATCGCATCCCGTCCAGTTAATCCCTGCGATTTGGGCAAATGTTTTTGGTTTTCGCGCCAGAGTTCATCGATCTTCTTCGTGATCTGCTCTTCGTTGAGTATTGGGAGCAGCCCGGCGATTTCCTGACAGGCTGCGTGGAGGTTGACCACTTCCAGCAGGTCGTCCTTGGTGGCATCATAATTCGGATAAGGACCGAGTTCGCGACCGAGTTCAGCACTTGCTTTGAAGCAAGCCGCAGTGAGAAGGCTGACCAACTGACTCGCCACCCAGCGGCCTTCGTCGGAGTCATAGGGGATGCCCAGCGACATCAAGGCACCGCCGACATTGGCGTAGCCGATACCCGTGGTACGGTAGGCGCGGGTGCCTGCGGCAATTTCCGGTATGGGGAATCCGCCGCGCTCGACGTTCAAGTCCGCGCAAATCATTGCCAGTCGCGAGAGATGCACCAGTAAGTCGGGGTCAAAGGTCCCCGTCTCCGGATCCAGCAGACGGTATGCGTTGAAACTCGCCAGATTGCACGAGGTATTATTCAGGTGCAGGTACTCGCTACAGGGGTTGGATGTGGAGATATCACCGTCGTGCTTCACGGGGTTCCACAGGTTAATCCAGTCATTGTTGTGCTGACCGGGCTCGCCGTTTTCATGCACACAGCGTGCCATCTCATCGAGTAGCTTCTCCGCTGGGAACGACTCCTGTACACGCTCCGGCTTGGTGACCCAGCGGGTCGAGTATTGCCCCTTCGCGTGGTACGCTTGCCAGAAATCACCCTTCAAGGAGATAGAGTGGTTTGCATTCTGGTGGGCGAGAGTATCCCCGTAAAGGAGCCCATCCATATGCTTGTCGTAGATATCATTGTTCGCCGCAGGCAGTGCCAGAATAATCTCCGCTGCTGCGCGCTCTGCGGGGTCGCCATCCACGCGCTTCTTGCGGGCAAGCTCCACCAGTTGAGCCCGCACATTGTGCTCCCGCAGGATTATCTTGGCGATCTTCTCCTGGTCGTTCTTCGCGTTAATGAATTTAAATATATCCGGGTGGTCACCATACATGATCACCATCCGCGCGGCCCGGCGAGTCTTCCCACCACTCTTAATTGCCCCGGCCATACGATCCCATCCACGATCAAAACTCACCGGCCCCGAGCTTTTACCTTTACCCGTAATAGGTTCATACGATGAGCGCATCGTGGAAACATTGATTCCCACACCAGATCCACTGGCGAAGATGCGGCCCTCTACTTGCAGGTGCTCCAGGATATCCTCCATCTTGTCATCCACCTCGGTCAGGAAGCAGGCCGAGCACTGCGGGCGCTCATAGACATTATCCAGCTCATGCGTCTTAATCGGGGTCTCCGCGCTTCCCGTGGCGTAGTACGCCTTATTCCCGCGGTTCCCCAGCAGTCGGCGAAGGTCCGGGCGGTGCCAGCGCCACTGCTCCCAGTGACCGATGTTGAACCACACTGGGCTGTTCGGCGCCCAGAGCTGCCGCACAAGCATCGCCTTCAGTTCCTCATTAAATATAGCCGCATCTTCCAGCGAGGCAAAGTACCCTTCTTCCCAGCCCCACACCGTATAAGTATTGGCTATACGGTCAAATATCTGCCGAAAACTATCCTCATACTCCGGCCCACCCGGGTCGCGCCCGAATAGATACTTGTCTGCCACCACAGTAGCTGCGTTTTCATCCCAGTGCGCAGGTACCTCTACTCCTGGACGCTCGAAGCGCGCCTTCCCCGTCGCCCAGTCCATTATGCGGATATCGCGCTTCTCCCAACTAATCTCCGCGTACGGGTGAATATGCTCACTCGAGAGGCAGCGTTCTATCTTTAGCCCCCCAAGGAGGTTCTTGCGTTCAGGTAATTGGATGGCGGCGCCGAAGCGACACGGTAAAATCGCGGTTGTTGTGGACATAAATAAGAGAGATGCGGTCGGTTATAACAAAGGGAGGAACCGGAGTATGCTAAATCCCACGAAGTACAAGGTTTATCTGGTAAAATTCAGTCATGGTGCAAGCGACGTCCGGCGTGAAGCGAGTTTTTGTAAGCGTAGCGTTCCACTCACAATTTCGTGCCTATTAAGTGCCCCCGTTTCTGGATTGAAAAGCTAAATACTACAGCTTCAGCGATTGTGAATAGATGTGAATAACTGTCCGTAAAGACTCACTTACCTAAGCTTCACTGAATAAGCCACTTGCGCGCAGTTCGCCCATCTGTGACAACTCCTTCGCGCGTCTGTAACGCGAGGCTATAAATTAGCACTTCTTATGCAGCACAACATTTAGATTCATTTATTTTATCGAAAACCAGGGGGGAATACCCTTGTCTATCCCTCGTATAAATCGATGGCAACAGCCCGCAAAGTCTTTGTTCATGGGGCTTGAGAAGGATTACAGCATAAAACAGAGTTTATACACGTAAATAATGCAGCAACGTTTGAGTTGTAACCTCGCATTTCATTTTGAAGTTATGTATCTGCTAATAGATACAGTGCCGAGTTCACTTCTTTCATACTAAATGAGGCGCTGCCCGTCGTCCTACCCGTTGTAGTTGCAGCACACACAACTTCGGGCACCACAAGGCACTTCTTTTCCTACACAAGGTACTTCGACTGCGCTTAGGCGTATTCCTATTGCGCTTATGGATGCTCCGACTCCAATGAAAGAGGGAAATTCTCCGTCACAGGGCAGGAGTTTTTCATCGCATTAGGGAAATATTTCATCGCATTAGGGAAATATTTCATCGCATTAGGGAAATATTTCATCGCATTAGGGAAATATTTCATCGCATTAGGGAAATATTTCATCGCATTAGGGAAATATTTCATCGCAGATGGGAAATTCTTCGTCGCAGATGGGAAAATTTGCCATAGCAGATGTGAAATTCTCCCTCACAGGAGACAATTTCCTGACCGCAGGAGAGAATTTCCAGACATCTGCAGTGATTTTCCAGACATCTGGAGTAAATTTCCAGACATCTGGAGTAAATTTCCTGACATCTGCAGTCATTTTCCGGACCGCAGGGGTGAAATTCCGGACATCTGGAGTGAAATTCTCGACCGCAAGAGTCTTTTTCCGCACCTCTCGACACTTTTTCTAATAAAACTTAGCCATCCTGAAGTCAGCACGATAACAAGGAGAATTCCAGCGATTCCCGGGAAGTAGGATGAAACCAATAGGACAGTGGTAGAGGTGCGACGTGCTCAATGCAGCGCCAACGGCGCGACCCCATACCAGCCTGGGCCATCGGCCCAGGTAAAACGATATATATAGGATCGGGAGCGCTGGCCCAGGCTGGGGCTGGATCGCGCCATTGGCGCTTTTAAGGCATCCAGGGTTCAACTCATTTCCCACGACTTCAGGATGTCCGCAGTTGGAAATCCCGGGATTCGCGGTGGTAGATGGCCTCGAGTCTGCGCACGATCTCGCGAATACTTTGGTTGTCGGTGCTAATCGCCGTGCGTACTTTATTATAGATGGGCATGCGCTCGGCGTATAGTTTGCGGACGCGCTCCTCAGGATTACCCCCATTGAGAAGCGGGCGCTTGTCATTCGTAGCAGTCCGCTTGATGATGGTCTCCGGATCGGCGAAGAGGCATACCACCACGCCTTTTGTCCGTACAAAATCGAGCATCCCCGGCGGGATAATAAGTCCCCCTCCGCAGGCGACCACGCATCCGGTAGGCGGGTGTCCGTTTGCGATGAATTCCCTCTCCATATTGCGAAAGGTCGCCTCGCCGCAGGTTTCAAATATTTCTTTAATCTGTCTGTGCTGCTGGATCTCTATCTCGCGATCAGAGTCGAGAAATTCAAGATCGAGCTGCTGGGCAAGAGCCCGACCGACGGCGGTCTTGCCAACTCCCATAAAGCCAACGAGATAGAGATTTACTGCCTTTGAGGGCACGCGCATACAGGTTACCTACGTCAAATGAGGAGTTGCGGGCAACCCTTTTTACTGAATCATACTCCTGAGCTGTAAAACGATGCCTACATATGAGAAAGAAACCAGCCAGCCAACGCTGAACACCCGTCGCCTTTGCCTGCGCCCTTTCTCTACGGAGGATGCTTCCCGAGTGGAAGAATACTGCGGTGACCATGACGTGGCCGCGACGACTGCCAACATTCCCCACCCGTATCCGCCCGGCACTGGAGAGCTGTGGATACTCACGCTGGAGCCAAGTTTTATCGCGGGAAACAGTGCAGTTTTCGCGATCACCCTGCAATCCAGCGGCGAACTCGTCGGCGCCTGTGGATTAACGCATAACCGCGACCACAAACGCGCCGAACTCGGCTACTGGATTGGCAAAGTTCATTGGGGTGAGGGCTATGCAACGGAAGCCGCCGCCGCCGTAATCGACTGGGGCTTTCGCGCCTGGAATCTGAACCGAATCCATGCCCATCACATGAGCCATAATCCCGCCAGTGGACGGGTCATGGTCAACAACTCCATGAAGCATGAAGGCATCTTGCGCCAACACATGGTAAAGTGGGATCAGCCAGTCGATGTCGTATGCTACGCTATACTCCGCGAGGAGTGGGCGGGACGTAAACCAGCAGAGTAGTCGTAGCACTTGCAAGATGCCCGTCCCACCGTGGTACGGGCATCTTGCCCGTGTAGAGCGGGTTTTCTAACCCGCTCCCTGAAGTTTGGCTCCGACTAGATAAATCAATGCACCGTTGATCGCAAATAGGCGGACAAGAATGTCCGCCCTCCGTTGGGTGTTTGAAGCAAACGGAGAGCGGGTTTTCTAACCCGCTCCGCACGGGCATCTTGCCGGCATCTTGCCCGTGTGTCTTCCAGCGATCATCGCAGACCCCAAAACCCGAACATGGGCGAGACGCCCAGGCCACGCCATCCCACAACAAACCATTCCTCACCTCACCCCCGATTCTTCCGTATACTCAGGGTTTGGTTCGACCCTGCGAAGAACTCGTGATCGACCGTGTGTACTTCGGCATCATGGCCTTCTGTTGCCAGATCAGCTATTAGCATGCGCAGATTATGGTAGGCTTCCCCGGTGGGCTCCACGATGGGGTGCAGTTTCACCTCATGTTTGGAGACACGCAGCAATTCTTTGCACGCCGCCAGATGAAAGTCATAATCATAGAACTTGCTGTACACGAAGAGCAGGTGCGCACACAGCACGAGGTCGAAGCTATTGTCCTTGAACGGCAGCGTGGGCAACCGGGCAGCGACATAGCGCCCCGAGGCCACGCCATTGCCCGCGAAGTCAGCCAGAAACCGACGCGCGGCTGTTGTGCGCGAGACTTCGGCCTCCTCGATGGTGTCAAAAGTCTTCTGCAATCGGATAAGCTCTGGCTTGCGCCGTATCTCATTGAAGGTGCGGACGTAGTCCTCATCCACAAGAAACGCCAGCGAGTAGGGGCTGCGGTTATAGAGCGGGTCCACCGCAGTCGCATGGACACCCCGTTGTGTGGCCTCGGCAGTAAAAGACGAAGGCCCCGCAGCGACGTCGAGCACCTTGCATCCTTTCAATGCATCCACCCTCAGGTCGAAGAACTTTTCATACTCGGACAAGGTTCTCCCGAAGAAGGCGACAGTGGGCAAATCGAAGGCGACGGGCTTTATGGCTGTAAGGTTGGTCATGGTACTCAATTGGCTAAAGGGATTGGCAGATGAATGGCTCTGGAATTCTGGAAATGTAGCGTGAAGGGATTGATTAGAACTGGAATTTGGAGAACAAAAAACCCGACCTGGTGTGGGTCGGGCTCGGCTTATATTTGGTGTTTGTTTTAGGAGGTCGTTCCTATTGTGCTTCACCATCGCCGAGCCACGCCATGCCACTGTACCATGGCGCAGGCGGAGCCGCGTTTGGTCTGGCAGGATGTGAAGTTGGCTGTAATGGAGATCACTGTATTTTCGCTGCAAGATACAGTGAAATCGTGGGATGTCGATAGTTAATAGGAAATATTTGTATATGGGGCGTATTTCCAAGTTCTAGGGGGAGAATCAGAACAAGCGTCCGTATAGGTCAGTCAATAGCGTCAATAAGGTCAAAACCCATCGCCCCAACGGGGCGAAATGTGGTAGCCCAGGGCAAGCGCAGCGCCGCCCTGGGTCCAATCGTAAAAAGGTTCTCCGCCCTGAAAGGGCGGCACCCTATGGTGTGTGGACCATCGTTACGGCGTTCATCGACTGGTGTGCCGTTTCCGAATAAGGTCCAGCCCCTTCAGGGCTAGGAACACTATTGGTGGCCGTTCCCAGGGCGCTGCCCTGGGCTATCACCTTTCGCCCCGTTGGGGCTGACAATACACACAATGCCTCTTCGAGGTTGGTTCAAAATGCTCGAATTCTACGCTAAACACAATCTTCGGGGCGTATCTGTTTGCCCTGTTAGCTACTAACTAAAAAATAATTACTCCTGCATGCATCTTTATCTGATTAGTTTACGTATTATAGTCTAAACCATCATCGACATCCTCACCAATCCGCCACCCATTCTCCTATCCTTCCAAACTCGACTCCTCCAACCCGCCCGCCTTCGCACTCCTTCATCGACACACCAGCCTCCCACCGTCTTTCTAATTTCCATAAACCAAACCACGATAAACCGATCCACATCATGCAACTCACATTCCCAAGCACCCACACGCCCGCCTCGCCCCGCGGCCACCTGGCACTGCTGCCCTGGCTGGCCTGCCTACTCATCGTCCTCCTCGTACCCACCGCCCTCCGCGCCGAGACCTACTACGTCCCGGGCACCAACATCAGGCTGACCTACAGCCTCAGCGGTAATCCCGTCACCGCCACCATCACCGACTGCAACACTGACGCCACCGGAGCCTTAGCGATCCCAGACACTCTCGGCAGCGCCCCCGTCACCTCCATCGGCTATCAAGCCTTCCACTACTGCAGCAGCCTGACCGGCGTCACTATCCCCAACAGCGTCACCTCCATCGGCGATTACGCATTCAACGGCTGCACCAACCTTACCAGCATCATCGTTGATCCAGCCAACAGTGCCTACTCCAGTTTAGACGGAGTGCTCTTTAACAAGGCACAATCTGTACTCATTCAATACCCAAATGCAAAAACAGGGTCCACCTACACCATCCACTACAGCGTGACCTCCATCGGCTCTACCGCCTTCTACTCCTGCAACAACCTGACCAGCGTCACCATCCCCAACAGCGTAACCTCCATCGGCTCTTCTGCCTTCTACTACTGCACCAGCCTGACCAACGTCACCATCCCCAACAGCGTCACCTCCATCGACTCTTGGACCTTCTTCAACTGCACTAACCTGACCAGCGTCACCATCCCCAACAGCGTGAACTCCATCGGTGATTACGCCTTCTCCAACTGCACCCGCCTGACCAGCGTCACCATCCCCAATAGCATCACCTACATCGACGATTTTGCTTTCTACCGCTGCACTAGCCTGACCGCCTTCATCGTTGATCCAGCCAACAGTGCCTACTCCAGTTTAGAAGGAGTACTCTTCAACAAGGCACAATCTGTACTTATTCAATACCCAAGTGCAAAAACAGGGTCCACCTATACCATCCCCAACAGCGTCACCTCCATCCGCTGTTACGCCTTCCGCAACTGCACCAGCTTGAGCAGCGTCACCATCCCCAACAGCGTCACCTCCATCGGCGGAGACGCTTTCCGCGACTGCACCAGCCTGACCAGCGTCACTATCCCCAACAGCGTCACCTCCATCGGCATTGTCGCCTTCTACTCCTGCACCAGCCTGACCAGTGTCACCATCCCCGACAGCGTCACCTCCATCGGCCATTCCGCCTTCTACTCCTGCACCAGCCTGATAAGCGTCACCTTGGGCAACAGCGTGAACTCCATCGGTGATTTCGCCTTCGCCCACTGTAGCAGCCTGACCAGCATCACTTTGGGCAACAGCGTCACCTCCATCGGCAATTCCGCCTTCTCCAACTGCACCCGCCTGACCAGCATCACCTTTGGCAACAGCGTGAACTCAATCGGTGCACACGCCTTCTCATACTGTAGCAGCCTGACCAACGGCACCATCCCCAACAGCGTCACCACCATTGGCCGTGGCGCCTTCACCTTCTGCAGCAGACTGACCAGCGTCACTTTTGCAGGCAACGCCCCCGACTCGTTTAGCTTCGATGTCTTTAATAATACCGCCCCTGGTTTCACGATCTATTACCCGCCTGAGGCCAGCGGTTTCTCCACACCCACTTGGAGAGGCTACCCAGCGAAGCCAACGCTATTTTACGCAGAGACGACTTACGCGGTCGGCGGCGGTTGGAAGTCGAACGGCCTCGGTATCTTCTATGACGGATACTACCCGTTTGTCTGGTTTCATCAGCAGCAACAGTGGCTTTACCTGGCCGGTTCGGACGAGGACTCGTTCTACTTCTTCGACTTCACACGCGGCTACTGGGGATGGACAGCCCGCGCCTATTACCCGCTGGGCTTTCTGCTGGAAGGTCCCCAGAACGGAGTTTGGGTGGAACTCTGAGAACCGCTGGGGGAGTCCATACGCCATACCCAATCGACTCGTCCATGCGCCTCAGCCCTGGGAACGCGGCCATCTTGACCGCTCAGTGTGCAACCTATGCATGCGCTCGCCAAGGCAGAGGACGAGACGTCCGCATTCCCAGGTTAAGGCAAGGGCAGCGTGTTTCGCGATGGGAGTAACAAGGCGTTGGCAAGGTGGGACAGGCATTCTTGTCTGTCCTCCGAGGAGTTGGTAGCTGGACAGACAGGAATGTCTGTCCTACCTTCAGAACCTTGTTCTACAATAGGATAATGGCGGGGACCAATCCACGCTTTTTCCAGCATGCCGTAGACATCCCTAAGCCTTCTCCGTCTTACCTCCACTGCACACGTATGAGGCGTGCCCCATGGGCGGGTATGTGGTTAATCTGAATAACATCGGGAGCAGCCATACGAGCCGCACTGCTGCCATCGTTCGGAAATGCCACCTCGGCATCGGCGATGGTGGTTACACCAGTCAAAGGTACACGCAGAATCGCTTTATCCTCAGACCCTAGATTCCAGACCGCGAGGATCAGTTCCTTGTTCATCAAGAAGCCAGCTGCAATGAGGGTATCGTCGTATCGGGGGAAGCCTAGCGGCCAGACAGGTTCGGCACGTGCCAGGGTCTGCCGATAGGTCTTATAAAGTGCGATAGCTTCGCGGATCAAATCACGGTGTTCTTGACATAGCTCTGCCAGTTGCCCGCTGAGGTGAATGCGGGCGAGCATGCCATTGATGCAGTTCATGATGACCGTCTCTCTGGAGTCACAGGCCTTGGGATAAACCCACACGGCCTGCTGTTCCGGAGTGGCACCTCCTGCTGCACAGGCGGCAATGCGGGCCATCTTAAAAACATTCTCCTGGTCGCTGATCGATTGCAGACTGTGCTCTGCAAGCAGAGCGTAATCCATGCGCAGGCCGCCGCTTGAACAGTTTTCGATGATCAAGCGTGGGTGCCGTGCAAAGACTGCCCGCAACCACGCGAGGTAGGCGCGGTTATGCTGGAGAAGGCCGTCGCCAAAGGACTCCGCATCCACTTCGGTGCCGATGCCGGCATCGATATTATAATCCATCTTTATGTAGCCCACCCGGTAGTCGTTGACCAGCCGGTCTATGACTTCGTCTGCATGGCTGCGAACTACGGGGTGCCGGTAATCAAGCTGGTAACGGCCACGCAGGATGATCGGCTTGCCGTGGCGACGGAAAAAGCACTCCTTTGGCCAGGTCTTTGCTAGCGGACAGTCCACTCCCATGACCTCGAGTTCCAGCCAGAGACCGGGAATCATCCCATGCTCGCGGATGGTTTGGAGAATGGCTTTGATACCGCCCTCAAACCGGTCCGTCGAGGGCTGCCACTCCCCCACCGACGTCCACCAGGAGACCCCGCGCTGTGCATACCACCCGGCATCGATCACGTAGAGTTCGGCTTCGGCTTCCTTTGCTGCCTGAATGTACGGCATCTCTCGCTCGGTCGTAGGGTCGGCAAAGAGGCAGTTCATGTAGTCATTGAAGATCACAGGAAGCTCGACGTTATCCCAATGGGGTCTGCGAATGCGTCGGCGGTAGGCATTCATTCGCGCGAGGGCCTCGGGCACGCCACCCTGCACTGCACCCACCATCACCGGTACCGTGGTGAAGGACTCACCTGGCTGGAGCGTGCGGAACCAGTGGTCGCTCGCTTCGCACGGGCCCTGTAGCATCAAATAAAGCTGATGATCCAGGTCCCCTATCTCCCAACTCCACGACCCACTGCTCTCAATCTGCCAGAAGATACCGCTGCCGCTCTCAGTGTTACGATAGCATCCGATGGGCAGGTACTCCTTGGTGGACCACGAGCCCGTGTTGCCAATACGCACCCGGTTTGAGGTATTCTCACGCGCTTTTACCAAGCCCATCTCACGTAGTGTGCGGGTGCGAAACTCCAGCTCGGCGCACCAGGCATGATGGCAGAGGGTAACCTCGCTATGCTCGCTCCAATCACCCTGCGAATCCGCACCCAGACCGAGGTAAACAAAGGATGTCGCCTGCTCCAGTCCAACAGGTTCGCTGCTCTGGTTGACAATCTCCAACCATGAGCGCACCACGGGCAACCCGTCGAAAAACTGCCAGTGCAGCGTGACCTTCAGCCCCTCGTGTTCCAGAAGAAAGTCCACGACACGGCCTTGTGTGTTCCGCGATTCCCTAACTTCACTCAGGCGCAGGTCTGCCCCGGGTAAGGTCGCATGCTGTTTTACCCCCATGGGTACATAGTACCGCCCGGCTGGCTGCGAGGCCTGTAGCAAGACGAGTTGATGGGAGAAGTCTGCCTTCGGCAGGACCGCAGGGAGTGACTGCTCCAGCCCGAAATACAGCAAGCGCGGGCGTTCCTTCTCATCCAGACCTATGGCAGCAGCCAGTCCGTTCTCGCGAATAATAATCGGGTTCATCGGATCGATTGAATCAGGTTATTCGGGCAACAGCGCAAGCAGGCTTGGGTGCGGGCGTGCAATGACGCGGGCCGCTATGAGCTTCCCGCCAGTGGATTCCACGCACTGCTTTCCGGCCTCTATCGCTGCGGCTACAGCGGCCAGGTCCCCGCGCACGAGAATGGTGACATAGGCGGCACCGATCTTCTCCTTGCCGGCTATGCGCACATTCGCGGCCTTCACCATCGCGTCGGCGGCCTCGAGAATCGAGGCAAGCCCTTGTGTTTCAAGAATTCCCAGTGCTTCTGTAGTTGTAGTGCTCATGGTGTTATCGTGGTTAAAGTCATCGGGTAGCAGTTGGTCGCGTGCGCCGGAGATGGAGTTAATGGAGTTTGGAAAATGGAGTAGCTCTTTCCACCCCTCTGCTGGTCGGGGAATGATGGCAGTGACGATCTCATGGTGCAGCGCAGAGGCCTCGCTCTTGGCAAAGGTCACTGCAGCATCGATCTCTGACACACTGCCTGCCCAGCGCAGAAGGATCTCATACCCTCCAGTATTCTCGCACCCTATTAGCCGTGCGCCAGCGGCCTTTGCCGTGCCGTCTGCGAGCAGGAGTGCCAGCGAGAGGAAGGGGACTTCCACCAGACCAATTGCCTCTGTGGTTGCACTCATGGGCAGTTACTTAACGGTGCCGAGGGTTCGCATAACTTCGCGTACAATAGAGTCCACAGTTGTCCGCTGCACACCGCCAGCCGCACACACAGTCGCGGCTTCGGATACGCCAGAAGCTGCGAGCAGGCAGGCGAGTTTGGTGCGCACAAGGGCGATGCTCTCGGCCTCCCGTGGAGACACTGTCTGCCTCGGTTTGCCAAAGTTAAACCCGCGCAGTGCGGCGGCGGCACGGAATCCATCGGGAAAGTTACCCGTGGTTAGCATGATGCCGATCACTTCCAGCAGCTCGAACTGGATGCGCTTCGCATTGGCGATATTGCCGCTCTGGAAGTCGTTGTAGATCGCGAGTATCGCCTCTGGTACCACGCCTGCCGTGGCAATCGTGCCTCCGTCCGCTCCCATCATCAGCGAGGGGAGTAGTATCTCTTCCGTGCCTGTGAAGACGACGAAGTCCGGACGCTGCGACTTGATCTGGTGGAGCGTGTTGACGAAGCGAGGAAAGTCGCGGCTGCTGTCCTTCGTGCCAATGATTCTTGGGCAGTCTTGAGCGAGGCGGTTGAGCACGGGCAGGCTGATCTCGTTCGCAAATTGCGGAATGTTATAGACGAGAATATCGACCGGCGATTGTCGCGCGATCTCACGAAAGTAGTGCTCGATGCTATCCTGACTAACCTTGAAATAATACGGCCCGGTCAGCGAGACGGCACGACAGCCCAGGTCCGCGTAGCGTTTGCAGGCTTGCAGGACCAGATCGATATTTGCCTCGGCTGCTCCCGCGAGGATGGGTACACGACCGCGGGTTTCGGAAGCGATGATCTCGACCACGCGCAATCGTTCCTCGAAGCTGAGGCGGATGAATTCCCCGGTGCTGCCATTCGGGTAGAGCCCGTGCACACCGTTCTCGATCAGCCAGCTTATGATGCGGCGCAGTTCGCCCTCGTTGATACGGCTTTGCTCATCATACGGGATGAGGTTGGGGACATAGATGCCTGTCAGGGGAGCCATAAGGTTTAGGGATAAGCTTTATTCAAGTATCCAGCCCACGTCTACAACGGAATTATGACCGGTGCTGGCGCGGCTGACGCGGCTGAGATAGAAGACGATGTGGTTCGCTATATCGAGAGCTTGCATTTGCAGGGCTATGGACTGCCGATCTGCCAGGAAGTCCAGGTAGTCTTCCTTCTTCTCCCCGCTAAAATATTCCTCGATCTGTCGCTCGGTAAACGTCCAGCCAGGAGTCACGGTGTTTATCCGTATCCCTTCGCGACCGAGTTCCCGCGCCAGTCCGGTGGTCAGCCCGAGAATGCCCGCCTTGCTCGCAGAGTAGGCTGCGCGGCCGGGTACGCCCAGGCGATAGTTGATGGAAGAGACATTAACTATACTCTTCCCGGTCCCCACGCGCAGCCAGGGCAGGCACCCTTGAATGATGAAGTAATAAGCGCGCAGGTTGAGGTCCATCAAGCGGTCCCACTGTCCCACTGTCATGGCATCGATCTTGTACTTGGGGTCGATGCCGGCGACATTGACCACGAAGTCCAGGCTCGTTGTCATTCCGCCAATAGTATCGATGGCATGCGCCACGCCTTCCTGCGTGGACAGATCGCACAGAATCGGGTGCAGCTTGGGATGCGAATACTCCGGCAGATGACGCGCGAGCCCATAGCACTCCACTCCGTTCTGGAGAAGCAGCTCAATCGTGGCCCGCCCGATCCCCAGTGTGGCGCCGGTGACGAGAGCGCGCTTACCAGCGAGGTCCGGTAGCAAGAGTGGTGTCGCTGGGGATGTATCCCAAATGATGGCTGTAGTACTCATCGATATCGCATCCTTGAATTACCAGTCCACTACGGAACCATCGCGACCATAGGCACGCTTGGGCACTTCCTGCTCGAAGGGGTGCTTTCGAATCTCCTCTTCATTGATCTCCACGCCCAGGCCGGGTCGCGTTCCGGGATGTACGAGGCGTCCCTTGGTTTCCACGCGGAAACCCCAATTAACAATCGCCTCCCGCCACGGCACATCCTGGTGTACCGCCTCGCAGATTAAGTAGTTGGGCGTGGCCAGGCCGAACTCTATCGAGGCCGCCGTGCTCACGGGCCCCTGTGGGTTGTGCGGAGCCACGGTTATCCCATAAGCCTCGGCCATCGCGGCGATGCGCCGCGCAGCGGTCAACCCACCGCAATGCGTAATGTCCGGCTGCACAATGCTCGCCGCCTGAAGTTCGAACAACTCCTTGAATCCGTAGAACGAGGTAATGCGCTCACCCGTGGCAATCGGGGTCTTCACGGCTCGCTGCACCTCGGCAATCCCCTTCATATGCTCAGGCCAGCAGGGCTCCTCAAAGAAATACAAATTATAGGGCTCCAGCACCTTTGCAAAGATAAGGCCCATCCGCGGAGACGGGCGTGCATGGCAGTCCACCATGATATCGATACCATCGCCTACCGCTTCGCGCATGGCAGCCACACAAGCCTCCGCATACTTCACCGGCCTCACACCCTCGATGGGCATCTGCTCCGGCACGGCCATGGACTTAAACGCCGTGTAACCATCCGCCACGGCCTGCTGCGCGAGTTCGCCGAAACGGCGCGCGTCATCCGGCTTCGTTTCGTAAAAGTCCTCCATCTTGCCACCGCCCAGGTGGCAATAGAGCCGGATGGTATCGCGCACTCTGCCGCCCCAGAGCTGATGACACGGCGCATTCAGCACCTTCCCCAGAATATCCCAGAGCGCGAGGTCAATGCCAGCAATCGCCGTGCCTCGCACCGCACCGTTCCCATGCCAGAAGTGCTGCCGGTACATCACCTGCCACAGATACTCCACCCGGGTGGGGTCCTCACCGATGAGTAGTTGCGCCAGGTCCTCCACCGCACCCACCACCGCCCGCGTATGCCACTCCAGCGTGGCCTCTCCCCAGCCGATCAACCCAGGCTGGTCCGTGTACACTTTGACAAATACCCAGTTGCGCATCCGCGCATGGCAAACAAGCGTCTCTATTTTTGTGATTTTCATGGGGAATTACCCGTTGATGACCAATCGTTCGGTCATTGTCGATAATTTCCTGATAAAACAAAGATTTTCCACAAGTCTGCATCTTTTTCACCAGCGCTGCGTCTATAGAAGTACAATGACTACAAACGACCAAACACAAATCGACGCAGAACAGCTACACAACGAAGTGCGCAAGCACTATGCCAGACACGCTCTTGGCAATCCACCCACCATCCCCTGTTGCAGCGGCGACACCGAAGCTACTTCGTGCTGCCGTACTGACGATGCAACCAGCGATGCAGCTTGCTGCGATAGCAATGCTGCTTGTTGCGATAGCAATGCTGGTGATTCGACAACTGCCAAAACCGCCTGTTGTGGTGATGACGAGTTCGAGAAACAAGCCCGCCTGCTTGGCTATTCCAAGGATGAAACGAATGCCGTCCCTGAGGGTGCGAACCTCGGTCTAGGCTGCGGAAACCCCGTTGCCATCGCCTCACTGCGAGCAGGCGAGACCGTTCTCGACCTAGGGTCTGGTGCCGGGTTCGACTGTTTTCTGGCAGCTCGTGCTGTTGGCATCACCGGGCGCGTCATCGGGGTGGATATGACCATTGAGATGCTGTCCAAAGCCCGTGCCAATGCCCGCAACGCCGGTTACACGAACACAGAGTTCCGCCTCGGCGAGATAGAGGCCCTGCCCGTGGCCGATGCCTCAGTCGATGTGATCATATCGAACTGTGTAATCAATCTTTGCCCCGATAAACGACCGGTGTACCGCGAAGCCTTTCGCGTGCTCAAGACTGGCGGACGTCTCGCGGTATCGGACGTAGTAGCGCATGAGGTACTGGACAACAAGGTCAGGCAAGACCTCGCCCTGCACTGTGGGTGCCTTGCCGGTGCCTCGCCCATCGACGAACTCCGCACTATTCTGTTGGAAGCCGGGTTTACGGAGATAAGCATTCGCCCCAAGAGCAACAGCGATGAAGTCATCTCAAGCTGGGAAACCAAGCGCGGATTCGAGTCCAAAATCTTCGCAGCAGAAGTCATGGCTGTGAAACCGGGCAAGTAACCGCCCCCGACGATCGCCGGCCAATGGAGATTTAGGGGCGCATCTCACTTTCTGGAAAAGAGGAAGGAAAGCAGTTTATCCACTAAAGTTCACGAAATGCACGAAAGCGATTCAGGGGCAGTACGGTGCAGGACGCAGGACGCCGCTGGTATTGTCTGTATTTACATTCTTGAGTGAGTTTTGTGAAATTTAGTGGATCAAAATCCGGATACCAAATCCATGTCCAGATTACTAACATGTCCAGAAACTGAGTTTCGCCCGAGATGTAGATTCGATGAACTCCATCATTGCAGTACCTGTACTCTATTCTAGCCTGTGCCTTGCAACTGATATGAGTCCTACTCCCAAGCTAACAACGGCTTCCGCCCATCAGTTCGATGAGTTATGGAAGGGCTTTGCCCAACCCATTCGCACCTACTTGCTGACGCGTTGTTCCAATGCGGCTGATGCCGACGACCTGCTCCAGGAAGTCTTCATTCGTATCCATCGGCAACTCCACGGGCTCAAGGATACCGCAAAGATGCAAGGCTGGGTGTACCGGATTGCGCACAATGTGCTTATAGATTATTACCGTAAACGTAAGATCGCCCAGCCGCTATCCGACCAGTTTGAATCCGAAGATATCGAGGGCAGGGACGTAGTGGATTTGACACCCACGTTGAAGCGCTTCGTTTCCCTCCTCCCCGAACCCTACCGCATCCCGCTTGTGTTGCACGAGTTCCAGGGACAGCCACTCAAGGACGTGGCTGATACCCTCGGACTCACCCTCACAGCCACCAAATCCAGAGTCCAGCGCGCACGCACCCAACTCCGAACCATGCTCGACGATTGCTGTCGTTTTGAGTTCGACCGCCGGGGTAAGATTATAGAAGCAATCCCACATGAGAAGGATTGCCGTTGTTAGTCGAACATTGAACACAACCGCCTAAATCCTAAAGGGCACAGATATATCGATAACAAGCACAAGCGGTGTGTAGAGATACATTATGCTCCAGCCTGACGGGCTCGTCTTGGCCGAACACTCGTCAACTTGGCCACAGTGTCGCGCGGTCTACTCTTGCTTGTATGACTCCATCTACAAGTATTGTACAAAGCCATCGATAGTATAGAATTTAATGTACGCGTTTACGAGAAGCATCGTGACTATAGGTGTGACCATCACCGAGAGAGATGTAGCTGAAATCGGCGTAAATGTCTCTCTCTTTATTACCTTAATCATCATCATCACCAGGCCCGTCGCACTCGCTAACAAAAAGATTAATCTGGCCGCATTCGCTGCTTCTTGTCCATACACGCAACGACATCCATAAATTCCCATGTAGAATATCACTGAAAAAAGCACATTGATGACCATGATCAGCCGTGGTTGTGGTACTTTTCTCGTTAATGTGATTCCCATCAATAAGAGGAAAACCATGTAAATAACAGAGCGTAAGAAGAATAAGTCAATGACCACGAAAAGGCATAGCAGAAGAACTAAACACCTGTTTTCTTTTCCTTTCTTCATCACAATATTTGAGAGAAATACCTATCGCACATAGAGTGTCAATTCATTGCGATTGCTTCAGCAATCCGCCGATTGAAATAAGGTGTGGTTTTTGGACAATAAACATTTCGGACTTTAATCTCTAATGTTAAGCAAATTGGACAGAGGCAAAGTAGTCAACGGGCTAAAGCGAGCGGCCCAGGCTCAAACCCAAATATTGCTATGGGTGTGGAAGGATGCGGTCATAAATCCACATCACCCCATCAACTGCGGCTTAATCCATTCCGCTCGGGAGCCCTCACTGCTGGCATTACCCGGGGACACTATCGCCTCGACCGCCGCCGCGGCAAGGGTGGGCAGTTTTAAATCGAGCCAGGGTGGATTTGTCGGCCAGTTTCGGACGATGGGAGTGCCGTCGAAACCTACTACCTGACACCGGGTGGCGTTCGCGCCTGCGGCGAGGAGGAGTCCGAGTGCGGCGGTATCATTAAACCCGAGAATTAGCCCGTCATCCAGTGCTGCATTCTGCGCCAAGGTAGCACCGTGCAAGGCCGCCTGAATGTCCCAGGACTCGCCATCGTACTCGACCAGTACGGGCGCTAGCAGACGGCGCTTCTTACAGGCCTGCCGGAAGAGTTCCCAGCGGATGGAAACGCTGGGGCTCTCCGCGTGCCTGCGGGGGGCGTAGAATCCCAGCCTTCGCATCCCCTTACCCGCCGCGTAGCTCACGATGGAGTCGATTGCGAAGTCGAGGTCCAGCCATACTCCCCTGCGCGGTGTGGTGGTGAAGCCGATGGGCAGTGGGACGATTCCCTGCGCCTCCTCGATAACCTCCGGTTGGGCTGCCTCTTCCCAATAAATGATACGACTAATCATCTGTTGTCGTAGTGCCGCCACCATGGACTTCAGGGAAAGCGATGGCGAGGGCGCTACGTGCGACACTAACAACCGCAGCCCACGTCGGCCAAGCTCGTGCTCCAGGGCAGCAGCCAGCTCCGCAAAGAAGGGATTTCGCATATCCCCGCCGATAAACCCGACCGTGTCAGTACTGCCTGTGCGCAGTCTCCGTGCCGATTCATTGCGCGTATAGCCCAGCGTGCGCGCGGCATCCAGTATGCGGTTGCGGGTCTCCTCCCCTACTCTGGTATTACCGCCCGGCGAATTAAGCACCGCTGAAGCCGTAGCCAGATGCACATTTGCCAGCTCTGCCACTTGCTTAAGGGTGCTCATTCAAGTCTGGATATACCAGAAGGCCGCGATCTTAATACAGGTCAACCACTTTTGAGAATGGGATGAGTTCCCACATCTGCGTGGTGAAGTTGAAGAACTGGCGTTCCGTTCCATTCCAGAATGGCTGGTTTAGGTAAAGCCACGTCTCATCCCGGTATGAATAATAAAAGGGGTAGATAGCCTCGGACGTGTATAGCCAGCCGAGTTGCGAGTCGAATAACCAGACATGCCCGGGTCTGCTACCAAAGGCATAAACCCACCCAAAGCCGTGAATACGCACTAGAGGGTCGAGCGAGCTGTCAACATAACCGAAGAAATGCTCATTATTCTCGTTAATACCGAAACCATCCCATCCTACAGAATAGGACACCTCTTCCTTGCGCCAAAGATAATCGGCAGGCTTGACCTCCACAGTAAAGCTCTCTGCTATAACCACGGTTCCCTCGATTGTATCAGTTGTCTCGCAATGGTAGGCCCCAGCATCCGATTCCGTGACCGGATCGATTAGCAAGCTACCATCCGCAGTCGCTGGAAGTGGCTTGTTACCATGATACCACTGGTAGGTGAACACCCCTTTAGGATACTCATTATTCAGATATAACTTCTTGCCAAGTGCAACACGGGCAGGTGCATCCACATCATACCAGTACACCATTGGCTGCCACTGTACCACAGGCGGCTGTGTTCCAGAGACGGAGAGTAAAACGACTTGTTCGCCTTTCACTTGCATGGTCCACTCACGGCTATAGATACAACCGGACGGGCAATCCCCTCCACGAGCGCTGAAGGAATAGGTATCAGCCAGTTTGTCATAGACCAGTCCATGACCACCGATAAATAGCCATTGATTGGGTCCTACATAAACGGCCTCTGGCATGAGTGCAGCAACCCGCTGAGCTGCAACAGCCAGATTATAGTTCGTGGCATCAAATATGAGCCATAGCCAGTTTGAGCTAAAATGGTCGTCTTCAATTACAAAACCTCCCAATTCTGCTCGCACGGCTTCCAACGAAGTCAGGGTACCATTCTTGTATTGCTGCCAGCCTTCCGGACTTAACTCCACAAAGACGACAGCATCCAGAACAGAGTCTGGATAGCGAATGGTCTCCAATCCGGGATAGACCTTGCGGATTGCAGTGAGGTCATGGTCCACTTTCGCGAGGAAAACGGGATCAGCAGTAAGGGTGGTCCCATAGTCGAGTGCGAGCCGTTGCACTTCTTGACTGTAAACGGTTGTGTCTGCAGCAAGTGGGTTGCTCAAACAACCGAGCAGGACAGGCAGTGCCAGAAACCGCAGACATTGAAACAGACCGGAACCGTAATATTCATTTGGTGTGGGCATAGTATCTTGGATAATTAGCACAATCACAATGGCAAGGTAATTACGTGATTAATCCTATGGGTAAACCGGATTTGCCCCAACGGGGCAATGCATACCAGCTCAGGGTGCAACCCTGGGAACAGGATAGGTAGGGAATGCGTTCTGAAGGAACGCCGTACAGGACGGCGCGGAATGTGGATGAGTCGCTATGCGGCGTTCCTTCAGAACGCGTGGATGGCTTTTGGCATAGTTCCCCGGGCGTTGCCCGGGGCTGGCATGCGGATGCCCCGTTGGGGCAACAGGATACCTACGGCATCCAAGAAAAACAACGATTTGGCATCCGCCATTTACCTCTTGAGACACAAGGGGCAAAGGCAGATGGCAGAAGGCAGAAGAAGAACGCGCACCGCTTGTTACTCCCATCCCGAACATCGCGTGCGAGTTGACCTGCTTTTTAGGATTAATCGCACCGTTGCCACCGTCCCCTACCCCACCCGAAACCGCAACGGCCATACCGTCTTGATTGCGGTTACGAGTTTCTTCAACGCATCGGGAGTAATACTCTGGAGGGGATCATCGCCGATACCTGCACGGGGCTCTACATGGGTCTCCACAATGACTCCGTCTGCTCCATAGGCTATGGCTGCCAGCGCAGCAGCGGGTACATAGGTGGCACGACCAACCGAGTGCGAAGGGTCCACGACAACCGGCGCCCATGTCTTCTGCTTAAGCAAGGGAGTGATGGATTCATCCGGATTATTCCGGTAACCATCCACCGTGGGCTGT
The DNA here is from genome assembly GCA_033762955.1 of Verrucomicrobiota bacterium. Classification (GTDB taxonomy): domain Bacteria; phylum Verrucomicrobiota; class Verrucomicrobiia; order Opitutales; family Oceanipulchritudinaceae; genus JANRLC01. Next base: position 2,235 of record JANRLC010000075.1, on the reverse strand, counting down.
GTGCCGCGGGGACAGAGGAGCACATTGGGATTCCCCCCCGCTACGATGTATTCAGCGGCTGCGATAAACTCGTCGATTGCGCCCATGTGCAGACTGCGTTTCAAAAGAACCGGCGTGCCTTTCGCCGCAGTTAAGCGACCGATCTTGCGCAACAGGGAATAGTTGAGTGCATTGCGCGCTCCGATTTGAAGGATGTCCACCCCGGCCTCCACGGCAGCTTCGAGGTGTTCTTCTTCCATCACTTCCGTCACCACAGGCAAGCCTGTGCGCCGACGCGCCTCAAGGAGAATATCCAAGGACTTGGCATCCCCCTGAAAGGCATGGGGCGAGGTGCGCGGCTTCCACACGCCGCCCCGCAGCACATGGGCTCCGGCCTGTTTCACGCCTTCTGCCGTGGCGTAGAATAGCTCCGGATGCTTCGGGTCTATGGTGCATTGTCCCGCCATGATTATCGGCTCCGCCCCAAACTGAATCCCCGCAATCGTGACCCGGTGCAGCGCAAGGTTTGAGCGGATGTCCATGAGCTTGTAGATGGACTCCATACGGTCCACCCTATCCACATAATCGAGGCCCAGGATACGGTTCACCATCGTCTCGCTGCGCTCATCACCGATGATCGCGTAGATATCGCGATGCGCCCCATGGATGGGCTGGATACGGCAGTTAAACTCGGCAACTATGGTCTCCATCTCCGCCAGTTCGGCAGCGGACAGACGGGGTGCTTTGGTAATAATCATGGCAGTGGTCTCTTAAGTAAAAGCGCTGGAGCTTGTCTTGGTTGTGGCTTCGGTTCAAGCACGGAGGTGCTGCGTGGAATGGATCGGGCGCAATTCGCGGAATCCGGAATTTAATCCAGTAAATTCACGAAACTTACTAAAATGTGAATGCAGCAGGTGAAAGATACCCAACCCGTTGGGGTTGCCTGGAGTTTGGCCAATTTGGGAGCAGTGCAAACGTAAATAACAGCCAAATACCCATCATTTAAGCCGCGGTAGTCTCGATTGTGCGCTTAACCGTCCCAAGGGGACGGTATGCATCTTAGCCCCAGGTTTCAACCTGGGGTAAACGGCGTAATTAGTAACACAAGTCCCGAAGGGACGGCTGATGGGCTTTCAAATTCGCCTTTAGGACGAAGGAAATAGATCGCTTCGACTGCTTTGATGCCCTCGATCCAGTTGCTTCGGGACTTCATTCTTCCCATGGAATCATGGCGCAAGATAATGCTCACAACACACACAAATTGGCCAAAGTCCAAGCGATGCCTACGGCATGTACGTGTTTAGCGTCAAAATCGAGTGTTTTCAGAATCAGAAATATCCCGAAGGGATTACGCCCCAAAGCGGTTGCGCGCACGGCGCGCTACCCTGGGTAAGGATGTGAAAGATACATCAACCCCAATTGGGTTGCGTCGTCCGTCTTTGCGGCGTATATCATGCCCATAGCAATGCGGACGCAACCCCGTTGGGGTTGTCCGGTATCTTATATTTACCCGGGGTAGGCCTGCGGCCAACCCCGGGCTTTGGGACGTAATCCCTTCGGGATATTTTCAAGACAGATACAAGATAGGCAAAATCTACGCTAAACGCATACTACGGCATCCTTCCGTGTTTGGTGTTCGGTAGTAACAGGCAAATGGCTGTGGTGACAGTTTAACGCGCTTCGACATGCCCAAAATGGCCAAAGTCCAGACCTGGGCCGATGACCCAGGCTGGTATGAGGTCGCGCCGTTGGCGCTGCATAAAGCTCATTGCACCACTTCCACTGTCCTCTTGTTCATTCTACTTCCCGGTACTCACTGGAATTCTCTTTGTTTACGTGCTAACATCCGGATGTCTGAAACTACGCTAAACACAAACTCCGGGCTTATCTGCACCGCATGTACAACAGTCCCCTTTCTGTCCGGGATATAACAAAAACTTCGAGATGCACCGGTCGCCTTCTGCCCTCTGCCTTTGTGCCTTCTGCCTTGGATTATTCCAGCCCCACCAGCCAGGTGTTATCGGCGGTCATATCCAGTATCCATCGGTTTTCATAGTAATCGGGATGGGTGCAGTACCAGTGCCCAAGCTTGAAGCCGAATAGATAGTAGCCCGTGGTTTCGGAATCGCCGACGATATACAGCCATTGCTCAGTAGCGAAATCGTAGGCGAAGGGATGGTATCCTGTATAGAGGTAGCCAAAGAGGTTGTTCCAGGCAAAGTTCTGACCAAGGTCCGCAGTCTTTGGGCTGTTGAA
>JANRLC010000074.1:0-26530 GCA_033762955.1 Verrucomicrobiota bacterium | reverse complement strand
AGCCCCAGGTTTTAACCTGGGGAGCGGGTTAGAAAACCCGCTCTCCGTTTGCTTCAAACAACCAACGGAGGGCGGACATTCTTGTCCGCCTATTTGCGATCAACGGTGCATTGACTTATCTAGTCGGAGCCAAACTTCAGCCTCAGGTTAAAACCTGGGACTAAGATGCAGGTCGTCCCTGCGGGACTGCATTCTTCTCATACGTCGATGAGATCATGCCATCTCCGATTCCATTACCACCAACGCACGCCCAAATTGGCCAATGTCCAGTTAATCCCCCCAGGGAATTCTAGGATGCCTACAGAATCATCCGCATGCATTCAGGAAATACGCCACACAAACAAAAAGAGGCACTCCGCATGGAGTGCCTCTTGGCGAAAGTGATCTATACTGGACTTATTCCTTGGTAGTTACCGCTGTCTCTACATCATCGGATTTAGGTTGAGCAAAGCCCTTGCCCATCTTGGTCTTCAAGGACAGCGCATTGTGGCGCTTGTAGTTGGAAGAGCGGTAGATGTAATTCGGAATGTTCGGCGTACCACCGACTGCGAGGAGTGCTTCTTCGGTCTTGGACTGGCGGGATTCATACTTTTGAAGTCTTGCCACGAGCACAGCGTTTTCGTCTTGCAGACGAATCATCTCGGACTTAATCCGCTGTAAATCATTCAGAGCAAGCATACGCTCTTCATAGCTCGCATTCTGAGCCTCAAGCTGAGCTACGCGTTCTTCTGCAGACTGGCGTGCAGCGGTGAGAGTTATCATGCGCTTCTGGAGATCAATCATGCGCTCCTCGACCGTCTTGCGTGCTTCTACAGCCTTCAGCAGCTCCTGGTTAAGGTTATCAATTTTAGCGAGCCTCTCGTCTTCATCCGCTCTGGCACGAGCTATGGTGTCTTCTAGGGATTGCTGTGTCAAAGCGAGCTTTTCATGGGTAGTCGCCAACGAGGCGTCGCGATCTTTCAGGTTTCTATCCAGATCCGCTGACTGCTGCTCCAGTGCAGCAGTCTTGTCTTCAAGAAGAGCTATGGTGGCTTTGGCCTTGGCAAGATCAGTAGTCAGCACCTTGTTCGAGGATTGAGCATTTCCCCAAAGAATCCACCCAGCCAAGGCTACTACCGTGAGCGAACTAGCTGCAATTATTCCTTTATTCATGGTTTATGTAAGAGAAGGTAAGATTTCTGATGTGACGTCGAGGTATGTTATCCTTATACGGGTTTCTACTAACAGATACAAGATCCAACTCATCCCCTGTAGGTAAAAATACGTAAAAATACTCCGGGTATAATACCGAACCGGCGACAAAGGATAACTAAGCCATCAGCTTTCATCATTCAGCCATCAGCTTTGACCCTATTGACCTTATTGACGCTATTGACTGACCTATATAGACGCTTCTGCCTCCTGCCTTCTGCCATCCCCATTCTCCACTCTCCATTTTTCATTCTCCATTCCATGGGTATGGTCGTGGTGTTTATGTTCCGAGTAGTGGTTTTGTTGACTCCTGCTGCCGGAGATGAGTTGCTGCAGCTCTTTGACTACAGACTTAAGTTCAACGGACTGCGCGGAGAGCTTCTCCGCTGCGTCTGCAGAATCCATGGCAAAGGATGCATTTTGCTGGGTCACGGTGTCTATGACCGTGACGGACTTACTGACCTGGCTGATTCCCTTGGCCTGCTCCTTACTCGCCACAGCAATCTCCTGCACCAACCGATTCACTTCACCCACTTTCGTTAAGATATCGCTCAAGATTTTGCCTGCCAATTCACTGAAATCCACGCCATTCTTCGTACTCTGGACAGACTCGCTGATGATTCGGGCACTGTTCTTGGCGGCTTCATCGCTGCGCGTAGCCAGGCGGCGCACTTCATCGGCCACCACCGCAAATCCCTTACCCACTTCTCCGGCGCGAGCGGCTTCCACCGCGGCATTGAGCGCCAGCAAGTTGGTCTGGAACGCGATTCCTTCGATTTCCTTGATTATCTTGCTGGTCTCATCCGCAGACTTTTGGATGACCTTGATGGCGCCTGTCATTTTCGCCATGACCTCTGCTCCCATAGTGGCAGACTTATGAGTTTCCGAGGCCAGAACCGACGCTTTCTGGGAAACCTCGGCGTTCTGTTCGGTCATGCTGGATATCTCCTCCAGCGCAGCGGTGGTTTCCTCCAGACTGGCGGCTTGCTGCGCCGCACCCATAGCCAGCGCTTGACTGCTTGTAGTCAGCGTTTCGGATGCCTGACTGGTTTGCGTGGAGCCCTCCGAGAGAACACCGACGATCCGGTTAATAGGGCGTGCAATCTTTTGCGATAACCATAGCCCGAGGAGCATGGCTACGATGGCAGCCAGCAAGCCGGTGGCCAGTGTTAGTGCCATTATCCATTTCAGGCTGCGGAGCGTGTCTGCCTGAGAGAGCATGATGGCTACGGAGCCAGCATCGACCCCGCCGGCGCGCATGGGCATGATGGCAGTAAAATAGGAATCGTTTTTGAGCTTGGCGGTGGTCAGTGCAAATGTTTCTACGGCCAGGCCATCCACAACCGTTGAATTCGAGGCAGGCAAATCAGGGGCAGAGAGCCCTTCACCATTGCCTGCTGCGAGTTCGCCCCCGGCATAGAGATTTATGCGGGTACCTGTAAACTCACTTTGCTCTTGTATGAATGCTGCCCCAAAGCGTGAGCTGATTCGGATCTGGCCACGCTGCGACATTTCTACTTGGAAGGTTTCCGCGTTCAAGCCCTCGCCCATAATGGGTGCCACTGCGGCGACCCACCAGGAGCCGTCGCGAACCTGGCATCCCGTTGTACTCGCCGCAGTTGTAGCAGTGGGCAGGTGGGGGACAGGAGTCGCTGGCGCATCATTATCGAGCCAATCGGTCGGCTGTGGTTCCTGGCCACGGTTAACCAAAGCGCGTAGAAAGCGCCCTGGGTGACGGTCGTCCGGGCACCAGTATTCAAGCTGTTGGGCACTGCTTTCTACTACGCCGCACAGAAGATTCCCATCCATTCCGTAGAGGGCTGCTTCATGGAGTTGGGCAGCGGAGAGCGCCCGTGCGAGTGTATTAGTAAGATTTCTTCTCTCGACTACCAGCATCTCCCGTATGTCCGTCTTGGTCGCGTTATCCTGAAGGAAACCAGACTTACCCACAATTTCCTTATCCAGGGCAATCCGATTCACCTTGTTGCCTGACTCAGCTAACTCGATGGTGATGGACTTGGCCATTACCATTGATGCCTGCAACAGTCGCTCCCGCGCTTGTGCCCAGCCTTGTTTCCAGAGTGCCGTAGCCACACTGGCAATGACAAGAGTCAGGGCGACGGTCACAGTCATTACTCCATTGACGAGTAACTTCCCTTTTATACCGAGTTTCATCGCTGATTTGATGTGCGAATAATTGCCTTGGAGCCGGACAGGATTGTTAATCTAGGCGGGGTAGGATTATCTGTAATTGTTGTTTAATCCAATGACTACTTCGTTTCACGAGCCGCAACGATCTCGGCTTCGGGACGCATGGTTTCCGCTCCAGGGATAACCTGCATGTTGTGATAAATTGGGAAGGGATACGCGGGGTCGTCCGCTACTGTGCCCACATACACCGGGCAGATGAGTTGATTGTCCAAAGTGCGGAAGGTCAGCTTTCCACGACAGGTGTTAACCGTGGAACCATGGAGAGCGGCTCGAACGGCCTCGGTTTCGATGGTGCCTGCCTTCTCGACGGCTTGTTTAAGGATCATCAGCGCGTCATAGTGCAGAACCTGCCAGTCGGTGGGGTACCGATTGTGGGCTTTCTTCCATTTCTCAACCAGGGATTGCATGGCGGGTTCATCGGGGTGGCCGAAGAATGGGGCGCGTGTCAAGGCAGTGACACCTCGGGGCAACAAGTCTTTTTGCAAGATAAGCTCGGTTACGCTCAGCATCATACCCGGGCAGGGATACTTCTTAAAAAAGCCTGTGGGCGTTGCCATATTGATGAATCGCACGCTGTCATCCGAGGTCAGAGTCACATTGATGAAGTCAGGCTTGGCCGCAGCCAGTGCGGCGAAGTGGGGAGCCCATTGAGTTTCGCTAAGGGGCACCCACACATCTTTGGTCATGCTGAGTTCCGGCGCTAAAGTCTTGAGCATAGTGACTACATTACTCTGCATGGAGCGGCCAAATGCATAATCCGAAGTGATGGTGGCGTATGTCTTCCAGCCCTTCTCTTTCGAGAGTTTCGCCAACCCTATGCTGATTGCCTTGGCCAGCATGTAGGTATTGGGGACGACAGAATAGGTGTATGGGCTGGGATTGAGCCGCGTAATGTCCTCGGAATTACTAATCGCAGCGAGGTGCAGCGTCTTGGACTCTGCAAATATGGGCTTGATCGCCAGTGCGCAGGAGCTGCTCCAGGTGCCGATTACGCAATTCGGTTTCGTAGTGGTCACCATGTTTCGCGCCACTTGCGCGGCCACATCCGGCTTGGCTTGGTCATCTACAACCGTGAGCTTGATGGGATATTTTTTCAACAATCCACCTTCTGCATTAATCTCATCAACCGCCATGGTGATGGCTTCCAGTCCCTCGTTGCTCCAGATGGCTCCACCGCCCGTTAAACCGAGGATCACCCCGAGCTGATAGTCTTCCGCATGTACACTGCGTACGCTGGTCATCAGCATGAGTGCGATGAAGAATGACAATACAGCACTTAATCGACACTGTTTATGGAATCGGTGAATATACATGGGTAAACTCCCTCGGGATTTTCGGTTCATTGACTTGACGAAAAGTTCAGGCGGTCTGCTGAATCATTGATTTCGCCTCTACTACCTTATACATCGGTCAACGCCGTCTTTACTTAAAAGAAAGAATTCTGACTATGGCATTCATAAAATGGCAGATGGAAGATTGCAGATTGCAAATTGCAGAAGAAGGCAGCATGCAAATTTCAGACATCCGGAAGTCATGGGAAATGAGTTGAACCTAATTTGCCATGGTCGCGCCATTGGCGCTTTTAAGGCATTCAGGATTCATCCTACTTCCCACGACTCGCCGGGATTCCCTTTGTTATCGTCCTGACTTCAGGATGTCTGAAATTGCAGTTTGCAGATGGAAGACAGAAGGCAGTGAATGAAGATGGCGGATGGAAGAAGGTTGATGCAGCTCACCGGCTGATGGCAGCCATTGACGCCCGCCAGAGTCGCAGGTATGGCATCTCGAAGTGGTTAATATATCCCGGACCGTGCCAGAACCGCTATGAATTCAATCACACAAAATGGATTAAACCCCAGCCCCTGAGTTTAGACCAACAATTATAAGGTGGAAAATGGAAAGGTGGCAAGAACCGGGCATTTCGAAGTTGTTGTTCTGTTAGTGCCACGAGTGGACTGCCCTTAAGTATGCACGTACCGCCCTTATCGATGTACGGACCGCCCTTATCGACGTACGGACTGTCCTTAGGCACGCGGGGACCGCCCTTATCGACGTACGGACCGCCCTTATCAACGTACGGACCGTCCTTAGGCACGCGGGGACCGCCCTTATCGACGTACGGACTGCCCTTATCAACGTACGGACCGTCCTTAGGCACGCGGGGACCGCCCTTATCGACGCACGGACTGCCCTTATCGACGTACGGAGCACTCTTATCAACGCGCGAAGTGCCCTTATTTACTCTATTGGGTGAAATAACTTCGAAATGCACCGGGCGAGAACCGCGAACACTGACTAATTGTGGGAGCGTAGAGACGACGTGGGCATGGAAAGACACTAACGCTATGGGTGAGTCGGTTCTGTCCGTAGTAATGTGAGTAGAAACTGGCATATTAACACACCTCCATCCCGGAGAGACGGAACGTCGATAGCAATGTGACAATCATAACACCGAGCAAAACCAAACCAATGTCCATGGCGACCGGGTTGTGTCCCGATGGGGCGCAGGAGAATATATGGCTGTGTTATCTACCGACATTTTGCCCCTCTGGGGTAACTCCGATCCTACAGGACGCATGGATGGCACACAGCATCCAAAAACATTTAGAGATAGATGAATAATTAGAGGCGTAAAGAATCTGTAAATACTATCGAGCGGTTGTTTTGTGGGGACTTTTACCTAGAAATTTATCCCACTCCTAGCTATTTCTTCCTTAATATTTAACTACATCGTATATGAAATATTCCGCACGGATTGGTTTTTTCGTAGTTTTTCTAGCCATTTCTCAACTTGGCTTGCAGGGGCAGCCAGTAGTAGCTTCTGAGCCTCTGGCCATAAAGTTGACGGTTGCCAAGGCGACTAAGGATGTTTCTGGCAAGGTGAGTTGGCTCCCCGGTGAGCAAGCCAAGCCGGGGGATACCATTCGCTACACCGCGACTTACTCAAACCAGAGCGATCGCTCGCTTCGAGCCATCAAGGCACAGGTGCCCATTCCCGAGGGCGCTGTGTGTCTGAGTCCATCTGCGGACCCGGTACCGACCGAAGCCAGTTTCGATGGCAAAACCTTTCTGCCCTGGACTCAAGTTCAGGAGCAAATTCTACAGGCTGAGAAGACTTCAGAGCCTCTGGAAATTCGTATTGTACGCTGGCTGGTCCCAGAAATCAAAGCCCGCCAGACAGTGGAGCTGAGTGTTTCAGCTCTCCTCACTACTCAACAACCTTAAACCAGCCTATACCTGACTTTAGCTAAATCACAATCAGTCACCTGCTCTCATGAAATCACAAACTAACTCAACTGCACACTTGCGAGTGCTGTCTGGACTGTTACTTGGTCTTGCCGCGCTTGCGGGTACTATTAACGCCTTCGCCGCCGCGCCACTGGCCGGAACTGCCATCGGAAATCAGGCCTCTGCCACGTACACCGATGATTCGGGTGCCACACGTACTGCTACCTCAAACACGGTCATTACAATCGTGCAACAGGTGGCTTCCTTTGACCTTATCGACCCGCGTACCCGGAGCGTTGCGCCCGGCGGTACGGTCTATTTCCCCCATACCTTGATCAATCTTGGCAATGGAACGGACTCCTTTGATCTCTCTGCGGCGCTGACGACGGGTAGTCTTACCAATATCTTTATCTATGCAGATGCCGATAACAACGGTATTCCGGATAATTTCGTTAACATCGCTACAACTGGGAACGTCGCTGCGGGTGCATCTTTTAATTTCGTAGTAGCCGCCACCATGCCGGGCAACGTTGTAGCTCCGCACACATCGACAGTCACCGTGACTGCTACCAGCGACTTCTCGCAAACGGGTGCAGGTGCACCGGTCCAGACGGATACAAATCTGGACACAGCGGTTGTTACTGCGGATGCGGTCTTGGTAGTTACGAAGTCCATCAGTGTCGGTTCAGGTCCTCCCGGTACGACACCGGTCACTTATACCCTTACCTACACAAACTCGGGTAATAACACGGCGACCAACTTCACGATAACGGACGCCATCCCCGTAGGCATGACCTATATTGCAAATTCCGCTCGATGGTCGGTAACTGGTGCAGGCACGGTCCTCAGTGACAGTGCGGTGGTAGCTACACAGGGCACAGCTCCGAACACCATTGACTACTCCATAACCGGAAGCACCATCACGGCGCTTATCGGGCAAGTCATTGCCGGTCAATCGGGTAGCTTGACGTTCCAGGTCGGTGTGAATCTTGGTATTGCTCCGCAGACACTCATCAATACTGCAAATCATACTTACGACCCCGATGGCCCCGGTGTAACTCCGCCCACCAGTCCCACACCGACGAATCCGGTGCCTTTCGTTGTCACCCAAGTCGCGATTGTGGCTGCGGATGACCCGCTCTCCGGCGCAGTACCTAATGCCGATGACTTGGTTGAGATAACCACAGCAATCCAGGGTGCGACAGTTACCTTCGTCAATCGCGTGGTCAATCTCGGCAATGGTCCGGATACCTTCGACATGACCTTTGTGGGCAACACCTTCCCTGCTGGCACGACTTTCCAGTTCTTCAAGAGCGATGGATTCACTCCGCTGGTAGATACGAATAGCAACTCCATCCCCGACACGGGAGTCCTCCAGCCGGGCGGTCCTGCTGCACTTAACTCAACCTATCTGGTTGTTGTAAAAGCATTCCTGCCCACAAACGCAACTACGGGTGACAACGGCGGTGCTGGGTTCACCGTAACCAAGCGTGCCACATCTGGGTTTAACCCAAGTGTTAGTGATACCGTGGTGGATAGACTGGGCGAGATTACTGGTAAGACGGTGGACTTGACCAATACCACTGCCCGTACAGACAGCACCCCCGCCGGTACCGCTGCCGCAGGGAATGCGGCTACCACTGGCTTTGGTTTCGAGAGCGGTGACTCCCTCGCTGCTGCCACGGTCACCAACAACACTAATCCAGGCACCACGACGACCTTCGTGCTCTATGTAAATAATACCAGTGCCACGGCAGACACTTACCAGCTCGCAGCCGATGCCGATGGGAACTTCGGTACGCTGAACATGCACACAAACTGGGCTGTGGTTTTCCGCAATGATGTGGGTGGCAGCCCGGGTGCTATCATCACCGGTACAGGTACTCTGAATGCTGGCACAAACATGAAGGTCTACGCCGAGGTAACGGTGCCGCCCTTCACAACCCCTGGCATACGCGATATCTACTTCCGTGCGCTCTCCCCCACGTCGAACGCCTACGATATCAAGCGTGACGCGGTTTCGGTAAACACCGTGCGCGATATCGGCTTGGTTAGCAATAACGCAGGGCAGGTATTTCCGGGTGGTTCCGTGGTTTACGCACACTTGCTGACGAACAATGGTAACGTAATGGAAGCAAATGGCTCCCCCAGCGTAATCACCTTTACCCTGGCTGAATCCCTCGCAGCGCAGGGATGGAACTCTGTCGTATTCTGGGATAAGAATGGCAACGGAAGTCTCGATGCCGCAGACCCCGCTGTTACGGTTCTCGATGCAGCTCTCGCCACTTGGGATGGGCTTGCACCGAACGAAACCCAGCGCTTCTTCGTGAAGTGTTTTGCTCCTCTGCAAGCGGATGCCCTTACGGTGAATATCACCACCATTACCGCGACCACGTCCGGTGGCGCTATCAACAGTGTGGCGGTTCCCCCGGTTGTGTTTAACAAGGACACTACCACCGTGGTCAAGGGCGACTTGACCCTGCTTAAAGAGCAAGCGATTGATGCCAACAGCAACGGAGTTCTCGGCGATGCCGGAGATGGCACATTCACAACGTTAAATCTTACAGCGAAACCCGGAGAATCGATCGTCTATCGTATCACAGTGACCAACTCGGGTAACACTGACGCCAATGCCATCGTGATCTATGATACAACCCCGGCCAATACCACCTACAATGATGCAGGTGCGGACAGCCAGGCTTCTGTAAATAGCGTCACAACTGTAGTCGCCGTGCCCACCAAGCCGGCAGACAATGCCACTGGCGCATTCCAGTTCAATGTAGGTAACCTTACTCCGGGCGCCTCGGCGATCATCCGGTTTGGGGTAACCATCGACGGTCTCTAAAGACTGTTGTTTAGAACGCTTCTCCACGACGATAGCGGGGGGTCTTTCGAGACCCTCCGCTATCCGGAGGGAAGGGCAGGAGATAGCTTCCGCCCGCCAATAATTCTATTAAGGAGTGTTGGAGCCCTTGAGCAAACGGAGTGTAAAGGTACAGCGTGGACTGGCGTTCCCATTCATGTGTAGACAATAAATAGACCACAGCCCAACTGGTGAAGCGCATTTGCGCCAACAGTTTCCTTAGGCACCGCCCCTCGCTGCGCTTGGTATCCAAGACACTGGTGTGGGTGGCTTGCCTTGCCCAAATACTATCAGCGGTGGCATTTGCCATCCTGCCACAGACACGCATTTTGAATCAGGCCAGTGGCGAGTATATCGATCCACTCACAGCCGAAAGTTTCCCGCTACTTTCAAATATTGTCGAGGTTCAGGTGGGTGTGTCTCCGGGTATTCTGCTCGAAGAAGACCGCTCCATCATTGCCGCCCCAGGTGCCGTGATTAGCCTCAGTCACCGCTTGACGAACTCCGGTAATACTGCGGCGAATTTTACAGTAGACCTTTCCGTAGCCACTGCGGAAGATTTCCAACTGGAAGATGCACGCCTCTGGTGGGATGCCAATGAGAACGGCATTCCCGACACCGGTGAGGCATTGCTTGCCAGTGCATCGCGCTTGCAGCGTAATGCTTCCCTGACGAGCGTTGGAAGCATACATCTGATCGCAGGCGAATCGATAGCACTTATCATAACAGGCCGTGTACCGGTGACCGCAGCCAATGGCGAGACGACACGGCTTAACCTGAGCGCGTCAAATGCTGCCCATAGCTTAACGGCTACCAATCGCGACACTATTACAGTCAATGATGTGCCCGCGATGATAATTAAATCCGTGGCGCCCGGAACTGCGAAACGCCAGGATGAACTGACATGGACGATCAATTTTACAAGTGTGAATCCACTTCTACCCGTCGGAGTTCGCATAGACGGTACCGGAGCGCAGCGGGTGATTGTCCGCGATGCGATACCAGCCAATACAACCTTCGCTCGGTTCGGAGCACTGAATGGAGCTCAAGCCCTCTACCACACCTACGGTACCGATCTCCATATTTACACGACTAATCCGCCTTCAGACCTGCGAGAAGTAGATGCGGTGGCTTGGGGCTTTACTGAGACACGCGCCGGTCAATTACACGGGCTTTCCTTCATCACTACTATCAACAGCAACGCCAGTGGCAACATACCCAATACGGCCAGCCTTCACTTTCAGAAAAATACGGCAGTTGAGCTACTGGCCTCGAACCGAGTGGAAGTGACTGTTCCCCTGGCACCGCCAATCATTCGCTACTTCACCACCACGGAATTTACACGTATAGCACCGATTACCAGCCTCGGGCGTCTTCTACATGTGCAGGCAGATGCGGCCACTTGTAATTTGGACCCATTAGTTATTGAAGAAGTTACGATTGGCATCACATCGAAACTGACAGGAGATGAAGAGTCCTACACTGCCATTGAGACCGGAGCTAATTCCGGTGTGTTTCGCATCATTCCCTCGGTACCCACTGCTGATGCAAACAAGGTCCAAGTGACCAGGCGCAATGGCACGATAGAGTCACTTGTGGGCGATATGCTTACTGCGTACATCCGCGAGTGCGGCGGTACACTATCCAGTACAACTATTCTCGTGGATCCGCGTGGTGTGGTTTTTGATTCGCGAACGAATGAACCTATACGCGGTGCCAAGGTAACCCTTATCGATGTCACAGGTGAAGGGAATGGAGGTCGCCCCGGCCAGGCTGCTGCTGTCCTCGATCTGGATTTCATAACGAAGGCTCCGAGTACCGTGACCACCGGAAACGACGGCATCTTCCATTTCCCACTTGTTGAGCGCAGCCATTATTTGGTGACGGTCACTCCCCCGGATGGCTACAAGTTCCCCAGTGTCGTACCTGCCATACTGCTCGATCCCAGCAGGTTAATCGATTCGCAGGCGTCTTATGGTGGTCAATTCCTGGTGAATGAAGACATCGGTGCCGTTTTCTTTGATGTACCGCTGGACCCAATGGTGGCACCGGGCTTCCAGTTGACCAAGGAAGTGTCACGTTCCATAGCCGAGATTGGGGACTCGGTCATCTATACGCTCGAACTGAAGAACACCACTCCTGCGATCATGCGCAGTGTATTTCTGGATGACCATCTTCCCGCTGGATTCCATTACGAGCGGGGCTCCGCACGCATAGCTGGCCGTGCGATAGACGATCCCTTGGGCGGTGCGGGACCGGACTTGAAGTTCTATTTTGGGCACCTCGCAGTCGGCCAGAAGATTGTATTGCAGTACAGGGTGCGGCTGGCTCCGGGAGCTCAACGGGGAAGCGGTATTAACCGTGCACAAGCCGTCAGTCTCGGGCCCCCAAAACTTTTCAGTAATGAGGCGCGAGCGCAGGTCCGTGTCGAGGAAGGCGTCTTCACAGACAAGGGCGTACTCTTTGGGCGAGTATTCATTGATAATGATGGCGACAGCCTTCCAGGAGAGAAAGACTTGGGTGTACCCGGCGTTCGCATCTATCTGGAGGACGGCACGAATGTCATTACAGATGTCGAGGGTAAGTACAGCATCTACGGACTGCGCCCTGTAGCCCATGCGGTCAAAGTTGACCCATTCAGCCTGCCTCAAGGTGCGGTTCTAGTTCCTATTGATACCCGCAATGCTGGCGACGAGGACTTGCGATTTGCCGACATGAAGAATGGCGAACTTCATAAATCCAACTTCGCCATCAAACCTTCACCCTCAGTTCTTGCTGAGGTCAATCGCCGTCGCGAACAGGCCCATTTTATACCAGAAGTCCGCAACACACTGGACCGCGATTTACGAGCAGAGGCCAGGGCTCCGCTTCTGGGCGATACCAAAGCACTTCCCGCACGAGGCACAGTGGGGAGCCAGAAGCCCAATCTGACGTTCCAGCCGCTACTGCCCACAGGAACGCTAACTTCGGGCAATTCAAATTTGCCGCCGCGTCCGGTGGACCCGATCGCCGCCATCGATCTATCCATTTATGCCGGACAAATCGTTGATCCCACTCCGGCTATACTCGATCTGGCGGACGGTGACACGCTGCCCATGGCGATTACTAATGTCCGAGTGAAAGGCAATGCCGCCACGACTTTCCAGCTTTTGCTTAATGGCGAACCTGTCTCGCGCAAGCGCGTTGGTAAATCCATTGAGAATCCGGCGACGCAGATCCGATTTGAGGAATACATCGGTCTCAACCTTCACTCCGGCGCGAATCGCATCGAATTCATACAGACGGATAGCTTTGGCAATCCTCGTGGTGGCCAGAGTATTACAGTCATCGCGCCCGATGAACTCGCACAGATTCGCGTGGAGTTCGACAGACTCGATCCCATCGCCGACGGAGCAACTCCACTTCGCTTGACTGTTTATCTGGAGGACAAGAATGGCAACCCTGTGACTGCGCGTACCCCCATTACCCTTGAAAGTGATTATGGCCGGTGGGTGGATGCGGACCTCAATCCCGGTGAACCGGGTGCGCAAGTATTCCTCAATGGCGGTAAAGGTGAGTACAGCCTTCTGCCGTCGGGGGATGCCGGAACGGCGCATCTAGTCGTATCCTGTGGTCTTCTACTCTCCGAACAGCAGGTGAGGTTTCAACCACAGATGCGGCCATTCGTCGTTTCCGGAATAGCCGAAGGCAGGGTAAACTTTAACTCGGGTGATACCGTACCCGGGGATGGCGGAGTGACAAAATCTTCAAAAGCCACCAGTCCCTTTGAAGACGTTGTTAGTGAGATTGATACTTTTGATGACGGCTCCGTCACGGGGCGGGTGTCCGCGTTTGCGAAGGGTGAAGTTAAGAAAGGATGGTTGCTCACCGCATCCTATGACTCTGCCAAGGAAAGCGGAGGCACCCTCTTCCGCGATATCGAACCGGATGCGTTTTACCCCGTGTATGGCGATGACTCGATCCGCGGGTTCGATGCGCAAAGCACATCGAAAGTCTATGCAAAACTTGAGAACAAGAACAACTACCTGCTGTATGGCGACTTCACCACGCAGACCCAGACGAATGTGAATGCCCTGGATAACGCGCGCGCTCTCGGAGCCTACAACCGAAGCCTGACCGGAGTCCAATCGCACTATGAGAACGACCGCGTTACGCTTAATACATTCGCAGCTTATACGTCCTCGCGCCGCGTCGTGATGGAGATTCCCGGAAATGGTACCAGCGGGCCTTTCAACATCGCACCCATGGGTGGTGGGCTACGCAATACTGAAACGATCGAAGTGCTGGTTCGCGACCGGAATCAACCGGGTTTGATCATAGATACCAGAACCCTAGCGCGCTTCTCGGATTATGAGTTCGAGCCTTTCACGGGCAGACTCTTGCTGCGCACTCCACTGGCCAGCCTGGACTCGAATGGAAATACGCAATCGTTGCGCATCTCGTATGAACTGGAGAATGAAACCGGGGATAAGAGCTGGGTTTGGGGGCTGGATGGAACCGTAAAAATTCTCTCCTGGTGGGAAGTGGGCGGCAGTTACGTGGAGGACCAGAATCCTCTGGAGCAGTACACCCTGTCCAGTGCGAATACTACCATCAAGCTGGCAGAGAAGACCTTTCTTATCGGTGAAGTGGCGCGCAGTGAATCTCTTGTGGAAGGGCAGGGGATGGCAGGTAGAGTCGAGTTGCGTCACTCGGATTCGAAGACGGATGCCCGTGTCTATGCTGGCAAGGCGGAGGCCGACTTTAAGAACCCTACATCCATGCTCACTGCTGGCCGCGTTGAAGCTGGATTTGATGCCACCCGCAAGCTGGCACCCAACACCACGCTCAAAACCGAAGGCATTTATTCCCAGGATGTAGCAACCAGTGGCAATAGAAAAGGGGTGCGGGCAGACGTAGCACATACCCTTCAGAACAAGGTGACCGTGGAAGTGGGGGGGCGCGTTAGCGAGGAGACGGATGTTGCCGCCAGTACAGATACCGTGGGAGCGACACCGAACTCAGTCCGCAGTGCGCGCGTGAAAGTATCCACTCCCGTCCCGATGCTGCCCGCAGCCTCTGTCTATGGAGAAGTGGAGAACGATGTGGTGGATACCGATAAACGCATTGTGGCCTTTGGCGGAGACTATCAAGTAAAAGCCAAGACCCGGGTCTATGCACGACACGAGCTGGTGGATTCCCTTGGCGGAGAGTTTCAGATTAATTCTATTCAACAGAACAACCGCACGCTTGTCGGTGTGGAGTCCGAATACATGCGCGATGGGCAGCTTTTTAATGAATACCGTGTGCGCGACTCCATCAGCTCCAGGGAAGCTGAAGCAGCCACCGGTTTGCGCAACAAGTGGGATGTCGGGCCAGGATTCGACCTGAACACAAGCTTTGAGCGTACGACTCCGTTCGATGGGAAACAGGAACGGGAATCCACCGCAGCGACCGCAGCCATTGCTTACACCGAGAAGAACGACTGGAAAGGCACGGCTCGTGTCGAGGTGCGTTTTGCCGACGCCAGCGATAGTTTCCTCAACACACTGGGCTATGCCCGCAAGCTCGATCCTGCTTGGACATTCCTTGCCCGCACGATCTACTACCAGTTGAATTCATCCGGCGAGGATGCACGCGATATGCAGCAGGCTCGATTGCTTACCGGCCTCGCCTATCGCCCGGTAAAGAACGACACGTGGAATGCGCTCTTCCGGTACGAGTTGAAGTACGAAGACGGCTCCCTTGACTTTGACGATGCCATGACCCGTACCGCAAATATCGGTTCACTGAGCTGGAACTGGCAACCATGCAGGAGCTTTATCCTCAGCAGTCGCTATGCCGCGAAGTATGTGGAAGAAAACAGGGCACTGGGTGACAGCAACTACTTTGGACAAATGCTGGGCGGACGTGCACTCCTTGATGTAACCAAACGGATTGATGTTGGCCTTTCTGCCAGCATCAATTTTAATGGCGCCAGTGATCGCTATGAATATGCACTGGGTCCGGAAGTCGGCCTAAACTTTAAGAAAAACATGCGACTGGCTGTGGGCTACAATTTCTATGGGTACGAAGACCGCGACTTTGAAGACCTCGCCTACAGCCGAAGCGGCTTGTTTATAACTCTTCGTTTGAAGTTTGATGAAAACTTCTTCCGCGATCTCTGGGGTTCCGATGACAAAGCAGACAAAGAAGGAGGCGCACGATGAAATCTATCTGTCGTATGCTTGCGAATGCATTTGCTGGCATGGATGAGCGCATGAAGGCGTTCACCTTATTGCTTCTGGCAACCATGGTTCCCGGCATCCTTCTTGCCCAAACTACACTGACAACTTCCACCAGTTTTACAGCAGCGCAGAGTGGACGTACCTATATGGATATTGGCGGTGTTTGGAATGGGACGGCAGAGGTGACCAATACTACAGGAGATACTTTCACGCTCGCTGTTGCGAATACCGGTGCCAATACAGCCTACGAAGTCCTTGCCACAGTTACGCTGCCGGCCCACTTCCAGTATGTCGCTGGAACCGCTTCTGCCACATCCTCGTGTGGTCCGGTTGCCCCGGTTTCCGCATCGCAAGTCGGCTTGGTTCTTACTTTCTCGCTTCCCGCGGGCTACGACTTGGTGGCCGGTTGTACCTTGACCATTACCTACGGATTGCGCGTTGCCTCAACCATGCCGTCATCGGGTACGTACGCACTTACCCCTGACGTCGATTATTCGAATACTTCAAATGGAACGCGGGATCAGACGGCATCGGTTTCCGGCCAGAACATCCTGGTCCTGCAAGGTGCCACGCTTCTGATCAAGACCCCCACCCAACAGACAAAAGCGGTGGGGCAGACGGCCAACTTTGTAGTCACTCTGACGAACTCAGGACTCGGTGCTCTGTATGATGTAACCATCAACGAGTCCGCAATCAACCCCGGCGGAAGTCTGCAAGTGGCGACCATGACACAGACTGCTCCGGCGACACCAGCAAGTGGAAGCTCGCCAACACTCACTTTGGGATATCTGGCACCGGGTGATTCGTTTGTAGTCAACGTTGCTGCTACTGTCACGGGCTGTGCGAATATCCTTAACACGGTTTCATCAACAGACAGGACAGGATTTACTGCAAAAAGCACGACCGCTCCTGTGGCCCTCGACTTGCTCCAGCCTCTTATTGCCTACACCCCGTCGAATGTAACGCTAGACTATACCACACCGGTCGCTGTGAGTTTCCCTGTCCAGAACACAGGTCTGGGTGAAGCGCGCTCCATCGTACTCGATACGAACTTGAATACGCTTGGGGTGACTGTGGCGAGTGTAGCCGCCGGGTGGAGTTATAATTCAAGTAACGGTACCTTCACGCGCACCGCTGGCTCTCCCGCTGGCTCGATTGCGAACGGTGCCAGCTCAACGCTGTCATTTACCCTGGAGCCTGACTCGCCGAATCTCTGTGGCGGTACAGCCGGGGGTACTGTGGTCTGGTACTCAGCCTACACCAATGGTTGTGGTGACGCCTACGGCACACCAACCCTCACATCATCGGTAACTGCTCCCAACAACCAGCCGTCGATCACCCTTGGGCAGTCGGTTTCCGCCCAACGTCTGGCTAATGGTGAAGCAGGAAGTTATACGGTAACACTCTCTGCCACGAATACATCATTAATCAACGGTACCAATCTTGTCGTGACAGAGACCATACCGGCAAACCTGACAGGCGTAATAATGACACCCTCGGCAGGTTCAGCCGTGCGCTCTGTGAACACTATCACTTGGACTGTGCCAATAGCGTCTCTTGGTGCCGCCCAGACCTTGATTATTAATTTCGTAGCACAGGCAGACCCATGCGTAACCGGGCTTGAATATACTGCCAGTGCATCCACCTCGGCCACGTCCACACGTGGGTGCCCACTCAGTGCAAGTGCGTCTGCCACTTACCTGCTCACGAATAATCCTGGCGCAACGGTGAATCAGTTTTTCGAAGTGAATCCGGCTGCCAGCGATGGTGTGTTCGAGACAGGCAACGCTTCTGCTAATTCCACCCGGGAAATTGCCCTGGGTGAGGGCGAGTTTATTCCATTTGATGCCAGTTACGAATTTGGCGGTGCCTATCCAGGACAATGGAATGGCTCAACTTACGTGGATGACTTTGCTGGGGTCGCGCAACAGACATTGGTACCGGGTACTGCGGAAATCTCAGTTAACGGGGGTGCTTTTCAATCCATTCCGGGCGGTAGTATCACCGGCGGCTCGGGCAATCTTTCGATAAATCTATCATTCGTTGCGGGGGTATCCTTCGCCAATTCTCCGAATGTTGCAGGCTTTACGATCGAGATACGCTACAAGACCACCATTACCGATGCTGGATTGTCGGGCGGAAACACGCGTAGTTTACTGCAACGTTCGACACTTACCGTAAACGGTGGCGGTGGAGCGGGCGCCTGTATCGTTGCGGGGAATGAGTTCCGCCAGGGTGTGTACTACTCGATTGCTCGCGCGGCTGGAACGATTGGTGTGGCCTTCACGTACAGCGGTGCGACGCCAAACCAGCTTTCAATCTGCGAAGAATTCAATGTCACGTTGACTGTTGGCAACGCCACTGCTGAAAAAATACGGAATGTATTGGTCACCCTGAATTCCGCAGCAGCTCAATACACATACCTTACGGGTGGCAGCCAGACGGTAAGCTACGGAGGAGACTTCAATAGCGGAAATATTACTTATGCTGAGAATGGCGGCATCAATCCGACCTTCACTTATTCCGGTGCTACTCTTGTTAACTCTGGCACTATCACGTTCAAGGCGCGATTGAAGGCGACCGCACCCCTAAGCCCTTCTTCCCTTGGGGCGACAGTGGCTTATGATGATGTCCAGACTTCCACATCCGCTGGCACACGAGAGTTCTCATCCAGTGGCTCCACCAGTCCATTTTTAGTACGTTCCGCATCCATCAGTCTTACGGTAACTCCGGACAATGTCGTTGTCACCGGTAGCACCATCCAGTGGAAGATTTATGTCACCAATGGCGGCAATGGACCCGCCTACAATGCGACCTTGCGAAACACCTTGTACAATACCCTTGAACTAAACACCGGTCTGACAAACGCCGCGAATGTGGGTTACCCAGTGACCGTGTCGGGTTCGAGCAACGAGATTTTGACTTGGAGCCTTGGCGACATTCCTGCCGGTACCACGCGCCTAATCACCGTTGTCGCAGACATCAACTCGTCAACCGGTTGTACCATTCCAGCCAATCAGAACATAATTGTAGCCGAGTGGGGGTGTGGTGGTACGCTGAATCAGACGGTTACCAAGGTGGCGCCCAACTACACTTTTCCGTCAGGACAGATGTTAGTGGCACACGACACGACAAATTCGGTGGCGCGTCTTTGCGATGATGGCATCATTTATATTATCGTTCGCAACACTGGACCCACAGAGATCAGTGCTATCACCCTGAGAGAAATACTGGATCCCTCGACCGGGCTAACCTACCTGCCAGGTACAACCGAGTACTCCATTAATAGCGGGGGAAGCTGGGCATCCGGTGGTGAACCCTCGGGCACGGGTTCCGCAGGCACGCCTTATACATGGACTTCTACACAAGTGCCCAATCTTGCCATGCTCTATCCCGGTGGAGTTGGCGGACCACAGGAAGTGCGGATTCGGTTCGCAATCACGGCGGGTGCTGCATTTGCCACGGCGAATCCGTCGGCAACGGCCAGCGCCACGGGTAGCATAGCCTGCGGTAACGCCGTCAATTCGCCCGGTACCTCGACAGCGATTCCCACCGTAAAGCCCAATGTTTCCATAGCTGTCACCGGACGCAATATAACGGCCAATGCAGGGGCCTCATTTACAGAGACTGTTTATGGTGGAGTAGGGGACCAGATTGAGTGGCGCATGGTTATCTCGAACACAGGGAACCAGACGGCACGGAATGTGCGGTTTCGGCAGGTGTTTTCTGGTAGCAGTGGTACGGCACTACTCAATGGGCCTGGCTTTACGAATGCAGCGTTTAGCAACAACACCTACTATAATCACACTAATGTAACTCCCGGGAACGACCTTGCGCAGGGGGCAACTGCGACCTACGTGGTTACCGAAACACTCGGAGCGAATTGCGTAAATGCTGTTACCACTGGGAATGTCGTATGGGGTTGTCTTCCTCCCAACCCTGTCACGGATTTGACCGCACCAGGAAATCCATCCGATACGGCAACACTGAACATGGTACCATCGGTTACAGGCGGCACACAACTTACGCAGGCAATTACCCCACTGGCCGGAGGCAGGGCGATGGTCACGGTTACCGTTACCAATGTAGGCGGTACTTTATATACGCCTGTTCTCACTGCCACCATCCCGGCCTATGCACACCACGACACGACGGGACCAGTTACCCTCACCACGGCATCTTCCGATATTACAGCAGTCTCTCGCACAGGCGGTACCGATGCTGCCCCTGTATTTACGTTTACGGGTGCTGGTGCACCGCATCTATTGCGTTTTGGGGAGACCATTGCCTTTACCTATTATCTAAAACCGACGGTCTTTGACCCCAACACGGCAACGACATTTCCAGACTTGGCTGCTGCTGAGACTACCACCGGTTCACTCGATCCTCTGAATAGCACTGGCGGCAACCTTGTCGCTACACTTGATTACACGAGTAGCTGTGGTAACCCCTATTCCTCGAATAATAGCGTCACTCTTTCTGTGCGCCCGGATCTCGATGTCACAGCGCTTGGGCCTAACAACGGCAACACCGTGCTGACCGCGACAATTACGCAGAACTACACCTTCACCATCACCAATGTAGGCGATGCAGGATCGATTGCGGATAGGATTACGCTAAGTCTCCCAGCCCTAGGTTCGGGATGGACAGTTAACTCAGTGACATTGACGACACCGGGGACAGGGGGCTCCGGTGGTGCCGCGACTTTGGTTCTGGGAGTTTATACATTCTCACCAGCTCAAGTGGGTACACTGGCACAGAATCAAACCACGGTGATCACTGCCAACTTGACCTATAATAATGCCACATCCAGTGGTCCCCTTACGCTTAAGGCGCTCGTTCAAGGAGAGTCGGTGGATTATGCAGGAAGCAGCCTCGGCAACTACTCACTCGACCAGCGTGCCCACCGTATCCTTGGAGTGGAGTTGATCAAGGCCTTGCTCAGTACATCAGAGGCAGACTCTTCAGGTACCAATGTTCTGATCGGCGAAGAGCTGACCTACCGTCTCACCGCACGATTCCGTGGAGCTGAGTCCGATATCACCAACATCCTCTTGCGCGATCAACTCCGGCGCGGTGCCCGCACGGGTAATGACGATGACAATTTCGGATTCGTCCGGGGCGGCGGCGGCACTCCATTTGTAACCACGACGGGATCCCATAACACAGGAGTAGTTACCCTGACGGAAGCCACGAATAGCGCAGGCACTTCACCGACAGTTGTGAGTGGGCGCATCTCTTTGAGTGTACCAACCATCACCCCGGCTGCATCCAGTGGGGGGGCTGTCTTTGAAGTCGATCTGGTAGCCCGCGTTATGAACATAGTCGGAACGAACGGGAATCCTGACAATGCTTCACGGGCGAATCGTGCTGCGCTTCAGTTCGATTACCTGGGCACTACCTTTCATCCAAATACTGCAAACAGCTCGACGGGTACGCAGATGGCGACAACCGGAGTTCAAGTTGCCGGTTTGTATCAGGCGCATACGGTCACTGTCCAACGCCCTGTACTCACTCTCACCAAGCAAGTTCGTAATGTTACCACAAGCGGTGCCTTTGCCGACTCGATTACTGGGCAAGCCTTGGACACGGTGGAGTATCGATTGGTGGTCGCCAGCACAGACAATCTGGCCGCTGCCTACGATCTCGTGGTGAAGGACACACTGAATGCCAAGATGAATCTCGATGCAGCCTCGCTCTTCGCAGACCTCAACGCCAATGGCGTTTACGATGCAGGTACGGATGTCCAACCCACGGCTGGTATTACCGGTGGTCTGGGTGGTACATTCACGTTTACCAACACGGAACTCACTCTGCCTACAGCGGGCGAGACGCTGCTCCGGCTTGCGCCGACTAAAACAGTCACCCTTTACTATCGGGCAACTATAGCCCTCACCGCCAACCCCAGCGAAGTGCTAAACAATGCAGCTCAAGTGGATGCAGACACTCTCCCGGGGACCAGTGGCAGCCAAACCGCAGCCATCGGGGTCAACGGCACCATCTCCGGCGCAGGTACGATAACAGTGACCGACATTGCCACTGTAACCGTGAATGCGGTCAGTCAGGTTCAGGTGTTGACCGATACTTCGGTGGGTGGCGATACATCCACCGATGTGCTTATCGGTGAGCAGGCGGAGATTACCCAGACAATCACCCTGCCACAAGGTACTGTGCCGAACCTTGTTATTACGATAACCCTTCCAGCAGGGTTACAGTGGCTGGGCAATACCAACGCCACTTTTGGGTCATCCATTTCCCCACAGAATCAGCCCAATGTATCGACATCCCCAGTGGCACCACAGCCGGATTCTATTACTACGATCACTCTGGACTATGGTACACCGAACGGACCCTTTACTGTCACAACAGGCACCGCAGCAGAGCGGTCGATTGTTCTGAAGTACTACGTTCAGGTCAGCAATATTGCAGCGAACAACAATGGCGATACCCGCACCATCGCCGCCAGTTATCAGTTCAGCGGTGCCCCTGCCAATTTTAATAACATCGTCCTCACTCTGCGCGAGCCGGTGCTGACATCCACGAAGACGGTCAACCCAAGCACATCCTTCGATGCCGGTGCCACACTTACTTTCACCGTTACAGTGAACAATACTTCGACACTCGCCTCAGCCTATAATCTCAATTTGGTCGATACTCTGCCAGCAGGCTTAACGTATGTGGCTGGCAGTGCGACACTAGTCACAGGGGCAGGGCAAACGACCGGTTTTGTCGATGGAACAGGCACTACCATCGTCGCCCTTACTCAGCCAGACGTCAGCAGTCAGGTGCTTACCTTCGGTCGTACACAGACGGTGCCTCAGGATTATAATCTGCAACCCTCGGGGAAACTCGTCTTTACGATACAGGCAACCGTGGACGACACCGTTCAGATGCAGGCGGTGCTGACTAATTCTGTCACTACGGATGCCACCTCGCTTGCTGGCGATCCAGGGCCGAACCTGGCTACACAACCGGTAATCGCTGCCGCCGGAACCAGCCTTGGCGAGCGTACCGGGCCCGGGCTGACTGCCCCGAATGATCTCCGGGTGACAGCTACAGCGAACGCGACTCCCAGTGGTACCTACACACTGCTAAAAACCAAGTCTAATGATACGCTCCCCATCGACGATCTACCCGCACCGCCACCACCGAGTGATGGATTCCGCGTTGGTGATGTTGTGACTTACACGGTTGCAATAACCCTGCCTGAAGGTACGACATCCGCCGTTAACATTCGCGATACACTGCCGACGGGTATGGCTCTCGTGGACTTCGACCCGGTTTCCCCAGCGAGTGGCACCCCCTTTACCTATACCCAACCTGTGGCTGGCTCGACAGCCCCATCCGCTGGTGCCACTGGCTTGATGATCTGGACACTCGGCACAGTGGTTAATACTGGCGATAACAATGGTGCCAATAACACGCTCACCCTGGTTTATCGCGTTCGCATAAAGGACAATGCCGTGGCCCATCCACCCACGCCAACAACCAAGACCATCTCAAACAGTGCCGTACTTCGATATACCGATGGGCTTGCCGTAGTTCAGAACACTACGCCCAGTCCCAATGGCATTGCGAATGTCACTCTGCGGCAGCCATTGTTGACCATTGCGAAGACCCTCGTCTCTCCAGGCGATGCCACTCTCTACACCGGCGAAACCGCACGTTTCCGACTGACCATTACTAACACAGGTACTGCCCCGGCCTACAATCCCACCATCGTGGACACGCTTCCCGCCGGCCTTCGTGGAGCCACGCCCACTCTGGTTTCTGCAACACTAGGCGGCGTGGATATTACCGGCACGATTACACCACTAGTCTATAATTCAGGTAACGGGCAGACTACATTCGTATTGACTGATACCGAGTACCTTCTGCCCGTGGCAAATGCCCCCAATAACACACTGGTGCTAACCTACGATGTCACCGCTGCGAGCAGCCCGTTGAATGTCAACCAGTCAAACAGCGCGACAATCACCCAGTACTTCTCCAAGCCTGCGGCAGATGCCACGGATCGCCGCACCTACGCTGCGGTTGGGCCGGTCAGTCAGACAATCATCATCCGCCCAAGCATTAATGGCTATGTTTACTGGGATATAGTCAACAACAGCACCAAGGATGGCTCCGAAGATTGGACACAGGGACCTACGGTTTACGTTAACCTCGTACAGGGCGGTGCTGTCTTGCGATCCATTGCCATCAACCCCGGCTCAGGATTCTACAACTTTACCGAAGTAGCGAATGGGAGCTACACCGTGGTCGTTACGAATGGCGCGGCGAATCCAAACCCCGTGGTGCCCGCAAACTGGTTCTTCCGCTCACCACCCAGCGGGTCGCTCCCCATCACCGTCGCCGGTGCGAATCTGACCAATCAGAACTTCGGTCTCTTCACCGGATCCACGATTCAGGGTAATGTCTTCCAAGACGACGGTGCTGGTGGCGGTACGGCAAATGATGGCATCCGAAATGGAGCCGAGGCCGGCTTGCCCAATGTCTCTGTTGCACTCACAAATTGCTCGGGTACCACTTACTATTCCGCACTTACGAATGGTGCAGGAGACTTCGTCGTGGCAGTGCCGACCTCTATAACGACGGGCACACAGCTTTGTGTGACCGAGACAAATCCCGGCGCCTACACATCCACCGGCGGCGGGGCAGGGGATACCGGGGGCTCCTACGCGCGGGGTACGGACACAGTCACCTTCACCTTTACCTCTGGCATCAACTACACCGGGCTGCGTTTCGGCGATGTACCGCCATCGCGTCTGTTAACCGACGGCTTGCAGACCATCATTCCCGGAGCCACAGCCTTCTACAGCCACCAGTTCATTGCAGGGACGGCAGGTTCTGTCACCTTTACTCTCTCGAGTGTCGATACGCCCGACATTCCCGGCTGGAGTACGCTACTGTACCTTGATTCGAATGGAGACGCTTTCATCAATGGCGGTGAACCGCAAGTCACCGCCGCCATTGCCGTCACCGCAGGGCAGACGATTAATCTTCTCGTCAAGGATACCTCTCCACCCGGCGCGCTCTACGGGGCGCAGAATAAAACAATAATCACCGCAGTACTCACCTACGCACTCGCCAGCCCGACCATCACCGAGACACTCTCCCGCAACGATCTCACCACCCTCGGGCAATCGCAAATAGCCGGGTTAAAGCTAATCAAAGCCACGGACAAGACCACCGCCCTTCCCGGCGAGACCATCACCTACACCATCACCTACACGAATGTCAGCTCCAGCATTATTTCAAATCTCATCATCTCCGATCAGACACCCGCCTTCACCACCTTCACCTCTGCCGCCGTAGGCATGCCGCTGCCCCCCAGCCTGACAGGCTCTTCAATTACGCAGCCCGGTGTAGGCACGACCGGAGCCATACAGTGGAGCTTCGTAGGCGACCTCCAATCGGCGCAGTCCGGTACAGTATCCTATACGGTGACGATCTCGAATTAGCCGGCAGCAAGGAATCGATTGGGCACGCAGAAGCCTCTTGCGGAACATGGTTCGGAAGGTAGGCACTAAGGTACAAAGGCACACAGGCACAAAGTCGAAAAGGCAGAGGCTGAAAGGTAGTGGACAGTTTGCAGAAGGCTGAGTGCTGAACGCTGAAAGCTGAGAGCCATGGCTTCCTTTGTTACGCCCTTCGCAAAACTCGTCCGCGAGTTCATGCTGCTCTTGTAGGTGCGTCCTGAACGGCCTTGGATAAGTTTCAATCCGCGCTCCGCTGCTGCCAGCGGAGCGACCAGCACACGCGCTACAAGCCGACTCCAAGTAGATGTGTCAATCCGCGCTCCGCTGCTGCCAGCGGAGCGACTCGCGCAGCCATAAAAGAGAGTCAAAAGGCATAAGTTTCAATCCGCGCTCCGCTGCTGCCAGCGGAGCGACCTGTTAGCGAGACGGGCAAGAATATCGTGAATAAGTTTCAATCCGCGCTTCGCTGCTGCCAGCGGAGCGACACCCGGACTTCGTCAATGCCGGGGCGGTCAGGCTGTTTCAATCCGCGCTCCGCTGCTGCCAGCGGAGCGACTACGCGAGTTTCACGGACAAATGTAATTCCAATAGTTTCAATCCGCGCTCCGCTGCTGCCAGCGGAGCGACGTTAGTTTTTCCTTAATCGTGTGAGACCAAAGAGGTTTCAATCCGCGCTCCGCTGCTGCCAGCGGAGCGACACGATATTTTCGTATTCCTCTAATGTTGGACGGTGTTTCAATCCGCGCTCCGCTGCTGTCAGCGGAGCGACCGTACAAAAGTATCAATAATAAATGACAGTATAAAGTTTCAATCCGCGCTCCGCTGCTGTCAGCGGAGCGACGTGCTTGAGCCGCGCTGGCTATGCTGGGATCCCGCGTTTCAATCCGCGCTCCGCTGCTGTCAGCGGAGCGACGGGCGGGCTGGATGCACTGATTCGCATTCTGCATGTTTCAATCCGCGCTCCGCTGCTGTCAGCGGAGCGACGTGGACCAAGACTACGCATGGTTATGCCTAGCTTGTTTCAATCCGCGCTCCGCTGCTGTCAGCGGAGCGACCGAAGTCCAGGAAATGTACGCCCTTTACCAAAGCGTTTCAATCCGCGCTCCGCTGCTGTCAGCGGAGCGACTGGAAATTCCGATCGATGACCACGAGCGCAAGCAGTTTCAATCCGCGCTCCGCTGCTGTCAGCGGAGCGACTTCGCTGCTACCGCTAGGAGTGGTACCGGATGAGTTTCAATCCCCCCTCCGCTCCTGCCCGCGGAGCGACGGAATCCTGTCGGCATGTCTTTGCTTTCTGTTAGTTTCAATCCGCGCTCCGCTGCTGTCAGCGGAGCGACGCATTCGCCATCGCC
>JANRLC010000073.1:0-25962 GCA_033762955.1 Verrucomicrobiota bacterium | reverse complement strand
CCCAGGATGTGATGAGCCGACATCGAGGTGCCAAACCACGGCGTCGCTATGAACGCTTGGCCGTGATCAGCCTGTTATCCCTAGCGTACCTTTTATCCTTTAAGCGATGGCAATTCCACATTAAACCACCGGATCACTTGGTCCTGCTTTCGCAACTGATCGACTTGTAGGTCTCACAGTAAAGCTCCCTTATACCCATGCGCTCTAGAGCCCGATTGCCGACCGGGCTGAGGGAACCTTCGAAATCCTCCGTTACTCTTTAGGAGGAGACCGCCCCAGTCAAACTGACCAGCTAGCACTGTCCCCTGGCCGGATAACGGCACAGGGTTAGATACCTAACAGAGGAAAAGTGGTATTTCACTGATGGCTCAGCCGACCCCGGAAGATCAGCATCGAAGCCTCCCACCTATCCTACGTATCCAAAATCAGGTAACAATACCAGCGTACAGTAAAGGTGCATAGGGTCTTTCCGTCCTACTGCGGGCAGGCGGCATCTTTACCGCCACTACAATTTCACTGGGCATCTCTTCGAGACAGTGCTCTACTCGTTACACGATTCGTGCAGGTCGGAACTTACCCGACAAGGAATTTCGCTACCTTAGGACCGTTATAGTTACGGCCGACATTCACGGGGGCTTAGACCCGGAGCTTGCACCCCAGGCTTTCACCTTACCGCATTGGTCACGTGTCACTCCCTATACGTCGTCTTGCGACTTAGCAGAGAGCTGTGTTTTTGCTAAACAGTCGGTAGAGCCTCTTTACTGCGACCCCTTACGGGGCACCCCTTCTAGCTAACATACGGGGCAAACTTGCCGAGTTCCTTAAAGAGAGTTAACCCACGCGCCTGAGAATACTCATCCCGGATACCTGTGTCGGTTTGCGGTACGGGCACCTATTCACTCCCGACGAAACTTTTCCTGGAAGCATGGCATCATTTCCTTCGCTCAGGCCGTAGCCATCGCTCGCTGTCGTATTTCAGCTTTAATGTCAGACGGATTTACCTGCCTGACAGCCTACATACTTAGACGTATCTTCACGTATGACGCGAAATTAGCCTCCTCCGTCCTTTCTTCGGTGATAACGCTACTAGGTGGTACAGGAATATTAACCTGTTGTGCATCGGCTACGCCTTCCGGCCTCGTCTTAGCTCCCGACTAACCCTGGGCGGACGAACCTTCCCCAGGAAACCTTATCCTTACGGCGAAACGGATTTTAACCGTTATTATCGTTACTCATGCCCGGATTTTCACTTCCAAACGCTCCAGTGTCGGTTCCCCTTCACCTTTAGCGCATTTGGAACGCTCTCCTACCGCTACTTTCGTAACCCACAATTTCGGTTAGATACTTAAGTCCCGATCATTTTCGGCGCGGGTTCACTCGATGGGTCAGCTATTACGCTTTGTTTAAATGATGGCTGCCTCTAAGCCAACATCCCCACTGTCAGAGTAAACCCACCTCCTTTTAGTCCACTGAGTATCTATTAGGGACCTTAATTGGTGGTGTGGGCTGTTTCCCTTTTGACAACGAAGCTTATCCCCCGCTGTCTGACTGCCTGGCTATCCACACTGGTATTCGGAGTTTGATAAGGGTTGGTAGACGGGTGTGTCCCCTAGCCTTTTCAGTGCTCTACCCCCAGTGTATAAATTCCAGACGCTATACCTACATATATTTCGGAGAGAACCAGCTATAAGAGGATTTGATTAGTCTTTCGCTCCTAGCCACAACTCATCCGGAGCATTCTCAAGTGCTATCAGTTCGGCCCTCCACGTGGTTTTACCCACGCTTCAGCCTGGTCATGGCTAGATCATCTCCCTTTCGGGTCTCATGCCAGCGACTACGCCCTATTCAGACTCGCTTTCGCTCTGCATCCAGGCCGTAAGCCCTTATGCTGCCGCTGACAAAAACTCCCGGGCTCATTATGCAAAAGGCACGCTGTCGTCACACGAGGTGACTTCAACTGATTGTGGACTGCAGGTTTCAGGTCTTTTAACACCCCTCACCGGGGTTCTTTTCACCTTTCCCTCGCGGTACTTGTACACTATCGGTCGATATCTAGTATTTAGCCTTACGCGGTGGTCCGCGTGGATTCACACCGGGTTTCACGTGTCCGGTGCTACTCAGGATTCCTCTAGAGCCAATCATGTTTTCGCCTATGGGGCTATCACCCTCTATGGCTGTTTTTTCCAAAACACTCGACTAACAATCATGGTCTCACGTTGAGGTCCTACGACCCCAGCAGAATAAATTCCGCTGGTTTAGGCTGTTACCGTTTCGCTCGCCGCTACTAAGGCAATCGCTTCGCTTTCTTTTCCTGTGCTTACTAAGATGTTTCAGTTCAGCACGTTCGCTTTACCTGGACTATGTATTCATCCAAGAATAACTGGCAATTAAGCCAGCTGGGTTGCCCCATTCGGAAATCCCCGGATCAAAGCTTACATACAGCTCCCCGAGGCTTATCGCAGTTTGGCCACGTCCTTCATCGCCTGATATCGCCAAGGCATCCCCCTGCAGCCCTTTACATTTTGATTCTTTCAATCGCCGTACATCATTCGTTTTGAATGATTCTCAGACGCTTATCTTACTTACATGACATCAGACTTTCAAAGAACTTAAATTGATTAAGTTTTAAATGCAAAATAGAACCATGACAGATCTCGACCTGTCTGGTGTTTCGTATAACGCGTGGGTAAAATGGTGGGCCCAGCTAGACTTGAACTAGCGACCCCTGCCTTATCAAGGCAGTGCTCTAACCAACTGAGCTATGAGCCCGATAAAAACTGGTGGAGCCGACCGGAGTCGAACCGGCGACATCCAGCTTGCAAAGCTGGCGCTCTACCAAATTGAGCTACGGCCCCGATAAAGTTGGTTTCGGGACGCGGCCCAGTGGGCATCGCTTCGTCGGCGGCGCCGGGCGCGCGCTGGTCGGTCTAAATGCGTGCGTTATACGCTAAATGCTTTAAAGAACGGAGATGATTTTTTAGGTCATCGAATTCGTGTGATAAAATTTACTTTGTGCGATCGGCTGGGATACTTCCGACAACCCAATGATTTACGGAATGCAAATCATCAGGTCGACCTCGGTTTCACGAATTAAAATCCTGTCAACGAAATGCCGACATAATGGACTTTAAATCTAAACCTGCTCCTTAGAAAGGAGGTGATCCAACCGCTGGTTCCCCAACGGTTACCTTGTTACGACTTCATCCCAATCACCAGCCTTGCCTTAGGACGCTGCTTCCTTGCGGTTAGCTCACATACTTCGGGCGAAACCGGCTTTCATGATGTGACGGGCGGTGTGTACAAGCCCCGGGAACGTATTCACGGCGCCGTTGCTGATGCGCCATTACTAGCGATTCCGGCTTCATGGAGTCGAGTTGCAGACTCCAATCTGAACTGGGCCCGGCTTTAAGGATTGCCTCCACCTCACGGTATTGGAACCCTCTGTACCGGGCATTGTAGCACGTGTGCAGCCCAGGATGTAAGGGCCTTGCTGACTTGACGTCTTCCCCACCTTCCCACCTCCAAAGGAGGTTTGTCTCCCTAGAGTCCTCGCCATTACGCGTTAGTAACTAGGGACAGGGGTTGCGCTCGTTGCGGGACTTAACCCAACATCTCACGACACGAGCTGACGACAGCCATGCAGCACCTGTGCAGCGGCCGTATTGCTACGGAAGGAAACTTTCATCTCCGGTCCACTGCATGTCAAACCCTGGTAAGGTTCTTCGCGTTGCCTCGAATTAAGCCACATGCTCCACCGCTTGTGCGGGGCCCCGTCAATTCCTTTGAGTTTTAGCCTTGCGGCCGTAGTCCTCAGGCGGCACACTTAACGCGTTAGCTCAGGCCCTGGCGGGGTCGAATCCGTCAAGACCTAGTGTGCACCGTTTAGGGCGTGGACTACAGGGGTATCTAATCCCTTTTGCTCCCCACGCTTTCGTGCCTCAGTGTCAGAACTCTTCCAGGTAGCTGCCTTCGCCATTGGTATTCCTCCTGATATCTACGCATTTCACCGCTACACCAGGAATTCCACCACCCTCTCCGAGACTCCAGTCAGGTAGTTTCGAGCGCAGTTCCGGAGTTGAGCTCCGGGATTTCACACCCGACACACCTGACCACCTACGCACCCTTTACGCCCAGTAAATCCGAGTAACGCTTGCCGTCTCTGTATTACCGCGGCTGCTGGCACAGAGTTAGCCACGGCTTCCTCTCCGAATAATCTCAGGCGGATGGATATTAGCCATCCGCGTTTGTTCTTCAGTGACAGGGGTTTACAATCCAAGGACCTTCATCCCCCACGCGGCGTCGCACCATCAGGCTTGCGCCCATTGTGAATGATTCGAAACTGCTGCCACCCGTAGGTGTCTGGACCGTATCTCAGTTCCAGTGTGACTGGTCGTCCTCTCAGACCAGTTACCCGTCTTAGCCTTGGTGGGCCGTTACCCCGCCAACAAGCTGATAGGCCGCGAGCCCCTCCTGAAGCGCCAGGTCTTGCGACCCCGGCTTTAGCGTTCCCCAAATGCTTGGGAAAGCCACATTCCGCATTAATCCGCCTTTCGGCAGGCTATTCTGAACTTCAAGGTAGGTTGCACACGTATTACGCACCCGTTCGCCGCTTTTGAGGTCTCATATTGCTACTCGACCTCTCACGCACGACTTGCATGTCTGAACCACGCCGCCAGCGTTCACTCTGAGCCAGGATCAAACTCTCCGAAAAGAACCTTAATTAAAAGGTTCTATAAGAAGATACTAAATCCTGGGGATTTAGTGACTACTTTTATATTTGTAAAGAATTGATCGGTTATATCTTGCCCGATCGCACAAAGTAAATTTTTTCAAAGAACACGAATTGGTTTTTTTCCTTTTCAGGGGAGAGGTCATGAAAGACATCTCTTTGAACTTCGTCAAGAACATATCTAAAGAAAAATTTAATTTTCTTGTTGAACTTGTTCTTGGTCGGCGGTGCTTCTTAACGAAGCCCTTTCCGTTTGAAGGAAGAGCCATCAAAGTGATTTTTTTTATCGAAGCAAGCTTTTTTCTGAATTTCTTTCAAAATTCTTTTTGCTTAAATTTATTTCCATTACAGAAACTTTTTAAGCACTTACTTCGCAATACACTTGTTTGCTCTCAATGAACTTCCTTGTTAGAGGAGATTCGGAGCAAATAGTTTTTATTGAACACTGCAAGCGTTTTTTTCAAAATCTTTTAGATTTTTTCACTCAACTGTAACCATCTCTGGTTTCAATTGAAACACTCGGTGTTTTCGCTTTGCTCTCAATGAACACCCTCTTGCGAGGAAGTTCGGAGCAAATCGTTTTTTTCACACCTTGCAAGCTTTTGTTGAAAGATTTTTTAGATTTTTCAACACACCCCAAATTTAAATAATTCGGGAAGTTTTAAGCCACTTGCAGCAGCAGTCACTTTGCTTTTTCAATGAACGTTTCCCCGTCGAAGGGAAGTGGCGAGCAAATGAATTTTTCCGCATCGCGCAAGGTTTTATTCAAAATACTTATTCACATTGTTCTAAAGCACTGCTATCGCGCTACTTACGATTGCTATTTTCCTGCCTTAAGTTCTGCCATTATGCAGCCGTGGGGTGTAGGCACAAGGATACAAAGGCGGTACAGGTAGAAGAAGTGAAGGAATAAGGTAGATGAGGCGAGGCCCAACGGGGAATAATGTGATAGCACAGGGCATCACCCAGGCATCGCCCTGGAAATGGCCCCCAATAACATTTCAAAGACTGGCAGTAACAATGGAATCCATCGTCTTTATTGACCCTATTGACCTTATTGACGCTATTGACTGACCTATTCAGACGCTTCTGCCTCCTGCATTCCCCCTTCGTGCCTGCCTTCCGAACCTTGTTTTCAAGAGCGCTCTTAGATGAAGGATCGCGTCTATTCCCAGGGCGTTGTCTGGGCTAAGAGTTAAGTGCTCCTACACAGATGGATTTTCACCCGTCTGAGTCCTGGCGGTGGCTTTCCGTGGGCGGTAAACGAGCGGGAGTGTCTGAACGTGGGGGTGCGTTGGATGGAGGACGGACTGGATGCGAGCGCGGTATTCGATTAGGCGGGGCTTGATTCTGTTTTTCACGAGGTGGTCGCGCTCCAGACGGTGCCTGCGGGCTTCGAGTTGTGCGGCAACAAGGTTCTGGCTGATGTCCTCGAGCGTGGCCCGGGCTGCATTGAATTGTTCCTGGGTTTGGCCACCGGAGAGGATGAGGGGTGTGGGTATTTCCGGGTGTGCGAGGTCGTGAATCTGTTGCCAGAGGAAGTTTACTCGCGTGCAGAGCTGCTTCATGCGCTCTGGTTTTGTTCTCACAGGCGGAACTGGCGGGAGACAGGCAACCAGGTCGATACTCGTAAGTAGAGGGCCATAGGCGCGGGCTGTGAGATTGAAGGCTGCGATGAGAGAGCGCAGTATTTCAACATGGATGTCGCGTTGACCGGCGAGTTGACTGACTTTCAGGACGAGCGACAGCAGTAGGGCTTGTGCTTCGTTAAGTCGCTGCAAGTCGGCAATGAGTGTGTCGCAGTCAAAGCCGCCTGCGAGCACAATGGGGAATGCTGGGTTCACCTTCTGGTCATACTGAAGCCAGTGTTCGATAAAGGCGCAGATGCATTCGTGGTACGCGCTTTGGTTTACGAGTGGCATGGGTGTTACCGGGTCTGATATTCTTGGTGTTTAATCCTGCAACACTCCATAATAGACTGGTTGAAGCAGGGTTGCGGCTTATATTTCCGCGCTACATCGAGTCGCGATCTGTTTTCTACGGTGTTTTTTCGCGTTCGCACGCAAAATGCACTCGTTGATGACGGGATTTAGTCGTCCACGTGTGGTGCTTGTTGTCTCTGTGTCAGAAATGCAACCGTTGATGACGACTAGAGGAGTCTTCGCGGCAGAAATGCAAGCGTTGATGACGGGTATTTGTAACCTGATGCCTGAAATAGTAGCTCTCGCGACCGAAATGCAACCGTTGATGACGGCTAGTATTGCCTTGTTGCAGGTGCAAAGAGACTTAAATACCGAAATGCAACCGCTGATGACGGCTAGCGTACCCTTCGCGACAGAAATGCAAGCGTTGGTGACGGGAATAGGTGATTCGGTGTCAGCTGGCGTTCCCCCATTTTTGGATTCAGGGGCGCGCGGTAGCTCTTTGTCCTCTTGAATGGCGATTGAACTGTCGGGATTCGATACATCGATGGTCTAAGTTGGACAATTCTTGTCTCAATGCATTCTATCAAAGGGGGCGGGACAAAAATCGGCTCGCGACAGTTTAGTAGAGTTTGCCTGTGGTTGGTTTGTGGGGAGTTACAACAAGGTTTATTTATCCTATAGTGGGGCGTGGTTCGATGGATTTCACCCATTTTCCCCGGAACTAAGGAATTTATTGGGTCGATGAAGGCTATGGGAGTGGAGAGACTATATGACCTTATTGACCCCAATGATTTTGTTGTCAGTTCTGCCGACTTTGGTGGGCCGTGTATGTATTTACAAGAATCTTACGACGACAAAAGCAAGGACGAGTGTCCACGGAACAGGCGCATGATTGTCGTCGCGATAGGCCATGGCAGCATTTTTACCGCATGTTCAGCGAGTGATCGAGGTCATCGGGGTAACGCGCGTGTATGGACCGGGCTGGAGAAAGGCAGAACCGACCGTATATGGCCATAGCTTGGCTTATTCTTGCGTTTCCTCCTATAATCCCTAGGCTAAAGCCACTATGTGTTCTGTGTCCCGACTTATTCTAGGTTTAGGTTTACTGGCTGCCCCGGCTCTTTACGCAGGTGTTTATAATTTCACGGTACGCGTGACCGATGCCAATGGAAGCTTCGACGAAAAGCCGTTCAGCTTGACGGTTTTGCCCGCTCCGCCTTTGGCTGAGTTTACTTCATGGGCTGAAACCGCCATCCCAAATCCGGCAGATCGCGACCCACTGGCTGACCCGGATGGCGACGGGGTGCCAAATCTTCTGGAGTATGCGTTCAACCTGAGCCCGACTGCCGCCGATGGTATGGATGCGCGCCCTACAGTGCAGTTGGAGCAGGATAAGGTGTCCATCACCTTCTTTAGGGATGCCGCGAAGAGCGACATTATCTATATGGTGGAAGGGTCGGATGATTTACAGGCGTGGAGCGACCTCATCTATAACTCTTCATCCCCCGCGCCCGAGTATGCAAACAACAATGCGGGCACAAAGATGAAGATTACGGATACAAAGACCGTGGACTCTGCCCAGCCCCGCCGCTTTATGCGCGTGCGTATTGTGTCGAACTAAAGACAGTTGGCAGTTGGCAGTTGGCAGAAGCTGACTGCTGGTGGGTGCTTTAGGACCTGATTGACCTGATTGACTTTATTGACGGTGTTCTGGGAATGGGGGCTCTGCCTTCTGCCTTCGGTTTGCTGCTTTCTGCCTGCTGCCGCCTGCCTTCGGCCTTTGGCGCCCTGCCTTCGACCTTTAGAGCGCTGCCTGCTTTCACATACTTCTCGAGGCTGGCTTTGAATCCGCCCATGTCGACTATCTGGCGGTATTGGAGCTTTAGGGAGGGGTCGGCAGGCTCTACACGGAGGGGGTTGGCGATGATGAGGCGTCCGCCGGGGCGGAGGGACTTGCCGGCTACTTTAAAGAGGTCTTCGATGAGCTGGGTCAGGTTCCCGATGGGAACTCGGCGGCCCATGGGAGGATTGGTAATAATGAGGGAGACCGTGCCGGGCGGAAGTACCTCGGCCTTGGCGAAGTCGCGGAAGTCTCCCGAGGTAAAGGCGAACTTAACCGGCTTTTTGATTGCGGAAGTGAAGTTCTCCTGAGCCACGCGGATCGCGTCTGCGCTGCGGTCTGTACCCTGGAGAAACTGTATGCTCCCCTGCATGGCGCACTCGATAAGCTCCAGGCCCGAGCCACAGAAGGGGTCCCAGACTACTTCGTCCAAGAACTTGCCCGCCATGCGTACCATGCAGGCTGCCAGCGGAGGGTGGGAGGCGGCGGGCACGTAGCCGACACGGTAGTTAAACCGCGGGTCGGGGCTCATGCGCGGACTCAGCTCCACACTGTACTCTTTGGCTCCCTGAAAGATGGTGATGGTCCACGGGGCTTCGCGGGAGTCGTTCAGCAGGGCGGGGCTGCGGTTATAGACAGACTGGGCGAGGTTCTTAATGAAGCTGCGTTGATGGCCTTTCCCTGCGAAGTCCAGACGGTAGCGGGTGGGCCCCTCGGTCAGAGTCTCAAAGATGCGCAGTGCTGCTGGCCCGCCGATAATGTCGGCAAGGGGGCCGATGGCCGCATCGGCAGTGTCTGTCACCTTTACCGTACCGAGCTGGATGCTGGCCGTGCCGAAGCAGCGCAGGGTAAAGATATCTCCGAGCTTAAAGGGCACGAGGGGCGCGAGTACGATCATGCCATTGCCATTTCTAACAATATGGAACAACGGGCGACTCTTCTTGTTCATCGCTTCGATCTCGTCCTGGACTAGGAGTTCCAGACCGGCACGACAGCGAAGATGGATGCGCAGCCCAGTGATGTCGGCAAGCACTTTGTCATAGCGGACGGTGCTTGGGGTGAGTTCGCGGGCCTGCCGTGCGCGTACGCGCTGCACGGTCTGCTGGAATTCCACGGGGGCCGAGGCTGCCTGGATGCCCAGCGTGGCCTCGCCGCCTATTTTCTCCAGCGTCTGGGAGAGAAACTTCTTCTCGCGGTCGGACGTGGACTTCTTCAGGAGCCCAATCAGCTCCACCTCTTCGTTCTGCCCCGCTCCAATCTTGGGAAGCGCCACCATGGCGTAGCGGCGGACTTTCTCGATGGGGTCCTGCAGAAGGCTTTGTAGCCACTTGCGGGCCTGCTCCTTCTGCGCCTTGTTGCCCGACTCCGAGAAAACCACGCCAACGGCACGAATCACGCCTACGGTTTCGATGCGCTCCTGTCCGGTGGACTGGTTAAATTGAGGGACGGCCTCCGTCCAGAGTTGCTCACAGGTGAGCTGACGCAATTGCTTGTAAAGTTCCTTGGCGGGATTCGGGTCTTTGCCTTTCATAAGTAATCTTTCTAAACCGCTGACGATGCACTATCCCACTGAAGCTACAACCTGAAACTGTGGGGTCAGGGCGGTGTCGATGATAGGATCATCGTGTATCGCATTGTTCAGAGAAGCTTGGCCTATAAATAAGGAACACAATGAGTATCCATCCACAAATTATTGAAAAAGAAGGCAGGAAGGAATTTGTTGTTATTCCTTATGACGAGTTCCTACAGCTTCAGGAAATCCTCGAGGATTACGAAGATTTAAGAATGCTTCGTGATGAGAAGTCTTTGGCTGGAAATGAGCCTACCAAGTCGCTTGATGCAGTGCTGCGTGATTGCGAGTAGGTGCAGCGACTATCCGCGGCCATCCCAGAGCCCTATAATAACTCTTGAAGAGGATTTGATGCTTATATTACCCTTGTGGCATCATGGACAACACGACCATCCCCGCCGGTAATCCCACCCCAGACCTGAAGTCGACTTATTTCTGGGAAGGCGAAAAGATTCGTCTGCGCGCTTACCAGGAGA
The DNA here is from genome assembly GCA_033762955.1 of Verrucomicrobiota bacterium. Classification (GTDB taxonomy): domain Bacteria; phylum Verrucomicrobiota; class Verrucomicrobiia; order Opitutales; family Oceanipulchritudinaceae; genus JANRLC01. The sequence continues at coordinate 15,422 of JANRLC010000073.1, read as the reverse complement.
AGGACGGCGCGGCGTGGCTCGAGGACAACCTCGACAGCGAGAGTCGTCGCACGCTCAATCCGGGAATCGAACTACCCAAGACGGAGGCTGCGGCCGCTGAGTTGTTTAAGAAATTCGGCGACTTCCGCAGTCAAAATGAACGCATTTTTTTCACCATTGAAACCCTCGCCGGCGAGATCGTAGGTGGCATAAACATCAATAGCATCAACACAACCCACGGCACATTTTGCGTGGGTGGCTTGATCCACCGCAAGCACCGGGGCCATGGTTATTACGAAGAGGCGAAGCGCCTCGTTTTTCGCTACTGTTTTCACGAGCTACGCCTGAACAAATACAATGCCGGTCTCATCGAGACCAACCAAGGCATGATCCGGCATGTCACCCGTATGGGTTGCCAGCCGGAGGGCCGGCGATCACAGATGTTTTACACGAATGGCCGCTATTATGATGAAATCCTCTTCGGCCTGACCCGTGAACAATTCGACGCCTGGGAAGCGGCACGAAGCAATACGAGACCTATCTCTGTTGATGAGCAGGGTTCGGAATAAGGTGGAAGGTACAAAGTGGGGAAGGCAGAAGGCTGAAGCCGAACCAGTGCTGGTCGCAAGTCCTACCTAAATATACTCCCACGTCGGAACTGCCAGTTCGCCAGGCTAAGGGCTCCGACTGCGAAGAGGCCGAGAGCTAGGAGTTCCAGCCAGAGTTCCCAGAATGATTTGCCGGCCCAGAGCACTCCCATAATGCCTTCCATAGCCCAGTACACGATGCTGGCATGGGCGATTTGCTGGATAAAGTCTGGCATGAAGCTGGTGGGGAACATCGCTCCACCCACGGCGCTCATGGTCAGAATGAGTAGTGTGGCCAATCCACTGGCCTGGCCCTGACTGGTGCAGAAGGCAGCCAGCACCATCCCAAATGCCGTGCTTGCTGCCGAGGCGAAGAGGCAGACTACTACCAAGTCTGGAAGCGCGGTCCAAATATCGAGCTTAAAGATAAGCCATCCACCTATGAAGAGGGTCAACAACTGGATGAATCCAAGCGACATGCAGTAAATGTACTTGCTGAGAAGGATTTGCGAAGGGGTAACGGGTGCCGCGAGCAGACGCAGATAGAGCCCGGCTTTCTTCTCTTCAAAGAGCGATGTGGCGGCAGCACTGAGTGAAAAGAGAAGGAACATCATAGCCCAGCCACCGACACTGCGGGCAATCCAGGGGTTCTTCACCGTCTGCCCGGCGACCTGCTCACGCTCGAGATTGAGCAGTCTGCCGAAGATGTCCCCCGTACCACCACCCGTTTTAGTGCCAGTTCCGTTCTTAGTGTCTTCCGTTGTTAACCCAAAGACCTTCTCCACACCTCCCTGCTTCTCGATGTAGCCCGCGGGGTCATCTAGCAGCGCTTTTACGGACTCTTCACTCGGGCCGAAGTTCTGGCTGACTACTTTGCTTAGTTGCTGGGTGAAAGCCGCGTTACGCGTGGGACCGAGAGTTGACTTACTCTGCTGGCTGAGCGCGGCGATAAGCAACTGCGGGGTGCGCGTGAAGAGGGTTTTCTGCAATAGCCCCTCGGCCACCTGCGTTTCGATCTCGTTGCGCGGGTTGTTGAGGTATTTCAAGCGCACATCGAGGAGTTTACCAGTATCTTTCTCCGGGTAGATAATGAGTGCGAAGCGGACTTTGTTGTCCTCCATCATCGCCCGTAGCGTTTTTTCATCGAGGGGGTGCTCAATGCCCTTCGTATCGGTGGTAGTTTGGACCAGCTTAAAGCCTTTCTCTCCCGCGAGGGCTTCGCAGATGGCCTTGGATGTGGCGGTCTTCGCCGTATCGACCAAGCCAAAGGGCAGCGTGACGGGGCCGCCATCACCGCCACGCCCAAAGATCGTCCCAAATATCCAGATCAGTGCCATGGGCACGAAGAAGGTGAGAAACACTGCAGCGCGATCGCTGAAGAACAGTGCGTAATCTTTCCGCAGAAGCGAGACGATGGCTTTCATTCGCGAAGTGTCCTTCCGGTAAGATGCAGGAAAAGCGTTTCAAGTGAGGGCGGGCGCACCAGAAAGGCGGTCAATGGCCAGCCACGGGACTCTATCAGTGCATAAACCGCAGAGAGCTTAAACCCGGAGGCCGGAGTAAAGAGCCAGCGGTCGCCATCCTGTGCCAGTTTGCCGTGTGTCTCCATAGCCTCGCGTGCTGCGGGTAGATGCGCACCCGGCAGCAGCACGACCTGGGTCTCTAGCGCGAGGGGTGCCAGTAAATCGGCTTGGGTACCGCAGGCGATGATCCGCCCATGGTCGATTATTGCCAGACGTGGGCAAAGGCGCTCCGCCTCTTCCATATAATGAGTGGTGTAGATGACCGTCATCCCGCTGCGATTAAGCCCTTGCAAGAGATCGAAGATGGCGTTGCGCGACTGCGGGTCCACGCCCACCGTAGGCTCGTCACAGAGCAGTATCTCGGGCTCGTGAAGGAGCGCAGCGGCGATGTTTAGCCTGCGCTTCATCCCGCCAGAGAAGTCCTTTACGCAGTCGCGGCGCCGCTCGACCAACTGGACTTGCTCCAACAGTGCGGAAATACGGAGCTTAAGCCGTTTACCGCTCAAGCCATAGAGGCTTCCAAAGATGCTGAGATTCTTTTCTGCCGAAAGGTCCTCGTAGAGGGCAAGCGCTTGAGGTACCAGACCCAGCACACGGCGCGATGCCGAGTCATCCGGATGAAGCCCCCCCTACCCCCAAGCTGACGCTGCCTGCATCCGCACGTAAATAACCCGTGAGAATACTCATCAAGGTGCTCTTGCCCGCGCCATTCGGACCAAGAAGACCAAAACACTCACCCCGCCCAATCTCCAGGGAGACCCCAGTCAGCGCCTCGATTGCGCCAAATCGTTTCTTAACCCCATTAATGGTAATCATCGCCTTGTTGAGGCGAGGTTGTGGAGTTGTAAGAAGGGAGTCAAGAGCGGTGAGTAATGCCAGCAACTTTGCTTTCCGTCATTTTCTCGCTCCCCAAACTGATCCTACCAACATAGATAAGCCGGCAAATCCGAAGATTTGCCGGCTTATGAAATCAGATGCTTCTCTATTCGAGGAGTTGGATATAAGCCGACGAGGACGTCGGCGCTCCCTGAGGAGTCGAGTTCTCGACTAGGCGAGTTCTTCAACGCCTACGTTGAAAGCCTTGCCCTCGATGGTCAGTTTGTACTGTTTGCCAGGACCAGCCGATACCGAGGCAGCCGATGCAGGAGCCGCGGGTGCGGCCGCAGGCTTCGCCACAGGCGCTGCGATGCTTACCACGGCAGGAGCAGGCTCGGCCTTGGGCTTGTAGAGCTTTTCGATTTCCTGGGGGAACATGGCAAAGATCACGCAATGCTCGTCATCGCTCGGCCAACCTTTGGCAGCGAGTTGTTTCCGGAGTTCCGGCATGTTCGGCTTGAGCATGTCTGCCGGGCGGCAGGTGATTGGGTCCTTGCCAGCCTTCTTCGCTGCCAGCTTTTGGACTTCAGGGTCCACCGGTGCCGGTGTTTTGCCATAGAAGCCCAGCGCGAGGTCGATTGCCTGGGGTGTGAAGTTCTGCCAGCGACCGAACTTTACGTTCAGCATGGCTTGCACGCCTACGATCTGGGAGGTGGGGGTTACCAGCGGTATCCAGCCGAGTGCTTTGCGTACAACGGGGATTTCCTTGAACACTTCATCAAAGCGGTCCGACATGTTCTGCTCCTTGAGCTGGGTGCGGAAGTTTGAGAGCATACCGCCAGGGACCTGATACCGAAGGGTATCGCTATCCACCACCTCATTCTTGGGGCTGGTGAACTTGCCAAGCTCCAGATAAACCTTCTCAAAATGATTACGTAGCCCGGCGAGTGTCTCCAGGTTATAGTCGGGTTTGCGGGAGTGATTCTCCAAATGAGCGAGCATGCGTACGGTATCCGGCTGCCCCGTACCGTTCGCAAAGGGTGCGATGGAGGTATCTACAGAGTCCACACCAGCATCGATCGCCGCGCAGTAGGTGGCTGTCCCCAAGCCTGCGCTGTCGTGGGTATGCAGTACCACTGGAACTTTTAAGGCTTTCTTCCATCCCTGAATTATCGCTGCTGCGATGTAAGGTGGTACGAGCCCGGCCATGTCCTTTAAGCAGATGGAGTCGCAGCCCATCGCTGCCAGCTCGATACCTTCGCGGATAATGGCTTCGGGCGTATGCACCGGGCTCGAGGTGTAGCAGATGACGCCCTGCGCATGTTTACCCGCTGCCTTGGCTGCGCGAATAGCCGTGGCGAGATTGCGCTGATCGTTCAGCGCATCGAAGATACGGAAGATGTCCATCCCGTGTTTGGCAGACATCGCGACAAACGCTTCCACCACGTCGTCCGCAAAGTTCGTGTACTGCACGATGTTCTGCCCACGCAGTAGCATCATGTGCGGTGTTTTTGGTGCGCCTTTCTTCAGCGCATCAAGGCGGGCGAAGGGGAATTCATTCAGAAAGCGCAGACCGGAATCGATCGTTGCGCCTCCCCAAGTTTCAAGTGCGCCAAACCCAAGCGAGTCCAGATCGGCGAGGGCGGGCAGCATTTGTGCGGTCGTCATCCGTGTCGCTGCGAGCGATTGATGACCGTCGCGCAAGACGGTGTTGTTAAAGATCACTGGCTTCGAGTTCATCCCTTAAAGTTAAGTAAGCCCATGACAAAGGTAAATGCGAAAGATGCACTTTCACTCCGATGGCTTAACTCTACCTGCCGATTAATACTGACCATTAGCACAAAATTCCTTTTCATCCCTCGCCATGACTCTTGAGGAACGCTTCCAACGCTATCTCGATGCCACGCCACAGGTCGATTCATCGGCCTATATTGCTGCTTCCGCAGTGGTTTATGGAGCGATTACGCTCGGCCCGAAGAGCAGTGTCTGGCCAAATTGCGTGCTGCGCGGCGATATTAACACCATCGAGGTGGGCGAGGGTTCCAATATACAGGATGGCACTATTGTACATCTTGCGGATGACTTCGGTGTGAAGATAGGGAGCTATGTCACCGTCGGTCATGGAGCTATGATTCATGCTTGTACCATTGAGGATGAATGCCTCATCGGCATGCGTGCAACGATTCTGGATGGCGCTGTGATCGGCGCCCGCTCGATTGTCGGTGCAGGCGCCCTCGTACCGAAGGGCATGATTGTGCCTCCCGGCTCCATGGTGCTGGGTTTGCCCGCGAAGATCGTGCGCCCGCTTTCCGCAGATGAGCAAGCCAACCTCCGCCAGTGGGCTGAAAAGTATGTGGCAGTAGCAGCAGCCCACAAGGCACGGGGAAGGTAAGGAAGGCGGAAGGCAGATTGAAGATGGCAGAGGGCAGAAGGCTGCACGTCCATGGAGACTGTCCATTCCCGTCCATCCGGTCCATCACTGCCTTCTGCCGCCTGCCAACTGCCTTCTCCACTATTCCCTAAAGTCCCCCCTTTAGTGGCCGATTATAGGTAATGTAGCGTACTTTTGTACGTTGCTTCTATTTTTTTTGGACGACTGTCCACCCATCATCATGAACTGGTCATTGAGAGCGAAACTACTGGGAATAATCGGATTGATACTTACACTGCTGCTGATTGTAGGTGGCCTGGCTATTGGCATGAATCGCAGTATGTCGAGGGTTGCTGATGAGTCGACCCGCCGCCACAAGGATGCCGTGGATGCGCATGAACTGATGATTGAAGCCCTGCATTGCTACCAGCTTCAGGCGGACACCATAATCAATCGGAAGACGGATGGCCAGGAGTTCACCGATGCGAACGCCGCGCTGGATAAAGCAATCCAACTGTTTGCTTCCGCTGCGGATACGGCAGAGGAGAAGAGCTGGTGCAGTGCGATGGAAAATGCCTCGAAGAAAATTAGCGAGAACTACCACCAAACTATTCTTCCGCTGACTCGCAAATCGGTCGAGACCAAGGATTTTGCCGAGTTTACCAAGCAGCAGGAGCAATTGTCCAAGGCTGATACTATGACCGATGCGTATCTGGTCGAATTCATGACCTATGCAGAGAAATGCGTGACCTCTCTTGAGCGGGAATCCCAAGTAGCAGAGAGTGAATTTACAACACTGGCGGCAACCACCAGGCAGCTTATCACGGCCATCGGAATTGCAGCGCTGGCATTCGGCGGTTTCCTTGGTACAAGGCTGGCCCTGGGCTTGACGAAGTCGATTCAGGGAGTCGCCTCGGCACTGGCTGCTGGCGCGGAGCAAACGACTGCTGCCGCACGGCAGGTTTCGACCTCGAGTCAAAGTCTGTCCGAGGCCTCCAGTGAGCAAGCGGCCACTCTCGAAGAGACCAGCTCGTCGCTGGAAGAGTTGGCGAGTATGACAAAGCGCAATGCAGACAATGCAGAGCAAGTTAAGGATCTATCCACACAGGCCTGTGCAGCCGGTGACATTGGCGCCGCCGATGTACAGACCATGAACCAGGCGATGAATGATATGAAGTCTTCCAGCGATGGAATAGCCAAGATAATCAAGACGATCGATGAAATCGCATTCCAGACCAATATACTTGCCCTGAACGCCGCCGTGGAAGCCGCACGCGCAGGCGAGGCTGGAGCGGGGTTTGCTGTAGTGGCGGACGAGGTACGCAATCTCGCCCAACGCGCTGCCCAGGCCGCCAGAGAAACCGCCGGTAAAATTGAAGACTCCGTAAGTAAAAGCCAAAACGGTGTCCAGATAAGTGCGAAGGTTGCCGAGAGCCTCGCCAATATTATTGGTAAAGCCCGCCAGGTAAACGAACTCGCCAATCAAGTAGCCACGGCCTCAAAGGAGCAGACCGAGGGGATCAACCAGATCAACACCGCGATTTCCCAGATGGACAAGGTCACCCAGTCGAATGCAGCCAATGCCGAGGAGACCGCCAGCGCCGCCGAGGAGCTGAATGCCCAAGCCGAGTGTGCGCTCGAAGCCGTGTCCGAGCTGGTTCGCATCGTAAATGGGGCGGCCTCTACAGCCACGCAATCCGTCCAATCTACGAAACGAGCTTATACCCCTCCAGTGCGTAATAACCGGAGTTCTTCACACCATGCGCAAGCCTTTGTAAGCGCATCCGCCAATGGCCATCGCAACGGCAACGGCATCAAATCAAGGCCTCAGCGCGCAATGGCCCACGCCGATGCAGCGAACGAGAGCAACGGGAATGTAGAGCTGTAGAGGAAGGCAGGGGATACCTACGGCATCCGGGAAAAACTAGGATATGGCACCTGCCATTTTCCTCTTTTAGGCTAATAGCCAATAGCTTTCCTAGGTCGCCAAAGCCTTCACCAGCATCAGGAATGGCGCTGCTATAAATAAGAGCGCAGTGCTGAGGAGCGTCTTAAATGCCGGAATATTGATCAACACTATAAGGATAAAGAAGCCGTAGCGGGCGATATTCATGTAGGTTACTTCGGACAGACCGAGTACATACCGCATTACTCGGGAGCCATCCAGAGGGGGTATGGGGATGAGATTAAAGACTACTAGCAGGCAGTTAATAATTATGGTATTTACTATCAATGGATACAGCCGCTCGTCGATCGTATCGGGTGTGAATTGCAGCGCGATGCCTCCGATTAAAGTCACAACAGTGGCGAGCACCAGGTTTGAGAAGGGACCTGCCAGCGTGACTAGGATGTCGTCGAACACCTTGTTCTTGTAATAGGACGGATTGACTTGGACCGGCTTTCCCCAGCCGATGATGCCGATAGCTGGAGATAAGAGAATCATAAAAAGCGGTATGACCACGGTCCCCAATAAACTCATGTGAGCAATCGGATTGAGCGTCACTCGTCCCTGGTTGCGGGGGGTGGGATCGCCCAGCTTATCGGAAGTAAAGGCGTGGGCCCATTCGTGAAAGGTAAGTGATAGTACAAGGATCATCCATAGTCCGATGCCTTCCATTAAGTGTGCTTGATCCATAAGTATTTAAGAGCCGTTGATGGGCTATTTCTTTTCGATACGCTTGAGCAACTGTGCCTTTGTTGCTTCTAGCACGGGCGAGGCTACACTCTCCAGTAGCGGGAGTGCTTCTTCACCACGGCCAAGCTCTATGAGTACGCGTGCGCGGTGAAGTTTAACGGCATCCGTTTCGGCACCGGGCTTGGCTTTCTCTTGAAACTGTTCCCAATGGCGCAGCGCAGCGTTCCAGTCCGGCTTCTCCACATCGTAGAATGCCTCGCCGTAGCGGAAATGGTAGTCGTGGTTCTCGGGTGCAAAAGCGATGGCCTCGGCGAACGCCTTCAGCATGAGTCTGTCCAGGACTTCGCGCGTGTAAGCTCCATCAGCGATGTATTTGTCGCGAAAGGTGTCGATACAGTGGCCAAGACTGAAATGGTAAAGGGCTTGGTGCGGGGCAAGCTCCACCGCAGCCAGAAAGAAGAGCAGGGCCCCACGGTGGTCCTCAGCCTCTGCAAAATAATTGGCAAGCTGCTGTTTCACGACGGCAATCTTTGGGTCGATGGCATTCGCCCGCATAAAGACTTCGTGCGCTCGCTCGCGCTCGCCTATCTTGCGAAGCAGTTTCCCGAAGAGGAGAAGCGGGGTGGTCTCATAGGGGTTACTCGTGCAGAGGCTTTCATACTCGCGCACAATGTTGTACATTTGCCCGCGCAAAGCCTCCTGGTCATCCTCGTTCTTCGTGTTGGCTAGTTTCTCGAAGAGCGCATCCTGTCTGTCTTGCAGGTTCTGCAGCTTAGAGTCCAGCAATGATAGGACTACCGGTGAAACGGGTTCCGGGGATTCCAGTTTTGCCTGCGCATGAAGCGTGGCCGTGCCGATGGCGGCGATGGCAACAAGGCAGAGTCCGGCGCACCAGCCGCGAATAGTGTGAAGTACAGTCACGGATTGCTTAATTCATGCCACACGAACCATGGGGCTTACCGCACCCACAAGTTGGCGTGTGTTTATGTGGCGCTGCCACCCGGGTCTGCGTTCCGGCTGCGGCAAAGGTGGAGAACTTCTTTGATAGTTTCTTGCTGTGGCAGTCCGGACACTCGGGCGTGGAGGATGCATTCACGAGTAGTTCGAAATCGTGCTCACAGCTTTCGCAATGGTATTCGTAGATGGGCATGGCTTGGTAGCAGGTTGGACTTCCAATCCTTTAGTATAGTTCCACCTTCTGCAAGGCTGTTGAAGAAGAAAGGCTGAAGGGTAATAAGAAGGTAGGCACTAAGGTACAAAGGCACAGAGGCACTGAGTCAGAAAGGCAGAAGGGGGAAGGCAGGGGGATTGGGTAACACCGCCCGCTGCTCTCTACTCTACTGGATAAAAATCAGGATACCAAATCCATGTCCAGATTAGCATGTCTAAATACTGAGATACGCCCATAACTCTGAAAACCCTCGAAACTCCATACAGCGGAGTGACATCATAGTTTGGGCCAGTAGCCCAAGTATAGACTTGGAATGGCAATAATTAGCCACGGATTTCATGGATTCAACACGGATAAAGGCAGGTAACAGAATTCGTGAAAGTCTGAAAATCCGTGGGACCTAGTGAGCAGGGTGGATATTCTATTGGGATACTCTATGCCGGACATACGACACATGAGCATTGGCACACTTCATTCTTGCACCAGAACTCATGGATTTTGTTAATACACCCATAATCACAACCCTCGCAACTGCATGAATTGGCAAGCACTATTCAAGTTCTGGAAACCGACACCGGATTCATTTGCAGCAGCGATGTTGCGCGAGCTTCGCGAATCCATGCCGGACAAGACCTTCACCTATGATAAAAACGACTTCTCCATTAAATCAAGCGATGGGCATGTGAAGTATCTGGGGAACATGTTTGTAGATTACTGTAGATGTCCGAGAGCCCAGCGTGTGGATGTCTTAAAGCGCTTCTGCCGAGTGGGAGAAATTGCCATTCCCAGCCATCGACTAAACGCAGAGGATCATCTATTCATCCGGCTACGGGAGCGGGTGTTGTACGAGTTCATGTCACTGCGTGGCGATGGCAAAGGACTCAGTGCATCGTACCGTCTGTTAACGGATGATCTCTACATCGAGCTAGTCTATGACACGCCGGATGCCATCATGTCCATGAGTGAAACGCAGTTGACTGATCTGGGATATACCCTGGACCAAGCCATTGAACAAGGTCGCTCAAATCTGCGGGCGATGACAAAGACGCCATTCAAGAAAGTCCAGCCAGGCGTGTACGAGGGCTGCTGGGGAGATAACTACGATGCCTCGCGGATACTGCTGCCTGAAAGGATTGCAGAGTTAAAGCTACAGGGACTTCCTGTATGCGTACCGGTCAATCGTGACTCCATCCTTGTGACGGGTTCGGATGATGAGAGCGGCCTTCGCTACCTCATCGCGTGGGCGAACCGTGTGATGCAGCTCCCGCGCTTAATGACGCTGACTGCTCTTGTGTTTAAGGATGGGAAGTGGCAGCCCTTTTTACCTTCGGAAGACAGCCCGCTCTATAATGATTTCCGCAAGTTGCAGATAATGTCGAAATCGAGAGACTACGGCGAGCAGGTCGAACTTCTGGAACAGAAATACAAACGCGAAAAGGCGGACGTATTTGTAGCCAAATACACCTGCTTTGAAAATAAGCAGGGCAGGCTCCGGACCATCTCAACATGGACCAAGGGGGTTGATACCCTGCTGCCTGTCACGGATATGATTACCTTTGTAGATGTCGACCTACCAAAGCCAACGGCTATAACTGCCTTTGTAAGTTGGGAGCAAGCCACGACTGTGGTTGGCCATCTGATGGAAAAGATGGAATACTATCCCACCCGTTACCGAGTGCGTCAGTATCCCAATGCAGAAGAGATGATCGCATTAAAGAACCTGTCGACTCAGTAGCGAGCCGCATCCGCCACTGTTCCCGCAATCACCTGCGCGGCGCGGCGAAGTGTGGGCAGGGGTAGACCGGTGTTGCCGGGTAGGGTCGGGTTGGCAATCGGCGGGACGTGCACGAATCCGCCAATAACATCCGGCCGGGTGTTTGCGATCCAGTACATGATCTCGTAGAAGATGTAGTTACAGAGATAGTCGCCCGCATCATCCGAGTCTTTAGAGGGTATGCCTTCCGCAGCCAGTGCGGTGTGCAGTGCTTTAACAGGAAGGCGTGTCGGATAGCACGCAGGGCCAATTGCGCAGGCGAAGTCCGAGGGGAAGAGCTTGCCGAGGGCATCCACTTCTCTGGAGTTCACGCGGTTCTTCGCGATTCCTTCCAATGCGATCGCCCGGATGCCTTCACTGAGACCAAAGCAGACGACGGCCTTTACCTCGGCTGTTAGCTCCGGTGCAAGCGTATCCCAGACTGTGGCCCAGGAGACCGGAAGCTGCACCAGACGGACCTCCCAGCCCGATGGCAGCGCGAATTCCGTTTCCCGTAGCATTTCCCAGGAGGGGTTGATGGTGCGATTCCCCCAGAGTCCGTAACCCGTCAAGACGATGACAGCCATGGACGAACTCTGTACAAATCGGCGTGGGTTGTCGCGGAAAAAATCAGTGGGTATTGTGTAACTTTGGTATAAAACCCAAGGTACATGGAATTGACAAAGTCGCACAAGCGAAGCACAGTGCTTGGATAATGCCATGAGCATGAAGTGTTTCCATGCTTTCAGCGCTCAGGTAATACTCGTAACACCGACCACTATAGCCATGATATCGGAAGCCAACGCGCCTGCGCCGCGTTCAAAGAATGAGGACATTAAAGAGGCCAGCCACTTTCTGCGTGGTACCTTAAAACAAGAGTTTGCCGATACGACAACGGCTTACATCAGCGAGGATAGCTCGCAGCTCCTTAAGTTCCACGGCTCCTACATGCAGGACGACCGCGACTTGCGCAACGAGCGCCGCCGTCAGAAGCTGGACAAGGCGTGGATATTTATGACTCGCGTACGCGTCCCCGGAGGTGTGGCTACTCCGGCCCAGTGGCTGAAGATCGATGCGCTTTCAGACAAATACGCGAATGGGACGATCAAGCTGACCACGCGGCAGGCGTTCCAGCTCCATGGTATCCTTAAGCATAATCTGAAGCCCACGGTGCAGGAGATCAATGCCGCACTCCTAGATACGCTTGCGGCATGCGGTGATGTTAACCGCAATGTGATGTGCAATCCGAACCCCGGCCAGTCCGAGGCACATGCGGCGACGTACGAACTCTCGAAGGCGCTCTCGAAGCATCTCAGCCCGCAGAGCCGTGCCTACTATGAAGTCTGGCTGGACGAGGAACTTGTGGCCGGTGGCGAGCCCGAGGAAGTGCAGGAGCCGATCTACGGCAAGTACTACCTCCCGCGCAAATTTAAGATAGGTATTGCCGTGCCCCCGAGTAATGACGTGGACATCTATTCGCAGGATTTGGGCTTCATTGCCATCCTCGAAGGGGGCAAAATCATCGGGTACAATGTCACCGTGGGCGGTGGCATGGGCATGAGCCATGGGCAGCCCGACACTTTCCCCCGCCTCGCGGACGCCCTAGGGTTCTGCACCCCAGAGCAGGCTGTCGCCGTGGCGGAGAAGGTACTCATCGTACAGCGCGATTACGGAGACCGTACGAACCGCAAGCACGCCCGCCTGAAATACACCATACAGGACCGTGGCATCGTCTGGTTCCGCCAGGAAGTGGAAGCGCGCCTTGGCTTCAAGCTTCAGCCATCACGCGACTTTACCTTCGACGGCATGGGCGACCGCTACGGCTGGGTCGATGGCCTGGATGGCCGCGCCCACCTCACCCTCTTTATCCAGAACGGGCGCGTGCGCGATGATGCCACTACCAAAGCGCGGACCGGATTGCGCGAGATTGCCAAGGTGCATGATGGCGATTTCCGTCTGACAGCGAACCAGAACCTTATCATCGCGAATGTCAGCGCGGCAAACCGCCCAAAGATCGAGGCTCTTCTCAAGGAGTACAAACTCGACAACACCCACAATCGCAGTGCGCTTCGCCTGAACTCCATGGCCTGCGTCGCATTGCCCACCTGCGGGCTCTCCCTCGCCGAGAGCGAACGCTACCTGCCGGACTTAATCGACGAACTCGACACCGTTCTCGACGAAGCAGGCCTTACCAATGACGCCATCACCGTACGCATGACCGGCTGCCCGAATGGTTGCGCCCGCCCCTATCTCGCCGAGATAGGTTTCGTTGGCCGCGCTCCAGGGAAGTATAACCTGTACCTCGGCGCCGCATTCAACGGCACCCGCCTTAACACGCTGTACAAGGAATCCGTGACTCAGGAGCAGATAAGGCCCACCCTCGCCCCCATTCTTAACCACTATGCCCGCGAGCGCACCCCCGGCGAACGCTTCGGCGACTTTGTGATCCGGACGGGCTATGTGAAGGGGGCGGAAAAGTAGTCAGTAGTCAGTAGACAGTAGTTAGTAGGAAAGGCAAAAGGTCGGGAGCGCGCCGTGGAGTTACGTCCATTGCGTCCACTCCCGTCCATTAGGTCCATTTCGTCCCTACAGTCCTTTTCTGCAGCGCTAATAGCTAAAAGCTAAATATGGATCGCCTCGTCGTAGGCATTGCCTGCGGCTTCGGCGAGGGCTTCGCTGAGGGTGGGGTGGGCGTGGATGGTCGAGTGGATTTCCTCAGCGGTGAGTTCGCACTTCATCGCAAGGACGAACTCCGTAATAAGTTCGGTCGCGTCGTTGCCGATGATGTGGGCGCCGAGGATCTCGCCGTGCTCGCGGCCAAGCACGAGCTTTACAAAGCCCTCGGGGGCATTGATGGCCACGGCCTTGCCGCTGGCTGTGAAGGGGAATTTGCCAATCTTGTAGGCAATGCCTTTCTCTTTGCACGCCTGCTCGGTCATGCCCACTGAGGCGACCTGCGGGTGGCAATAGGTCGCACCGGGGAATACCGTCACTCGCTTTGGCTTCGAGTGGCCGAAGATACCGTTCACGGCATTGACTGCCTCAAAGGTAGCCACGTGTGCCAGCCACGGCGGGCCGATGATGTCGCCCGCTGCGTAGATGCCCTTGATGGAAGTCTGGTAACTGTCGTCCACGGTGAGGTAGCCCTTGAACAGGTCTGGCTTCACGCGCGGTGAGAGCAGCCCTTCAAGGTTCGGGTCCACGCCGATGGAGAGGAGCAGGCTCTCGGCTTCTATGGGGGTGGGCTTGCCGTCGACCACGATCGAGGCGGTCACGGACTTCTTGCCCGGCTTGATGTTCTCGATCTTCGCATTGGTGATGCACACGATGCCCTGCTTCTTAAATGAGCGGGCCAGTGCGGCGGAGATTTCCTCATCCTCGATGGGGAGGACACGGCTTTGCGCCTCCACCAGGGTGACATCGGAACCCAAAGTCTTCAGAAAATAAGCGAACTCCACACCGATGGCACCGGCGCCAACAATAATGATGGATGCAGGCAGCTTCTTCATCGCGAGAGCTTCACGGGAAGTCATGATGCGCTCGCCATCCACTTCGAGACCGGGAAGGCGGCGCGCGCGGCAGCCCGTGGCGACGAGGATGTTCTTTGCCGAGAGGAACTTGCCCTTGTCCCGCCCTTCGGTGATTTCCACGATACCGGGGACAGATATATGCCCGCGTCCGAGGAAGTAATCCACCTTGTTCTTCTTGAAAAGGAACTCGATGCCCTTACCCATGGTATCCGCCACTTTACGTGAGCGGGCAATGACCTTCTCGAAATCCACACTGACCTCGCCTACTTTGATACCGAATGTGTCCGCCCCGCGAATAGCTTCGAGTGTCTCGGCTGCTTTGAGCAATGCCTTCGATGGGATGCAGCCCCAGTTAAGGCAGGTGCCTCCGGCGCGTTCCTGTTCGATGCAAGCGACCTTTTTGCCGAGTTGCCCGGCGCGAATCGCTCCGGCGTAACCAGCGGGGCCACCCCCAATTACTACAAGATCATACTGTGGATTATCGTTCATGCACATCGTGGCGAGTGTAGTCGCCCAAGAGGTTAACTAAAGGATGAGCAGTACGCGATACTCCCCAAATTGACAAGTTAAAGTGATGGAATTGGTAGAAGCTGGGGAAGCTGAGAGCATCTCAGTTTCTGGAGTTCTGGAGCTATTAAATGGATTAGCCGCAAAAAGTCGCAAAAAGGTACAAAAATGAATGAAACCCTATTGCATCGCGCATCGTGCGTATGCCTTAAGTGTTCGTTAACCCTAAAAAGGAAAATGACGGGTGACCAATCCATGCTTTTTCGAGGATGCCGTAGGCATCCTGTTGCCCCAGAGGGGCAAAATGTCGGTAGAAAACACAACAATAAAATGCCCTGCGTCCCATCGGGACGCAACCCGGTCGCGATGGATATAGGTTCGGTAGTGCTCGGCGTTATGATTGTTACGTGGCTTTCTACGTTCCATCCCTCTGGGACGGGGTGCGTTTTGATGCCTTTTTCTACCGACATTGTGTCCCTCTGGGACAAATCCAACTCACCCATAGGGTTAGTGTCTTTTCGAGTCCACATCATCTCTACACTCCCTTAAT
>JANRLC010000072.1:0-129739 GCA_033762955.1 Verrucomicrobiota bacterium | reverse complement strand
CGTTCAAGACGTCGTCGATTTCGCCGTAGCGGGGGATGGCCTGGCGTTGGATGAGGGCATCGAGTTTTGCTTCGGGCACGCCACGGATGAGATCGGTCTTGATGGGGGTCGGGCCAATCGCGTTGACGGTTATCCCATGCTGCCCAAACTCTCGCGCCGCTGTGCGAGTGAGCGACTCCAGTGCTGCCTTGCTGGCCGCGTAGATTGCCTCGCCTTCGAGATTCAAGGGGACCGCCACGGAGGTAAAGTTAACCATTCTCCCACGTCGTGCACGCATCATGATCTTGGCGGCTTCGCGCATCATAACGAAGGGAGCGATGACATTGGTTTCAAGGATGCGGCGTACGGAAGCAGTGGGCGTCAATGCGAAGGCGTTCATGGATGCTATGCCAGCGTTGTTAACCAGCACATCCAGTCGACCGTGCGTTTTAACCAAGTCACGGATCATGGAAACAACAGCGGACTCGTCAGTAACGTCCAGCTCGTAATGGCGGTAGCGTGCGTGCACCAAGTCCGAGGGTTTGCGACTGCACCCCACAACTACGTGCCCCAACTCAAGGTAATGCCCGACGATAGCCCGGCCAAGACCGCGACTCGTGCCCGTGACCAACACCACTTTGTCCTGTGGATTATCCTTCATTGAGAAGCTCCATAATGTAATCTACCAAAGTTCCCACCCGGCGGAAAGGAGACCGGGTCTGACTCATCGCGCGTTCATCAGCCAGAACCAGATCGTGCCCCAAGCGATCGCTGAGCTTGAACTCCAAGTCCGCAATAAGGGTGACCAGCGCCATGCTGTCCAGGCCACTCTTGGCACCAAAGAGCCGCGTTTCCTCATCAGGTGCCGACAAGCCCTCAAGGTGCAGCTCCTTGTTGAGATCACCGATTGTTTCCAAAACTAGGGCCAGGATGGTGTCGCGGGTAGGCATGGGATAGAAGTAGTCAGTAGACAGTAGGGTGGAAAAAGTTGGTTGTTGGTAGTGTGTGCTTCGCGTTGTGTTCGATGTTCGGTGGCCAGTGGTCAGATAAAGGCAGACTCAGGAACTACTCTCTACTAACTACTGACTACTGGCTACTGACTACTTTCCCACCGGTTTCAGACACAGCTTGGCAAGGTCCCCCAGGATTTCCTGGTAGGCAGGTTCATCCTTAAACTCGTCGAGGGGACGGTCGCTCGTAATCCGAACAAAGAACTGTTCCCGTTTCAGGTTTAATCCGAACTTGTACAGGTCGTCGAATATGACGGTGACCGGCGGCAGGTCATTGAACCCATCGCGGTACATGTGGCGTTCCCCGCCCACTATATGCCAGAAGTGAACATAGAGGCGGCTGCCGTTGATCTCAAATACCCGCCACTCCATGGGCTGGAGCGGACCACCAACATACTCGGTCGGCTGGTTGAACTTCATATCCAGACACTTAAACCCGACCTGTGTCCAGCAGCGATCTGGAGTGTGGGCATTAACCAAGCGCACCGGCATCTTCCCCGGCCCCCAGTACGCAACATACACACTGAATTCGCGTCCGCCTCTACGGTAGGAGCGGAAGACATAGTCGTCGAAGTTCAGAATAGCCCTTGATCGTGTATCCAGTGATTCCGTATTTCCCAAGGGAACCTCAGTCACCGACCACCCCTTCAGCTTCGCCGGAATCGCATCCGCCAGCTTTATCTTCAGCGTGGATTGCGCCTGCGGTTTGAAATACGCGTAGCCTTGAATGCCGAATGCAAGCAGCACAACAAATGAACCGAGGATTAGGATGGTTTTCTTCAATGGAAATATCATGGTGCCAAATTATTAATGTTTTCAGTCTATAGCACTTGAACTAGCATTTCACTAAATTTATACGGCGGGCGATGTATTTATTAATTGGAATCTCTAAATACAAATGGAACAATGCAGCCACTATAATTGCCATTACAATACCAAGGCACCATAATAGCCACTGGATTTCAAGAGCTAGTTTATAATCACGATAAAATAAACTGAGCGATTTAAACCACACCGCTCCGACAGAAACATGAGTAAGAAACATGGCGAAGGAAATTCGTGCCAAGAATTCCACTAACCTAGACCCACGCTGACTTTGGGTAAATGAAAACAGTACTATAGCAGTTCCAATCGATAACATGGTGAGAGCACCCGTTGAATATATTATGACAAACGTTAAAACAACAAGACCACTAATGTGTAAGAACATGCGTCTTACTTTATGCTTATTCTGGATTGAAATCACAAATTTAGCCAATAGTAGCCCAAATACAAAAACAGAAATCGTTCGGAATATGGCATAAGCAGGAGGTAATTTAAACAGGGAAGTATTTAATAATTCATAAGAGAGCAAATCACCACTCCACACCCATATTATTGCGAACATTGTTATCACAAGTGGTGCCGCAAGAACGTTGACACATTTCCATAGCCAGGGGAAAAGCATATAGCAGACTAGCAAAGTGGACAGTGTCCATGTTGGATAATTCCAACCAAAGTCACTCAATCCGAATGCATGTAATAAAAACAAGTGTTGAGGCAGCTCACTCCATTTAAAATTATTTGCTCCCGAAAATTGGTAACCTATAGAGTGAGCCCCGATTACTATAATCACAAGAATTATGAGCGCAATTAGATGAGCGGGATAGATGCGGATGAACCGTTTACAGAAGAACTGAATTGGCGAAATAGAACCATTGATGATTTTTTCCCCATAAATCGAGCCTATTATAAAGCCGGATAAGGCAATAAAAAAGTTTGTCGCTAGATGTCCTCGTCCAGCTATATCGAACATCAGCTTTAACGATACGGGTGCATTTGCTTCGAAATGATACATTATAATAAATACAGACGCCAAAAATCTACAAGCGTCCAAGGCACCGCCACGCTTGAGATATATTGTCGAGTTTTGTAGTTCTAATTTACTTTTCTGATGTCTATAAGCAATTAGTTCTAATGCATAGTTATACGAACTGAATAGAATTTTCTTCAAATGAGTACTTGTATTTATTGTCTTAGTTGAAAAGTACTTATGCTGCCACCAACTGCATAAGGGAGAAATCATCAACCTCCACCCACTGGCCTGGGTAGAGGCTGTTTATAAAGATATTGCAGCGCACCCAGACTGCACCTACAGGCGCTTTGCCATAAACAACCAGTTCCACCCACTGCGTGGAAGAATAGTTGCCAGTGAAGCGGTCACATTTCGTTGTGAAAAGCGTGCGCCCTTCAGCATCAGAGAATTCCAGACAGATTCGGACTCGCGAGGAGGGGTCAATGGCACCACGTAGCCAACCGGAGAACTGTAGCGATTCATCCGGAGCTGTTCTCACCCATTGACCAAGCGCAAGCGCATCGGCCCCCTCGACACGCATTCCGACGTTACCGCTATGGGCTGATTCAGGGCGGAGGGTTACGGCAAGGTACTCTGCTTCACGAGCGAAAAGCTTCCAGCCCGTGGGTTCCTCAAGAGACTTTGAGCCCCGCTGGACAAATTGTCCCAACTCAAAATCACCACCTCTCAAACGCTTACGCAGCGGAGTAAGCCGATCCAACCGCAGAGCCGTAGCCAACTCTGGGTTTTGCTGTAATTGTTCTGCTGAGATATCACCAGCACCAATCCGCAACTTCTTCGCAAGCCTCGGTAAAAGGTCATCGCTGAACAGGAATTCCATCGAAGCCATGGGCACATTCCCTTTGTCTACGGCATTCTTGAGCGCCAGTTTCGCTGCGGAACGGAGCTTGAGGAGGGAGAAAAGCGTGAAGTTCACCGTTTGCAGTTTGCAGTTGGCAGTTGAATGCGGGGAACTGGCAAAATTCTGGTTCAGACTGCCAACTGCCAACTGCACACTGCCAACTGATTCTGCTACCCTCTCAGCCTCAGTTACTGCGTGCCAATAGTGGCTGACGGCTGTGGTGGCGGCGAAGGCGGAGCGTGTTTGTTCGATTCGTTCGCCGATAATCGTGCTATCCGCCTGCTGATAGGCGATGTCCAGGAGTGCAGATAAGCGGTTGCAAGTCGCAAGAGGGAAAAGACGCACTTGCTGGATGTCTTTATAGTACTTCAACCATCGGGCTTTGCCAGGTTGGCTCATCCAGATAGTTTCGCAAGATTCGAAAAATTCCTGCATGGGTACTGCCGTACTGCCATAATAGTTTTGGTAAAACTCCGCGAGCAAGGCGTGGGCATCCGCCTCCGGTCGATTCATTAACTGAGCAGTCAGCCAAAGTTTGCCTGCATCAAAACCCTGAATGGGGTTCATCTCTACAAACCAAGCACGCACACCGGATTCGCGTGCCACAGCGATGGCATCGCTCTGCGCCTGGAAAGTGATGCGGGGTACAATGAAAGGGTGCCCATACCAATAGTCATAGAGGCCAATAAACTTCGGACCCGCCCGCCCCCATTTGCGAATTAGCTCCAAATCCTCTACCTTAAACGCTACATCGTAGTATTGGGTACGGTCAGCACAGAGGTAAGGGACCACATTGGGATGCACCGGAAAAGTCGGCACATTCTCATGCCAGTAATAGGCAAGGGCTCCGATATACTTATCCGGATACTTCACTGCCACCTGCTCCGCGACAGCATTAGTATAGGTAAAGACGAGGTCGGAGTAATCCGGACGTCCGCGAAACCAGCGACGCGGAGTAGTTAATGGAGAATTGGAAGCAGGATCGCCAAAATTGGTGGTATCATTCATCCCGAGGGAAAAGCTCAGCTTATCCGGGTTGGCTTCGAAGAAATGCAGCACCCGGTTCACGGTATGCGGAACCAGTGTCAGGTTGGTGAGATCCGGTTGCCACAGATAGCTATTCACGGTTTCCGGTGCCTGAGGGGCTCCGTTAACCCAAGGCAACCATTCAGGGTGTACCTTGAAATCATCTGGCAGAAAGACCGCCTGCATATTGTGGGAAAACGAAATACGGTCGATAACCCTATTCTGGATCTGCCATGGAGTAGGTTGCTGTCCGGCAAAGCCATCCCAAAGGACAGACGACAGTGTAGGCTCTTCCGCATGAATACCCAGATACCCTAGTGTAATGAAATAGGCCAGACGGATACTCACAGACTGAAGCTGTCTCATTAATTTGGTGATGTGAAATCCCAAGCCTATTTATCCTCTTTAGAGGGTAGCCAGCCTTATCGACATAAAACTCATCGTGTGCCTGATCTATAACTAAGGATTAGCAAGCACACTCTTTCAGTAACAACTCCCATCGATTGACATAGGAATTCAAAGTAAATTCCTTTTTGAACCTCGAAAATCCAGCCATTGCCAATTCTTTACGCAATACTTCATCGATTGTTAACTTATCTATTGCAGAGGCCACTGTAGTCGCATCAGTAGAATCTAGAAAAATCGCTTCCATACTGGACACAATAGCATCAATTTCGCCCACTCTCGTAGTAACTAAAGCGCACCCATGGGCCATTGCTTCTAGTAAAACAATAGGTTGTGCCTCAACTTTATATGAGGTAGGCAAGACAAATATGTGTGTTCTCTTGTAGAGTTCCCATTTATCAGTCCCAGTAGCACCTGGAATCCAGACGGCCTTCACCCTTGAGCTTCTGTTAATCGCGGCAAGCGTGTCTATGATCCATTGTTCTGCCATCTGATTGCTACTAAACCGACTTGCAAATGGACTGAGCGTAAGTGGTCCACAGAGAGTAGCTTCAATTCTTGGTCCAGAATCTTTGGACAGCAACAGTAATGCTTCAAGATATGAGGGAAAGCCCTTTGTATCAATCAAGCTACTAAGATGTAAGATATGGATGGGATTGCTGTTGTTATGCTTTGATATTACCTCACCCGTTGATATACCCGATACCGTACACGTATTCGGAACAATGCAAATATTATTTGGTTGTATTCCAATAGAAATCAACTTCCTCAATTGCCGATTACCTAATACAGTAATCAACTTTGCTTTGGATAATATTTTCATAAAGTGTTCACTTAACTTTGACTCTGCACACCATTCCATAAAATTACTTCCGTGTAAGGAAACGATTAGTTGTCTATTTCCTCTACCATATTTTAATAGTCGTAACGATATTGTGTCTCGATGCAAAGACCATTTTGTCTGTCCCAGATTTAAATGGATTATATCTATTTTATACCATATATAGAATAAGCACTGTACCCAGCACAGACCTAACTTCAACACATATGCTATTAGTGCGAAAGGCAATGCACATTTGCGTTCTAAGGCAGGTATTCTTATGCATACACTCGACCATTTAGTCTTATTAATATTGTTAATTATTTGCAACGATGCTTCTCGTTGTCCAGAGAAACCCTGACCTGTGGCATAAACAAAGCATACAGTATTTACAGCAGCGTGCATGTATTTTATTAACTGTTTATATCGTTCGCCATTGTTATTATTTTGCTGAATTGTATTGCGAAGTTTTCAACAGAATATTTATCAACTCTTTCTCTACCTGCCTTTGCTATTCTTATCCGCAGTTCTTCATCTATGGAAAGTTTATACATGATATTTGCTAATGTATTTACATCCATAGGCTCGTATGTAAAGCCAGTAATTCCATCCTCAATCAGATCATGTGTCGCTCCACATATATTGCTTGCGATTACAGGTACTCCAGCAGCCATTGCTTCATTAATTACCAATCCCCATTGTTCTGCATATATACTAGGCATTATAAAAACCGAAGCCATCGATAAATATCGACTAGTTATATCAGACGTTAAGTAACCTGGCATTATTACATAGTTTGAAATACTAGCTGAGGCGATCTCTTTAGCGATGTTATTTCGCTCAGGACCATCACCTATAATTATCAGGTCGTATGGACATATGCAGTTACGTTCACAGATGCTTAAATATATTTTGTATGCTTTCAACAAATTGTTAAACCCTTTTTTAGGAATCATCCTACCTATCGACAAAAAGAAGGATTTTTCTATATTCAATCTCTTTCTCCATGATTCTAATGACGATACTGTGTCATGTTTTATATTGCTATAATATTCGTTATTTACAGAATCATATCCAGTTACAATTCTATCAATACGCATTCCTAATTTATTCAGATACTCGAGATGAGTAGCACCTCCAGCAAAACCTAGATCGTACATGCCAATAAGTATCTTTTTAATAATTTCTTTATAGTATTGTCTTTTAAAGTCATTATATTGCGTTTCAAACATTATACATGTAGTGGAATTGTATATTTTTGCCCAGCACAATGATATCCAGGCGTAAACACCACTGTAACCTGGTGTGAATATAACATTAGGTTTAATTACATTTAATAATTTTAGAAAACGAATTATGTGAAAACACTTATTAAGCGCACCGGCATTTGTCTCTCCGATAAATATTACGTCACGTCGAATTAGTTCATCTATTTCTGACAAGTGATGATCAGCTCCATTAAAGTATAATGAGACAGCACTGATATTACTACTACTTACTATATCTGACTTCATTACAGCAGCTACCCTGGCACAATGATACGCCTGATAGTAATCCCAATAAATAATCACTTTATTATATTTTGACATGCACTTTATATAATATCTCTAAACAGATCATACGTAGCATCAACATCGAGATATTTGTTAGCAAACTCTATGGATTTGTTCCTCCGATTTACTATTTCTTCTTTACTATACTGAATACATTCAATAACTGCTCTTTCTAAATCTTTTTTATTTCTTTTATCGAAAAATATAACAGGTATTTCTGTATTGATTTCACTTCTCTTTGTATTATATTTATAGTCATTTTCAATGACCCCATTGCCTTCTGCGATCGCAATGCCTCCACACGCCAAACATTCCGCGATAGACGTAGCACCTGCAGGTTGCCATGCATCAAATCGAGATACATAAATAGCTGCTTTCGCAGTAGCATAGTATCTATATAAATCCACAAAACTTATACGACTTAATATAATATCACCACGAATTACATTCATGTACTTTTCTATTTTATTAATCAATGACTGGTCTCGTGTTATTCTAATTATAGGTACTTTTATTTCTATCAACGAATCATAAATAAATTGATCATCCCTTGTATCATCACCTACAACAATAATATATTTTTCAGACGCTCTCACGATTTGGTCCTTATTACGATCATGCAAATCTCGATAGTATTTTACATCAGCGGTAACAGCTGTGTAATTACAGCGGGCTTTATTATTATTAACAATCTTGACTGTACTGCTAAATGCAAATATTTCCTCAGCATACAACAAAGCATTATTATATATTTTTCTTTTGATATATTGTTTATAAGCCGAACCGGTTGGCGGTGGCCCCGAAAATAATATCAATATTTTTTTTATATCTCCAGACAACAGGGCAGACAGCATAATAATTAAACACCCTGGCATTTGATACGCTATAATATGTGTCGTTTGGTATATGTTTAAGCACCATTTTATATATGTTGAGCCACATATACTTATTTTTCCGTTCTTTTTGCTAACTCTGCAGTTGTAATATATTGCAGATTCTCCTTCTTTTAAAATGTTAGCAACAAAACTCAACCCATGATGTGAATGTCTTGGTTCATTGACCATTACATTCGATGTAATGTGTTTAAATTCTCTTAACGCTATTAAGTTATGAGCTATTAAATATTTTCTCATAAATATTTATTGTCTATATTATCGCATAATGGAACGGGCATGTTTTACCGCTGCAACATAACCCAAGAATATTATTAGTGCGCACGGCATTAGCAATAGAGCCCAAGTTGGTTCAGGTCCACGCCACATAGCAAAACAAGTTCCAGCAATAGCAGCGGCAATCCAACTAGAATATGGATTCCGACGAGACAATTCAAAGAACAAATCACCAAACGCTAAAAACAATGAGTACCATATTATAATAGAAATCGCTCCTAATGGTCCGTAACGAATAACATCACGACCTAAAAATCCAGTAGTATTACTCGTACCATATCCAGTATCTTTACCGTCTTCGGTCAAAACAAATGGCAGGTCTGAATACCCAGCTAATATTAAGCTAAATCTTGTATAATCAGTAAAAGTAGGATCTAGTGGCTTACCGTGCCAAATTGATCTCGGTATTAAATAGTAAGAGTACTCAAGCGGTCTATGTACTAAGCCGATAAAAAAGCCGGATACAGGATCTACATCAAACCACTGCCCTTCCGGTTCTTCCATTATATAATAAAAACAACGAGATTGATCAGCCAATGTTTCTAAACCTTGTATATCCATTATTTTATCAATTGTCTCATCAAAATCAAAATTTGAAAGACCCGTATTCCTATATAAATATGTTGTTTGAGCTATTATTAATATTGATACAAATATTAGTCCTATTATAGACAGTTTTAATAAATTAAATTTAATCTTAACGCACAACCAAATAATAATTACTCCACCAAATGCAACAATATATGTCCTTGTACCTGACAGCAACAAACCTAAACACCATATTAATGGCACTGGCAATACTATTACGCAAGCGATTATACGTATCCAAATATTTCTAATACTGAATACTAAAAATAATATTATTATCAAAACCGCAGGAGCCATACTAACAAGAGCAATGAAACTACCCATAGCACCACCAAACGCCTCGAACCCAGTGCCTATTTCAGTATTTCGCATCTCCTTCATTATATGAATAGAACCCATAATTAAATCAGCCGTTACCAAATATACAAGACCTACAGGTATAATAAGAAACATAGACCATATTAATATAGTCAAGTATCCCCTTCTTATAGAATTTTCTCCCAAAGGAACCGTTAACCATACTTTGAAGCT
This sequence comes from Verrucomicrobiota bacterium, assembly GCA_033762955.1. Classification (GTDB taxonomy): domain Bacteria; phylum Verrucomicrobiota; class Verrucomicrobiia; order Opitutales; family Oceanipulchritudinaceae; genus JANRLC01. Next base: position 119,962 of record JANRLC010000072.1, on the reverse strand, counting down.
TTTCATTTGAGGAGTACTTTGCCATGCATTGGTTCCAATATATAATAAAACAGGAGTAATTCCACCTGACACGATACCCCAGATTCTACCAGATGTCCCATATCCATCCATCATTTCTATAATCAGCATGCCAGAAGTTGGTAGCAGTAATTGAAAATAATACCAAACAAACCAGCCTACCCAAATCAGAAACATAGAGTAGTCCTTTTTATTAACGAAGAAACTCCAAGTAGCATACATTGCTACCGTAGCATGCAAAAGGCCAGGAATATAATACCTTAACGCATTACTCTGTAGCGATTCTCCTAAAATTCCTATTGCACAGACTAGAACACCAAATAGTATTAAAACTATATTTTTCATTATATACGAGTGTTTTTATTTAAAATCTTTGGTAATAACCACGATGATAACATGAGTGATGCTAAAATCCAAGCAACGCAAATTCCTATATAGCCAATTTTGCTAACAAGATATGCACCGAACAAAAGACCGATTAACGACTCAGCCGTTAGCACTTTGGCTACAAACCATACTTTTCCAATCGCAGAAACAAATACCGCATTCAATTGTCCCCATACTATTAATCCAAATCCGACACTAAATATTAATATATAATATCTACTATATACAAATTCAGCGCCCATTAGTACTTTAAGTATAAATGGGCCAGCTATTATCACAATGCATAATCCAAGCATGAATGCTGCAATATAATATAGAGAAATACGTTTAACAATGTTCTTAACCCAAACTTTATCACCAATTTGATATGCATCCGTGATACCAGGCATAATTGGTACTGTAATCATTGTAATTATGCCATTTGCGTAAGTGGCAAATTGAATTAACGCTGACAACATGCCTGCAGCATTAAGTCCTGCTATCTTTGCAACAACAGTTTTTACAAGTTCTCTTTGTATAAACACAACAAATGTTCCAGTCAAAGAAAACGCGACTCCATCAGATAGGAGCATATAGATGTATTTTCTATGATCAGCATATAATGTAGGTCTAAATGTATCTCTAGTTGCCAATAAATAGCATGCATTAGCTACAACTGCTATGCATGGCAAACCAAACACCCCGATTGTCAACAAAGTAACCGACATACAATCAAAATACACCGCGGCTAAAACAAATAACGAAGACATAATATTTCCGCAAGCATTATATATATTAGAAACATGAACCTCTTGCATACCTGCTTGAGCCCGAATCCATGTATTAAATATTGTATTTATAATTATAATACAACTGCTAGCCAGAACGACATTATTAATAGCACTAAACGCCTCACTACATACAGGGGACCAATACTTCACAAAATCAACCATAATCAATAACATAACTAATGCCAGCATTATTATACTCAATATAATATTCAAAGCCAAGGCGGCTGATATTATTTTTTTCTGATTATTTTTATCACTATCTTTAGCAATCAACCTAGTCACTCCATTTCCAACCCCAAAATCAATAAAACACAACACTGAAGTTATTGCTATACCTAAAGAATATGAACTATATAGATCCATGCCAAGAGCACGAATTGCCATAGGAACCGACACTAATTGCAATAACACCGTTGTAACTTTTGAAACCAAAGAACTTACAATAGCCAGATTTAAGCGATTATTTCTTACTTTTCGACAACCATCAATACTGTTATGTATATTAAACATTACTTATATATCTACACTAGCCACGAAGAATATGCATACTAACCCACTCCGCTGCAACCTCCAATGAGTCTGCGATGTAGTCCGGCTGAGGCTCTTTAACGAAGTCGTACAGGAGACCGTACCCGGTGAGGACGAGGATGGCTTTGGCGCCGATGGCGCGGGCGAGGGAGATGTCGGCGGGTTTGTCGCCGATGACGATGGAGCGGGTGAGGTCGCCGTTAAGTTCGGTGGCGGCTTGGAGTGCTAGGCCGGGGAGGGGTTTGCGACAGTCGCAGTGGTCTTGGGGGCCGTGGGGGCAGTAGTAGATGCCATCGAGCGCTACGCCTTCGGAGGCGAGGAGGTCTATCAGGCGTTGGTGGATACGAGCGAGGGTGTCGTGGGTGAAGTAGCCACGGGCAATGCCGCTTTGGTTGGTGACCAGGGCGATGCGATAGCCTGCGGCCTTCCAGTGTTTGAGTCCGGCAATGGCGCCGGGCAGGAGTTCTACACCGGCGGGGTCGGCGAGGTAATCTTTATCGACGATGAGGGTACCGTCGCGGTCCAAAAGAACCAAGGGACTTGGTTCTTTTGGTGTGTTCGGTGTTGGGGGGTTGGTGTTCAGTTTTCGGTGGGGGTGAGGGCGGTGGGCAGATGGACTTTATGGACGGAATGGACTGGATGGACGAGATGGACGGTACCTGCTGCAAACTGCAAACTTAGCGAAGCGCAACTGACAACTTTTTTGGCTTAGCCAAAAAGCCTCTGTTCCACTTCGAGGCAGAGGGTGTGATAGATGGGGAGGTGGAGTTCCTGTATTTTGTAAACTTCGGTGGCGGGGACGCGGATGGTGTTGTCGCAGAGGGCGAGGAGTGCGCCGCCAGTTTCGCCGGTGAGGGCGATGGTGTGGAGGCCTTTGGCTTTGGCGACACGGGCGGCGTGGCCGACGTTTTTGGCGTTGCCGGAGGTGCTGATGCCGAGAAAGACATCGCCCGGCTGGCCGAGGGCGAAGACGAGTTGGGCGTAGCCGTGTTCCCAGGAGACGTCGTTGCCATAGGCGGAGAGGAGACCGGCAAATTGTGTCAGGGGAATGGCGGGGAGTCCGCCCTGGAGTTTGTCGGCCAGGGCGTCACCGAGACGGGCGCGCCATTCAGGGGTGAGGGGGCGCTTGCTGGCAAAGCCTTTGAGCAGCTCGCCAGAGATGTGGTCCGCATCGGCGGCGCTGCCTCCGTTGCCACAGATGAGGAGCTTGTTACCGCGCTGAAAGGCTGTGGTGAGGGTCTCGATGGCTTGCGCGATAGAGTCGCGGCAGGGAGAGAGGATGGGGTAGCGGGTGTAGAGGGGCATGGGGGGCGGGAAGTAGTCAGTAGACAGTAGGGTGGGTGCGGGTGGGGGACATGGGGGGCGGAGTGGGAATAATGGGGAGAATGGGAGAATGAGGGACTGAATGGACTTTGTGGACTTGATGGACTGAATGGACGCTGGCTGCTGCCTTCTTACTTCTGCCTTTGTGCTAATGATTGTGCCTGAAAACTATTTATGCCTTCGACTACTTGCTGGCGGTGGGCTTCGGGGAGTTCGGGGTAGATGGGGAGACTGAGGACTTCGTTGGAGAGCCGGGTGGCGTTGGGGAGGGTGGTGGGGTCGGTGGGGAGGTGGGCGAAGCATTTCTGGGCGTGGAGTGGCAGGGGGTAATAGATTTCCGTGCCGATGCCGAGCGCTGCGAGGTGGGCTTTGAGGGCATCCCGCTGGCCGGGGCCGGTGATGCGGAGGGTGTATTGGTTCCAGATGTGGGTGGAAGTTGATAGTTGGCAGTTGGCAGTTGGCAGTATGATGGCAGAAGTTGGCAGTAACTGCGCTCTGTAGTACGCTGCGTTCCTCTGCCTAGCAGCGGTATAGGTGTCGAGGTGGGGAAGCTTTACGCGGAGGAGGGCGGCTTGGAGGGCGTCGAGGCGGAAGTTGGCACCAACGAACTGGTGGTAGTACTTGGGCTCCATGCCGTGGACGCGGAGGATGCGGGCGCGTTCGGCAAGGGTGTCGTCATTGGTGACGAGGAGTCCGGCATCGCCGAGGGCGCCAAGGTTCTTGGTGGGGAAGAAACTGTAGCCGCCAAAGTCTCCGATGCCGCCTGCGGACTTGCCTTTATATCGGGTGCTGAAGGCTTGGGCGGCGTCTTCGATGACGCGGAGATTGTGCTGATTTGCAATGGCCATGACACCGTCCATATCGGCTGACTGACCAAAGAGGTGGACGGGGATGATGGCCTTGGTGCGGGGTGTGATTTTGCGGGCAGTGTCGGCGAGGCAGAGGTTAAAATCGTCGAGGTTGCTATCGACAAAGACCGGGGTGGCTCCGAGTCGGGCGACACACCCGGCAGTGGCAAAAAAGGAGAAGCTGGGGCAGAGCACTTCATCGCCGGGGCCGATATCGAGCGCCATCATGGCGAGGAGGAGCGCATCCGTACCGGAGCTGATGCCGAGGGCGTGCTTCACCCCGAGATAGGCCGCACACTCTGTCTCGAAACCGGTGAGTTCAGGCCCCATGATGTAGTGGCCGGAGCGGAGGACGCGGTCGAAGGCGGCACGGAGTTCGGTGTCGAGGGAGGCGTGTTGGGGGCGGAGATCGAAGAGAGGGACGGGCATGGTAATGGAGGGTTCTAAAGGACTGGACCTAATGGACGAAATGGACTGGATGGACGAGAGGGATGGACTGAATGGACTTTTAGAATGTACAGCGTTCTAGGAGTTCCCGGTTTTGAAGGTGCCAGGTGACGCTTCGGGTGAGGCCTTCGGTGAGGGAGATTTTGGGGTGCCAGTTGAGGAGGCGGGCGGCTTTGGAGATGTCGGCCCAGTTGGTCTTGAAGTCGGCGCTGTGGGCGGTGCCATAGTGGCAGTTGGCTTTCTTGCCGATGAGGGTTTCGAGGGTGGAGATGAGCTGGTTTAGGGAGATGGGGTTCTGCCCGCCGCCAAGGTTGATGATCTCGTAGCCGAGTGGCTTGAGCGCGGCGATGGTGCCGCTGGCGATGTCATCCACATAGGTGAAATCGCGGCTCTGGGTGCCATCGCCCAGAATTTTCACAGGCTGGCCGCGGATGATCCACTCGATGAAGCGGAAGACGGCCATGTCGGGGCGGCTGGCGGGGCCGTAAACTGTAAAGTAGCGGACGATGGAGACATCCAGGCTGAACTGGCGGTGGTAGGTGTAGGCGAGGGCTTCGGCTGCTTTCTTCGAGGCGGCGTAGGGGGAGATGGGTTCGTTGACCGGGGCCGTCTCCACGAATGGCATGGGCTGGCCTTCGTAGAGCGAGGAGGTGGAGGCAAGGACAAACTTTTTCACTCCGTGAGCGCGCATCGCCTCGAGGAGGTTGAGGGTGCCGATGCCGTTGGTGGTGAGATAGACGTGGGGATTTTCCAAGCTGTAGCGCACGCCTGCCCGGGCGGCGAGGTTGAGAACGGCGGTGAAGTGGTATGTGGCAAATAGCGTATTGATCGCCGCGCGGTCTTCGATGTCCAGCGGTGAGAACTGAAAGTGCGGGTAGGTGGCGGTGAGGTGTGCGATGCGCTGGTGCTTGATCCGGGGGTCGTAGTAGTCGTTGAGGTTATCGATCCCGTATACGGGCTGCCCGGCAGCGAGTAGCTGCTCACAAACCTGGGAGCCGATAAAGCCGGCGGCACCGGTGAGAAGGAGACGGGAGGCAGAAGTTGGCAGTGGGGGAAGCATGGGATGTATGGGAGGGATGGTGGACCTTATGGACGAGATGGACCTAATGGACGAGGTGGACTACGGACTTGAAACCGAGCACCGCAGCAGCATGCTGCTGTCGCTGCAAGCTGCCGCCCTTGGTCGTTCGGCTGATGCCGAGACTTGCGGAGAACAGAATGGACTGGATTTGGAGGCGCATGAGTGCGCTCCGGGGTGGGTCTTAGGCGAGGGCTTCAGGTTCCACCATTTTGGTGACGAAAGGGAGGAGATTGCGCATCTTTTCATTCCAGGCTTGGAGGCGCTTGAGGCGGATGGCGATCTCGGAGTCCGGGTCGGACTGGGAAGTGAGCTGGTCGAGGCGCTCGAGGCGGGCGGTGGTGGTTTCGAGCTGGGGCTGGATGCGCTCGCGGAGGATGCCGGTGACGATGTTGCGCAGGCGGGTCTCGGGTATGAAGTGCTCGCGGCGGTCGCCCTCAAGGGTGATGGGGGTGATGGCGTTCAGGGTGCGGAGGATGCGCAGTCCCTGACTGGCGCTGCCTTTGCTGATCTGCAGCCGCGCTACAAAGGCATCGAGTGGTAGTGGCACCGGCGAACAGAAGAGCAGGCCGTAGATTTCACCCAGGGACTTGGGCAGGCTGAGTATCTGGGCATAGTGCACGAACAGCCCAATCACCTCTTCCTCAATAGGGGAGAGTGCGCTCGGTGCTGGCTGTTTGTGCTGGCCGGTGATTCGGGGCATGATGCGGATGAAGCTGCATGCTGGAGGAAGATTCCGGAAAGTTCAATTATTTTTGAACAAAAAGAATGCGGTGGCGGTGCGAAAGAAGGGGGAAGGCGGAAGGCAGAAGTTTTGCAGTTGGCAGTGGGCAGTGGAGGGACCTTATGGACGAAATGGACCTGATGGACGGAATGGACGATGGAACTGCAAACTGCAAACTGCCCACTGCCAACTGAGCGAAGCGACACTGACAACTGCAAACTGACAACTCCTGCCCCCCTACCCTCGCCGTGCCTGTTCCAGGATCATCTGCAGTACGCGCTCGTGCTCGGTCTCAAGGTGCAGGACGGTGGCGGCGATGAGGCATGCGAGGGTGGTTGTCACGGCGGGGATGGTAAAAATAAAATCGGTCAGCCCGTGGGTGCAGACGAGGGCGATACCGAGAACCAGGCATAGTATGGGGATGCCGAGCAGGACGCGGCGTTGCCAGAGTTTCCACACTATCCAGCCGATGAAGGCGAGGATGGGGAGGCAGCCGAGGACGCCGTACTCGATGAGGGATTCCAGGTAGTCGTTATGCAGGAAGGGGAAGAAGAGGGGGACCTCAACGTGATCTGTCGTGGCGGTGATTGGATCGTAGATGGACTTATAGAATGACTTTGGGAACCCGGGGACGCGCTTCATGTAGATGGGGTAAAAGTAGCGAAAGCCTCCTGCTCCCCAGCCTGTCAGCCAGTGCTTCTCAAACATCTGCAGGCCTGCTTTGTTCAACACGTAGCGGATGTTTTGCTGCGGGTTGTTTATGATTTCCCGGGTATCATCCATCTTGCCTTTCACCTCGTGAGGGCGGTACACCATGACTACAACCGTAAGGCAGGCGACGCCCATCAGGGTGATAAGGATGCCGGGGACAAGCCCACCCGTGAGGACCGCTCGCTCGCGCCAGAGCTTGATAAGGAAGAGGACTACCAGGGTGAGTATGATGCCCAGCGCTATAATGATAGCCATGCGCGATACCGCGAGAAACACACAGCCAAGCATGACTGCACCCATGATAAAGAGGATGAGGTGCGGACCGCTGCGGGCCATCGTTTTCAAGGTGCGGTCGAAATAGTAGAACCCGAGGGCGGAAGCAGCTACGGCCCCGAGATTCAGCATGGCTGCGGCGTGGTTCGGGTTAATCATGGTGCCGAAGTACTTGCAGTTCTGCATCATCTGCCCGGTGGTTTTATTTAAGTAATAGAGACCACCTATACCCGTATTATAGAACCAGAGCATGAACTGGGGCTTCATGATGTACTGAAACACTGCGACCAGTGCCCAGAGAAAGAGGTTCACCGCTACAATCCACAAAAGCGCACGGACGGCAGAGCGACGGCGCAGCCCCACCCAGAGGGTGCAAAGGAGGAGCCAGGCTGGCACGGAGCGGAGGAGGAGCCGCCATGCGCTGGAGACATCCAGCGGGGCCTGAACTCCGCTGGGGAGCCAGCTCAAAAAGGGGTCGCGCGCCATCCACCACCCTTCCACATCGCGCTGGAACGTCCATGCGTGGTTCAAGTCCTGAACCACTATATAGAGTATCCAAACCAGCCCGAACCAGAAGACGGGAAACCGGAACAGCCGGCGGAGGTTCTCGCGCCCAGAGACGCTGACAACGCGGAATGCTTCCCCGAACTCGACCGGTAGAAAGAGCATGAGAAAATTCACCGTCGCAGCAGCCAGCAGGACCCACTGGGTACTCAGATGCACCCCGGCGATGAACCAGGTGGCTATGGCAAACTGCACCGTACTGAAGAGCAGAATTAACCGCTCCCGCCGGCTAAGCAGGTGGGACTCTCCCTGTCTGTGTTTGGAGGTTCGCTTAAAGGTGCGAAGGAGTTTACCGGTGATGCGGGGCATGGGGGGGGACGGGGGCGGTGGGAAGTAGCTAGTAGTTAGTAGGAAAGTTTGCAGTTTGCAGTGGGCAGTTGGCAGTCTCGATCTAGTAGCGACTGGGCATTGACTCAACTGCAATCTGCTGCCCGCTTGGGGGACCTTATTGACCTGATTGACTGGATGGACGGGATGGACTGGATGGACAAAAACGGAGCTCCGAAACTGCCAACTGCCAACTGAAAACTGCCAACTGCAAACTTCTGCCTACCGAACTGCAAACCGCTTGATGTCGGCGAAATGGCGCAGGACGGCTTCGAGTGGACGGGTGTTGATGATGTTTTCCGGGGTGAGCCAGCCTTTGCGGGCGATGCGGACTCCGGCGCGGTAGTAGGCGAGGCCGGCGGTGCTGTGGGCGTCGGGATTGATGGCGCAGAGGAGACCGCGGGCGGCGGCGGCTTTCCAGTGGCGCCAGTCCAGCTCCAGGCGTTGGGGGGAGGAGTTTAGCTCGATGATTTTGTGGTGAGCGAGGGCGGTGTCGATGACTTTGGGGATGTCGACTGCATTGGATTCGCGCTTGAGGAGGAGGCGTCCGGTGATGTGGCCGAGCATGGTGGTAAGGGGGTGCTCAAGGGCGCAGCAGAGGCGGGCGGTCATCTCCTCGGAGCTTTGGTTAAAACTGCTGTGCACGCTGACGACTACGTAATCCAGCTCGCGGAGGACGGCGTCGGAGAAGTCGAGAGAGCCGTTGGGGAGGATGTCGCACTCGGTGCCAGTGAGGATGCGGAGCTTGAAGCGGCCGGAGTCATTGAGTTCACGGATGCGCTTGACCTGGGCTTCGAGGCGGGCCTCGTCGAGCCCGTTGGCCTGGAAACTGGACTTGGAATGGTCTGCTATGCCAAGGTATTCGAAACCGAGGGCTTCGGCGGCGGCGGCCATGTCCTCGAGGGTGTTGCGGCCGTCGGAGGCTGTGGTGTGGTTATGAAACACGCCGCGAATATCGGCCTCTTCGACGAGGCGTGGCAGTGGCCCGGCTTCGGCGGTCTCTATCTCGTCGATACCCTCGCGGAGTTCGGGCGGTATGTAGTGGAGGTCCAGAAATTTGAAGAGTGCGGCCTCGTCCTGCACCATGGGGGCGAGGGCGGTGGAGGACTCGTCCTTCGGGGAGATGCCCCACTCGCTGAGGGACCAGCCCCGGGTGAGGGCACGCTGGCGAAGCTTTACGTTATGCGCCTTTGAGCCGGTGAAGTGGTGGAGCGCACTGGCAAACTGCGCCGGGGGGACTACGCGAAGATCGGCCTGAAGCCCGCCGGTGAGGCGCACGCTGGACTTCGTCTCGCCGCGTGCGGTGACCTCCGTCACGGTTGGCATGCTGGTGAACCAAGCCATTATGGGGGCGGGCTCGGTGCTGCCCACGATGAAATCCAGATCGCCCACGGTCTCCAGCCCGCGGCGGAGGCTGCCGGCATGCTCGGCGCGGGAGACTTCCGGGAGCTGGCGCAGGCCTGCGAGGATGGGCTCGGCGATGAGGGCGGCGTCCCACCAGAGGTGGCGCTGGGAGTAGGCTTCGCGGTGCTTTATGCCGTCGAGAAGCTTATCCTGGGTTTTCTTGCCAAAGCCGGAGAGTTCGGCGACTTGCCCGGAAAGGCAGGCGGCCTGTAGCTTCGCGATGGAGTCGATGGCGAGTTTTTCGTGGAGAATTTTGATCTTCTTCGGGCCGAGGCCGGGGATATCCATCATTTGGAGAAGACCGGGCGGAATCTCGGCGCGGAGTTTTTCGTAAAAAGGGAGCGCTCCGGTGCGGTGAAGCGTGGTGATTTTCTCCGCGAGCGCGTCGCCAATGCCGCTGATTTTGCGGATATCGCCGGACTCGATGGCGGAAGCGAGATCGCCTTCGAAGCTTTCCAAGGCGCGGGCACCATTGACGTAGGCGCGGATTTTAAAGGGGTTCTCCCCCTTGAGTTCAAGGAGAAGGGCAATCTCGTCCAGCACGGCGGCGATCTCGGCTTTGGTCATGGGGTGAGTTGTAAAGGAAAACTGAGCGGGGGACAAGGCGGGAGCGGTCGCTTCGCTCAGTTGGCAGTGGGCAGTTTGCAGTTGATGGGGCTGTTCCGTACTCGGTGTTCGGTGTTCCGTGTTCGGGCATTCGTCCCATTAGGCCTATTTGTCCTTTTGCATTTCCTGAAGTCGCGGTTAGCTCGCGAGGAGTCGTGGCAAGTTCGCGAGGAGCCGCGGAAAGCTCCCGAGGAGTCGTGGCAACTTCGCGAGGAGTCGTGGCAAGTTCCCGAGGAGTCGTGGCAAGTTCGCGAGGAGTCGCGGCAAGTTCCCGAGGAGTCGTGGCAAGTTCCCGAGGAGTCGTGGCAAGCTCGCGAGGAGTCGCGGCAAGCTCGCGAGGAGTCGTGGCAAGCTCGCGAGGAGTCGCGGAAAGTTCCCGAGGAGTCGTGGCAAGGGTTCGAGGAGTCGCGGCAAGTTCCCGAGGAGTCGTGGCAAGCGTTCGAGGAGTCGCGGCAAGCTCGCGAGGAGTCGCGGCAAGGGTTTTCGCAGTGGGCTGCGAGGATTCACAGAGTCGCGCAACGTCTCTGGGAGTGTCGTTCACAAAACTTTTCACGGTAAAGTGCTTCTGCATTGCCAAGGAGCGGTGTGTTTCTTCACCATGTTGCAGCATCCGATGCGCAAACTTTCTTCCCGCACGAATCATGAGTAACATCCCTGCCGACCTGAAGTACACCAAGGACCACGAGTGGCTGAAACCCCTCGCCGATGGCACAGCCCTGGTGGGCATCACTGATTACGCCCAGTCCACACTGGGCGATGTGACGTTCCTAGAATTACCCAAGGTGGGCAGCACCTATGGCGAACGCCAGACCTTTGGCGTGGTGGAGTCGGTGAAGGCTGCAAGCGATCTGTATATGCCCGTCGCTGCGGAAGTGGTGGAGATCAACACTGACCTCACCAATTCCCCCGAGAAGGTGAATGCCGATCCCTATGGCGAGGCCTGGATGCTGAGGATTCGCCCAGTGGATGCAGGTGCTACTGCCGCATTACTGAGTGCGGCGGAGTACGGGGCGCTTATCTAGGCTTGCTGGGGTTGAGTTATAGGTTTTCGAATTATATTAGACTGAACCGGACATGGAGTAAACTAAAGAGGGCTATTTGTTGATAGCTGTTCTCTGACAGCTTTTCATAAACAGAAAGGGCACCCACTGGTATGCAGTAGGTGCCCTCGGCAAAGGCTGTTATTCAGCGGTTGAGTGGGTAATTAGCCCTCTATCTTCGATTCGAAGTAGGCCACGAGTTCGCTCTCGTGCATGCGGACTTGCTGGGTGGTGTCGCGGTCGCGTACCGTGACGGTACCGTCTTGCTCGATGGTTTGGAAGTCCACGGTGACGCAGTAGGGCGTACCAATCTCGTCCTGGCGACGATAGCGGCGACCGATGGCACCGGCTTCGTCGTAGAAGACATTCCAGCGGCGGCGGAGACGCTCGAGAATCGCACGGGCACGGGTGACGAGTTCGGGTTTGTTCTTGAGAAGAGGGAAGACGCCGACCTTATACGGGGCGATCTTCGGGTGGAAGCGTAGCACAGTGCGCTTCTCGCCCTCGACAATATCTTCATAATAGGCCGAGCAGAGAACGGCGAGCAGGCAGCGATCGACACCGAGAGAGGGCTCGATAACATGGGGAATGTAGCGCTCCTTGCGGGCCTCGTCGAAGTAGTCCAGAGGTTTCCCCGAGTGCTTGCTGTGCTGAGTGAGGTCGTAGTCACCGCGGGCGGCGATACCCCACAGCTCTTGCACGCCAAAGGGGAACGCAAACATGATGTCTGTGGTCCCGCGCGAGTAGAATGCGAGCTTCTCCTTCGGGTGTTCGTGGAGGCTGGTCATTTCCTTGCGCACTCCGATGCTGGCGAGCCAGTCGACGCAGGCGGCAATCCAGTCCTGGTGGAGCTTTGACCAGTCTTCATGCGGGGAGATAAAGTACTCGATCTCCATCTGCTCGAACTCGCGGGAGCGGAAGATGAAGTTGCGTGGCGTGATCTCGTTGCGGAAAGCCTTGCCGATCTGGGCGATACCGAAGGGGACTTTCACGCGGGATGTATCCACGATACTCTTGAAATCGGCAAAGATTCCTTGGGCGGTCTCTGGACGGAGGTAGGCGACGGCGGTCTCGTCGCGCAGGGCGCCTAGATACGTCTGGAACATGAGGTTGAAGTCGCGCGGTGGCGTGAGTGAGCCAGGCTTGCCGGTCGCAGGAGACGGTATGAGCACGTACTCCTCGGGCTTGGCTTCGGTGTAATCCTTCAGGTTGATGGGGCCGAGTGTGCCCTGTTTCGCGAGCTTGCGCTTCATCTCCGCGGCTTTCTTCTCGGCCTCGGCTTGTGCAGACTCGTCCTCCAAGACAGATACGTAGCCAATCGTTTCGCCCTCGACGAGAACGGGAGCCCATAGAAGCTGATCGGCACGGTACCGCATCTTCGATTCCTTGCAATCTACCATCGGGTCGGAAAAGCCTTCGACGTGCCCACTGGCTTGCCAGACTTTCGGATGCATGATGATGGACGCATCCAGCCCCACCATGTCTTCGCGGCGATGCACGAAGTCGCGCCACCAGGTCTGTTTGATATTATTCTTAAGCTCTACGCCGAGGGGACCAAAATCGAAGAACCCATTGCATCCACCGTATATTTCCGAGGACTGAAAGATAAAGCCTCGCCGCTTACAGAGCGAAACAAGACCATCCATGGTAAGAGGAGCCACAACCGGAACGGTCGCGGAGTTTGACGGGGTGTTAACTGAATCGGACATAATCAGTCAGCATGGAAACCCAAATTAGCAGGGTCAAGCGCAGAGCTATATCGTGCAGACTCTTTAGTTTAGATTAGATGAATGTAGAAAAGTAGAGGATTAGGAATTTCTGGTGGTATGTCATCAGTAGTAGATGCTTTCGGGAATATGCAGATAGAACAAAGTTGCAGGTTACCGAGCTTTTGATGCTTGCGAAGTACACGCTCTGATGGTGCTATTCCCGCTCTATAAACACCAAGAAAAATCGACCATGGCGCTGCGTTTAAATACCAATCAGAAGCTGAAAATTGCCCAATGCTTGAACCGGGTCGTCTGTGGGCTGCGCAAAGCATGCGGACGACCGAACCGTGGAGTCTTTAAACGCAAAGGAATACATTGGGGCCTGGACTTAAACGAAGGAATCGACTTTTCGATTTTCTTGCTGGGCGCATTTGAACCTGCGGATCTGAAAACATACACCGGATTAATTAAACCGGGAGATATAATTTTAGATATAGGTGCAAACGTTGGCGCCCATACCTTGCATTTCGCACGCTTGACTGGCCCTCGAGGTCAGGTTTTCGCCTTTGAAGCCACAGAATTCGCTTTTGACAAGATGCGAGAGAACTTGCGGCTCAATCCGGAACTGTCAAAAGTAGTAGAACCATGGCACGCATTGCTAAATTCAGGAGCCTCTGGCAGTAGCCCCAGCGAAATTTATTCCAGTTGGCCACTCCATGCCACCGAACAAAAGCATCAACACCATGGAGGTGCACTAAAAACAGTCGGTCACGCATCAGTAATCAGCCTGGATGAATTCATCCACAAGAAGAATTTGAAACGCGTCGACTTCATCAAGATCGACGTCGACGGAAACGAATACGAAGTCCTTCAGGGAGCAACGAAACTACTCTCAAACTTTAAGCCTACAATTCTAATTGAACTCTCACCCCACGTGCATGACGAAAAAGACCCAAGCCAATGGGATAAATTGATTAGCCTATTAGTCAATTCAGGCTATATATTCGAAAGTATTAAAGGTGAAGTCTTTAATCAACCCACATCCATAGAGCTTAGAAAACTTATCCCAATTAACGGTAGCTTGAATTTCATTATGAAACCTAAGGCAACTCGTTGAAATATTTGCTTAACAAGTCAAGTTCACTTTCATAGGGAAACTGACTCAGAGGAGAATACTTCCACTTAGCACCTGAATTGGTTTTAATATCCTCAATATCCTCGCAATCAATTTGTACTACCTTATAGAAGCGCGATATGTAGTTTGCGCGCAATCTTAGTTCACTGATGATTTCAAGCGTATATCTTTCTGATAGCGGAGCAGGAGCCACTGAGTAGCCTATGCCGGAACTATAGTCCAACCGCTCAGTAGTAAAAACGTATATATTTTTATAAATCCCCCTACTAATAGTACTCTTAACGCGATCAGGCAATAAATTCGCAGTCCCTATCTGAATAGCTGCATATCCATGACAGTATATCGCAGGAGCATTTGATAACACCAACGAGTTGCTTTTATCTACGGCTCGTAATTCGTTTATTGACCATACGATCTCGCGATGACTAAATGCACGATTAGTGTATATATGTCTATTAGAAACCGGTAGCATAACACAATATATGTACAACACCACAAAACCTATTATATACCTGTATATAATATTTATATTTCCAATACTACCAATCATCGCTATTGTGACCAGAATAAAATATAATTGCAGTGTAAATGAAAAACGAGAAGCCATCGGATCATCAAAATAACCCCAAAACAGAAGCATAAATATCATAGTATTTATAAAACACGGAATCATTATTATGACCAGTGTCTTTTCAGCCACACAACAGGGATTTTTAATAAACCGCTTAATACAGACTAAAAATATAACAAGTGATAATACACCACTCACACTTATAAGAAGAGAGTTACTAGTATCACCTTCATAATTAAATAAATAATAGATAGCGTGCTCTATATTTGCATTAATAAATTTGAATGATAATAAATCACCACCCCCCTCAACAAATTGCGCGTTGGATGTATATATAATATTTGAAAGAAGAGGACACAATAAAAATAAAGGTGATAAAACAGAAAGCCAAGGTATATTTACATATTTATCAGTAAAACATTTATAAATAACAACAATAGGTATTACCAACAAATATACACCCGACTCATAGCGGCAATAAGTTAACATAAGCCCTGAATACACTAAAGCATTCAACGCCAGTGCAGATCCTTGAGATATATAATAATGTAGAAATAAGGTAAAAATAACAAATAAGGTGCCATTCATAAGATCATAACCTGCTCCAGTTGCCATTTGTGCAAGTAATGGCGACGAGGTAAGTAATAAAACAGCTAATATCCCCAAGTATCTACCTCGAACAAAGACTCCCCATATATAAACAGCAGTTAACAATACTAAACTACATATATAATTTAAAATATACGCATTTTCAGGGCGATAACCTATAACATCATGGAATATTGAGAGTATAAATGGATAAATAACAGCTCTTTTATCTACGAATGATCTATTTATAACAAGCGTATCATTAATTTTGTGAACGGTTACAGGAATTCCCGGTTCCCTATTAATATGAAAATTTAGTGACATAGCCGTCAGTATATATTCATCATGCAGTATTTTGTATGCTCGCGGTTCGGGAAGTTGTAAAAAAACAGAAGATGCTATTATAACAATCAATGACGAGACACCAAACATTGCGCGGATCCTGGAAAACCCTATACTATTAATAAATATCGTCAACACAACAATATTGATAATAAATAACAACAAGGCTATCCAGTAATAATATTTAATAGCTACAGCATTAGCCGCAGCATAATCAATAACATTATAATATAAATACAAAAGCGCACTTACAATAAGTAATATTATTATAAATGCATATCTGTTTTTAAATATATTATTCATGTAATCGTATGATAAATAAAATTTGACGCATCTTACCCCATGACTATGGTTACTTGTAAGCCAAGCGGTAGTACTTATCCACAAATGAGGCTAGTATATATAAAAAAGGCCGTCTCCTATTTGTGGAGACGGCCCTAGAATTTCGTTAAATTATATTTAAATATAATCTCTAGAAGTTATATTGGACTACCGTACCATCGCTTAAGCTAACAGAAATCTGGGTGGTTGCCAACATGATTGGAAAAACATTGGCATACTGTTCTCCAGCTACAGTCTTTGGCAATTGAACCAGAGCCTTTGTAGACTCAGGGCCGACGATGTCAGATTGTACTACTTGCACGGCACCTTCTTCCATCATGTAAGTCTGCGATGGATTTGCAAGCTGGCGAAGATTGTTCGTGACGGTTTTAGCCTGTGAAGTCTTGCGTACTTTCTGGAAGGCGGGAATTGCCATCGCTGCGAGCAAGCCGATGATGACGACTACGATCATGATTTCTACGAGGGTGAAGCCTTTACGATTTTTACGATTCATATGATATACTTGTTTTGATTTTTGATTGAATGACCAACAGAACTGTTGGATGTCATTCATCCTAGCAAATGGTCGTGTGCGGCCAAGTACAAAAACGATCTTCTCTATTTTTTTACGATTTATTCAATCCCTCGGCCATAGTATTCGCAGAATGTTTTATAATGGAATCATTCAGCATGCGTGCAAAGACCATTTTACCGCCTGCGGAAGGGAGAATGCTTAGCACTTCTACCTGTACACTCTGCCCGAGATAGCGTTTGCCATCGTTAACCACAACCATTGAGCCATCGTTGAGAAAACCAACGGCTTGTGTGGACTCTTTCCCTGGCTTGACTAATTCGAGTTCGAGTGTGTCACCAAGCATCAGTTCGGGGTGCAAAGCTTTGGACAATGCGTTTATGTTCAACCATTCCACAGCGTGAAACTGCGCTATCTGGGCAAGGTTGTAATCGGTGGTTAAGATTTTCGCCTTAAGTGATTGGGCTAGAAAGACAAGTTTGGCCTCAACTTTATGTTTCCTGTCGAGCTCGCTTTCATGAATGCGAATGTCTAAATGCGGCAATTTGCGCAGTGCATTTAACACCTCGAGCCCTTTGCGTCCTCGTGCTTGTCGCTGTGCTTCCGATGAGTCCGCGATCTGGTGTAGCTCATCGATCACGAAACGCGGTATGACGAGCGCGTAGCCCATAAACTTACTGGCGCAAATCCCTAGAATTCGCCCATCAATCAGTGCGCTTGTATCGACCACTACGAGCGGGACATCCACTCCATGGGGAACGAATCTGACATAGGGTATGACCAGGTTGAATTCATCCTTTCCTCGAAGCGCAACTACCGCACCCAGATACATCAGTATGACGAATGCAGCCAGCCGCACGATGAAGAGTATCTGTGGATCACCATTTTCAAAGAGCGGGCTATTGTTTATAAAATAGGCGTTCAACCAGCCGATAAACATGCCGAATGTCACGGCAGACAGCCCTCTCAGAGAGAATCCCTTGAGAAATATATCCACCAAGATCACCAACCCACCAATGCTCGCACCTATGAACAGCGCGAGCATACGATACTTATCCCAGTCCGTTATCGTGTAGCCAATCAGAAAGCTGGCACCTATGCAGAGCAGGAAAAAGCAGAAACGTATCGTGTTGATGGTATAATTCATGTGGGGCTTCAAGCTATCAGACACTGGACGTCATTGAATGTGTCCATGGTCTAGTACAAAGTGCCATATCAACTCTTTTTGTCCACACGAACAACTACAAATCTGAAGCCACGCAAGCGTTGGCGTTCCATCTTCGGGCGCTGTTCGATAAAGATCGAGCGCAGTCGCATCTCATTGTCGCGAATGCTGCCACCGAAGACCTGTGCCTGGTCTGCGGACTCTGCTACAGTGTCTTGCATCCATTCACTCACATTGCCAAGTAAATCATAGTAGCCAGTGATGCTTGCCTTGCGAGTGCGCACAGGCTGAACTTCCCCATTGGCATTTTGGGAGTGCCACGCTTGTTCTTCCGGATTAATGCTGCCTTCCGGACCGACTGCGGTTCGGTAATCGGCTTCCGTGGGTAATTCCACTGGGTACCCGATGAGCCATGACAGCCGCAGACAGAATTCGTTCGCCTCGGCCCAAGTTACTGAGTCCACGGGCTTATCCGTCCCGGAATTCTTGCTCGGATTCTGTCCGAGCAGCTTTTGGTAAAGGCCTTGGGGCACTTCAGTCAGCGCCAGATGCCTGTCAGGTTGTCCGGGAAGCCCTAGAATATTGTCCCAAACCTCATCCTGCACTTCACTTATACGAGACTTGACCGCGTCTAGAAACCGCAACTTAAGCTGGAGTGCCTCATTATTCCATGCCGCTTTCTTAAAGCTTTTCTGCAAAGCGTATAGATGCCCATTAAGTTCCTCAATCAGCAGACGCGCTTGCACTCCTTTACGCTCCTTGAGCGCATTATCCAGCTCTAAAGACTTAGATTGTATTGTCTGCACCAGGTCCCGACTCATCACGGTCTGCCTGCGGACCTCCAGCGTATCCAGCAGCTGTGACTGGGCATACTTACTTGTCGGATAGGTCTGCTGAATCTTGCGCTGCAGGATGATCGCTTCTTCGAGGATTCTTCCAGAGGTCGCATAATCCCCCGCCTTCTCGGTTGCATCGGCATCAAGCAAGAGCTTATCTAGTCGAATGGCAGACACCTGGGCCTGCGCTGTTGCTAATTCCGACTCCAGCCGTTTCATACGAGTGACCTCGGCATAGCGAGTGTTGCGGTGTTCTTGCAAGAGTACTTGTTGCAGCGCTATAGCCTCGCGGAATGATGCCATGGCTGTGGGCACATCCCCCGCTTCTATAGACTGCTTAGCCTTCGTTTCATAGGCGACGCTCTGCTCATACACTGGCTTCGCCAAGCATTCACTTAATAGAGCCTGTAGTCGGGCTTGGCGCGACGGGTCTTTGCGCGGGCTTCTAGTGTGCTCCGTGTTAATTGTCTTCTGCAGTTCCAGTGCCTTTCTTAATTCCTGCACCGCGGTCTCGTTCTGCCCAGCTTCCATGGCGCGCATCGCTTGGGATTCTACCTCGTTACTTTGCACCCAGAGGGGTTCGCCACTGTATTTATCATGCAATGTAAGGAGTTGCTCCAGCGTAGACGTGTCGGCTATCGATGCATACTCGCGCGTTTTCGCGATCAGCTCCCGTTGTTTGACTACGGTAGCGTCGAGGGTCTCGATATCCGCTTTATCCAACGGATTGACCTTATCCTTATCCATTAAAGTCTTCTTTGTAGCCAGAATTTCTTCTCGTAAACGGACAATCTCTGGTTCGTTCGCCTTAAATTCTTTTTGACTCGGTTCTGCGTAGCCCCTTGGCCCGAGCGTGGATAAACCATAGGCACAGCCTAATACCGCAATGCTTACCACGACACCAACTATAATGCGGATGCGGGTCTGTCGTATCTCCTGTAATTCACGACTATTATAGCGGAGAGGTTTCTTAGCCTTGCTCATAAGCACTCTCAGAATCCAGACCACAGAAGATTTGGCAAGTTTAACCCATGCCCGCCACCCAATTCAGGCGTATTGCACGCTTCCGTACCCTTTGCTGCTATTATATAAGGTATAACCACTCCCCGAACCGTTGCCGTCACTCGTACCATCGTTGCCGCCACTCGTACCATCGTTGCCGTCACTCGTACCATCGTTGCCGCCACTCGTACCATCGTTGCCGTCACTCGTACCACCGTTGCCGCCACTCGTACCATCGTTGCCGTCACTCGTACCACCGTTGCCGCCACTCGTACCACCGTTGCCGCCACTCGTACCATCGTTGCCGCGACTCGTACCATCGTTGCCGCCACTCGTACCACCGTTGTCGCCACTCGCGGAACCGTTGCCGTCACTCCCGGAGACCCCACCGCCACTCGCCGAAAGGCAATGGGAAGAAGGGGAAGCATGGGAAGAATGCCCATAACAATCTGCACCAAATCTTCTGCCAACAGCCCACTGCAAACTGCCAACTTCTCCCCATTCCCTCTCCTTTCACCATTCTCCATTATTCTGGACAATTTGTGCCACCAAATCAGTATGGCTAAACTATGAGTTCCCCTTCCGCCCCTACCCCTCCCACCCTCTCAACCGATCCACTTATAGGTAAAGAGCAGTTGCACCCTTCGGTACGGCAGGCGATTCATTTCACAGAAACCTACCAGCAACACAAGGGCAGTGCTCCCGCGATTCGGGAAGCTGCCTGCTTGCGCACCCAATTCCCCGCCTTGCTCAGCCCGATCGAGCACGGCGATCTTTTCGCAGGCGGGCATATCCGCGACCGTATCACTTATATAGGTAGCATCTGGTGGGCGATGATGCCCTCCAAGCGCGGCCCCGGCAAGCAGGGCGGCTATTGCTTTGATTTCGCAGCGGCAACCCGCTTCCCCCGCACCCCCGCCGATAAGGAAGCCATCGCAGCACTCGAGTCCTATTGGAGTACCGAGTGTACCTGGTCCCGAATTTCGCAGACGTGGGACCCCGATATGCACCGCTTCTTGCGCGATGACAGCCAAATCGCTGGCGGTGGCAGCGGTTTCGTGGTGCCGCTGGAGTTGGACCGCCTTCTGCAACTCGGCATTCCCGGCATCCTCGCAGCCATTCGCGAGCGTCTCCATCTGGCTCAACAGGCCGGTGAAAAAGAAGAGTCCGATTTCCTCATCGGTCTAAACACCGCCATGGAGGTTCTCGTGGACTGCTGCCGCCACTATGCAGCGCAAGCCAGCACATTGGCCGCCGACCCCTCAACCGATTCCACCGAGCGCGCCAACCTTACCCGGATGTCCACCTGCCTCAGCGCCCTGGAGACAAGACCACCCCAGTCTCTCTACGAAGCCATTCAACTCTGGTGGTTGTACAGCGTTCTCGCCTGCGGCCTGCACATCGAGGGCTGGCGTATCGATGGCGCCTTGGGAGATTTTTATGCAGCCGATATCGATTCCGGCCGGCTTACCGAAGATGAGGCCATAGAGCTTATCTGCGGTCTGTGGAAAATGTTCTTGAAACACAGCGATCCCGCGGTGAGTCGCGTCCTGGTCGGAGGCCGTGGCCGTCGCAACGAGCCAGCCGCAGACCGGTTTGCCCTCGGAGCCATGGAGGCCACCCGACGCCTGCATCAGGTCATCCCCCAACTTACTCTGCGCTTTTACTCAGGGCAGAACCCGCGTCTCTTAAGCAAAGCCTACGACGTGCTCGGTGAGGGCTGCACGTTCCCGATGCTTTATAACGACGATATCAACATCCCCGGCGTGGCCCGCGCCTTGAATGTTTCGGAGAAACTTGCCGAGCGTTACTACCCCCTTGGCTGTGGCGAATACCTAATAGGAGGTGCCACCCCCAGCCTGCTAAGCGTGGGCTGGTCCGTGCCGAAGTCGCTCGAGGCCGCGCTCTTCGGAGGCACCGATTCACAGGGCAGGGAAATGGGACCGGCTAACGACACCGCATTTGGCAGTTTCGACGACCTTTGGCAGGCATTTCACCAACAGCTTGGTCATGCAGCCGACTACGGATCCCGTGTGCATGCGAAGAACCTTGCCCTCGCCCCCGGTGATTGCTCATTCCTACTCGGCAGCCTCTTCCTCGACGATTGTCTCCAGCGCGGCAGGGGCATACTCGACGGTGGCGCCCGGCACAAAGGTGGATGTATCATGGGGCACGGCTTCTCCAATACCGCCGATGCCCTGGTTGCCATCAAGCACCTGGTTTTCAACGAAGCCGCAAGCCCAACCCCGAAGCAAGGCAAGGGCGGCATCACCATGACCGAGCTGCGCGAAGCTTTGAAGCAGAACTTCTCCGGTTACGAAGACCTTCGCCGCCGACTGCTATCCATGCCAAAGTTTGGCAACGACCACGAGGAAGTGGATGCCATGCTGGTCCGGTTGTGGCAGGAAATATCAGCGCTAACTGCCGCTGCCGGGACTCGCGTGGGCCTGGATTTCCTCACCGTCAGCAGTGTTAATCCCGGCGGTTACTACATGGGCGTATTCTGCGGCGCCTCACCAGATGGCCGCCTTGCGGGCGAACCCTTTGCCATTGGCAACGCACCCACAGCCGGTGCCGATACGCATGGACTCACAGCCCTTCTGAACTCCGTGGCAAAGGTCGACCCCGCCAACGGTGGAGCCACCACTAATATAAAGCTCGCAAAAAATCTGTTCTCCGCCAACCGCGTGAAACTCGAAGCCCTCTTTACCGCCTACTGGAAACGCGGCGGCATGCAGGCCACGGTAACCGTCGTCAACCAGGCCGAACTGGAGGACGCCGTAATCCATCCCGAACGCTACCCCCACCTGCTCGTCCGCCTCGGCGGCTGGTCCGCACGCTTCATCGACCTCTCCAAGGAGATTCAGCAGGAAATTTTGCGCCGCACCCTGCACGCATGAAAAACGCCACCGGCATGGTATTCGCAATAGAGCGCTGCTCGTTAAACGACGGGCCTGGCATACGCACCACCGTGTTTCTCAAAGGCTGTCCCCTGCGCTGTCAGTGGTGTCACAACCCGGAGTCCGTCTCCATGCGCCCCGAACTCTATTTCCTGCACGAACGCTGCATCCTCTGCGGTCACTGTGCCGAAGTATGCACACAAGGGTGCCACCTGGTCAGCCCGGCAGGCCATGAGATAGACCGAACAAACTGCACCACCTGTGGAGCCTGCGTGGAAGCCTGCCCCGTTGCAGCTCTTGAAATCAAAGGTCGCCCCATGGAGGTGGATGACATCATGGCCGTAGTGGAGAAAGACCGGTGCTATTACGAAAGCTCCGGCGGAGGGCTCACGATCTCAGGCGGGGAACCCCTATTCCAGTTTGCGTTTACCCAGCGCCTGCTCGAATCCGCGAAAACAGCTAACCTTCACACCTGCGTAGAAACCAGCGCCTTCGCCCCCGTTGAACACCTGCTCGCATTGGTGCCCCTCGTGGATCTCTTTCTTATCGACTGGAAGGAGACCGACCCAGAACGGCACAAACAATTTACCGGAGTTGAGAATAGTAGAATACGCAGCAACATCCTCGCCCTCGATAAAGCCGGAGCCCGTATCCGACTGCGCTGTCCCCTCATCCCCGGCTATAACGATAGCAACGAGCACAGCCAGGGCATCAAGCAACTCGCCGCAGAACTCCGCAATCTCGTCGGCATCGACATCATGCCCTTCCATCCCATGGGCCGCGCAAAGAACGACCGCCTCGGCAAAAGCCAGAGCATGCCCGAAACCGATTTCTGCCCCGACGAAATCGCGAAGCAATGGCGCAGCGAATTAGGGAGCAGCCAGTAGTAGGCAGAAACTTGTAGGCACAAAGGTACAAAGGCACTAAGTCGGATAGGCACTAAGTCGGAAAGGCAGAAGGCAGCACCATGTGGGGCAGACATTCTTGTCTGCCTTTCGATGTTTTAGGTGGCAGTAGCGCAGAAGCGTTGTGTCCATCCAGTCCATTCCGTCCATTCTCGTCCATTTTGTCCATCCCTGGGTAAGCGGGCCTCCGGCCCGCTCTGCTAGATGCGCATCCACCGCACCCCCTCCTTACCATAACCCCACAAATTCGCTTCCCATCCCAATCCCCAATATGCTATCAGCGTAAGCGCACTATCATGAAAAGCCACTCCACCAACACCTTCCCATTCGCCAGAACCTGGCCGATTCTCACCCTCCTGTTCCTTCTTTCCACCCTGTCTGCACTCCATGCCGACACCTTCGCTGGGAACGCCGACGTCCTCGTCGGCACCTTTGGCGACTATGTATACGCAGACGACGGAACAAGTATTTCGATTACAGGATATACTGGGGCAGGGGGTGATATCACCCTGCCTTCAGAGATAAACGGCAAACCGGTAACAAGTATCGGGGCTTCTGCGTTCATGTACAAGACCGGATTGACCAGCATGAGCATCCCCAATACCGTCACCAGCATCGGGGATTGGGCGTTCTCCGACTGCACCGGATTGACCAGCATAATTATCCCCAACAGTGTCACTAGCATCGGGATCTATGCGTTTTCAAACTGCACCGGATTAACCAGCGTGAATATTTCTAATGGAGTAACCAACATCGGTGAGGGAGCGTTCTCCGGCTGCACCGGGTTGACCAGCGTAAGTATCCCAAGTAGTGTAGCCAGCATTGGAGACGGACCGTTTTCCTACTGTGCTGAATTAACACAGATTGAGGTTGATTCAGACAATTCCGCTTACGCCAGTATTGACGGGGTGCTCTTTAATAAAACCATCACACATTTGATTCAATATCCTGCGGCCAAAACGGGCAGTACCTATACAATTCCGGTCGGTGTCACCATCATCGGAAAACGCGCGTTCTACTATTGCACCGGTTTGACCAGCTTGAGCATCCCCAATAGTGTCACCAGCGTCGGTATCTTTGCGTTTTCAAACTGCACCGGATTGACCAACATGAGCCTCCCCAATAGTGTCACCAGCATCGGGGATTGGTCGTTCTCCTCCTGCACCGGGTTGCGCAGCATAATTATCCCCAATAGTGTCACCAGCATCGGGCCATTTGCGTTCTACTTCTGCACTGGGTTGACCAGTCTGATTATCCCGAATAGTGTCACCAGTTTGGGGGAACATGCATTCTTTGAATGCACCGGGTTGACCAGCATGAGTATTTCTAATGGTGTAACCAACATCGGTGAGGGGGCGTTTGCCCGATGCACCGGATTGACCAGCGTGCGCATCCCCACTAGCGTCACAAGCATCGGGGATGGTGCGTTTTCATACTGCACCGGATTAACCAGCGTGAATATTTCTAATGGAGTAACCAACATCGGTGAGGGAGTGTTCTCCGGCTGCACCGGGTTGACCACCGTAAGTATCCCAAGTAGTGTAGCCAGCATGGGAGACAGGCCTTTCTCCTACTGTACTGAATTAACACATATTGAGGTTGATTCAGGCAATACCGCTTACGCCAGCATTGACGGAGTGCTGTTTAATAAAACCATCACTCATTTGATTCAATATCCTGCGGCCAAAGCAGGCAGCATATATTCCATTCCGGTCGGTGTCACCAGTATCAGGGATCGTGCGTTTGCTAAATGCAGTGGATTGACCAGCATAATTATCCCTAATGGTGTCATAAGCTTAGGGGAGGCTGCGTTGTATTACTGCACCGGATTGACTAGCATAAACATCCCCAATAGTGTCACCAGCATCGGGAGCAGCGCATTCTCCTACTGCAGCGGACTGACCAGCGTGAGCATCCCCAATAGTGTCACCAGCATTGGGGAATACGCGTTCTCCTCGTGCACCCGTTTGACCAGCGTGACTATCCCCAATAGTGTCACCAGCATTTTGGATTACACGTTCTCCTCGTGCACCCGTTTGACCAGCATGAGTATCCCCAATAGTGTCACCAGCATCGGGCGCAGTGCGTTCTCTTCTTGTACCGATCTGACCAGCGTGACGATCCCCAATAGCGTCACCAGTATAGGGGAATGGGCATTCTCTGGCTGCACCAGTTTGACCAGCGTGAGTATCCCTTATGGTATCACAATTATCGAAGGGCGGACGTTCTCCAAGTGCACTGGACTAAACAGCGTGAGTATCTCCAATAGTGTCACCAAAATCGGATACGAGGCATTTTACGGCTGCACTGGATTGAGCAGCGTGACGATCCCCAATAGCGTCACTACTATCGTGTACAACGCGTTCAGCGGCTGCACCAGTCTGGTAAGTGCCTATTTCGATGGGTACGCTCCCCAGTCTTTTGGAACCGGTGTCTTTGATGGCACCGCGCCGAATTTCACCCTCTACTACCGTGCGAATGCAATTGGTTTTACCTCCCCTACATGGAAAAACTATCATGCCGTAGTGAATAATTCAGCCCCTCCGCTTACCCGCACCCTCGAGTTGAGCGGGAACTTGGACTTTGGTAGTGTCCAGATACAACAGAAAGCCACCCGGACATTTACCCTAAGCAATACCGGTGACAGCCCCCTCACTGTGACATCCATCACCTATCCCATTGGCTTCACACCAAGCGCCACAGGATACTGGGTCAGAACAACTTTGTCAGCAGGAGCTAGCATGTCAGTAAGCGTAACTTTCAGCCCCACTGAAATCAAGAGCTATGATGGTGCGATCATCGTGAACTCAGATAGGACCAGTGGTACCGATACCATCACCACTTTGGGTAGTGGCAATAATGAGCTTCCTAATCTAGAATACAAGTACACGGACGATGGCACCAGCATCACTATTACAGACTACACAGGTACAGGGGGTTATCTAACTATACCGGAGTCGATAAACGGGAAACCGGTCACAAGCATCGGGGATTCTGCGTTCTACGCGTGCATCGGATTGACCAGCGTGAGTATTCCCAATAGTGTCACCAGCATCGGGAACGGTGCGTTCTTCTCGTGCATCGGATTGACCAGCGTGAGCATCCCCAATAGTGTCACCAGCATCGGCTACTCTGCGTTCTCCTCGTGCACCAAATTGACTAGCGTAAGTATCCCCAATGGTGTCAACAGCATTGGGAGCTCTGCGTTCACCGGCTGCACCAGATTGACCAGCGTGATTATCTCCAATAGTGTCACCAGCATCGGGAGTTATGCGTTTTCAAACTGTACCGAATTAACAACTATTGAGGTTGAGACAGGTAATGAAGCTTATGCCAGCATTGACGGAGTGCTGTTTAATAATTCCATCACTCTTTTGATTCACTATCCAAAGGGCAAGGCGGGTAACATCTATTTCATTCCGGCCGGTATCACTAGTATCGGGGCGGAAGCCTTTGCTGGATGCAGTGGTTTGACCAGCGTGAGTATCCCCAATAGTGTCACCAGTATCGGGAGCTCCGCGTTTTCCTATTGCAGTGGTTTGACCAGTGTGAGTATCCCCAATAGTGTCACCAGTATCGGGAGTTCCGCGTTTTCCTTTTGCACCGGGTTGACCAGCGTGAGTATCCCTAATAGTGTCATCAGCATCGAGAGCGACGTGTTTTCCTTTTGCACCGGATTAACCAGCATGTTCATTCCTAATAGTGTCACTACCATAGGGGAGTGGGCGTTCTTTCAATGCATCGGACTGACCAGCGTGACTATACCCAAAAGTGTCACTAGCATAAAGTCCAATGCGTTCCGCGGTTGCGCCAGTCTGTCGAGTGCCTATTTCGAAGGGAACGCCCCGCCGACTTTTGGCACCGAAGTCTTTGATGATACCGCCTCGAATTTCACCCTCTACTACCAGTCGAACGCCTTCGGCTTCACTTCCCCCACTTGGAATGGCTATCCCACTTCAGTTTACGTACCGATTACCCGCATCCTCGACCTCAGCGGCGATCTGGACTTCGGAAGTGTTCTTGTTGAGCAAACAACCACCCGTACACTGACCCTGGCCAATACCGGCAATGCTCCCCTGACTATTACCGCGATCACCTATCCCGCAGGATTCTCGGGGAACTGGACCAGTGGCACGATAGCGGTCGGAGCCAGCCAGACGGTTACCGTCACCTTCAGACCCACCGCCACCCAGCTCTATAGCGGCCCCATCACCATCACTTCAGATCGCACCAGTGGCGACGATACGCTAAGCTGCTCTGGTACCGGTATATCCCGTATTATTAACCTGACAGGGACTC
This sequence comes from Verrucomicrobiota bacterium, assembly GCA_033762955.1. Classification (GTDB taxonomy): domain Bacteria; phylum Verrucomicrobiota; class Verrucomicrobiia; order Opitutales; family Oceanipulchritudinaceae; genus JANRLC01. Next base: position 92,609 of record JANRLC010000072.1, on the reverse strand, counting down.
TGGCCTTTGGTGATGTAGTGTATAATGAATCCGCCACCCTAACCTTTACCTTGAGCAATACCGGTACGGACACACTCACAGTCTCTGCCATCCACTATCCAGCAGGGTTCTCGGGTGACTGGACTAATGGCACGATAGCAGCCGGTGCCAGCCAGACAGTTACCGTGACCTTCAGCCACATGGCGATCCAGAGTTATAGTGGCACGATTACGGTCGATGCGGACCAATCCAGCGGAGACAATACCATTGCCTGCTCGGGAACTGGTATAAGTATTCCCGTCGTCACTCGTAACATCAGCGTCATCGGTGATCTGGACTTCGATGATGTACCCATTAACAATTCCCAAACCAAGCCTTTCACCATAACCAACAGCGGTACCGGCACGCTGACCGTCAGCTCCATCACCCTGCCCACCGGCTACAGCGCAGACTGGGTGGCTGGAACCATCGCTCCCGGAGCCAGCCAGCAGGTCAATCTCACCTTCACCCCCAGCGCCCGGCAAAACTACAGCGGGATGCTGGTCGTGAACTCCGATAAAACCAATGTCGCGGAGAATCCCCTCGGAATCAACAAGCTCGTCTGCACCGGCAGCGGTGTACCCACCACCTTCTACGACGCCCCCAATACCTATGACATGGGCGATGACTTTGTCTGGAACAACCTCTTCGGCTTTCTCTATACCAGCTTCCACCCCTTCGCCTACGATTTTGCCACGGCCCAGTGGCTCTACATCGTCGGCACGAGTGAAAGCCCCGGCTATTATGTCTTCTCCTATAATCTCGGCCACTGGTGCTACACCCACCCGGATTACTACGACAACCGCTGGATACTCGACATGCATACCAACCTCTGGATGACCGGCTTGGAATAGGCGGGAAAGGCAGAGGGGAAGGCAGAGTAGATAGTAGTCAGTAGTGAGTAGTTAGTGGGAAAGGCAGGTGGCAGTAGCGCAGAAGCGTTGTGTCCATCCAGTCCAACCCAGTCCATCCCCGCCCACCCCAGTCCACCCCGTCCACCCAGGGCGTACACTGGGCGCTCGCCGGTTTCTGTACTTCCGCGTTGGCAAATGCAGACTTTGTATTACGCTGTCCGTAATTATTACGCATCTCATGACCCAATCGTTGTCTGACTCTTCCAACCATCAGTGGCGTTTCTTCCGTACAGGGGGGCTGGATCAAGTCCACTTGGATACTGCCGCTGATTTGACGAATCTCGAACACCTGGATCAAAAGCTCTGGGTGGCACTTAGCTGTCCGGTAAGGGGGCTGGAGTTCGACGAGAAGACGCTGGCGCTCATTGATACCGACAAGGATAATCGGGTGCGCGTCCCCGAGGTATTGGCTGCTGTCAAGTGGGCGTCTGCCGCGCTGAACGACCCGGGAGACTTGATCACTGGCGGGGATACCATTGCACTGAGTTCGATAAAGGACGCAGCAATCCTCGCCTCGGCGAAGCAGATTCTCGCCAATATTGGCAAGCCCGAGGCCACCAGCATCTCGCTGGCCGAATCTTCAGACACGGCAAAAATCTTTGCCAATACTCGCTACAATGGGGACGGTGTCATTACGCCCGAGAGTATGGATACCGAAACGCAGAAACAACTGATTGGCGAAATCCTCGCCACTCAGGGAGGCGTGGCCGATCGCAGTGGTGGCATGGGTGTGGATACCGCCAAGCTCGAGGCATTTTACGCCGATGCCGCTGCATACAGCGCGTGGCAGAAAGCAGCGGAGGATAATGCGGCGACTATTCTCCCAATTGGGGCGGGTACGGCAGCCGGGCTGGCTGCGCTGAATGCTGTCCGGACCAAAGTCGATGACTATTTTGCCCGTTGTCGGGTGACGGCCTACGACAGCCGTGCGAGCGCTGCGGTGAACCGCGCGGAGACCGATTACACCGCACTGGCACAGAAGGATATTTCGGCCTCTGCCGTGGAGTTGGCTGGCTTTCCGCTCTCCCATATTGCCGCGGGGCAGGCGCTGCCATTGAAGGACAGAGTGAACCCTGCGTGGTCCAGTGCGCTTGCGAGTTTCGTTGATAGTGTGGTCACCCCGCTTTTGGGCAAGGACAAGACCACGCTTACCGAAGCGGAGTGGGTCCACATCACCACTACGCTTGCTCCTTATTCTGCCTGGCTGGGCGCGAAGGCTGGCGCGAGCGTGGAGAAACTAGGCCTCGCACGCGTGCGCGCGTTATTGGCCGGAAATGAGAAGGCCGCCATTCTCGCTGTGATCGCGCACGATAAGTCACTTGAGCCTCAAATTGCAGCCATCTCCGCAGTGGAGAAGCTCATCCGCTACAAGCGCGACCTGCACCTTCTGTTAAATAACTTCGTCAGCTTCTCCGAGTTCTACCACCCGGAGCATTGGTCAGTCTTCCAAGTGGGTGTCCTCTATCTCGATGGCCGCGCCTGCGAGCTGTGTGTACGTGTCGACGATGCCGGGAAACATGCAGCGCTGGCAGGTCTTGCAAAGACCTACCTCGTGTACTGCGACTGCTCACGCCTCGCCACGGGTGAGAAGATGACCATCGCTGCGGCTCTGACAAACGGCGACTCGGATAACATCATGGTGGGTCGCAACGGTATCTTCTACGATCGCAAAGGCCGCGACTGGGACGCCACGATTACCAAGATTGTGGAGAACCCGATCAGCATTCGCGAAGCCTTCTGGTCGCCCTACAAGAAGCTCATCCGCTTCATTGAAGAACAGGTGGCCAAGCGCGCGGCAGCAGCGGATTCCGCGGCGACGGATAAACTCCAGATCTCCGCTGCCACCGTAGCGACGGCAGATAAGGCCAAAGCTCCTGAGCCAAAGAAATTCGACCTCGCCCTAATCACTGGAATCGGAGTCGCCCTGGGCTCCATCGGTGGATTCCTCGCCGGAATCATGACGGGGTTTATATCACTTGGACCATGGATGCCACTCGGGATCCTCGGCCTCATGCTCGCCATCAGTGGCCCAAGCATGATTATAGCCGCGCTGAAACTGCGCCAGCGGAACCTGGGCCCAATCCTCGATGCCAACGGCTGGGCCATCAATGGCCGCGTGCGGATAACCATTCCCTTCGGTGCCAAACTCACCGACATCGCCGAACTCCCACATAACTCCGTGCGCTCACTCACAGACCCGTATGCAGATAAGAAAATACCGTGGAAGCTCTACCTCATACTCATCGCGCTTCTCTGCGTCGGTGCCTATACCGTACACTTTTGGGTAAACAAAGATCGCTGGTGGTGGCAGTCTCCCGCACCCGCAGCAGTGTCAGCGAAGAAGTTGGAAGGATGAAGGCGGCAGAAGCAGTAGTTAGTAGCCGGTAGTTAGCAGGAAAGGCAGCGGGAGTTGGCGGTCCATCGCTTCCATTCCCGTCCATCGCGTCCATCGCGTCCATTTTGTCAATGGCATCCGTAGGTCAAACAAGGATTGCAAACTGTGCTTGCGGGTACAGAATGGAGCAGTCTTGCAATGTATATAAACCTTATCCAAGTTGCGGAATCTTTCGGCGAGTCCGACAAGGTTGTGGTGGATGGGATATGTGGGGAAGGCTTGCCGCCATTGGCAGACCGGGGGGGATTATTGCTTGCTGGACTCGATGCCATGCAGTCGGCGGGTGCCCAGGTGCCCGTGGCTAAGAAACCTGCGCTGGCGTCATGGTGATAGGGCTTTGCCTTCTTATGGCTGCGCTCGGACTCGGCGCAGGAGTCGCCTTTGGACCGGGGAATGCACGTGCATGGCTGGGGTTAACCCTGGCGGCTGTCGTGGCTGCGCTGGTGGCGGCGCTGAGTGTGCTGTGGGGTGGTGATGCTTGGGAATGGCGGAGCGCATTTGCCGTGGGCGGCGAGATGCTGCACCTGCGGCTGGATGGGATTAGCGCATTCTTTCTCGTACTGCTTAGTGTCCTCGGTGGTGCTGGAGCGGTTTATTGCCGTGAGTACTGGAGCGATGGGAAGCACCCGGCCTCGGCGCCAGCGGGGCGGTTGTGGTGGAGTCTGTTGCTATTGAGCCTGGTCATGGTGTTGCTCTCCTCGAATGGGCTGCACTTCCTGATTGCGTGGGAAATCTTCGGCTTGAGTGCCTATTTCCTGGTTACGCTGGACCGCAACCGACCGGAAGTGCGCGCAGCCGGCTGGCTGTATCTGGGGGCTTCGCATGTGGCTGTTCTCGCACTCTTCGCCTACTTCGCCCTGCTGGCTGTGCACACGGGGAGCTGGGACCTCGGGCCCATGCGCGAACAGAAGGAGCTTGCCCCGCTTTTCTGGCTGGCGCTTTTTGCCTTTGGGATAAAGGCGGGTGTGTTCCCGCTCCATGTCTGGTTGCCCTCGGCTCATGCCAACGCCCCCAGTCACGTCTCTGCGATTCTTTCCGGGGTTACCATTAAGATGGGGATCTACGGCTTGGTGCGCTTCACCGGTTGGCTACCAGTCCCTGATGGGGCAGGCTGGGTCGTGGTGATTCTCGGCGTTGCCAGCTCGGTGCTGGGTGTAGCCTTTGCCCTGGGGCAGCATGACCTTAAGCGTCTGCTGGCGTATCACAGCGTGGAGAACATAGGAATCATTTTGATCGGCCTCGGCTTCGCTCTGGTGGCGTTGGAGAAAGGCAACCCGGAATGGGGTGCACTCGCGCTGGCGGGAGGCTTGCTCCATGTATGGAACCACGGACTCTTCAAGGCCTTGCTCTTTTTAGGAGCAGGCTCGGTCCTTCACGCTACGGGCACCCGGGAGATGAGCCGCCTCGGCGGGCTGTGGCGCTCGATGCCGTGGACAGCGAGCTTGTTCGCCCTCGGTGCGGCGGCGATTGCGGGTCTTCCACCGCTGAATGGGTTTGTGAGTGAGTGGTTGATCTATCTGGCACTGTTTGATGCCACCATCTCCCACGGACCCTCGGCCTGGGCCGCCATCCCTGCTGCAATCTTACTGGGAGTTACCGGCGCTCTCGCGCTGGCTTGCTTCATAAAAGTATGCGGGATTGTGTTCCTCGGTGCGCCTCGCTCCGACGCAGCTCAGCACGCCCATGAATGTGGCCCGGCCATGCGCGGGGCGATGCTCGTGCTGGCAGGTGGGTGCATTACCATCGGGCTCGCGCCCCTCCTCTTCTGGCCCTCACTCGTGGAAGCCACGATGGCGTGGCGCCCTGCTTGGGGCGTGCCGCAGGCGCCGGGCCCACTGAACGTACTAGGCTGGGCACATGTTACCCTTGCTGCGGTTGCCGTACTGGGGGTCTACTGGCTGTGGCCAAGAAAGGGATTGTCCCGCTCGTTAACCTGGGACTGCGGGTACGCTGTGCCGACCGCCCGCATGCAATACACTGCAGGGTCACTGGCCAGCACCATTACCGGGTGGTTCGACTGGATACTCTGCCCCCGGAAACACACGCACCGCCCGGAGGATTATTTCCCGAACAGTGCAAGCGAGACCGTGCATACACCGGAGACCGTGCTTGAACATATTCTCGAGCCGTTTGCCGTCCGGGTTATCCGGGTGTCCTCTGCCGTACGCCGGTTCCAACAGGGGAGGATACAAGCGTATCTGCTCTACCTGGTCACTGGCATCGCTGCTCTCGCGATAATCGTCGTCATGGGAGGCGGACGATGAAGGCTTATTTTTTATGGAAATCACCAGCAACAGGGTACACGATTGAATACCGCGCACCCGCTTATCCTAGTACCAACCATGTATCTAAACCTCATCCAAATTGCTGAATCATTTGGCGTTTCTGAGAAGGTTGTCCACGACTGGATCAAGAACGAAGGGCTGCCCCGAACGACCGACCACGATCGGCTGTTGTTCGACCGGGCACAAGTCGCGGAATGGGCAACGTCGCGGGGGCTTACCGCCCACGCCGGATTCCTGGCACCGGAAGCGCAATCGTTGGCGGGTAGTTGGAAGCTGGCACCCTTGCTTCGCGCCGGAGGCATCTGGCGCGATATCCCGGCGGATGGGGTGCTCGGAGTCTTTGAGAAAGTCGTGTCCGCGCTGCCAGCGGCGACACCTGCCATACGGCAGCTATTGCAGCAACGAATCCGCATGAAGGATGGCATCACCTGGTCTCCCGTGGGCAAGGGTATAGCGCTACCGCATCTGCGCACTCGCGTAACGCTCGGGCGGGAATCCGGTACTGTCGCACTGCTCCTGCTGCGCACACCACTGACCCCGGGTGAGCCGCTCGTTGATACCGTGCCGTTAACGTGTTTGTTCTTCTTTCTCGCGCCCTCTCCCCGCGCGCATCTCGACATGCTGGGGCGGCTCAGCCGGCTCCTCACTAAGGGGGGCTTGAGCCAGTTGCTACTATCGGGCGCCTCCGATGAGGTCATTCTCCAGTCCATTAACGAAACGGAGTCCGCACTAGCCGATACCGTCCAACTGGGGGTGAAACCATGATGGTGGGACCGCTCCTGTTGGCCGCAGCACTGGGTCTGCTACTCTCCATCCTACTGGGGCCACGAAACCCGAGGACAGGGTTGGGACTCACGCTCGGTGGAATGGCTGCCGCCCTCGTCGCCGCGCTGCTGGTGCTCTTTGGCGCGGGGGAATGGGAATGGCGTAGTCTATATACGCTGGGGGGTCAGGCTTTCCATCTGCGCATGGATGCGATTAGCGCATTCTTTATCGCGCTGCTGTGTGTGGTGGGCGGGGCTGGTACGGTGTACGCCCGCGAATACTGGTCCGATGCACATTACCCTGCCTCGGCACCAAAAGGCCGCGCCTGGTGGAGTGGGTTTATCCTGACCATGGGCATGGTGCTGGTCTCTTCAAACGGCCTGCATTTTCTAATCGGATGGGAACTCTTTGCGGTCTGCAGTTACTTTCTAATAACCCTCGAAAACAAACTGCCGGCAGTGCGGGCCGCAGGCTGGCTCTATCTCGGCGCATCCCATGTAGGCACTTTGTTTCTCTTCGCCTTCTTCGCCGCACTATCTGCACAGACTGGCAGTTGGGACCTCGGCCCCATGCGTGAGCAAGCCCACCTCGCTCCTTTGTTCTGGCTGGCGCTTGCTGGCTTCGGGGTGAAGTGTGGATTATTCCCCCTGCATGTCTGGCTGCCCTCCGCTCATGCCAACGCACCGAGCCATGTCTCCGCAATCATGTCGGGCTTCTCTATTAAGATGGGGATTTATGGCATCATCCGTTTCAGTGGATGGCTGCCGGTCCCTGCCCAGGCGGGATGGGTGGTCATCGGGCTCGGCGCTGTGAGCGCAGTCATCGGCATCGCCTTCGCTCTAGCGCAGACCGACTATAAACGACTACTCGCCTACTGCTCGGTGGAGAATATAGGCATCATCCTCATCGGGATCGGCGCCGCATTGCTCGCCATTACCCAGGGCAATGCTCCATGGGGTCCGCTGGCACTGGTAGGAGCACTGTTTCATGTGTGGAACCACGGCATTTGCAAAGCCATGCTGTTCCTCGGGGCAGGTTCCGTGCTCCATGCCACGGAAACGCGGGAGATAAATCGGCTGGGCGGCCTGTGGAGAACCATGCCGTGGACGGCCACGTTGTTTTCACTGGGAGCCGTCGCCATGTCTGGCCTGCCTCCGCTGAATAACTTCATCAGTGAATGGCTCATCTATCTCGGCCTCTTTGATGCCGTCACCACCAAAGGCGCTGCCGCCTGGGCAGCCATACCCGCCGCGATCCTGATGGCCACCGCAGGGGCTCTCGCGCTCGCGACCTTTGTCAAAGTATGCTCGATGCTATTCCTTGGCGCACCGAGGACCAAGGCAGTTGAGCACGCCCACGAGTGCGGTCTCCTCATGCGGGGGCCGATGATTGCACTCGCGTCGCTGTGCGTGCTGCTGGGTGTCGCCCCAGTGCTCGTATGGCCCGCGCTGATGCGCACTATGGCGGTCTGGCATCCCGCATGGAATGGGGTGGATGTGCCCGCACCCCTTACGGTACTCAGCATAACCCAGGGCGTGCTGGCACTGGTCCTCATAACCGCCGCTCTCTGGCTCTGGAAAAAGATACAGGCGAATGGTCTGAGCCGCGGGCTCACCTGGGACTGCGGTTACGCAGAACCCAGCGCACGCATGCAATATACGAGCAGTTCCTTCGCCGATATCGCAGCCGGGTGGTTCGCCTGGATACTGCGCCCTGTGCTCAATCTGCGTCGTCCACGCGGACTATTACCCGCGAAGGCATTCCGGTTGGAACACATCCCGGAAACAGTGTTGGATAACTGGATTGGCCCCATCGCCACCGGGATTTTATTTGTCTCCACGAACGTGCGGCGGTTGCAGCACGGGCGTTTACAATACTATATTCTCTACGTTGTGGCCGGTCTGGCGGCACTGGGGATTGTGGTACTCACACAAGGTATGCCATGAGCGTGGTCTTATACTGTATACTCCGATTCGCCTGGTGGGTGCTCCTTGCGCCGCTGCTGCCAGGCATTATCAACAAAGTTAAAGCCTGGGTAGCCGGTCGCCGGGGCCCACCAGTGCTTCAGCTCTACTACGACCTCGCCCGACTCTGGCAGAAGGGAGTCGTGATGAGCACCCTCGCGTCCCCGGGATTCCTCATAGGGCCCGCCGTGGGTTGGGTGGCAGTCCTGGCAGCGGCACTCTTGATTCCTCTCGGTCCCGCTGGCGCGAGTCTAAGCTTTCGCGGGGATGTGTTATTAATGATTTACCTGCTGGCACTGGCCCGGTTCTGCACTGCCTGGGCTGCCATGGAAACTGGCTCCGCTTTCGAGGGCATGGGTGCCGCCCGCGAAGTGAGTTACGCAGTGCTCGCCGAGGCCGCCATCATCGCGGCCATGCTCTCCCTCAGTGTCCAGACCAGCAGTGTCTCGCTGGTCGCGATGCTGGCTCCCACTGGCGGTGCCGGGTCGGTGCTGCTGGCAGCGGGCTTGTTCGCGGTGTTGCTGGCAGAGAACTGCCGTGTGCCCTTCGATGATCCCAATACCCACCTCGAGCTGACGATGATCCACGAAGCGATGGTCCTCGATCACAGCGGGCCACCGCTGGCAGTCATCCTGCACGGTGCCTCGATGAAGCTCCTCCTTTTCGCCGTCCTGCTGACCGAGGCCGTGCTGCCGATGGGCTCACTATCGCCACTGGCGGCAACGGGCGCGTTGATGGCCGGAGTCCTTGTCGTTACGGTGGGTGTGGGCATGACCGAGTCCCTTCTCGCAAGGTTCGCGTTCAAGCGCGTGCCGCTCTTGCTGACAACCGCATTCCTTCTCTGTCTCTTCGCATTACTGGTAGCGTGGAAAGGGGGTGCGATATGAATTCAAATATCAACTTGTTGATCGGACTGGCCATGGGCTTCAACCTGCTCGCCCTTGGTAGCAGTCGGCTGCCGTCCTTGATTCAAACCGTGGCCTTGCAAGGCATGGTCCTCGGCTTGATGCCTCTGCTGCTGGAGGAACTCGACTGGAGGGTAATCGCCATCGCCCTGGCCACGGTGGCGGGCAAGGGCGTGGTCATACCTAATCTACTCCGTCGTGCCATGCGCACGGTGAACATCGACCGCGAGCTGGACCCTTTCATCGGGTTCATTCCCTCGCTCATGTTAGGTGCCGGGGGGACGATTGCAGCCGTCGCCTTGTCCCGCGCTCTGCCACTCCTGCCGGAGCACTCAGGCTCCCTGCTCGTTCCGGGTGCGATTGCCTCGGTGTTGACGGGGTTCATCCTGCTGATTGGCCGCACGAAAGCGATTTCCCAAGTGTGCGGCTACCTTATCCTGGAAAATGGCATCTATCTCTTCGGACTGCTGCTAATCAAAGCCATGCCGCTCATGGTGGAAGCAGGGGTCCTGCTCGACCTGACCGTGGGCATATTTGTCATCGGCATCATAATGGACCGTATCCAGCGCGCCTTTGATTCTCTCGACACCCGCAAACTCACCGTACTTCACGAATGAACGCGTACCTGCTTATTATTCTGCCCCTGCTGGGTGCTGCGGTTGCCTTCCTCTGGCGGGACAATCAGTCGCGTCCGTGGCTACTGCCCATAACTGGCTTTATCCACACCGCACTTACGCTTTGGATGCTCTGGTACCCACCCGTTGTGGAGCCGGGCGCATGGATAGGGTTTGATCCGCTGGCGCGAGCCGTGTTACCCGCGGTATCCATCCTGTTTCTGGTGTGTGCGATCTATGGAGTCTTTTATCTCAAGGTACGGTCCGAGCGGCCCAATCAGATTTTCGTAGCGTGCCTGCTCGCGGTGCTGGGCCTGCTGAGCGCTGGGCATCAGGCGCGGCACTTGGGCTTGCTGTGGATTGCCACCGAGGCAGTCACTCTGGCGGCAGTCCCACTGCTTCACTTCAACACCACCGCCCGTGCCTACGAAGCTACGTGGAAGTATCTGCTGGTGGGCGGCACTGGCATCGCGCTCTCCCTGCTGGGCTCCTTTTGTCTGGGTTATGCCTCATTGCACGGCGGTGGAGACGGGGATCTCACCTTTGTTTCTTTGATGGCTCAAGGCGCCAGCCTGTCCCGCCCCTGGGTACTAACCGCGTGGGTACTCCTGCTGGTGGGTTATGGGACGAAGATGGGCCTAGCACCCATGCACACATGGAAACCAGATGCCTACGGCGAAGCCCCCGGCATCGTGGGCGCCATGCTCGCCGGCGGCACTACCACCGTCGCATTTACCGCAATCCTTCGGGTACGGGCAGTGGTGGGTACAGCCGGTGAAGGCTCGGCGGCTGATCTTACGCTCATCTGCATCGGCCTTTTCTCCATGGTGGTCGCGGCTTTGTTTCTGCTGGGTACCCGCGACTTCAAGCGCATGCTGGCTTATTCCAGTGTCGAACACATGGGCATATTGGCAATCGCTGCCGCCTTCGGTCCGGCAGGAGTCTGGGCTGCCTTGTTTCACGTATGGAGCAACAGCCTGACGAAAGGGGCGCTGTTTCTCAGCGCGGGAAACATCCGCCGTGCCGCAGGTGCACGCACAATCGATGAAGTGGGCGGGATGTACGCCATCACTCCCCACTCCGCGGCGATCTTTGTTGCGGGTATGTTTGCGGTCACCGCCTGTCCGCCCTTTGGCCCCTTCTTCAGTGAACTCCTGATAATAAAGACCGCCTTTACCGGAGGGCATTGGGTGGTCGGCACAGCATTCCTTGGCTGTCTGCTCTTTGTCTTCTTTGGGCTTACGCGGGTTGTCTTTGCCATCGTGGATGGGCGACCGCACATTGCCTCAAAGACCTCTGGCAAACTCTTCCCCGAAACCCTCGGTGTTATTCTCCCGCCCATTGCCCTGATGGGTTTGTCGCTCTGGATCGGTCTCTACACGCCCGAAGTACTGCGAGAAACCTGGTCAGCCGCCATTGCTCAACTCTTTCCATCCCCATGAGTGCATCCACCTCATTTGCCCTGCTGCCAAATGCAAGCAGCCTGCCCTGGGCTTCCGTACCCGCGTGGGCTCCGGCGGAACTGGTGCGTGTAACCGCTGCCGAACTGAAGCGCGGGGCACGGCTCTGCGTCTGGTATGGTGTGCCCACGGGAGATGCCTTTCAACTGGTCGCCATTCTCGCCTTTGATGCAGACAGCACGCTGGCCGTTGGCCGCAGTACTCCGTTTATCGGCAGTTATCCCGCACTCACCCAGCAGCACCCGCAAGCGCATCTGTTCGAGCGCGAAGTCTTTGAGCAAACCGGGCTGCTCCCCGAAGGTCATCCCTGGCTAAAGCCCGTCCGCAAGAACCACGGCAACGCGCCCGCGATGGGCGAGTTCTTTTGCGTTGGCGGTCCCGAGATTCACGAGGTTGCAGTTGGTCCGGTCCATGCGGGGATAATCGAGCCCGGACACTTCCGCTTCCAATGCGCGGGCGAGGAAGTCATCCATCTGGAAATCGCCCTCGGCTATCAACACCGTGGTATCGAGCGAGCCCTGCTCGGTGGCCCGCACGGGACAACGCTCAGCCAGGTGGGAGTGATCTCCGGCGATGCCACCATCGCGCACACCACGGCCTACGCCACGCTTCTTGAAACGCTCGGCGGCGGAGAGGCCCCCCTCCGCGCCCAGTGGGTGCGCAGCCTCGCGCTCGAGCTGGAGCGCCTTGCCTGCCATGTCGGCGACCTCGGAGCCCTGGCTAATGACGTGGCCTTTCTCCCCACCTCCTCCGCGTGCGGGAAGATTCGCGGCGACTTCCTCAACCTCACCGCTCTCCTCTGTGGCAATCGCTTTGGCCGCGGGCTGGTGCGCCCCGGTGGCTGCCGCTACGACCTCGAACCCGAGCGCATGGCAACACTGCGCACCCGCCTGCAAACCGCCCTCGCCGATGCCGAGCAAGCTATCGAGTGGCTCTGGGGTTCCGCCTCCGTTCGCGCCCGCTTTGAAGAGATCGGTACGGTTTCCCCGCATCAAGCCAATGAACTCGGACTGGTCGGCCCCGCCGCACGCGCCTGCGGCATCGTGCGTGACGTGCGCTGCGATCACCCCGCAGGCTGGCATCGCTTTGCGCAAGCCCCCGTCGCCGTATGGCCAGGAGGCGATGTCTTTGGCCGTGCCCGCGTGCGCTCGCTCGAGGTCCAGCGCTCCGGCCAATTCCTTCTCGATGAACTCTCCCACGGCCCCGATGGCCCCATCCAGGAACCCGTCCCGCCCCCCGAAGCCGACACCCTCGCCGTCTCCCTCGTCGAAGGCTGGCGCGGCGAAGTTTGCCACGCCGCACTGACCGATTCGCACGGCGCATTCCGCCACTACAAGATAGTAGACCCCTCCTTCCACAACTGGATGGGCCTCGCCATCGCCCTCCGCGGCCAAGCCATCTCCGACTTCCCCATCTGCAACAAAAGCTTCAACCTCTCCTACTGCGGCCACGACCTCTAAACCCCACAAGCATCTACTGTCTACTGACTACTAACTACTGTCTACTGACTACTTCCCCTTCCCAAAATGTTCGCCCTCGACACCATAACCCATCGGCTAAAACGCGGTTGCGAGACCATGGCCTACCCCAAGGGCGAGGCCCCCGCATTACCCGACCGCCACGGCGGCTCCCTTCGGGTGGAGTCCGGTAAATGCGCCGCCGGGTGCAAAGCATGCCTCCCCGTCTGCCCCACAGCAGCCATCACCCAGCCCACTCCCACGAGCATCTCCCTCGATCTTGGACGCTGCCTCTTCTGTTCAGCCTGTGTGGATGCCTGCCCGCACGGAGTCATCACCCACACCCGGGACCACCGCATGGCCGTGCGCCACCGCGAAGACCTCATCCTTGGAGCGCCCGGCAAAGAAGAGTTGCGCCTCGCCAAAGCCCTCGATGCAAAGCTCCTTAAACTCTTCGGACGCTCCCTACGCCTCCGCCAAGTCAGCGCCGGAGGCAACGGCGCCGACGAAGCCGACCTAAACGTCCTCGGCACCATCGGCTGGGACCTCAGCCGCTTCGGCATCCAGTTCGTCGCATCCCCCCGCCACGCCGACGGGCTGGTCATCACCGGCCCCATCTCCCGCAACATGGAGCTGGCCCTGAAGAAAACCTGGGACGCCATGCCCGCCCCCAAACTCGTCATCGCCATCGGCACCTGTTCCATCTCCGGCGGCCCCTTTGCAGGCAATCCCGAAGTCCACAACGGCGCAGACGCCCTCCTCCCCGTCGATCTCTACATTCCCGGCTGGCCCCCGCACCCCCTCACACTCCTCGACGGCCTGTTACGCCTACTCGACCGACTCCCGTAGCCAGCCGCGTACCATTCTCGCCATACAGCGTCAACAGCGCGGCAACAGATGCAGCGCCAACAGTGCGACCACACATGCAGCGCCAACCGCGCGGTCACACATACAGCGTCAACGGCGCAGTCACACATGCAGCGCCAACGGCGCAGTCACACATGTAGCGCCAACGGCGCGACCACACATTAGCCTAGGCCATCGGCCCAGGTAATACGATATATATACAGGATCAGGAGCGCTGAAAGCGCGGCACCGGAGGTCTCGCTGTTGGGGCTGCCAAGGCAAATCAGGATCACCACAGTTCCCGCGACTTCAGTGTGTCGGAAAGTACCTCCATCGCCCGCCACAACAAACCCTTCAGGTGCCTCAATTTCCAATCAGGTGTCAAAACAAACCTTCAGGTGCCTCAATTTTCCAATCAGGTGCCACAACAAACCCTCAGGTGCCTCAATTTTCCCCTCAGGTGTCAAAACAATGGCATCAGGTGCCTCAATAAATAGTTCAGGTCACTTTACAAACGGTTTGGCGGTCATATCAGACCCTCTAGCGCCCTAAACAGACCCTCTTGCGCCCCAAATTTACTTTCAGGAGGCGAAAACAAAACTATTAACCGCCTAAACAAACCCTCAAGGTGCCATAACAATCCATCAACCGTTTGGGCAAAGCAATCAGGTGCCCAAACAACACTATTATTTGTTAGGATTAATGCATCTTGAGTGGATGACAGAGCCCATCGTGACGAAATCACACCACCGGGAGGCAATATCAGACCACCGGGTGCCCCATTATTCCCTTTGATCGATCTTATTTTACAAGCGGACACCGGAAACACCATCTATTGCCTCGATCTTTACTTCGACCCTATCGAAAGGAGCGCGGGCGGCTCGCCCGCTTCTTCAATTCACAGCGACCAACAGTGCAAAAGCCAAGCTGGCCGCACTCCCTTCTTCGCCCCCTTCGAGAGGAGCGAGGGTGGCCCGCCCGCTTCTTGAATTCACAGTGGCCAACATAGCGGCCAAGCTGGCTGCGCTCCCTTCTTCGAGCCTTTCTATAGGAGCGTGAAACGATTGTTTTACCGGGTACACTATTATCTTGAAATCACATACTTAAACCTTACAACACCCAATCTGGAGGTTCCATCTCTTGAGCGGCAAGAACCTGAAAATCACAGTCAAGGGCCAACCCGTAGCCATCCTCTCCGACGGCGATGAAGACTACATCTCGCTGACGGACATCGCCCGCTTCAAGGACAGCGAGCGCACCGACTACATAGTTCAGAATTGGCTACGGAACCGGAACACCATCGAGTTCCTCGGCATTTGGGAACAGCTCAACAACCCCGGTTTTAATCCCATCGAATTCGATGGGATTAGAAATCAGGCCGGATTGAACAGCTTCGTGCTGACCGCCAAACGCTGGATAGAGACCACAGGTGCCATCGGCATTACTTCCAAGGCAGGACGTTATGGCGGCACCTACGCCCACAAGGACATAGCCTTCGAGTTTGCCTCATGGGTATCCGTAGAGTTCAAGCTCTACCTGATTAAAGAATTCCAGCGCCTGAAGGAAACCGAGCGCGAGCAACTCGGCTGGGACATCCGCCGCAACCTGACCAAAATCAACTACCGCATCCATACGGACGCCATCAAAACCCACCTGATCCCGGCTCAGCTCACACCACAGCAGATCAACCTCATCTACGCCAGCGAGGCCGACCTGCTGAACATGGCACTCTTCGGCAAAACCGCGCAGCAATGGCGCACTGAAAACCCAACCCTCAAGGGCAATATCCGCGACGAGGCCAATTCATCTCAACTTGTCTGCCTGGCGAACCTGGAGACGCTGAATGCGCATTTTATTCAGCAGGGTATGGCGTCTGCAGAGCGGTTAAGACTGCTGAACCAGACCGCCATCCAGCAAATGAAACTGCTGCTGGCGGATTCGCGCGTGCGGCAACTGAAGGGAAGAAAAAAACCATGAATTCCCAAGCCACTTATACCCTGGCCAACCGCAACCCGGATGTGCTGGCATGCATTGCCAACCTCTCCAATGCCGAGGTGCTCAAGTCACCTTTCCACTTTCCTTTCTAGGTTTAGTCTGGCCTTGTTCGCCCAGAGGAGGTCGTTGTTTCCGGAATCCATTCGTTAACAATAGTTACGGCCCCATTGGGAACACGTGACGACATACGGGCATGGCCACCATTGCGTGATTTGACTGGTCACAGAGGGAACGTTTTTCCGCGTGAAACGAATGCTTAACCGGCTACACTATTATCTTGAAATCATATAACTAAACCTTACTACATCTATTCATGAGTTATAAATCTCTATGCGATGATTTATGCGTGGCAGGATATCTCAGTCATTCCGCCGCTTGTTGTAAGGACAATGTTAAACTGGGCGACAAAAGACACGGAAAGAAACTACTTACTGAGCAGCTACTGGAATCAACGGCAACCTATGAACTCTTTTCACGCAAGCCAATTGCAGCCAAATTGGACGATGCAGAAGGGAAACCAGCGACACTCCAGTTTCACACACCGGGTCCCAAAGGTGCTCAGCCTATCTCCAATGATGTCTTGGTTTATCCGAGCTTGGGTTTAATCAAAAATAAGAGCGACAACGACTGCATCGGAGCACTGGCTGATTTTGAGCAGTACTTGGTATACAAATAGGCCGGGAAGGCAACTATCGGCAAAGAACCATATCCCTCCAGACCAGCATTTGACGACTCCTCTGCAAAATAGCTGACAACCCGGATATAAAAAATATAGGTTCTGCCATGCCCGATAACTCACCAACTTTCATAGATTTGTTCTGCGGATGCGGAGGATTCAGCTTGGGGTTGCTCAACGCCGGATTTACCGGCCTGGCCGCCCTTGATTTTAATCCCCAAGCCATTCAGGTTTACAAGAAAAACCTGCATCAGGTCCCACATATTCTGGAGAGAGACCTTACCCAGTTCCCCCCATTGGAATTGGAAAAACTAATAGGACATAAAACGGTGGATGTGATTGTAGGCGGACCTCCCTGTCAGGGATTCAGCACCTCGCGTCAGGTCGATGGCGCCAATCATGGCGAACGCATGGTGGATGATCCCAGAAGACATCTTTACCGCGAATTTTTGAAGTATGTTGTGCACTTCCAACCCAAAGTCTTCATCATCGAAAACGTACTGGGCATCAGGTCGGCAGCGGGTGGTGAATACTTCACCAAGGTGCAAAAGGAAGCCCGCGCTCTGGGGTATCGTGTATCCGCCAAAGTAGAAGAGTGTGTCAAACTGGGTATCCCCCAGAAACGCAGACGTCAGCTCTTCTTTGGAACGAGGGAGGATTTGCCGAACTATCTCTATGGCAATATCCAGCCCCCTCGGGGACTGCCATCATCGGTCACACTCTGGGAAGCCATCGGCGATCTGCCCCCATTGAAGGCAGGCGAAGGGGAGGAAGATACTGATTATGATTTAGATCGGCGATGGAAGCATGAGATAGTACATTCATCGAAGTACCTTCGAGATGTACTGGAAATCGATAAATCCAAGCGACTGACCGCCCACCGGGCCCGTCCACACAGCGCCCGGGATTTGGGCGATTTTGCAAAGCTCGAGGAGGGCGAATCCTCCGCGAACGCCATAAAACGCAATGTGGAGTTTGATTTCCCCTACAACAGGGAAACCTTCAAGGATCGCTATACCAGGCAGCACCGTGACAAACCATGCTCAACCATAGTAGCCCATCTGGGCAAGGACGGATTGATGTTCATCCACCCCACCCAGAATCGGTCACTCACTCCCCGCGAAGCCGCACGCATCCAAAGCTTTCCAGACTGGTTCGAATTTCCCGTAGCCCGAACCCATCAGTTTCGTGTTATTGGCAACGCCGTACCACCACTGGTTAGTGAGGCAATAGGCATCGCAGTAAATTCATACTTGGAGAAAGTCGTGAAAAAATCAAATCGTATCAAATTTCTTATCAATCCATTGCCGAAAGACAACCAGCAAGCACTCGCATGGTTGCTGCCACTCGTCAATGCAGCGGATTGCAAGTCTCTACGCAAGGTTTCGACGGATGATTTCAAGCGAGGCTGGTATTCCGTAGGTTTTCTATATCCGGGACTTCACCCGGACGGAGCGCTGGAACATGGCGCTGAAATATCAGATGAAATAGATGATCCACTAGGAACAAGGAAAGTGGAACCCCGGCTGCTTGCACCTTTTTATGTGGAAAGTGGATGGCCCGTTGTTTTAGCCCCAGTTGCCAAAGAAGCATGGCGGCGATTCGAGGCCGAAGAACTCAAGGACGACGAGTTCTATTGCAGCGAGGCAGTTGCCGCAGGAATGGTTCATCGTTGTCCTGATTTGGCCGACGGTGTTCGTGAAGAACGCTCTCGCCTCTATCGGGGTGAAAATACCTTAGTGGTTCAATCAGTAAATCCAATGTTTGCTTGAAGGAAAGGTGGAGTGGGATGCGTATCAAAGAAGTTGCACCGCGAGCGTCTGTCCTCATTGAAAGCATGAGGGACCTTGGCTATTCCCTCGAAACGGCACTGGCTGACATTGTGGACAACTCCATTACAGCGGGTTCGACCAGCATCAGGCTTTTTGTTTCGACTGACAGCGCATCGCCCCAAATCGCCATCCTTGATGATGGCCATGGGATGGACTCGGACGAAATTCTGGCAGCCATGCGGTTGGGAAGCAGAAGCCCATTGGACGAAAGGGAACAAACAGACTTGGGGCGGTTCGGTCTCGGGCTAAAAACCGCATCCTTTTCTCAATGCCGCCGTCTATCATTGGTCAGTAGAAAGAACGGGCGCACAAGCGCTGCAATCTGGGATTTCGCACGTGTGGCTCAAACCGACAAGTGGCAGGTTGAAATTCCAGATACCCCGGAAGTCATTCCTTGGGTAAATAAACTGGGTGACAGTGGTACACTTGTGCTCTGGGAAAACCTTGATCGTGTTGTTCAGGAAGGCTCCGATGATGCGATCGCTCATTTCATAAAGCGTGTGGATGAGGCGCGCTCGCATCTTGAGCTTGTATTTCACCGTTTTCTCACGGGCGAGCCTGGACACCGCAAGATTCAGATGTTCCTGAACGAGCGCCCGCTTGAATCGTTCGATCCCTTTCATTCAAGTCACCCGGCAACAGACATGGGGCCGCTCGAGCGCATCAAGGTTGGAGCATATGAAGTCACGGTTCAGACATTCACTCTGCCGCATCACAAAAAGGTCACGCCCGATGAATGGGAGCGAAACGCAGGACCGTCCGGTTATGTGAAAAACCAGGGATTCTATGTGTATCGACAAAAGCGGCTCATCATTCATGGAACTTGGTTTGGACTGGCGAGGCAAACCGAACTCACGAAACTTGCCCGTGTACGGATTGATATGCCGAATGGGTTGGATGCAGCTTGGAGAATTGATGTCAAAAAGGCGTCAGCCCAGCCGCCATATCAGGTGAAGGAACGGTTGCGTCGCATCATCGAGACGCTTGGCGCAAATTCCAAACGTGTGTTTACCGGGAAAGGACATAAACTCCTGTCCGACAACCGCCTCCCGGTCTGGAATCGGATGCAAGACAAAGGAGAAATCTTTTACCGCATCAATGCGGATTATCCGATGTTTGCTGAGTTTGCTACGCGTTTGCCGGAGGGTGTGAGGGCTGATTTCTTTCGTGTGCTGGAAGTGGCCGGTTCCACCCTTCCAATGGATGCGCTTTTTGCCGATCTGGGCGGCTCACCCGGCAAGGTGTCAGGTAATGCCATTTCCGATGAGTCGCTTTATCAGGCATTACAGGCGGCGGTGAAGCGGTTAAAGGAAGGTAAAATCAGTCTGGCCGACATCAAGGAGATGCTTCAATTCGTCGAGCCGTTTCGTTCCAACTGGGAGCGGATGGAACCGCTCTTGACACAACTTGTGGAATAAGGAGATCGAATGTCCGAAGACTCAAATAATCTGGAAGAGCTTGAGGCCGCTGTAGAAGCAATGTTAGCGCGCGTGCAGAACCTTACGCCGGAACGCATCAGGGAATGGATTGGCAAATACCGGTTCATTCATTCCGTCGATGACGCCGCTGCTGAAAAATTGGCGCGCAGATTCGAACATCGACATGGCGTGACCATGACTATCGGTTCAATGCTGATGGAAAAGGGGTACGAACCTTGGCTGGAAAATGCGCGTGCACAGATAGACCCATACTACTGGGGGCGCTATAAAAAACTTCTCGGCAAGAAACATTTTTCCACCCAGGTGATCGCCACCATCGACAATGTGACCGATCGCATCCTCGGCCTGATGGAAAATCCTGAAAAGGCGGGGCCGTGGAATCGCCGTGGCATGGTGGTGGGTCATGTGCAGTCTGGCAAAACAGCAAATTACACCGGTCTGATCTGCAAAGCGGCTGATGCCGGGTATCGGCTCATCCTCGTCCTAGCCGGATTTAACAACAATAATCTACGAAATCAGACCCAACTTCGTATTGATGAAGGTTTTGTAGGTCGGGACAGCGCCCGCCTCCTATCACGCAGGGAAAATTCGTTTGTCGGCGTTGGCAGATTTGATTCTGACCAAAAGCGGCGACCATTTACTCTCACAAATTCGCTCAAGGACTTCAACAAGGCGATGGCAACGAGCGTTGGCGTTTCACTTCAGGCGCTCAGTGTGCCCGCAGTGTTGGTCATCAAGAAAAACTCCAGCACCCTCAAAAACCTGCTTGAATGGCTTGTTGAACACAATGCAGGACGCGGCGGAAAGACGATTGATGCGCCCATGTTGCTTATTGACGATGAGGCTGATAATGCTTCGATCAATGTAAAATATGGTAAAGCTGGTGTCACCAGAATCAACGGACAGATTCGAAGTCTGCTTGGCATGTTCGAGCGAGCGTGTTATGTCGGCTACACGGCAACGCCATTTGCCAACATCTTCATTGATCCTGACACGGACGATGAAATGTTCAGGGCGGATTTGTTCCCTAGGAATTTCATTGTAAGTCTCGACCCGCCGACCAATTACTTCGGTGCCAACCGTGTATTTTTACAGGACAACGAGCAGATCATACGGCATATCGAGGACAATGATGATGTTCTACCGTTGATTCACAAGATAGATTGGCAGGTTTCCATACTTCCAAACAGTCTGATGGAGGCGGTGCGGGTATTTGTTATTGCCAAAGCCATACGCTTGGTGCGCGGTCATTTTGGACAACATTGCTCAATGCTCGTAAATACATCCCGGTTTACCAATGTGCAGCGACAACTCCGAAATGAATTGCACAACAAACTGGAGACGATCAAAGCCAGCGTTCGTGTTAATGGTGCACTTGCACCAGAGAAAGCGCTAAAGGATCCTGAGATCAAGGCCCTGCATAACATTTGGAAAAAAGAGTATTCGCAGATGGAGGGGCTTGGCTGGGCTGCCATTCAGCAAAAGCTCAACGACGCTGCCGCGCCAATCAAGGTTGTCGAGGTTAATAGCAAATCATCGGGGGCGTTGAATTATTCGGACTATGAGAATGCAGGGTTGAATGTGATTGCCGTTGGCGGCTATTCACTATCTCGTGGCCTCACTCTGGAAGGGCTGATGGTCAGCTACTTTCTGCGAAATTCGATGATGTATGACACGCTGATGCAAATGGGGCGTTGGTTTGGCTATCGGCCCGAGTATGACGACCTTTGTCGTGTCTGGATGCCGGAAGAGGCTGAAGGCTGGTATGTGCATGTGGCTGAAGCCATAGAAGAGCTTCGAGATGAGCTTCGAAAGATGGAGGCTGCCGGTGCCACACCGGAAGAATTTGGCCTCAAAGTTAGAAGCCATCCCACTGCGCTCATCGTTACCGCCCGCAACAAGATGGGATCGGGCGAAAAAGTGGTCGTAAAAATTGGTCTTGGAAATAACTTTGTCGAAACGGCCATCCTCAAGCGTGATGTGGCGAGTCTCGAAGCCAACCGATTGGCGGCCAAACGACTCTCGGAAAGACTCGTTGAAGCTGGGAAGCCACCATACGATTCCGTGCCAGTTTCCGGAGGTCGGCTTCTCACGGAAGCTCCAGTCAAACCAATTCTGGATTTCTTATCGGAGTATCATAACCATCCCGGTTCGTTGCTGACTGAAACAGGGCCGGTTAAGCGATACATTGAGGAAAGGGCCGAAACCGAGCTTGCCGCTTGGGACATTCTCTTTGCGGGCATCAAAGAAAGCGAAAACAGCCTGACAGACACATCACTTGGTATCCCGATTAACTGTCAGCGCCGCACGGCGGGGAAGAGTGATGCCACAACCCTTCGTGTTACAAACAAACAGCGTGTATCCTCAAGGGGAATTGAAAAAACAGGGCTTACGAAGGAAGAAATAGAGATGGCGGAACAAGGCTATCAAACCCCGGAAGTGTTGGCATCAGACAAACCTATCAATTACCCTGATCGCATCTATCGCGCTAAACGCAAACGCCCCCTCTTGATTATTCATCTGCTCGAAATCAAGCCGGAAACCAAACCGGTGGTTGCATGGAGCATCAGCTTTCCAAAAACAGGCTTCGAAGAAAAGCGTGTGGAATACATCGTGAACACGACATGGTTCAGGGAAAACTTCCACAATGATTCTGATGAAGAGGAGGTTGAAAATGACGACTGACCCTTGGAAAGATTTGACGCCGCCATCCGCATCTTTGACGATCAACGCCCGCCGGGTAGATGAAAACAATCCTTGGGGATTTTTTTGGGCACGAGCGATGGATGCCAAATGCCTCCTTGTATTGCAGCATGGGGCTGAAGCGTCGCCAACAAGGAAACTGCCGTCGCTCAAGGGTGTCGAGGTGGCCGTCGCTGATGGCGACGGGCAGCATCGCCGAGTACTGGTGTTTCGCCTGCTTGATTCGAGGCAGAAGGATATATTCCAACAACTCTGCCTTGACATTGTTGCTGCGGGCGCTGCCGCCCGAAGCGAGTTGGAGGCCGTCGAATTGGCGGTGGCTCGAACATGGCGGTGGCATCACCTGCTGAGAGGAGGCGCGGGGGGACGACTTTCTGAAGAGGAACAGAAAGGGTTGATTGGGGAGCTTCTTGTCTTGGAACGGCATCTTCTTTCCCGCTTGTCTCCTGTCGACAGCTTGGCAGCATGGCGCGGCCCTCTCGGTGCGCCGAAGGACTTTGAGGTTGGGCGCACTGGCATTGAAGCAAAGGCACGTCGAGGAGCTGCCACGCCCCATGTTCTCATCACTTCAGAGCATCAGCTTGATGGCACTGGCTGTGATTTGCTGTTTTTGCATGTTATGGATTTGAGCCATGCATCTGAAGGAGCGGCGGAAGCGTTTACTGTGAGCGATGCGGCCCGCCGGGTACTCGTCAAAATGATGCAAGACAATGCCGCAATAGACAGTTATGAAGCTCTTTTAGCTGCGGCAGGCTTCCGTTGGGAGGATGATTATTCGGACTTCAAATGGATTGAGGGCCCAAGCCGCATATACGGCGTCACTGACGGTTTTCCGCGTGTGACGGTCAGGGAAATAGCAACCGGTGTCTCCAATGTCCGGTATTCACTTTCTCTTGTCGAATGCGAGCGGTTCTTAGTTGAGACAAGTGTGTTGAATGAGGCGATAACAGGGGGTGACCATGCCTGATGATTTACAGGAATTCCATCAGGAACTTTTCCAGGATGTGCTTGGCGTGGCCGATGCAGAAGGACGCTACGTGGAGGACACTTTCTTTGAAATATTTTGTGAGCAGTTGGTGGAGGCTGGCGAACTTGAAACGGCCGACCGTGCTCAGTATATTTCGTCACGAGGCGTGAGGGTTGATGGATACGGCGGCGACCCGCTGGATAGCGACGGGGTGTTAAACCTCATCATCGCGGACTTCCATCAGTCGCTGGAAAGAGGCACTCTGACGGCCACGGATATGGAGGCCATATTTAAGCGCCTGTCCAATTTTCTCTCAAAGTCACTTGATCCCGATTTTAGAAATGGCCTTGAAGAAACGTTGCCAGCCTTTGGACTTGCCGAATTAATAGCCAAACGATGGGCGAATGTTGCCAAGATAAGGCTTTTTCTCATTAGCAACCGGGTTCTCAGCACTCGTGTTGACGGCAAGGAGGCGGGAGAGCTTCAAGGTAGACCGGTCACTTATAGCGTGTGGGATCTTGGGCGTCTGCAGCGATTTGCCGCTTCTGGTCATGGACGCGAAGACATTGAGATTGATTTGGAAAAGGACTTTGGGGGGCCGCTGCCAGCCTTGCCTGCGCATCTGAAAGAGGCCGGATATGAAGCATATCTTGTGGCTGTTCCAGCCGTCCAGCTCGCAGCCATCTACGACCGCTGGAGCGCGAGGCTGCTTGAGCAAAACGTGCGTGTCTTTTTGCAGGCGCGTGGAAATGTGAACAAGGGCATCCGAAACACCATCGAGAACAATCCTGAAATGTTCTTTGCCTACAACAATGGTATTACGGCCACCGCCGAAGCCGTTACGACCCGGGGTTCTGCAGATGCGCTGCTTCTGACCGGTTTCAAGAACCTTCAAATCGTAAATGGCGGTCAGACCACCGCTTCCATTCACGCTGCAAGCAGAAAGAAGGACGTAGATCTATCTCGTGTGTTTGTGCAGATGAAACTGTCCATCGTCCATCGCGGCAAGGCGATGGAAGTCGTTCCCAAGATTTCCGAATATGCGAACAGCCAAAATCGCGTGAACGCGGCGGACTTTTTTGCAAATCACCCATTTCACATCCGCATGGAGGAGTTTTCCCGGCGGGTTCTCGCGCCGTCGTTGGACGGGACATTCCGCCAGTCAAAGTGGTTCTACGAACGGGCGCGAGGCCAGTATCAAGACGAACGGGGTCGCCGCACTGTGGCGGAGCGGAGGAAATTCGACTTGGATTTTCCGAAGAGTCAGTTGTTTTCTAAAACTGACTTGGCAAAGTATCTTGTCCTCTGGCGTTGCCATCCAGATATCGTGAGCAAGGGGGCACAGAAGAACTTTGCATACTTTGCGAGAGAGATCAGTGACGAGTGGGATAAGAATTCAGACGTCTTCAACGAAAGTTTTTACAAGCACGCGATAGCAAAGGCCATCGTGTTCAAGGAAGTCGAAAAACTGGTCACTAAACAGCCTTGGTATCAAGGTGGATACAGGGCGAATATCGTCGCCTACGCAATATCAAAGCTGGCTCACGAAGTGGACCAGTCAGGGCGCGTCGTGGACTTTGAGACAATCTGGAATACTCAAAAACTCCCACCTGAGATGCGCGATGCAATCACCGGAATTTCGAAGGCGGTACTTGATGTAATGATGGATACCCCATCAGGCAGTAGCAACGTAACCGAATGGGCCAAACAACAGGCTTGCTGGCACTCCGTGGCTACATTGGAGTACAATTTGCCAGATGGCTTGACAGATGAACTGGTGACGAAGAATGAACAACGCGAGACAGATCGGTCCGCCATCAAGGGCCAGAAGATTCTAAATGGCATTCAAGCGCAGACACTGGTTGTCAAAGCGGGTGGACAGTTTTGGCGTGATGTCAGAGCATGGGGATCGAGCCGCAAACTTCTCAGCCCGATGCAGACTGGCATCTTGGATGTTGCAGCATCCATACCGAACAAAATTCCAAGTGATAAGCAAAGTATTAAAGCTATTGAAATTCTGCGGAAGCTTCAATCGGAAGGCTGTCAGCTTGTCCTTGAAAGTGCATAATGCCTGATGTTTTCAACAAGGCCAAGCGATCCGATGTAATGTCGCGAATACGCAGTTCGGGCAATAAGGATACCGAGCTTCGCCTGATCTCTTTGTTCAAACAGCACCACATTACCGGCTGGCGGCGCAAACAGAAGCTCTTTGGCAAACCGGATTTTGTTTTCCCCAAACTCCGGCTGGCGGTCTTTGTCGATGGTTGCTTCTGGCATGGGTGTCCGCTGCACGCCACCCAGCCGCGCACCAATACGGAGTTCTGGCAGAAAAAGCTGTCAGCCAACCGGATACGTGACCGCGTGGTCACCCGCACGCTGAAGCAATCCGGTTACCGGGTTTTACGGATATGGGAACACGAGCTGCAGATGAAGGAGGAGCCATGGTTGATCCGGCGGTTGCAGAAAGAATTGATATAATAGGCGAATTCACTCCGCTGTCCCGACCTGCTAAAGCAGGAACTCCAACGAGAGAGAATCTGATTACACGGCTGCAAGAGTTTATTGATGGAGAACGGGAATTCGACGATGCGATCTGTATTGAAGAGTACATTGTGGAAGTCGAAGTGGATTCTCCTCACACAACAGAAGTCGATACATCCAGAATTACGGCTTAACCCTGCCTGCCTAAAGCTGTGGGCGAGATCGCCCCATCGATGCGTTCCGGAATGCAACCCAGCTAGCAAGCGTGTGCTTGAATACAATCTGCGGGAATCTGCGTAATTTTGCGGATAGCCCTGATTATTGTCCACAGATTGCGCATTTTCGCAGATCACGGATACATCCAGGAATGAGAATGCCAAACTGACCAAATCGGTCTCGCACACTCCCTATATTCTTGCTCAACTGGGAAAAAATAGAGGAAGAACAAGGGAGTGGAATATGATTCAATAACACGACTGAAAGTCACGTCATATAACAAGGAACACGCTTGAATACTGAAATCTGCAAGAACTTAGGCGGCATGGCCAATAGTGTGGCTGGAACTGGCTTTGCTAATGGTTCAATTGATCCTGCGGAAGTGCCTACTTGGATATCCGGGAGTATACCTCCCCGTCGGGTAACCTTTATGTATCGGGCAGGTTTGGTGTTAACTGCTCTGGCCATGGTACTACTCCCCTGTATCTATATATATGTAATATACCTTACTGTCTTGCTGGTGTGGCTTTGGATAACCTGGGCGTATCATATTTTCGACCATATCACCGGGTTTGTTCCTGGTGTGCTGTATCTTACCCCCATCTTTGCTGGATGTACCGTTGTGTTCTTTATGCTTAAACCTTTTTTTGCCAAAAGGGCGAAACCTGCCGAGGGAAATGAAATATGTTTGGCGAACGAGCCTGTGCTAAATGCCTATATATGCACAATTTGCGATACTGTCGGTGCACCACGTCCAAAAGCAGTAAGACTGGACTGCCAGGCCAATGCATCGGTTGGAATACAGAACGGATTAATGGGGTTGTTTACTAGAAACCTGGTACTCACTATAGGATTTCCGCTCATAGCCGGACTAAATACGCGCCAATTGGCCGGTGTCCTCGCTCATGAATTCGGGCATTTTTCTCAAAGTGCGGGACTGACCACAAATTTCCTCATCAGATCCGTCAATTGTTGGTTTCATCGGGTGGTGTACGAACGCGATAATTGGGATGTTATGTTGGAGAACGCCACAAATCAGGGGCATGCATTGATCGCGCTAATGATGTCCATAGCATTCGGCGCCCTGTGGCTGACGCGTAAACTATTGTTCCTGTTGATGCATGTGGGCCATGCCATCAGCGTATTCCAAAGTCGCCAGATGGAATTTGATGCAGACTATTACGATGCTCAATTAGCTGGAAGCGAAACATTTACAAGTACCTCTCAGGAAATTCATCTTTTGAATAAAGCCGTGATGGATGCCTTCAACCGTGCGAATCTATTATGGAAGAACAAGCAACTTGTAAATGACTTGCCTGCTCTAATGCTGGGATACCGCAATACACAAAGCGCATTTACGGTGGCACAGATTGGAACACAAGGAACGAAACAAAGAACCCACTGGTTTGATACCCATCCCAGTGATGGCGAACGTGCTATTCACGTTGCCAGATTATCGGCTCAAGGCGTTTTCCACAAAGAGATTCCTGCCATCCAATTACTTACCGATCCAGCAGGCCAGGCGCGTGCCACGACTCTGCATCAGTATCACCACCTCACCAACCTAAACCTTACTAATGTCAGTTATATTGAAACAAATAGTGTAGTTGAGCAATTAAACAAAGACTACGATTGCATTAAGGACTATCTGGCACTTACCGGCGGTGTGATAACCATTCGTCGCCCATTGGCGTTCGACTCGATATTGACTTCAGTAGAGGCAACGACTGCTGACCATGCCAGGCTAATTAATGATCACAGGAATTTACACAGCAAGATGCTAACTTTATTACCTGAATCCATAAGTAATGCAGTGCAATGGAACGATGCCTTTGACGAGGAATTCAACTTCTGGGCCGGTAAACGAATACTAACAGATGGCATTAAGATACCATATCGAGTCTTTGGCTTGAGAAGTGATAAACTTGAAAATGTAGCCAATCAACACAGAACGGCAACTGCCTCGCTCCAACAACTAACAGACAAGCTGCGCGTAACCGACGATCATTTTACGAATTGGATGCAAATTGTCATAAATATCGCACAAACGCAGAAAGCGGAACACGCTGCTGCCAGGGAGGTAATCGAGCATGCCCGATTTCTAAGCAACATGAGCCCTATCTTTACGCTAATCAGCCCGATGGAACGCGAACTCAGATTGATGATAACCTTGGGATCATTGGAAAAACAAATAGCATCGCAGCAATACAGCTTTTTTCTAGTTCGTCAGGTAAGAAAAACCCTGCAAACGCAATTGACAGCCATTCTCACACTGGCTGAAAAGGACGACTTACAGATTCCAGCAGCTATCGCTTTTACCCCCGAACCGCTGCACCTGCACCTCTTGCTAAAATCCGTCACTGATGAAGCAGGAACCTCAGTGGAATCTAAGGCTCATGCTTGCATCAATGTGCTCGAATCCCTCCACGAGCGCTGCATAGGCTCCATCGTTCACTTCGGACAGCGATTGAGCTAGTGCTGTTAACACCGCCAACCGCAACTATGATGGACATCAAATCCCCGCGCATCCTAAAACTCAAAGGCGCCTTGTTCGTCCTTATAGGACTGCTCGCTGCACTACTTATGTTTATGGAACACTTTTCCTGGAGAAACCTTCTCCTGTTCCTGCTCGCCATCTGGGCATTTTGCCGCGCCTACTATTTCTGCTTCTATGTCCTGCACCACTACGTTGATCCCAGTTTTCGCTACGCGGGATTATTTGCGCTGATCAAGCAGTGGGTTAGCAGGAGGCATTAGGGACAGGGCACGGAGTACAGGATGTCTGAATCTGGGAACGCCGGCGTCCTCAACAGCAATGGTGGATAAAAGCGGGAGAGACAGAGCCGACGGGGACGTCAGCGTTCCCAGGTGTCATGAATGGCATACCGGGGCTCATCTTCCATACATCATAGAATTTTCCGACAATTCAGGGTGACCCGACCTGCTAAAGCAGGAACTCCAACGGCGGGGCTTTGCCGCTTTAGGCGTTGGCATTCACGCTTTAGTACGTGTTTAGCGTCAAATCGAGTGTTTTCAGAATCAGAAATATCCCGAAGGGATTACGCCCCAAAGACCAGGGTTGCTCGCGGAGCGGGCTTCCCTGGGTAAGCATGTGAAAGATACATCAACCCCAACGGGGTTGTCCGGTTTCATACATCTGCGTTGGTGTGACAGAATGCTATCTAATCTACGCTAAACGCGTACCACGCTTTAACGTGTCTGGCTCTGGTTCACCTGCATCATCAAAACACAACACCCTCCTGCCATGACACCGCATCAATAACCACCCAGGAGTCCGCTGGTTGGATAAGAAACACCTGAAAATATCGAGGCCCTTTCTTCCAAATAAGACTCCGCAGCGCTCGGTTATACTGTGGAAACTGTTTCACGATCCTCGCTTGAACGCCTGAATAAACCCCGATGTCTGGCACGGGCAACGCTATGGCATGCTCCCACTGGGCGTCACCGAGTTGGGACTTGATCCACGTTTCGTCCTTTCCTCGCCACGACTGCAGGGGATCCGTTACAAAATCAGGGCCCGGCGCGTCTTCCTGTTGAGGAAACACCACTGGAATAACCTGAGGGATAGTGGTATACATGAACGCAATCGCAATTATCATCGCGTACGTCATGAGGCGGATATAGGGCAGGATTATTGAAATGGGATTCATCTTCACCGTACTTGAGCCTGCCCAGATCCACTATTTCTCTACCCGTTTCTCCCGCAAGAATTCGGTATACCCCTTGGACTCCATCCACTCCAGCAACTTGCCCGCCGACTCCGAGGTCAGCTTGGCGTCGGAAGGGAGCAGATGCCAGCGAACGGATTTGCCGTGATGGAAGCTGATTGATTCCATAAGTAACTCGCCCTGATAGAACTCCACCGTTGGGTTTCCGCAGCACATGCAGTGGGAAACAGTCCCATCTTTGGATTCTACTATGTGTATCAAATTCACAAAAACTGCTATTTCTTCCGGCTTATCAAGCTCTACCAGGGTACGCTCTGGTCTGCGCATGCGATGACATAGGCCACCGGTTCGGATGCGGATTCGATCAGTGTTGGCTATGCACCGTCTCAGCGCATCCTCCCAGTGGTAGAGTATCTTGCACTGCGGGTTAATCGCACGAAAGGCATCAAAGTCAGTGTCGGACAAGCTCAGCGGATTTACTTGAAAGGCGCGAAACTCTCGCAGCGCAGGCATCAAAGCCATTGGCAAGTCCTTCAGCGGGCAAAAACTCACATCGACGAATGCAAGCGATTGAAGCTGCAGGAGGGGGCGCAGATCACTCGCTTGTGTGGAGCGCAGGACAAGGTCGCTCAGTTTGCTCAATCCTGCCAGGATGCTCGTATCCGAAAAGTCAGTGTCTCTCAGATTTAGTTTGCGAAGCTCAGTGCATCGGCTGATGAACGAATAGTTATTGCCTTTGTACGTGTTGATGGTTGCGTTACGCAAGCCAGTGAGTGCGGACAAATCGTCCGGAGAAAGGGTTACCCAAGAATGGATATAGAGGAAACGCAGAGTACTGGCGGAAAGGGCAAGTTTATCTGAAAAGTGAACCTCACTCGGTTGTGCAGCACTAGAGCTATGACAATCGAGATACAGATATGCCAGAGCTAGCGGCTTGGTAATCAGCAGCTTTCCGGGTCGGATGGTGAATTTCAGATAGGCAAGACCATCCGGAAGATTATCAACGAACTCGGTCAAATCATTTTCCGGTAAATCAACCTCCAGCAGGCACCGTTTCCAATTGATCTTCGAAGAAGCACGTGCAAATGAGGGAGGCAATCGATTGAGGTATACCGAGGACACCTGCCCCAATTGTTCGTCAGATAGGCCATCGAATGGATCGATAAAGGTCTGCTTTACTGCGGCATCAATGCCCTCCAAATGCCTCGCAGCAGCAACATCTATTACGAGCAACTGTTTAGTCCCGTCTTCCATTACCCGCCAAAAATAGGGGCTGTTATCCTCCGAGGTAAGTTGATGCGGGTTGGTATCAGACAGCACCCATTTCCTGTCGTACTCAATCTCCAACAAGTCACCGGGCTCAGCGGTCGGGCTGGCATTCATTGAGATAAGCGATGCCTCGACAGGTTTCCCATTCAGTGTAACCAAGACGGAGTAGGCAGTTGACTGCACCAAAGATAATACCAGCAGTACAAGCAGACTAATAGTGAAACTTGGGCGGTGTGGATACGGATGCATAATGGATTAACGTGATAAAAGGAATTATCTTTGCTTGAAAGCTGAAACAGCGGGTTGAAGGGAATCTCCTTTGGTCGCGCCTTCAGCGCTCATGGCATCGTTTTGGTCTAAACCTGGGCCGTTGGCCCAGGCTATGGCTAGTGCGGCAGAAGGCAGAAGCCGAACCAGTCTCCTTGTTACTCCCATCGCGAAACACGCGGGCGTGTTGTGGTGCTCTTGAAGAACAAGGCGAACATAATGTAGGATAGACATTCCTGTCTGTCCAGCCACCTCCG
Source organism: Verrucomicrobiota bacterium (assembly GCA_033762955.1). Classification (GTDB taxonomy): domain Bacteria; phylum Verrucomicrobiota; class Verrucomicrobiia; order Opitutales; family Oceanipulchritudinaceae; genus JANRLC01. Next base: position 61,195 of record JANRLC010000072.1, on the reverse strand, counting down.
AGGACAGACAAGAATGTCTGCCCCACCTTGCCACCCCCTTGTTACTCCCATCGCGAAACACGCGGGCGTGCTTTTTGGCTCTGAAGGAGGTTCACGCTTTGTGTTATCTAAACCAACTGGCTTAGAAATGTCTTTGCCGGGACGATCGTGGGGCTTCTATACGTAGAGCAATCGATCGGTTCATACGGAAGGTTGATGACCACTTGAAAGGCATATTCCGTGCCGAGTTCCTTCTGGAATAGGCCAAGGGTTGGCGCCAGCTTGGTGTCGCCCGACTTTACTTCTACAAGCATCCAGGGCTTGCGGTCGCGCACAATGGCAAAATCCACTTCCTGCTTTTGTGTGGTGCGAATGTAGTGTAGCTGAAAATCACCAAATCCCATGTCCGTCCACGCATCCACGGCCTTCAGCAGATGGCAGGCAACGAAGGTCTCTGCCTTGGCGCCTTCGTTGGTAATCCCTGACCACTCGCGCAAAAACCATTTGGGTTCTTTACGCAGCGCCTTTGGAATGCTTGCAAACCAGGGTTGCAAGGAGAAACCGTAGTGGAGGTGGTTGAGTAAGTCCACCCATCGCTTAACGGTTTGTATAGTCACGCCAAGCTGGTTTGCATAGTTGGCATAGATCATCTGTCCTGATGAATTCTCCGCCAGCAGTTGCATCAATACTTCAATGGTACCCAGTTCCTGAATACGAGTCAGCTCACGTAAATCTTCTTTGGAAAGCTGGTCATTTCTTAAGCTTCGCCACCGACGGGTAAAACGAATATCCCGCTTTAGGAATGGCTCTGGAAATCCTCCATGTGTCCATAATGCCTGCCAGTCTTCCTCCTCAATCGGTTGAGGTTGGCGAAAAAGTCCCTCGGGTAAATCTACATTCAAGGATTCGGCCACAGTCCACGGATGCATTCTATATAAAAAATATCGCCCCATAAGGCTGTCGCTTCCCCGTCTGTAAATGTCCAGTCGTGAACTGCCCGTCACCGCGATTTTCATCTTATCGGCATAACTATCAAACAAGCCTTTCAAAAAACCTTTCCATTTGGTGTATTTATGTAATTCATCCAGGACCACCAACGGCGACACAGCCCTGGCTCTCGCCAGATTCATAGCTTCTGCCAGGGCATCGGGTCCGGTTAAAAACAACTTCCGGTCAGCAGTGTTGTCCCAATTATAATACGCACCCCCAAGACTCCGGCAAGTGGTGGTTTTTCCCACTTGTCTTGGCCCGCTGACAAACGCCATTTGTCTATTTCTTGCAAAATGATCTTTGAGCAAATTATCGTAAAATCTTGGGCGATCATTCATGCGAATAATCTACAATACATCATAGAATTATCCAGATTATTCTATGATAGTACATAGAATTATCCAACAAGCCGTGCCGATACATGAAATAAGCAGGAACTCCAGCGGGCAGACATCGCGGATTCTGGATTCGGGTGTTGGAGTTCACGCTCTGTGTTTGAGTTCACGCTCTGCGTGTCTGCTGATTGTCTGGTCGACGGTCCGGGAGTATCCGTCTTGCTTTAGTAATCGTCCCCGCATGACCAGACCGAGACGGTCTGGCTACCTTCCTGTTCAGGCCGAGACATTCATGCCGTTTTACGGCCACTATCCCGTCGGTCACCCATTCCATCTCCTTTTCATCCACAGATTGCGCTGGCGTGGCATCGGTGTCTCGCCGTCGTCTCGCGGTGTCTCGCCCATAGTCGGGTTGTGCGAAGATCGCTCGAAGACGCACGGGCAAGATGCCCATGCCACTTGAAACAGCCAGATGACTTTTGCGTTTTCGCCACGCTGACCCGACCTGCTAAAGCAGGCACTCCAACGGGAAGTGAGGTGCGCCCAGATAGTACAGAGTCTATTAGAGTTTAATGGCATACACCAAAAATAATTGCCATTCGGTAAAACCTCCGTTTGACACCGCACGGAATTAACAAAGATTAGCTGTAACCTAATTGTTACCCATGGAATTATCGCCCAAAGTCATCCCGGCCACAGATAATCTCAAGCAGGCCGATGTTATTGTCGTCGGTAGCGGTATCGCGGGCTTGTCGTTTTCCCTGCGTATGGCAGAGCGGGGGAAAAGGGTGATTATACTTACGAAGAAGGACAAGGCGGAGTCCAACACCAACTACGCGCAGGGCGGTATCGCCTGCGTAACCTCCGAGGGCGATGCCGTGGAACTTCACGTGAAGGACACCCTTATTGCCGGCGATGGGCTGTGTAACGAGGAGGTGGTGCGTACCATAGTGAAGGAAGGGCCTGCTCGCATTCAGGAACTCATCGCTGTGGGCGTGGAGTTCTCACAACTGGATGATGGGCGGATATCCCTGCATCGCGAAGGTGGCCACTCGAAACGCAGAATCCTCCACGTGCGCGACCTCACCGGGAGGGCGATAGAGGAGGCGCTCCTTCACGCCGTGGCTCAGTCACCGCTGATTACCATGTGCGAACACTTCCTAGCAGTGGACCTCATCACCCGGCATAAGCTGGAGCGCTGTGGGCAGAACCGCGACCGCGTGCTTGGCTTGTACGCGCTGGATGTGCGCAGCGGGAGGGTGGAGACTATTCAAGCGCCCGTAGTCATGCTGGCAACAGGCGGGGCTGGCCAGGTGTACCTTTATACGACGAATCCCGAGATCGCCACTGGCGATGGCATCGCCATGGCCTACCGTGCTGGAGCGGAAATCCGGAACATGGAGTTTATCCAGTTCCACCCCACGGCACTCTATAGTGCCACGGGGGAAAGGTTTCTAATCAGTGAAGCCGTTCGCGGCGAAGGCGCCATCCTGCGCAACACGAATCAGGAGGCCTTTATGAAACGCTATGACGCACGGGGGGACCTCGCCCCGCGCGACATCGTAGCCCGGGCCATCGATGCCGAGATGAAAAAAGCCGGTGCCCGGTACCTCTGGCTGGACATCACCCACAAGCCCGAGGAAGAGCTGCGCGAGAAGTTCCCCGGCATCTGGGCAGCCTGCGAACGCAACGGGATCAACATGGCCCGCGACCCCATTCCCGTTGTCCCCGCCGCCCACTACCTCTGCGGTGGTGTCACCGCCACACTGGACGCACAGACCACGCTCGCAGGGCTCTATGCCTGCGGCGAAGTAGCCTGCACTGGGCTTCACGGTGCCAATCGACTGGCGAGTAATTCACTCCTCGAAGCCGTGGTTATCGCCCACCGCGCAGCCACTGCGGTGAACACCTTTATAGACAATCACTCCCCAGAGCTGGTAATGCTTCCCGCATGGGTGGATGGCAATGCCCATGACAGCGACGAGCGCGTAGTCCTTCTCCATAACTGGGATGAACTCAAGCGCACCCTCTGGGACTATGTCGGGATCGTCCGCACCAAGAAACGACTGGAGCGTGCCCGCGCGCGCATCGAGCAACTGCGCAAAGAAATCCACGAGTACTACTGGAACTTCAAGGTCGAGCCCCGCCTCCTCGAGCTGCGCAACCTCGCCGAAGTCGCCCTCATGATCATCGAGTGCGCCCTACAGCGCCATGAAAGCCGCGGCCTCCACTTCACCCTCGATTACCCCAACAAACTCACCGAAGCCCAGGACTCGGTGATTCGGAAGTCAGTGTATTAGGCATCGGAGGGCCGTGGGATTTGGCAAGAAAGCGCAGCAATAGATTCAGACGAATGATCCCAATAGGTCTTCGTTATAGGTGCTATGAGCTTTATAGCAACTGGCGCATCTCATTTTCTGAACCTATTAAATGGATTAGCCGCAAAAAATCGCAAAAATATACAAAAATGAAAGACACCAGCTTGCATCGTGCATCGTGCGTATGCCTTAAGTGGTCGTTAACCTAGCATTTATTAATTTTTTGCGCCTTCTTGCGGCTAAATAATCCTCGTTACACATCACACGGATTACGACAACCCCTCGGCTAAAGCCACCTATCCAAAAACTGAGATGCGCCCTATAGCAACTGGCGCGAGATTACCCATTTGACAGCACCTAATGGTGCTCCATAATTGTAGCACAATGAAAACGGCCACAGTTCGTGATTTGAGAAACAAATACACCAACCTGTTAAGTTGGATTGCTGCTGGAGAGGAAGTCGTGATCACTCAGAGGGGTAAAATCATTGCCCGCCTATTACCTGAACAACCCGAATCGCCTAAAATAGTGGACTGGCTCGAGAGCCCCGCTGTAAAGCGAGATCGTTCAGAAACCCACACACTGACAGCAGATGAGGCTCTGGCACTCATTCATGACGCCGGCGGAAAATGGTAGTTTACCCAGACACCAGTTTTCTTTTCTCCCTTTACGGAGACGATGCCAATTCTCCACGCGCTATCAACTGGATACAGCGCCAGGGCATGCCACTTACACTGTCGGCATTCAACGAGTATCAGTTGGCTAATGCTCTACGCTTCGCCGAATACAGAAAAGCCATTCCCAAGGGCGCGGCTGCTCAATATCTCGCCGGTTTCGAGTCGGATAAAGCAAGCGGTAGAATCGTGGTTAAGGTTTGTAACTTAGCGGCGGTGATCGATGTAGCCAAACGACTCTCTACGACCCATACATTGACCAGCGGGCATAGAGGATTTGATATTCTCCATGTAGCCTGCGCCATCGTTGTTGGGGCAACGATATTTCTCACTTTCGATAGTAATCAACAAAAACTCGCAAAGGCAGAAGCTATTGCACTGCCAGATTTGTAGATAGTATCCTAAATCGATCTATCAGGCTAAAGCCTCAGCCAACCGGGTGCCGTTGGCGCTGCATAGGCAAAGTGGGAGAGCACTGATCGGTTACACTCCATTTTCCTTTTTTTGGTTTAAACCAAAAAACGCCATGAGCACTGAAGGCGCGCCCGAAGGAGATGTCCTACAAACCGCTGGTTTCGAGCCTTCAGCGCTCCCCAACGAGGTTGAGTCGTCCGTTTTTTCGGCGTATATCCCGCCCATAGCAATGCGGACGCAACCCCGTTGGGGTTGGCCGGTTTCTTACATTTACCCGGGGTAGGCCTTTGGCCAACCCCGGGCTTTGGGACAGAATCCCTTTGGGATTCAGGAATCCCGGAGGGTTTCGGATTCGGAAGATGGCCAAACTCCAGTTCTCTTCGGGGCGACAGAATGTTATGATTCTACGCTAAACAGATACAAAGCTCAGCCATCCGCGCCGTTGGCGCTGCATAGGCAAAGTGGGAACATGTATTTCCCGCCACATCAGGGCGTCTGAACTACTATCTACTGACTACTGTCTACTAACTACTGTCTACTGACTACTGACTTTTCTCCACCATCAGCTTGTCAGCATTCTCAGGCAAGTTGTTGAAGTAATAATCGGCGAACTTGAGGGCGACTTTGGGCAGGACAGATTGCCAGGGGCTGCTGGGGTTGCTTACTGTGTAGAAACCGTAAGCCGGCCCGGGTTGCGGCGCGGGAGCAGCAGGTGCTGGAGATTCGGCAGGTGGCTGACCTTCTGCCCCTGCGGCGGCTGGTTCCGGAATGGGAGCGGGGGGAGCCGGTGGTGCGGGCATGCGCCCGAGGGCTACTGTATAGGTGTCTCCACCAAAGGTCTTCAAGGTGTAGGTCGTGGCGTGCGCTTTGGCGCCGGCTACTTCGGGTGTATCAAGGGCGGTCTGTGGCTCATCGAAGCGGGCGTTCAGCACGGCATTAAGAGCGTTGTTTACCTCATCCGCTTTCGCTGCTTTCCCTTCCGGCAAATTCACACCGGCGAAGAGGTCTCCCTCTTTCTCACGGGCGAACTGCAGGGCTGGCTGGCCATTGCCAAAGTCCACGGTGAATTCCTTCACCTTCGGTGCCTCGGTTGCGATGATCTTCTTCTCCACCCAGTTGTTGGGGGTGGTATCGAGTGAAAAGCTAAAGCTGGTTACGAGGCCGAACGGCTCCCCTGAGCGCTGGGCGAATGTACCGCTTCCAGGCGCAGTCTTCCCGAGCTTCAATTCGAGGAGCACGGCACCGGCAGCATCCTTAAATACGACGCGGTTCTTGTTCAATTCCATCCGTGCGAGGACCTCGGCATTGCTACCCGTATCACGGTTCACTTTGGCATCGACAAGGGATTGGACAAAGCTGGCGAGCTTGTTGAAATCGGCTGGCATACCCTGGGCATTGATCACGCTCCAGTTCGCTCCCGATTTCTCCAGTTCCACGACTGGAGCGGCTGCTTCGGCGTACAGCTCGAGTCGGGCGAGCTTTCCGGCGATCGCAGGCGAGACGAGTTTACTTCCCGGAGTGACTACGCTGCCGGTGACTTCGGTGGGGCGCTGGCTCCACCAAGCCGCGCCAGCCAGCCCACCAAGGACTGCTACAGTGATGGCTAGGGTTTTCAGTTTCATGCGCGTTTTGATTTCTGGCGTTTGCTACGTTCGATAAAGAAGGCGATGCCAAAGGCGGTTATTAAGAGGGGTGCGGCAAGGAGATTGGCCGCGGAGAGCGTGAGCTGCAGGTCCTCCACCTTCTCGCGAAGTTTCTTGCGTATCTCGCGCAACTCTGTGCCTATGCGGGCTTTCTCGACGCTATACTTCTCTATCGCCGCCTCTACTTCTGGCGGTGCCACCAGAGCACCCACATTCTTGTACTGATCCTGAAGCTTTGTAAGTTCGGCCTCCACTTCGGCTCGTTTCGCCTTTAACTCATCCTCCCGTGCCTGATAAGTCAGTTGTGCCTTCTGCTCCATGGCGAGAACGAGCTTGAAGGGGCGCTGGGCGACTCCCTTGCCGCGCAGCGAAATAAGGTCCTGGCTGCCAGCGAGCAGGTCCACCGTGTTCGAGACGAACGCGAGGTTGTCATTGATGGGCTGCACGATCATGTAACCCATGGCATTGGCAACGCGCACACTAAAAGTGTCTGTGATAAAGTCGGTATCTGCAACGAGTACCAGCGTGCTCTTGCCCGTGGATTCTTTGAGGGCTGGGGCATCGGTGGCCGTTGGGTCTGCTGCAGGCGTGGTCTCTCCCTCTTTCGGCGCGGGCTTTGGCTTGCCTTCGGGAAACGCGGTCTTGAACTTGCCGGAGACGATCCCCGCAATGGTGCGCACCTGACCGTCGCTCTTAAAGAATTTCACAATCTCATCGGGCTGGTTCGCCATGAGTAAGTCTGTGGCGAGTGTGCCGCTCTCTGTGCTGCTGACTGCAAGCGGGTTGAGCGTGAGTCCGCTGTCGGGCTTGAGTGAGAAGTAGCCCGACTCGATAAAGTTCATCGTCTTCAACTCGCTGGAGGCCGGGCTTTCGGGGGGAAAGGCATCCATGGTCAAGTAGGTGACGATGGGTAGCGGAGGCAAGTTCCTATCCATCTGTATCCGTGTGGCAAAGGTGCGGTCCCCGACGATCCTGTTCGGGTCGTAGTCGATGCCATACTTTTCAAAGAGGCGGGGAAGATTACTCGAACCCATGCCGGGGCTGGCCCCGCCCATCATCATCTGCTGCTGCATACCCTGCTTTTGAACCACCGAGGAAGGATCCACGGCGATGAAGACGGGCTTACCACTGAGGATAAACTGATCTATGTCGTACTCAAGGGGTTCGCTTACAACACCGGGCTGTATTACGGCGAGAACATCCAGGTCGCCGGGTAGTGTATCGCCGGTGACTTGGGTGACTTCGTAACGCTTGCGCAACTCGCTCACAAAGACATATTCGCGCGGCATTTCCTGCATGCTGCGCATATTCCTGAAGTCGCCAAAGATTGGCAGTGCAGTGATGATGCCCAGCTTCGGGCGCTTCGTGTTCTGTACCTGGTAAATGAGCTGGGAAATATCATACTCGATGAAGGGTTCTCGTTGTGGAGCAATGAACGGGATGGCCTGTTGCTGGTCTGCGCACTGCGCCACCAGCCCGAAGTAGACGGTTTCCCCTGTCTGCAACGGCTGCCCTGTAAGACCCTGAGATATGGCCTCTTCCGTCTCTGCGGTATCGGGCTTGGGGTCTATGAGTTCCAGCCGTATCCTGCCACCGCTGGCGCGCTGGTAGTTGCGCAGCATGTCTTCCACCCGGGTGGCATAGTTCTTCACATAGATCGGCAGGGTATCGAGGCTGCGGCTGAAGTAGTACTTCAGCGTAATCGGCTCCGAGAGCTTGTCGAGTATGGCCTTGCTGCCATCTGACAGAGTATAGAGTTTTTGGGCGGTGAGGTCCACCTTGCCAGGTACGTAGCTGCCCACACTATTGAGCAAGACCACTATGGCGATAATGAGTAGGACGGCTGTCCATTTGCGAAGAGCTTTCATGACACGCTTGGTAATAAAGGTTGTTGAGGGCTTTTCGGTTAACGCTCAAGGACGACCACATTCAGCAGCAGTGCGCTGATGGTTACGCTGGCGAAAAATAGAAGGTCGCGCACGGCGATGACGCCCTTGTACATCGGCTCAAAGTGGGTCACAAAACTGAAGTTGCTGACCGCATCCACCACGTTGACGGGTAATCCCAGGCCCAGCATAAAGTCGCTGAACACGTTCCACCCGAGAAAGACCAGCACGAAGCAGATGCCCACACTCAGGACAAAGCTGATGACTTGGTTCTTCGTCAACGATGAGGTGAGGGAGCAGATGGCCAGATAACTGCCCGCCATGATGAATGCCCCAAGGTACCCGGTGATAATCGGACCCCAGTCGGGCTCACCCAGAATAGCGACCGAGATGGGCATAAGAAAGGTCAGTGCCAGCCCGAGTCCCACAAACGCCCACCCGGCGAGGAACTTGCCAACCACGGCCTGTGTGGTGGTGATTGGCAGCGTGAGCAGCAGCTCCCAGGTCCCCGAGCGTTTCTCCTCCGACCAGAGGCGCATGCCAGAGGCTGGGATTAGGAAGAGATAGACCCACGGAAGGAGGTTAAAGAAAAGTGTAAGGCTGGCATCACCCTGCTCAAAGAAACCCATGGCAAACCAGCAAATGCCCATGATGGTGAGTAGAAACACAGCGAGGAATACATACCCCACCGGGGTGCGGAAATAGGCGCAGAGTTCGCGCTTAAAGACAGAGAGTATCGCTTGCATAACTAGAAATAAAACGAGTTAAATGGACTGGTATGATTGGTAATCGCAGAAGCCGCAGAAGGCATTGCTGAAGTCTCAATGACTGGTGACTTAGGAGGCTTGGGCGAGGGTAAGCTCGCGGAAAACTTCATCGAGTTTCCCAGACTTCGAACGCGCTGCGAGTTGGGCCGGGGATTCATCCACCACTATCCTGCCCGCCGCGATGATGATGACTCGGGTACAGACTTCGGGAACTTCCTCCAGAATATGAGTGGAGAGAATGATGGCCTTGTCCTGCCCCATGGAGCGTATCAGTTTACGCACCTCTGTCTTTTGGTTCGGGTCGAGACCATCGGTCGGTTCATCCATGATCAAGGCCAGGGGATCGTGCAGAATCGCCTGTGCCATGCCCACGCGCTGGCGGAAACCTTTTGAAAGTTGTTCAATCGGCTGGTGCATTACCTTCTCCAGATGGCAGACGGCGATCACGCGGTCCAGTGCCGCCTTGCTCTCCACCTTGCCCAGCCTGCGAATGGCTGCGATGAATCGAAGGAACTCGAGTACAGTCATCTCCGGATACAGCGGGCCACTCTCCGGCAGGTAACCGAGCAGGCGCTTCGCCTCCAGAGGGTCTTGTTTGATGTCATGCCCACCAATGCTCGCCGTGCCTCCGGTAGGAGTCAGAAACCCCGAGATCATCTTCATCGTCGTGGATTTCCCGGCCCCATTCGGCCCCAGGAACCCGAGGATTTCTCCCCGCTTCACCTCGAAAGTTACTTTGTCAACGGCCCTAAGGGAGCCATAGTCTTTGACCAAGGCTTCAGCTCTAATCATAAGTGTCCATCCAGATTGGGTTTAACATTCAGACGTTGGTACTAAGTTGGGAATGACCGCAGAAGAAATGGGTTGTTCCAAAAAAATTGAGCAGAAGTAGGGACGAGGTTCGGAAGGTAGATGGTAGGTATAAAGGTGCAAAGGCACAAAGGGGGTGGAAGGTGGAGCATACTGTAGTCGTGGGAAATAGATGAGCCCATATGCCTGTACCGCGCCAACGGCGCGTACGTGATTACAATCGATCGGCTTCGCGATTCACTGTTGTATCAATCCCTTTGAGAAATCCCTGTAAGGTACTAATAGGACGTACAGGAACCAGCTCGATTCGTCCGTCGAGAACGAAGACTTCGAGTCTATCTTCAGCAGCTAATGCCAAGTGACGCCGTACTTCCACTGGTATCACAACTTGAAATTCTGACGAAAGGGTGACCGCTGGCATACCCTCAAAGTAAAAGAGCTGAGCAGGCCGATTGCGAGCTGGATCGACTTCGTCCTTCTGAAGCACAAGGGGCAAAGGCAAGTGGCAGATATATGCCACTGGATGCGCGGGCTGAAGTCCAGAATGTCACAGGCATACGGATGTCGTAGTCATTCCATCGCCCCCTCCGGGGCATTGGTGTCCCAGAGGGACACAATGTCGGTAGAAACATGCATCATAACGCACCCCCGTCCCAGAGGGACGGACTGGAGTTTGGCGTTATCGAAGGTAGCCAGAGACGCTCCGACTACAATACCAGAGCGAGACGCCCGATGGTCCTCCGGGCCATAATTGGCCGAAGTCCCCTTCTGCTTTCCGCCTTTTGCCTTCCCTACTATCTACTAACTACTGACTACTCTCCCTCTGCTTCCGCAATCTGGAATCTGGAATCTGCAATCTGGAATCTGCCATCTGGAATCTGCAATCCCTCTACCTACTCTCCCACACCGCTACTGTCTGCAAGCGGGTGCGACCGAAGTTAAAACCGGTCAGGATGGTGATCTCCGATTGGTCGGGTGTGGGAAATTCTTTGAGGCCTTTGAGGTTGGCAAGCAGATGCGTGGGGTCGGACGGTGCAGTGGGCTGGCCTTTTAGCGCGTTCACAATCGCTTTAAAAGGGTCGCGCTCCTCGAGGAGGAGTACGCAGGCATAGGGTTTATCCGCGGCTTTGCAGGCTGCGGCGAAGTCCTCTGGTTTCGTAGTCCATACCACGCGGCGATCCCCGTAATAGACGGCGCTGGGCTCGCCAAACTTGTAGCCGATGAGTTTGTGGATGGCGGTGTGCTCTTTGAGGACGGCATCGATTTTCAATGAGATGAGTTCTCCCCGAATGTTGCTGGCAAACAGTCCGAAGCCTACCACCATGACCGCAAGTCCAAGATAGGCCCACTGCGGTTTTCTAGAAAAGAAGAGGATGCCGCTCAGCCCGAGCCCGCTCAGCCAGAGCATGGCCCAGAGCAGCGGTACAGCGAGGGTGAGTGCCCCCGCCTGCGAGATGGCGTAGAGCAGAGTAACTGCGATTATGACTGCGAGCCCGAGCACAAACCACGCGAAACCCCGGGCTATTCGCAACAGGGCTGGCGGTAGAGTCACTGCCGAGGACAGTGCCAGCGCCATTACCAGAAACAGCGCGGGAAATGCGGGCATCGTGTAATGGGGTAACTGGGTTGCATAGGGCGTGAACAGGATGAACGGCGCGGTGATCCAGGCGAAGAGGTAGCACAGCTCCCGGCTGCGGTGCTTCCTATAAATCCAGGGTAGCGCGATAATCATGCCGGAGTACGGCAACAGACTTAGGAAAATGGTGATGAAGTAGAAAAACGGGTTGTAATGGCGCTTGTTAAATATCTCCAGCCCCCGGTTCACCACGTGCTGCCCAATCCCGATCTTCAGGAACCCGCCATCGGTCGCAATGAGAGCTGGAATGCCCCAGGCAGCGACGATCAAAAGCGCTATAGGAAGCCCCCAAGCCAACTTCAGGTTCCCCCATGGCAGCGGTTTGCGCAGATAGAGGAAGCGAAACACGAGCAGTGTGATCGCCGGTACTGCCCAGGCAATCGGCCCTTTTGCCAGGAATCCCAGCCCAAGAGACCCATAAAACAACCAGAACCAGCAGCGCGCGGGGGTGGGTGGGCTGGATTCGATCGACTCGATGGGCGGGACTGGACTCGATGGACAAGTAATACTTCCGGCTTCTGCCTTTTGCCTTGTGCCTTCTGCCTTCTGCCTTCCTTCATCAGGAAAAAGCAACCGGAAGGCAGCGAGATTCGCCAGGGTAACGGCGAGGATCATGGGCATGTCTGCCAGGGCCATTCTGCCGTGGAGCTGCATCTGGAGACAGGTGGCTAACATCAGCCCGGCCAGCCAGCCGGTCTGCGCGCTACCAAGTCGTTTACCAGCATGATAGACGAGCAGGATAAGCCCCAGCGCAGAGATAACCGAGGGCAAGCGCGTGCCCAGCTCATTGTCTCCCGTGAGGGCAAACGTCCCGCGCATCATCCAGTAAATTAAGATGGGCTTGTCGAAGCGGTAGTCCCCGTTGAAGGTGGGCACTACCCAGTCTTCGCGCTGAATCATCTCCCGGGTAGCCTGTGCGAAGCGGGGCTCATCGCGATCAATGAGGGGCAGCGTACCTGTGCCGGAGAGTAGTAGCACCGCGGCTACGAGTAGAAGCGTCCACGGACTGCTGGTGAGTTTTGTTACCCAGTGCTGGGTGGAAGAGTTTGCGATCATGCGAGGCTGGACACGGACTATGATGGGGGATGGGGTGGACCTGCGACCGTTGTGCTTTCGGTCGGTGGACCGCCCAGTGAGAAAGTTCTGCGCAATGCCCGGTTAAACACGAACGCGATAGTGAAGCCAAGCCCGGCGCCGAACACAATGTCGCTCGGCCGATGCCGCTCGAGCTGTACCCTCGACCAGCAGATACCGAGTGCAATCGCACCTACCGGGACCGATGCCGGCGGGCAGGCAACGAGGACATAGGCAAATGAGGCCCCGGCCACCGAGGCATGGGCCGAGGGGAAACTATTATATTTGCTCTTAATCGTAGGGCCGTACCAGCCATCGGGATTCCCCGGGCGCGCCCTGCCAAGCCCGCCACGCAGGATATTCGCCGCTAGCCCCACAAGCAGGATTGTTGTCATATACAGCAGCGCATGCCTTCTCCAGCGCGGTAACTTCCGTGCCCAGCCCCAGAGCAACATGATCAGCGTAGGGTAGATGCAGATGCCGTCGAACGCTCCAATATTGGTAAACACCACTGCAACCTTCCGGGCCATCGGGCCAGTATGAGCCTTCAGCAACGCCATCAGCCCTGTATCAAATGGCATAAGCAATAGCGCTAGCAATAACGACGCTCCCAATCCCCACGCCAGCAACCTGAAATCCTTCCGAACCTCCTGATAGAATCGCATACGCGCAGCCTTCCCGCCGATCTGGCGTAGCAAACTCTCCTCTTTAGGGATTGGGCAGCGTGGATTCATTGACCGTAGGCAGATGCAGACAGCTAGCGTTCATGCCCTGTATTGCCCATGCTGCGGTACACAGCAATCGAAAAAGGCTGTGGTGATTGATGTGCAGCTCATCTCGAAATTATACGAGGTGTGCATACCATCCCTAACAATGCCGACACTATCTTCCCTGGGTTGTACATGCCACTTGAGGAACAAGGGCAGAAGTAGACAGTGTGTTGAGGAGTCGTGGCAAGGAGTCTAGGAGTCTCGGTCAGCTCACATGGACCAGCGGCAAGGGTTCCAATACCACAGGCTTTTTTGGTTTATATGCTGGCATCACACCTTCACGAGCATGCGCGACTCCACGGGGAAATACTCCACCCAGAGTCTGCGGAGCGTTTCGTTATAGTCGAACTCGCAACTCAGTGGTTTCCACCAATGGCCATCGAGTAATCGATCGACCAGCTCATTCTGAAAGACAATGGCATCTTCAACGATGGTAGAATTGAGCGGAGCCCCAGTGTTGACCAGTTGTCCAAAGCCGAGCAGGGCAGACCATACTCCATAAGAGATGCGCTCGGCCATCACCATGGCATCGCCCGGGATATCACCCGAGCGAAACCCATCGTGAATGACACTCAGTGGCAGGCTCGTAACTCTATTAAAAGCCATGTGGAACTGGGCCTGCCAGTGGGCAGAAGCTTTCTGGCGGATGTCCGGATTGTACAGCGAGTAGAGTGCCTTGCTCGCATCGGGGTGAAGCAGGCTGTGCAGCCTCAATGCCCCCACCATGGCAACGTAGCGTTCACGAGTACCGCCATCGAACTTTTCCACCCGTACGGCGAACGCGAGATTCCGCTCAAGCAGCTCCACGGCAATCGCGATTCCGAGGTCCTCCCGGTTGCGGAAATGTTTGTAAAGAGTACCGCGGGAAAGCGGTGCTCTCTCGAGAACTTCATCCACCGTAAATGCAGCCCACCCGCGCTGAACCAGTACGTCAGTAGCAGCCAGCACCAGATCGTGCTCCCGCCCCTGTTGCTTGGCCAGCATTGCAGGGCTTTTGCGGTAGGCTTTGTCGGGCTTGTCGGGTTGGGTAGTTGCTGGGGTTCTCGAGCGTTTCGTCGCACTACGAGGAGTCATTGTCCCGAGATAGTGGGTTTTATAACCGTTGGCAATGGTTATATGGAACGCGACACAAACAGTACAAAGGCAACCCAATGATGTCGCACTTTTGAGGAACAGGGGCGGAAGGCAGGCGGTAGAATCCGATAGCCCGGGCTGTGGCTGGGTCGCCTTGGTATACGCAAAACACCCCATCCCATAGGACGGAGACAGCCCACCAAGGCTGAGAAGACATACGATACACCTCACCAATCCTGACCTACGGTACCGAAGTTTTGGGCCACTCTGCACTCAGAATGATTTTGCCCTGGCCACCGCCAATCGGTTCTTCGCTGATATAGAAATTGGTGGGTGTCAGGTTCTGCACATTCGGAGTGGAAAGGAAGCTGCCGCTACCACTCTTATCCAGATTTTGTATGGTTCCCGCACGGATCGGTTCCGGGTATTTAGGATCCACAATGTATGCGACAAGCATCCGGCCATCCGGCGGAGTACGTAAATCATAAGCCAGCAGTCTTATATTGTTGCCGTCATAGATCACCGTCGCACTCGGTGCATACTGGGAAGTTGTTCCATCGCCATCCGGATCGTCGGTACTTTCGGGCGGAGTCGATGTAGCGTCATCGGGATCGGTCTGGCTGGAGGATGTTAGCGTGGCAGACGTACTAAAGGCTCCGGCAGCAGTACCAATAATTTCCATACCGGCTGCATCTCCGACAAAGGCTGTGTCAGAGGTCCCGGCTGGTACCAATGCGTTCTTGATAAATTCTGGTACAATCGCGTCACTGCTAGCAGCATCGTTGGCAGTCGAAGGCTTCGGTGCGGGTCCCGTGAATTTGGACTCTGCCATGGGGGTCAGAATGTAAGAGCGCGTATCCTGCATTGCACCGCTGTCGGGACTTGGGTTTTTATCAGACTTGTGGCCGATCAGTGCCTTCGCATCGGGCACTATGTTTGGCCCATCAGTCAAGTCCATGACCGTCAGCCGTGCCACGCCTGGACCGGTATTGCGGTAGAGGGTCTCTATTTCTGCGATCTTCTGGAGCTGACGGGCAAGGAGCTGGCGCTCGCGCTCGCTGGTCTGGGCGTCGGACTCTGTGTCTTCGAGCTTGTCTTCCAGGGCAGTGAGTGCGGCTTGTTTTGCTCGTAGTTCTGCGGCTTTCTCCTGGTTGGCCTTTTCAAGGGCTTCTAGTTTCTCGAGGCGCTTGCGCAGATCGAAGGAGATGGCGGGCATCTCCTTCCTGTCACCGGACAGGTTGTGCAGATCGGCGTTGCCGACACGGTCTGCGAGAAGGAGCAGCACGGTAAACGTAAGAAAGAAACAGGCAGCCATCGGCCAGGCTGCGGGGACGCGGTTCAGCAGCACGATGATGTTCTTGGGTCTGCTGGATGGCTGGGCGTGAATCGCCTGGGTGATTCGGGCAAAGGTATTGGGTGGGGCATCCAGGCGAGGGGCATTGAGCGCGAGCAGTGCGGTGTCATCAGCGAGCTTGCGCACATACTGGGCCAGGGCAGGTTCACGTTCGAGCCGTGCCTGAAAGCGCTGCCTTTCCAGACCGTTCAGCAGGTCCAGCACGTACAGGGCGGCATCTTCCTCTGTGCGAATGTCGATCATAGTGGCGGTAATAGTGCTCGTAGCTGGAGTAATCCGCGGCGAATACGAGCTTTAATTGTTCCCAGCGGTTCTTTCAGTCGATTGGCAATTTCGTGTTGCGTATAGCCTTTGTAGAAGGAGAGCTCCAGACACAGGCGCTGGTCTTCGGGGAGTTCCTTGAGTTTATCTGCGATTTCTGAACCAAGGTTTGTTTTAAAAATACTGGTCTCACTGCTATCGGGCTGAGACTGGGGTGACATGGAATCCAGCGTTGTGTGTTGGTTACTCCGGAACGGATTATTTTTACGGGCTCGCAGGCGGTCCAGGCACTGGCTGCGGGACATGGTAACGAGCCAGGTGAAGACCGTGCCCCGCTCCGGCTGGTACTTGTCAGCAAGCTTCCACGCCTTCAAGAATGTATCTTGAAGGACTTCTTCAGCCTCAGGGGTGTCATGCAGCATCTTCACGGCAAAGGAATAGATGACGCCGGAATACCGCCGATAAAGCTCCGCAAGCGCCTGTTCATCCCGGGCTGCAACACGCCGTATGAATGCCACATCTTCTTTGTGATGCGCGCTGCCTTCGGAAACAGATGGAACCAACTCGGACAATGGTAGGGATGGGTATTCACGAATAAAGTTAGAGCTTAAGATTGCGCACTGCAAAGCGTTTTTGTTGGTTTGTTACAGCATATATACGGAAATTTGTGTGAAATGGATGCATGGTCGTGCATTTTTTTCTTGTAATGGCTGTTTTTTATTTAGTGCGCCTTCAGACATTCTGAAGTCTGCACGTAAACAACGAGAATTCCAGCGAGTCCGTGAACGAGGATGAACCCCAGGTGCTGCACAGGATGCCGTGGGCATCCCACCGTCCCTTGTAGGGACTGCATTCTTCCCATGCCTGCGATGCGGTGGATTGTGGTTGAGTATTCACCCACCAATTCCTTTACCCAATGCAAATTATGTCCTTGGAGACGGAAATGATACCTTTGGAGACGGGAATTGTCCCCTTGGAGACGGGCATACTTCCCTTGGAGAAGCGAATTGTACCGCTGAAGACAGCAATTGTACCTTTGTAGAAGGTCCTGCTTCCCCCAGAGAACGGAAAGGTCCCCATGGAGACAGCATCATTACTCTTGAACACGTGAATTGAGCTCGAGATGTAGGCATGAGTAAGAGAACTTCGAGATGCACCGATTAACGCTACGCAGTTAATTCCTCGATTGATCCTAGAGACCTATGTCACTAGAACCCAAATCACTCGCGCTACCAGTAGTGCCAGTGCCGCAAGTATTCAGATCAACTTTATCATCGCGTGGGGCAGCACTAATCGAGTGCTTTGCCCTTACAACTCGTCGACCCAGGATGAATCCAACAGAACTACCGATCCAGGAAATACGCCACCGTCTGGAAACTGAGCTGCGCACTCACCGGAGGTTTGTTCTGCAAGCACCCACGGGTTCGGGCAAGTCCACCCAGGTACCGCAGATGATCCATGATGCCTGGCTGGCAGCGCGAAATCGTGTGGTGGTGCTTCAACCACGGCGAATTGCTGCGCGAATGCTTGCCCGGCGGGTTGCCCAGGAACGCGGGGTGCAGCTCGGGGGAGAAGTAGGCTACCAAGTGCGCTTCGAGGGTGCTTTTGGTCGTGATACGAAGATTCTTTATGTGACCGAGGGACTGCTGTTACGGCAAATGCTTGGTGACCCATTGCTCAGTGGCGTTGGTGCGCTCATCTTTGACGAGTTTCATGAACGTCACCTTTATGGTGACATATCTCTAGCGCAGGCCATGCTCTTGCAGCGCGACCACCGCCCCGATTTACTCATTGGAGTGATGTCTGCCACGCTGGAAACGGAGGCATTGACTCGCTTCCTTACCCCCTGTGCTGTACTGCAAAGTGCAGGGAGAACCTTCCCGGTCGATATCAGTTACAGCGCCAATGCAGTAGAGGTCAATGACAAGCCCGTGTGGGAGCAAGCGGGGCACCATGTTAATCGACTGGCTAAAGAGTTACCTGATGGGGACTTCTTGGTTTTTATGCCGGGAGCCTACGAGATTCAGCGCACGCTGACGGAGATCCGAAAACAGCCGCTCTGCCGCGATATGGTAGTGATGCCCCTCCACGGAGAACTCACGCCGCAGCAACAAGATGCTGCCATGGAGCGCTACCCAAAGCGTAAAGTTGTGGTCGCGACGAATGTGGCCGAGACGTCACTTACTATTGACGGTGTGCGCATAGTCATCGATAGCGGACTGGCTCGCATTCCGGCGTTCGACCCGAATCGCGGCATCAATACACTGCTGGTGCAAAAGATCAGCCAGGCCAGCGCCGATCAACGGGCGGGACGGGCGGGGCGTACAGCTCCTGGGAAATGTCTACGCCTTTGGGGCGAGCGCGAACACCGTCAGCGACCTGCACAGGAACTGCCCGAAGTGCGCCGGCTGGATTTGACTGAAATTGTACTCACCCTTCTGGCCAGTGGGATAAGCGACTTTGAGAACTACCCATGGTTCGAAGCTCCCGATGCGAAGAGCCTCCAGCGGGGGCTGATGCTCTTGGGCGATCTCGGCGCACTCGTACCGGGGGTGAGAAAACTTAGCGCTTTAGGGGAGCGGCTGGCCGATTTCCCCATGCATCCGCGCTACTCGCGTATGTTCCTCGCTGCCAGTGAGCAGGGTTGCCTGCCTACGGTTGCACTTATAGCCGCATTGAGTCAGGGCAGAAATTTACTGTTACCTCTTAGCGACAAAAGAAAGGAAGAAAAACGAGACGAGATGCTTGGTGCAAACGAAGCGGCAGAGGTCTCGGACTTCATTATGCAGGTAAATGCCTTTAATCTACTGGCCACGAATCGCTTCAATCCCGACTTTTGCCGCGAATGGGGCATCCATGGAGTTACAGCACTCACCGCGGGCGATCTCTATGAGCAGTTTATGCGATTGGCCACAGCCCAGCGACTCAATGTCACAAACGAGGTACACGCATGGGACTCTGTTGGCAAAGCATTGATTACCGGCTTCTCCGACCAGCTTGCCGTACGCCTGGATAGAGGCAGCTTTCGTTGCGCTCTTATTCATGGACGAAAGGGCGAGTTGAGGAAGCAGACGGTGGTCCGCAATGCGCCGCTCGTTGTTGCAGCCGAAATTGAAGAGCGCGATATGCGTGGAGATGTTACGACACTCCTAGGTGACATCACCGCGGTTGACGAGTCCTGGCTCCGCGAGCTTTTCCCCGCAGATTTCAGCGAGACGACTCGCACCTACTACGATGAAAGCCAGCGCCGCGTGCAGGCCGTGCGTGAACGCAAGTTCCGCGACCTTATCCTGGAGAGCAAGGAAGGCGGTGAACCCAACCTGGATGAGGCGGCCCGGCTTCTGACAGAAGAAGTTATCGCTGGCCGATTAACCCTGAAGCAATGGGACTCATCCGTGGATCGGTTGATAGAGCGCATCAACTTTTGTGCAAACTACTGCACGGATTATGGCTTTCACCCCTTTGGTGAGGAGGAGAAACGCTTGATGATTGCCCATCTTTGCTATGGTGCGGTCTCCTACAAAGCCATCAAAGAGATCGAAGTGTTACCGGCTCTATGGGATTTCCTCCCCGCATCCGCACGTGCACTGGTGGATAAGTTTGCCCCGGAAGTGATTACCCTTCCCGAGGGCTCACGCATCCGCCTGCGCTACGAACAGGGCAAAGCCATAGCCTCGGCTACTGTGCAGCAGCTCTATGATGCTCCAGCACAGTTGAAACTGGCGCAGAATCGAGCGCCGGTAACCTTTGAAATCCTGGCACCCAATCGACGACCAGTTCAGATCACGAGTGATCTCGCCGCTTTCTGGACGAATAGTTACCCCGAGGTGAAGAAACAGCTTCGCGGTCGCTACCCGAAGCACGAGTGGCGGTAAACGCGGGAACACTCAGCGCGATACGTCTGCACTTACCAAGCCGAAAGACACCGCCTGCCGGGTAAGCCCAGCGACATTGTGCACACCCAGCTTTTGCATGATATGGGTGCGGTGGACGTCTGCTGTACGCGCAGAGATGCCCAGCTTATCGGCAATCTCCTTCGTTGTAAGCCCCTCGGCTATAAGTTGGAGGATTTCGCGCTCGCGAGCAGTCAGGCAATCGAGTGATTGCTGGTCATCCGGGCTCGTAAGCAGCTCTGGCATGCGCTGCACAATCGCAGGGCCGTAGTAGGTCTGGCCTCTGGAAACGGCATCAATGGCTTTTTCCATCTCTGTCAATCCAGCCGCCTTCTCTATTATGGCATTCACTTTTACCATCATAATGCGGCGAATGGTGGCCAGATTAAAGACGCCACTAAATACCAAAATCTTCAAGAGAGGAAAGTCTGCCTTGAGCTGGGTGGCCACTTCCACGCCGTTCAGACCGGGTAGCCTGACATCTAGAATCACTATATGGGGCTTTAACTTGATGCACGCGTCCAAGCCTTCTCGACCATCGCCAGAGAACCCGACCATTTCGAGGTCTTTGTGCCCCTGAATGACCTCGATAACCAGGTCCCGGAGCAGCACTTCGTCTTCAATGAGATATACTTTCTGCATATAAGGTGTTCTACATATATGATGCGGTCGATTTGAGAAAATATTTAGCACTATTTTCATTATTCGTCGAATTATGGGGCATAAAAATGAAAAAGGGCGGGAGATCTTGCGATCTCCCGCCCCCATTTATTTCTAGGTTAAGTGCGCCTTAGTACCAATACCCAGGCTGACATATAGTAGTCATGTGGGGATTGAGCTGCACGAATTGTAGCCAGCGCCACCGAGCCAGGTGGACTTCTCGCTGCGATTCGACGCGCGTGTTTCTCTCAGTCTGCTTCTTTGCAGTCTGTTTTTTCATGGTATCGTCTTGGTGAAACGCCCCAGCGGTAAGCCAGGGCGAAAGAGGACGCAGGACCATGCGAAAGTCTATAAAGAACTGTACGTACTCTAGCGGAATACCTTGAAATGTCAAGATTAGGACCCTGAGGGGAAAATACACAGTGCATTTCGAAGGTGTGGGTTGTTATACCTCAGTCCGCAGGGGTCATTCTACTTCTTGGGACTCGCTGGAATTCGCTTTGTTTTCGTGCGGACATCAAGATGTGTGACCTGACCTTACAGACCAGCGCGCGAGACGCTCTGGCTAACTTCCACACAAGAATGCGCCCCACCGACTCCTCGATGGGGCGCTGTACCTGCGTTGAATCCTGTTTACTTTTACTCCTGAAGTTATTTCGCCTGGCATATGAGGCGTACGTTATCGAACAATGCGTTGCGGAAGTAGCTGCCGCTGTGGCTATGGCTCAGCACGATGCTGATCTGCCGGCCCACAATGGCGGTGTTCACACTCGTATCCACGGTGTAAACTTTGTCTGCGAAGCTGCTGGCGCTTAACGTACTGGTGAGGAAGGTAGTGGTCCCCACGACCGTGCCATTTCCCCGGAGCCCGATGGCCGCCGAGCGATCTGCGGCAGGGGCTTCGGCTGCGGCAGACACTGTAAGTGTATATATGGTGTTGGCGGCGAAGGTACCCAGATTCCCGGTGCTGAGTTGGGAGATGGAGGTACCACTGCCGGGATTGCCGTTCTCGATATGGATCGCAAGATAGTTGTTCAAGTTCTTGCCTGTGAAGGCGGTGGTGCGGACCTCCATTACCGTTGAGGCATTGGCGTTCCCAGCGGTGAATGTGTTTGTCCAGTTCGTGGCAGCACCCCAACCCGATGCAGTTTCGAAGGAGCTGTTTGGCACAGTGATAGTTACCGGGGGCGGCAGATTGACAACCAGTGTGAGCGCCTTGGTGGCGGTGCGCGACTGGGCATCACTAACCCTCGCCGTGAAGTTGCTCGTGCCACTGGCGGTCGGTGTACCGCTGATCACTCCAGTACTCGCAGCGAGTGAAAGCCCCGCGGGTAAAGCGCCAGCCGAGATACTCCAGGTCAACGGGGCAGTGCCATTGCTGGCCTGGAGCGTTGCGGAGTAGGCAGTGCCCTTGGTCGCATTGGCAAGACTGGTAGTAGTAATAGTCGGGGGCAGGCTGACGGCTACTTTGGTCAGGCGGACATTATCAAACAGCGCATTGCGGAAGTAGCTGCCACTGTGACTGTGCGAGAGTACCACACTGATCTGCTGACCTACTATGCCGGTATTTGCACTGGTATCGAGTGTATAGGTCTTGTCCGCAAAACTCGTTCCGCTGAACGTGCTTGTGGCAAAGGAGGTCGTCCCCACCACCGTGGTTCCCGAGCGCAGACCAATCGCGGCTGTGCGGGTGGCATCCGGGGCTTCCGCTGCGCAGGAGACGGTGAGTGTATAAAGCGTGTTCGCTTCAAATACTCCGAGATTCGCGCTGAATGCCTGGAACACGGATGTGCCAGTACCAGGGTTACCGTTCTCAATATGCAGGGTCAGGTAATTATTCAAGTTCTTGCCTGTGAATGCGGTGTTGCGCACCTCAACTACACTCGACGCCGAGGCATTTCCTGCGGTAAAACTCGTTGTCCAGTTTGTCGCCGCGCCATAGCCCGAGGCCGTCTCGAAGGAGGCGTTCGGAACTGTGATCCCGCTACTCGAACTCGAACTAGAACTGCTGGAGCTCGAACTCGAACTCGAACTTGAACTACTCGAACTCGAACTGCTTCCGGAGGCATAAGTAATCCGGATTTCAGGCTTAAACGAGGTGTACTCCGTGGAGCGCCACTCGGAGAGATTCGTTGCACAGAGTGCGAGGGTTACCACTTTATCGCCAGCCAGTTCGCTGGTGACGTGATTCGTAATATCGATCTCATACCACTGGTTTGCTGTGGGAGTGGACAGCGTACCGATCTGGGAACCCAGTGCCGGTTTGGTATTCCAGGTTAAGGTCGCCAGATTCAAGCTGTCGTTCGGGATTGCATAGGCATAGAGAGTGCCAGCACCGCCAAAGTCCTTCGAGTCCAGATAGGCGCGTAGTTTGGCGTTGGTTACGGTATAGCCGGATGCAGCAAGTAATGAGGACCGCATGTAGGTGATGGTGCCGGACCCAGGATTCGCGCCACCCGATGTCCACAGGAGCGTGCTACTGGCATCCGCTTCGGCAGGTATCCAGCTCTTGACATACGAATCGACTGTGATGGGACAACTAATCGGATCCGGTGTTGTGTTAACCAAGATGCTGCAATCCAGTTCGGACGTTTGCTGTGGGTTGCTGACATCCGTCACACGGACCCGGAAGGTGGATGTCCCCAGCGTGGTGGGAGTACCGGAAATAAGCCCGGAGGAGCTCAGCGTGAGACCGGCAGGAAGCGTGCCACTGATCCGGCTCCACGTATAAGGAGTAGTGCCTCGGACAGCGGTGAGTTGCTGGGAGTAGTAGTAACCGATTCCACCGTTGGTCATCGTGGATTTGGACTTAATCGCAAGGTGGGTTTCGCCATAGGCCCAGTCTGCCACACCAGCACGCTTCACGGCCTGCCCGGCCAGCTTGCCAACCACTTGCCCGTCGTACTCGATGTGCCCCCAGACCCCCCAGTGGCCAGTACCGCCGATGTCATTATAGGCGATGAACGTTTTCCCTCCAAAACCAGTCCAGTAGGTGAGATAGGCGCGGTACATATCGTACATGCGCGGATGGCGATTCAGCGCTTCGATAAACGCGTCCATTCCGGGAACATTGTTGTACATCACCGTGGCAACAGGGTTACCATTGCCGTCAGTATTGTGGTACTGGGCGGGTACGTTATACCCCGGGTCCTCGAAACTGCCATTGGCT
The DNA here is from genome assembly GCA_033762955.1 of Verrucomicrobiota bacterium. Classification (GTDB taxonomy): domain Bacteria; phylum Verrucomicrobiota; class Verrucomicrobiia; order Opitutales; family Oceanipulchritudinaceae; genus JANRLC01. The sequence continues at coordinate 37,488 of JANRLC010000072.1, read as the reverse complement.
GCGATATGCTGGCCACCTTCATAGGCGACCACAGCAAGGCCGTACTGAGCACAGGTGCGTGTAGCGGCATCGATAGCTGCTGCTCCATCACCATCGACACTGATCTGCATTTGGTTGAAGCAAAGCTGTAGATTGGCCTCGCTGGCATTCGGATACCAGCCATTGGAATAGATCAAGGTATGGATATTATGCCCAAAGTAGGCACCGACGGCCACTACATCAACGGCGGTTCCTGCCACGCTCGCAACTCCGGTCAAATGGGCAGCCACCTTGCCGCCACCAGCCTGGGTACCAAGGACACGGACCACGCGGGTATCCCACCCGGCACCCCAGCCATCTTGGAATCGCTTGAACGCCTGGGCAGTAAACTCGCCGTGAACTACATCCAACTGTCCATACAATCCGCCTGCAGAAAAAGAAGCACGCCACGCATCTTCCTGCGCGCTGGTGCCGCTATTCGGATAGGGAACAGAGATACCGTTGCGCTGGCCCACTACATAAGCCAGATACTTCCACTGGCCGAACATGAAGTTCCAGGTCTCATTCGACCACTCGACAAATACTCTTTTGGTGCTATTCAGATTTGCCTTTACCAAGGCCGCTGCACTCTGCACCCATGTGGCATCCACCTCGTGGGGGATGCACAGCCACATATCGGCATTCACCCGGTTGCAGAGATCGACCATCATTTCCAAGGGCATGCCCTTGGGGAAAGCGGAGTAGGAGAAATAGTTAACAGTGGCACGCTGGCTCCATGAGTACGGAGTAGCATTGTTTGTGCAGCCCATATCCATAAAGCGCAACACACTGTAGCCGGTGTAGCGGTTCATCGCAGCGGTTGTCCAGGGATTGTAGTTGGCCCCGCCCGGTTCATCCCCAGCGAAATACACATGCATATCCCGAACATTGTTTGGTGCCGATGAAGTGGAATTTATTTCCACGCGAGCCACTTGCCAGGAAGCAGGCGCGACAAAGTTATACACCAGGCGGCGTATGGTACTGGTGGTATCCGAACTGGAGAGAGTGAGTCCGGGTGCATTCAGCTCCACCGAGCCGTTTCCCTGATAGGTTAGGATAACCTGTATGGTCTGGCCCTCGTGCCCGTTCAGATTTATCTTGGCATTCAAATCCCATCCACTGGGCACTACTGTCGGGTAGCCATTGACATCCTGTTGAAGAGGAGTCCGGTCAACATCTTCCGTCCATCCGTTGTTCCAGTTGGAGGCGTATTTCATCCGGTCTTTCAGCAGGATGTTATAGTCATAGGAGTTCGTGCCCGAACAGTTGACGCCGGCAACGCTCAGCGTAGCAGGATCAAAAGCCGAGAGTGGAGCGGATGTCAGACAACTGATGCCGGCTAGCAGGGCAATAAATCGGATCCCGTGAGAGCCGATGCGTTTTTTATGTATAGTTATCATACGGTATTGGGATTAGGTAGCTAAGGGTAGTTGCCAATCGTAGGCATATACTGCGAAATACTTGCGCTGGTCTCAACGTGCGTCTAGGTTAACCGTAAACTACTCGCTATTGGGATGGAACGACGAATCACCCTTCTGGACATCGCGCAACGAGCCAACTGCACTAAAGCCACGGTATCATTGGCGCTGAAAGGTCATCCCCGGCTGATGGAGTCCACCCGCAAACGCATCTGCGCACTTGCTCTGGAGATGGGCTACAAACCGGACCCATTGGTATCCACCATCGCACAACACCGCTGGCAACATACTGGTGGAAACAGTATTGCCTATGTTTACAATGACCTTCCTGAAATTACGGACATCGGTCGTACAGTTAATAGCAATCAGTTCTATTACTTGGGTGCAGCCTGCCAGGCAGACAAGATGGGGTACACCATCGAATCATTTAATCTGAACAAAATTGGCGGAAGCAAACGATTGGATCAGATTCTCAAAGCACGGGGCATACGCGGTGTTCTCTTGGGAAAGTTTATCGAACCACACCCCGACTTCGCGTTAAACTGGCACAATTATTCAGCGGTCAGTTTGAGCAGCGGTCCCTTCCAACCCGAAGTGAAACTGCACCATGTCAATTTTAGTGCATTCGAGCAGGTGGAGTTCGCCATTCGCAAGGTTATTTCCCTGGGTTACAAACGCATTGGGATTACCCTGCTACGTCACCCCCAGGACATTGAGGACGACCGCAAACGCTGGGGAGCCATCACCGCAGCGCAGTGGATTGATAGCACCATTGTACGGCTATTTCCCCTTGTGTACCCCGCTACAATTCAGGAGGAGGATCTGACGAAACTACTAAGACAGTGGTACAAAAAGCAGAAACTGGATGCCGTAATTGGGTTTAACAGCACCACCTATTGGCACCTGACCGGCTATATGAACGTCTCCGTGCCTGGTGAGGTGGGCTTTGCCCAGCTTCATGCCAACCCATTGGCGGCCGCAATGCCCATTGAACTGAGTGGGGTTAATGATGTGAACTATTCCGTGGGGAAACTTTCTGTACGGATAATGGATGTGAATCTCCGGGGAAATGAAACGGGTGTGCCGGAAGAACCGCTTATTCACCACGTTACCTTTGACTGGGTGGATGGGGTGACCATGCCACCACGGCGGTAGCATCTGGCTGGTCAGAGGACATTACTTTTGAGTTCGGATCGGAAGCATGCTCTGCAAACAACAAAACCCACCACTGCGGCGGGTTTTGATTACTTACCTGTTGAGGCTAAAGCTCGCTTAGCATCGACGCCGAATGGCTACGAATCCCAACACACACAACGCCAAAAAGGCCGCATAAGTTGAGGGTTCTGGCACCGCAGTTGCGTTCAGGCTGACATTGTCGAAAGAGATGGTTTTATTATAGTTATCATTGTGACGCATGCCGACATACACGGATATGGGCGTTCCGACAATGGATGGATTGTCCACGGTACTCAAGGAGACGGAGGTAGCATAAAAAATATCTTCCTCCGCCGTTCCGGAGTTTAGCGAAAGGATATCAACATTGAAATTGGCCACACTCACGCCATTGGCGCGCAGTCCGCCAACCACAAACTGCTGGTTGTTCTCCACATACCCATCTCTGGCGGCATAGACGGTGAAAGTGTACAGGGTATCTGCCGCGAATGTATCAGTAAGAACCGTAGAGATAGTAGCCGTGAATGAAGTCAAAGGATCCGCGTCGCCGTTCACGGCGATTCGCCCCATGAGCGTGCCATCGATGGGCGAAAGCCCATTTACGGCCGCCATGCGACCTGAAAAAGCGAAATGCGTTTCATCGCCGCGGGCTTGATCTTCCTGCCAGAGTGATGGCACACTATACTGCGAAGCGCCATCCAACTCAAACGAGTAATTAGGGATCGCCACTATTGTGGCGGTCAGGTTCGAGGCGAGCGCGAGGCTGCCGATTAGTAGGATACTGTGGAATTTATTCATGGGATACATGGATGATTGGATTGAAACACTGATCATTAGCCGATTCGATGCGGTGATATTGTTGCATGCTTCTGCATAACTAGCTGCCATGTATTTCAAAACTGCACAGACGTCACAACCTTCTTGCTGTTTAACCGTTAACCACTGAAGCAGGCAAGGGGGAATATCTCTAGGAACGACACGCAGGGTGAAGTCATCCTCTATAGGAAAATGGTGGGTGCTCAATCCAAGCTTTTCGAAGAATGGCCATGGTATTTAGCCGTCCCATCAGGACAGTCTAGAGTTCTGAAGTTATCTATTTTTGGCCAGGAGGGACATCGGCTACTAATATCCGACAGCCCTCCAAGGCTTTAATTGCCCCAACGGGGCAACGTATCACAAAAAAGCGCCCCACCGATTGCTCGATGGGGCGCAGTGCCTGCGATGTTCCTAATTACTCCCCTAAGTTATTTTGCCTGACTCACTAGGCGCACGTTATCGAACAATGCGTTGCGGAAGTAGCTACCGCTGTGGCTGTGACTGAGCACGATGCTGATCTGCTGTCCCACAATCGTGGTGTTCACACTCGTATCCACAGTGTAAACTTTGTCTGCGAAGCTGCTGGCGCTTAACGTGCTGGTTAGGAAGGAAGTCGTTCCTACCACCGTACCGTTCCCCCGCAAACCGATGGCAGCGGAGCGATCTGCGGCTGGAGCATCGCCTGCAGCAGACACGGTGAGTGTGTAGATGGTGTTGGCGGCAAAGGTGCCCAGATTCCCCGTTGTGAGTTGTGAGATGGAGGTACCGCTGCCGGGATTGCCATTCTCAATTCCGATCGCGACATAATTATTCAGGTTCTTACCTGTGAAGGCGGAAGTGCGGACCTCCACTGCGGCTGAGGCACTGCCGTTACCGGCGGTGAATATGGTTGTCCAGTTCGTTGCAGCATTCCAGCCTGAGGCGCTTTCGAAGGAGCTGTTTGGCACGGTGATAGTAACTGGGGGCGGAAGATTGACAACCAGTGTGAGAGCCTTGGTCGCTACTCGGGACTGGGCATCCGTAACTCTGGCAGTGAAGTTACTCGTACCGCTGGCGGTCGGTGTGCCGCTGATCACTCCAGTACTCGCAGCCAGTGATAACCCTGCGGGCAGTGTGCCAGCAGAGATACTCCATGTCAGCGGGGCGGTGCCATTGCTGGCCTGGAGCGTTGCGGAGTAGGAAGTGCCCTTGGTCGCGTTGGCGAGGCTGGTGGTGGTGATTGTAGGAGGCGGTAGATTGACAACCAGTGTGAGAGCCTTCGTAGCGGTGAGGGACTGGGCGTCACTAACTCTTGCGGTGAAGTTACTCGTGCCGCTGGCGGTCGGTGTGCCGCTGATCACTCCAGTACTCGCAGCCAGTGATAACCCTGCGGGCAGTGTTCCCGCAGAGATACTCCATGTCAGCGGGGCGGTGCCATTGCTGGCCTGTAACGTTGCGGAATAGGAAGTGCCCATTGTCGCGTTGGTGAGGTTGGTCGTCGTGATAGTGGGGGGCTGGCTGACAGCTACTTTCGTCAGGCGTACATTGTCGAACATCGCAGGGCGGAAGTAGCTACCGCTATGACTATGCGAGAGAACCACGCTAATCTGCTGGCCTACTATGCCGGTGTTCGCAGTGGTATCGAGTGTATAGGTCTTGTCTGCAAAGCTCGTCGCGCTCAAAGTGTTTGTTGCAAACGAGGTTGTCCCCACCACTGTGGTTCCCGAGCGCAGCCCAATCGCTGCGGTGCGCGCTGCATCCGGGGATTCCGCTGCGCAGGATACCGTGAGCGTATAAAGCGTGTTTGCTTCATACACGCCGAGATTTGCGCTGTATGCTTGAAACACAGAGGTGCCAGTACCAGGGTTGCCGTTTTCAATATGCAGGGTCAGGAAATTATTTAGGTTCTTGCCGGTAAAGGCGGTATTGCGCACTTCGACTGCACCGGATGCCGAGGCGTTGCCTGGGGTAAAACTCGTTGTCCAATTGGTCGCCGCACTCCAGCCCGAGGCCGACTCGAAGGAGGCGTTCGGTATGGTAATAGTGGACCCACTACTCGAACTACTCGAACTCGAACTAGAACTACTCGAACTAGAACTACTCGAACTCGAACTCGAACTACTCGAACTTGAACTACTCGAACTTGAACTACTCGAACTTGAACTACTCGAACTTGAACTGCTTCCAGCCGCATAAGTAATGCGGATTTCAGGCTTGAACGAAGTGTACTCGGTGGAGCGCCATTCGGAGAGATTTGTTGCACAGAGTGCCAGGGTCACCACTTTATCACCAGCCAGTTCGCTGGTGACGTAATTCGTTATGTCGATCTCATACCACTGGTTTGCAGTGGGCGTAGCCAGTGTACCGATCTGTGATCCGAGAGCGGGCTTGGTATTCCAGGTTACGGTGGCGAGATTCAAGCTGTCATTCGGGATGGCATAGGCATAGAGAGTGCCGGCGCCGCCGAAATCCTTCGAGTCCAGATAGGCACGTAAAGTAGCTTTGGTTACGGTATAGCCGGATGCTGCCTGTATAGAAGACCGCATGTAGGTGATGGTGCCGAAACCTGGATTCGCGCCACCCGAAGTCCACATGAGCGTACTACTGGCATCGGGTGAGTCTGGTTGCCAGCTTTTTACATAAGAGTCGACCGTAATTGGGCAACTGATCGGGTCCGGGGTCGTATTGACCAGGATGGTGCAGTCCTGTTCGGCAGTCTGCTGTGGGTTGCTGACATCCGTCACACGTACCCGGAAGGTGGATGTGCCCAGCGTGGTGGGCGTACCAGAAATTAGTCCGGAAGAGCTCAGCGTGAGACCGGCTGGAAGCGTGCCACTTATCCGGCTCCAGGTATAAGGAGTGGTTCCGCGAACAGCGGTGAGTTGCTGGTTATAGTAGTAGCCGATTCCGCCGTTGACCATCGCGGCTTTGGAGGTAATCGCGAGGTGGGTCTCCCCATAGGCCCAGTCAGCCACAGCGGCACGCTTCACGGCCTGGCCGGCCAGCTTGCCAACCACCTGCCCGTCGTACTCAATATGCCCCCAGACGCCATAGTGGCCAGTGCCGCCGATGTCATTATAAGCGATGAACGTTTTCCCTCCATAGCCAGACCAGTAGTTAAGGTAGGCGCGGTACATATCGTACATGCGGGGATGGCGGTTCAGCGCTTCAATAAACTGATCCATGCCGGGGACGTTGTTATACATCACCGTGGCAACCGGGTTACCATTGCCATCAGTATTGTGGTACTGTGCGGGTACGTTATACCCTGGGTCCTCAAAACTGCCGTTGGCCGCAATGTGCTGGCCACCTTCATACGCTACGACAGTGAGTCCGTTCTGTGCACAGGTGCGAGTAGCGGAATCGATGTCTGCGGCGCCTGCTCCATCTACACTGAGCTGCATGGCGTTGAAGCAAAGCTGCAAGTTGGCTTCGCTGGCATTTGAATACCAACCATTGGAATAGATCAAGGTGTGGATATCATGCCCGAAATAGGCGCCGACGGCGACCACATCTGCCGCCGTGCCTGCGATGGTCGCAGCTCCGGTCAAATGCGTGGGAACGCGGCCACCGCCTGCCTGGGTACCAAGGCAGCGGACGACGCGGGTATCCCACCCGGCACCCCAGCCATCCTGGAATCGCTTGAAGGCCTGTGCAGAGAACTCACCATGAACTACATCCATCTGGCTCCAGAGGCCTCCAGAGGCAAAGGATGCCCGCCAGGCATCTTCCTGCGCACTGGTGCCGCTGTTGGGATAGGGAACGGAGATACCATTGCGCTGCCCCACGACATAAGCCAGGTACTTCCACTGGCCGAACATGAAGTTCCATGTCTCATTGGACCACTCGACAAAAACTCTTTTGTTGCTGTTCAGGTTTGCTTTAACCAAGGCCGCTGCGCCCTGCACCCAAGTGGCATCCGCCTCGTGAGGGATACACAGCCACATATCCGCATTCACCCGGTTGCAGAGGTCGACCATCATTTCAATGGGCATGCCCTTGGGGAATGTGGAGTAGGAGAAATAGTTGGCAGAGGCGCGCTGGCTCCACGCATAGGGGGTGGCACTATTTGTTTTGCCCATGTCCATGAAGCGCAGCACGCTGTATCCGGTATAACGGCTCATAGCAGCGTCTGTCCAGGGATTGTAGTTGGCCCCCCCCGGTTCTTCACCGGAGAAATACACATGCATATCACGGACATTATTGGGCGCTGCCGAAGTGGAGTTTAGCTCAATACGGGCATACTGGGCTGGATTCGGCACCGTGTAATTATACACCAGGCGGCGCACCGTACTCGTGGTGTCGGAACTCGCCAGACTGGCACCGGGGGCATTCAGCTCCACCGAACCATTTCCCTGATAGGTAATGATCACCTGTGTGGTTCCACTGCGCCCATTCAGGTTTATCTTACAATTCAAGTCCCATCCACTCGGTACTACCGTGGGGTACCCATTCACGTCCTGTTGAAGAACCGAACGGTCCAACCCATCTTCGGTCCAACCGTTGTTCCAGTTGGAGGCGTATTTCATCCTGTCTTTCAACAGGATGTTATTGTCATAGTAGTTCGTACTGGAGCAGTTTACTCCCGCTACACTCAGAGTAGCCGGATCAAATGCCGAGAGCGGGGCAGAGGCCAGACAACTGATGCCGGCCAGCAGGGTAAGCAATCGGATCCCTCGAGAGCCGATGAGTTTATTCTTATTAAGGGTAGTTATCATAGGGTATTGGATTAGTAGCTAAGGGTAGTTACCAATCGTAGGGTATATACTCCAATAGACTTGCGCGGCTTTCAATTTCGGCGTAGTTAAACCGTTCAATTACCCCTATATAAATCCATGGAACGGCGTGTCACACTTCTGGACATTGCGCAACGGGCCAAATGTTGCAAAGCCACGGTATCGATGGCACTGAAGGGCAGCCCCCGCCTGAATGAAGCCACCCGCAAGCGCATCTGCGCACTCGCGCTGGAGATGGGCTACAGGCCCGATCCATTGGTATCCTCTATCGCGCAACAGCGCTGGCAACACACTGGCGGCAATACGGTGGCCTACGTTTATAATGACCCGAATATTAACCCGCATGATCCCGTCGAACTCGGTCGAATCTTTAATGGCAACCAGTTCTTCTACCTGGGTACTGCCAGCCAGGGAGAAAAGATGGGGTATACCATAGAGCCATTTAATCTAAGCAGAATCGGCAGTAGCAGACGCTTGGAGCAGATACTCAAAGCACGGGGCATCAGAGGAATACTCTTGGGGAGATTTATCGCACCACACCCCAATTTTGAGTTAAACTGGAGTAATTATTCGGCGGTCAGTTTGAGCAGCGGGCCTTTCCAGCCGGAAGTAAAGCTTCACCATGTCAATTTTAGTGCCTTCGAGCAGGTGGAGTTTGCCATCCGCAAAGTCATATCACTGGGTTACAAACGCATAGGGATTACCCTTCTACGCCATGATCAGGATATTGAAGACGACCGCAAGCGCTGGGGAGCCATTGCCGCAGCGCAGCGGATGAATAGCGCCACTGTACAGGTCTTTCCTCTCGAGTATCCTGCGGCTGTTCAGGAGCAAGAACTGACGGATTTACTCAGGCAGTGGTACGGTGAGCAAGAACTGGATGCCGTGATTGGTTTCAATAGTTCCACCTATTGGCATCTAACTGGTTATATGAAGGTCTCCATTCCCGATGAGGTAGGCTTTGCCGAGCTTCATGCCAATCCCATGGAGTCCGCCTCGTTCATTGATTTTAGTGGCGTCAGAGATATCAACTATTCAGTGGGTAAGCTGGCACTAAGAATTCTGGATGTAAATCTCCGCGGAAACGAAACCGGCGTGCCTGCTGAACCATTTATTCATCACGTAACCCTGGAATGGATGGATGGGGTGACCATGCCTCCAAGGCGGTAGTGATGGCTTGGGCACGCGATCATCAGCCACCGATTGCACGGATGAAACACTCATAAAGCGTGCTGACTTATGCATATCTGCACCGACAATTTATGCAAAACCATGAAAAAGCCACCCCGCTCGTGACGGGGTGGCTCTGGATTGTGTCCTGTTACTCCTATTACTCCTATTACTCCTGAAAGATGATCACGCTACGCGAATTCAGGATTGTCCAAACTTACTTCCTGCGGCGCAGTATCGCCAGGGCCATCACCGCGAGGCCTAGTACCGCCGCATAGGTGCTGGGTTCTGGTACAGCGGTGGCATCCAGTCGAACATTGTCGTAGCTGACACCACGATAGTACTGCCCTCCGTGGTTGAACTGGAGAGCCACGCTCAGGGTCTGGCCGACTACACCTGGGTTGTCCGCGGTACTGAACCCGATGCTGTAGTCATGAAAGTTGGTATCGACGAAGCTGTCTACCCGGAGTGCGGCCGAGCTGGCAGCGGGAATCAAGGTGCCATTTCCTTTGAGACCAAAGACAGCCCAGCGATTGTCTGCTGAGTCGGAGGCGATGGAGACGGTCAGGGTATACTGGGTATTGGCCGCGAACGTCCCGAGATTGGCGGAAGTCAGAGTTGAACTAATGGTCTGTCCCCCAGCACCATTGTCCATGTTGATGTTAACGAAATTATTGCCGTCTTTTCCGCTTTTGGCATCATTAACCACTTGTATAGCTAGAGAGCCATCGCCTGCATTGCTCCAGTTTGTGGCACTCCAATAACCGGTTGCGTCCTCAAATGAGGCATTGGGAATCGCCACCAGTGCGGCGGTGAGGTTCGAGGCAAACGCGAGGCTGCCGATTAGTAGGATACGGTGGAGTTGATTCATGGGATATATCTATGATTGGATTGGAACTCTGTTCATTGGCAGAGGCGATGCGGTGATAGTGTTGCATGCCTCTGCACAACGGGATGCCATGAATTTCAAAACTCGCAGGGAGTCGCAATTTCCTTGCCGTTGAACCGTTCAACAAAGAACGAATCCGGGGATGTGTTCCGTCGTGATTCAGGCCTCAAAGGACACCTTTATAGTTCCTAGCCCTGAATGGGCGCGAAGGTGGGCACAAAGGGACAAAGGCTCTTAGGCACAGAGTCGGAAAGGCAGAAGGCAGGAGGCAAAAGGCAGAAGCCGAACCAGGCTCCTTGTTACTCCCATCGCGAAACACGCAGGCTTGTTGTTGGGCTCATGAAGAACAAGGTACGGGAGGTAGGCACAATGGCACTAAGTCGGAAAGGAAAGGCAGAAGGCAGGATAACTGTTTGCTGAGTGCTGAACGCTGAATGTTTCCTTTGTTACTCCCATCTCAATAATCGCGTGCGAGTTGACCTTTTTTGTATATAAATCCGTGATCGGAATAAATGCATCGCGTACTGACTTCAGATGCCTGAACCCACTTCTGCCCTTGTGCGCTGGCATCAGTTTCGCTATCCGTACGAGTACTATGGTAAAAATCACTGTGGAGTATCAGGGAGATTTGCACTGTCTGGCCACCCATGGCCCATCCGGTAAAACGCTGGAGACGGATGCGCCGGTGGATAATCAGGGCCGGGGAGAAAGCTTTTCGCCAACGGACCTTGTTGCGACTGCGCTGGGGACGTGCATGGCGACAGTTATGGGTATCCAGGCGCGCACACTCGGTGTGGACATCAAGGGTATCCAGATCGTGGTGGAAAAGGAAATGAGTGCAGACCGCCCGCGCCGGATTGTACGGCTGCCTGTCCTGCTGAGGATGCCCGCCGGTATTCCGGAGAAGCACCGGGCCACCTTTGAGCGCGCTGCGGCTACCTGCCCGGTCCATCACAGTATCGACCCTGCAATCGATTCGCCCCTGCATTTCATCTGGCCGGAGTAGGAAACCCCTCTCTCCATGCCCACCCGACTCGTCCACGCCGAATCGTTTTCCGATCTCTGGTCGGGTGCGCTCTTGCCATGGTTTGAGACCCTGCCCGCACCACAGCCGGGCGCAGAGCTGGTGGCACTCGTCCCCTCGCAGGCTGCTGCGGCATTTCTGCGGGAGAGGATGGCAACTGCAAACCTGGGGATTGTGGGGCTGAAGGTCTGGACGCCGGGCCAACTGCGCGATCATCTGCTCAAGCGCTTCTTCCCAGACAAACGTATCGCCCTGCGCGAAGATATCAGCCTGCTCGTTACTGCTGCCGCTGAGCAGGCGGAACCCACCAATCTCCACGCCCTCGCCGTGGCTGCTAACCCGGATGATTTTCTACGCGCACTCGACACGCTTGAGGCTGCCGGTTGGAGCGGTGAGCATCTTACGGAGGCCCCCTGGCAAACGCTCGCTGCACAAGCCCATGAGTGGCTTTCCGCAACCGGGTGGTGGAGCCTCGGCGAGGCGGCGTGGGCACTCACCCGCGTGCAGGGAGATGCTGGAATCAGCCAGTTATTAATCTGGGGATTCTCCGCGCGCCACTGGAACCAGTGGCCACTGCTGCTCGCCGGGGCGAGACTCGCTCAGGATACGCTCTTTTGCCTGCCACCGGTGGAGCATGCGGTCAATGCCCGGAGCGCGCAGCTCTGGCAGGCCACACTGGAAGAGTACTACGGCGAACCAGAAACCGTGGGCGACGGTACGGAGCCAGCGGGTCCGTTTCGCGCACTCTCAGATGCGTTTATTATGGGCGGCGGGAAGGGTACGGGAACAAGCGACGGCAGGCCGGAGTTCTACTTGGTGCAGCATCCATTGGAAGAGGGTCGCCTGCTTGCCACCCTTGCTACGGAAGCGCTCGCGGCGCATCCGAAAGCCCGCGTAGGTCTGCTACTACCGCCCCTTTCCAGTGCAGCGCGTATGGTGAGTGCAGAGCTGGATAGGCTCGGGCTATCTCATCACGATACCTTCGGCCATTTCCCGGCACCCAGCACCCGTCAACGCCTGCTCAACGCCTGGGCTGCGTGGCAGGAAGAGCCGCGTCTGCGCCACTGGAGAGAGTTTGCCCGTCTCCTTACAGAGCTGGAGCGCGAACCGATTCCCTTCTTTCTGCAAACCACCCGCCCCCTTGATGCGGCTGCGGACCAGTTGCTTACGGATTTCCTGCCGGTGCTCTTTACCTGGGCGCGCGACCACTCAAGCGAGGATAGCGGCGTGGCCGAGGCGCTCGATCGCTGGGGAATGCTCCCGGAATGTGCGCCGTTGGAGCTATTTCTGGATGTAGCCCAGCCTGCGCTAGAGTTACTCGGCTGGAAAGAGGAGCTGGTTGTTCACCGCCTGCATTACGCACCGCTCTTGCGGACGCTGATGGTGCCCATAAGCCGTCGCGCCTTTATGCTCTGGCTAATGGGGCTGCTGCGCACACCTGGAAAAGTCCGCGCCGAGCACGGACGCAATACCCTCGCTGCCATTCAAGTGCTTAACTACGCCGATACCGAGGGCCTGGCGTTTGACGTGCTTCTCTGCGGCGGGCTGGCTGCTGGCCAGTGGCCTGTGGAGCGGGTGGAGAACCCCTTTCTCAATGACCGCCGTTGCGAAACCTTAAACGATGCAGCCACCATCAAATCCCGTTCGGGAGAAGGTGCTTCCGTGCTACACCCGATACGTGGACTACTTATCACCCGCGCGCTTCACTATGAATTAAGCGAAGAGGGGATGCGTGGACTTCTCGCAGACACGCAGTTAGCTCTTCAGCTTTCCCAGCCACTGCACAACACCCCGGGTGATGACAAGGTGCAGCCCCCCGGAGATTACCTGCTCAAGCTCTATCATGCTGCCCATGGCCGTCTGCCCGTACCTGCGGACCTCACTCGCTGGCAGTCGGAGGCTTCGCAGAAGCTGTCCATCTCGGGCAGAGCAACGACTGAAGTCGATGCACCTGCGGGCCTGCCCGTGAATCAAACACGGGATGCATTCCGCGCGCGCAGAGACCGCAAGAAACCGTTTGATGAGTACAATTTCTGCTTCCGTGCACCGCCACAGAAGCCCGTGGCTCTCAATCCCCGCGATTGGGAAATGGTGTTGCAGCGTCCCTCGCAAATCTGGTTCGACCGCATCCTGCACACTTCTCCGTGGCCCCATGGCGATACGGATACTTCGGAGAGGAAACTCATCGGCACGTGGCTGCATCAATGGGTCTGCCTGGATGAGGTCGGCGTATTCATGCCCATGCCTGACCTCGCGCACTGGCAGACCCATACGAGAACACATGCAGAGGCTGTGCGCTCGCGCGTAATGGCACTCTGGCACCGCATGGGTCTGGAGCCGTCGCTTCACTGGCAATCGGTTTACGACGAGGCTTTAGAAAGCGCTTTACAACTGGCCGATACACTCGGTGACTTGGACCAGTGGGGATGGGTGGCGGCGAAGCCGACGTTCAATGTCTTCCATCGTGTCGCTCCGGGTCTCCCGGAATTCTCCACGTTGGGAATCGACTTCGCCTTTGCTCACCGCGAGGACGGAGTATCTGTTGCCGAACCGTGGAGCTTTCTGATGCTGGTGGATGTCACGAGCAGCAAGACTGTATTTAACACATCGAAACTCGTCGATGAGGGTATCGGACTGAAACTCGCGCTTGTGGCATGGGCGCTTGAAGGCGGCACGGCACGGGGAGTGCATCTGGCCGTAGCCGCGCCGGGCAAAGCGTTGGAACCGGTGGCACCGCCCCAACGGGGACGTGTGGCACACCAATTGAACACGCTCAGGCGCATTGCGCAGAACGGCGCATTTGGCCAGCTTGGCGCCTTGCGCGACCGCAATGCCTATACTAGCGCGTACCCGCTCTCCACGCTGGCTATAGACCCCCGTCTTCTCGATGCACGCTGGGAACTCACCTTTCCCGAGTGGTTCACCGCACAACACGAATAACTATGCAATCCACGCTCCCAGACCAGGTCGCACGGGATCGTTTTAAGAACGAGGTGCATCGTAATTTCTCGGTCATGGCAGCGGCAGGGGCTGGGAAAACCACCGCTATCGTAAACCGCATTGTTCGTCTCGCATTGAAGGACAAGGCGAACAAGAACCCGGTACTGCCGCGGCTGGTGGTCGTTACTTACACCCGGAAGGCTGCGCTCGAAATGCAGGACCGCGCTCGCCAGGCGTTGATAAAAGCGAATGCCAAGACCGAGGTCATGGCACAGTTACGGAAGACGTTCTTCGGTACGATTCACAGCTTTTGTCATGATCTGGTGCGTCAGCATTCCTTCGCCCTCGGCATCACTTCCACACTGGAGATGGGAGAGAATAACGACACGCTCTGGCGCGAGTTTATGCAGGAGGCGGGGCGCCCTTCAGCCATTCCCGAAACCCTCTGGAATGCAGTCCTGCGCCATGTGCGCTTCAGCGAGTTGCTAGAGCTTGCCAGAACAATTCCGGCTCTGCCTGCCACGGCATCCGCCACGCTCGGGCTGCCCCCGGTTATTGATGGCACAGCGCTGCTCCAGTTCCCGCCAAACAAACGTTCACATGGCAGCGTGGAGGAAGCTCAAAAACTATTCCGCAACTGGATGGCCAGCTACCAGAGTGGGAGCAGATTTCTCCCGCTCCCCAAGTACGACAAGGGAGGCAAGGCTTTTCAGGAAGTTTGGGAGACCACGTTTACTCCGCTTCATCAGTGGCTGAATCAGGCGACCGCAGCGGTCGCTCAGGCGCTCGCACAAGCGTATAGAGAATATCGTCTATCCCATGGGCAGGCCGTCTTCGAAGATCTTCTGGACCTCGCGGTACGCCTTGTCCGGGATCCCGAACACGGCAAGAAACTCCGCGAACTCGAACTGGTTATTCTACTCGATGAAGCCCAGGATACAGACCCCCGCCAGTTCATGATCCTCACCGAGCTTGCCCGGGCCGCCACTGTGCAGGATATCTGGCTGGAGAATGGTACACAGCCCCCGGAACCAGGACGGTTCTCCATGGTCGGCGATCCCCAGCAGTCCATCTACTCGGACCGGGCGGATAACGAGTACTATCTCGATGTCCATGCGCGCCTTTCCGCGCCCAATGCAGGAGAGGCGCTCCTCTTCAATGTAACCATGCGCTGCGCGCGTGCGATTGTGAACGGTGTTAATGAGGCATTTCCCCACTTGTTTTCACGCCACTGTGGACGAGGGCGCGGTACCTACAATCCGCTTGTTGCGAAACCTGGGGCAGAGGAAGGCACACTGATAAAACTTACGCTGATGCCTGAGTCAGACCCCGATGACACTCACGGTCCGGCACTACTCGCAGCCCATGCACTCGCAGCGTGGATGAAGACCCGCCGCCCGGAGCATTTTCAGGCGGAGAACTGGAGTCAGGTAGCGATCCTTTGCCCACGCAACGAGTGGCTGCAACTCATCGCACGCGCACTGGAAAGCGTTCACATCGAGACCCACGTATTATCCGTCTCCAGTGTGCGCGGGGACGATCCGGTCTTCGCCTGGGTTTCGGGTCTCTTTGCTGTGCTTGCCAACCCGGTGGATGCCTTTGAAATCACCGGTGTATTGCGTGAACTCTTTGGCATCAGCGACCACGCCATTGCCGAGTATGTGCAGACCCGACGCACTTCCGGGACCTGGCATCCCCTGCAATTACTCGATCCAGCGGATGACACGGAGATCGTGGGCATCGCACTGAATTTCCTGCGCACCCTGCGGCTTGAAATTGTGAATCTGCCACTGCACACGGCGGTGGAGCGGGCATTGCAGGCCACGCAGATTGGACTACGCATCGGCAGCCTCGGTCTGGTCTCGAAGACCGCTATTGACGACAGCCTCGACGCCATCCGCTCACGCTCCATTGATGCCGAGTTGAATCGCGAAACACTTTTCGACTTCGCCACCGCACTTTGCCGGGACTTCTCCAGTAAATACGAGCCCGCCACCGCCCCGCGGGATGCCATCGCGCTGCTCTCCTGCCAGAAGGCAAAGGGCCTCGAATGGCAGGCGGTTATTGTGCCATTCCTCGGTCATGGCATCGGCTTCCCACCGAAGGAGTTCCCCCGCTTCTACCACGATTACGGCAGGTCCGCCCCACGAGTATTCATCAGAGGAACAAACGACGATGCTTTCCGTGAAAGAATGCGACAGAAACTTGATGAGGAACTGGACCGCATCCTGTATGTGGCGATGACACGAGCGAAAAAGCTCCTTGTTCTTGTCGATGATCATGCCCTCCACCCGGTACCGAAGGACTTGAAGCAAACCTTTTACAAACGTCTGCAACTCGGAGTGGGTGAAGCCAACCATAATTGGTGGTCTCGACTTGGCACAGAGCTGCCGCTGCCCATGGACAGGCGCCTCGCCTATGGCGATCTCTGGGCGGAGGGCGTGGGCGATGAGGTCCACGAGATTCCATTCGACGCCATTCTACACAGTGCTCATGTCAACCAGGGAGCCCGTTGGGATAGAGTCCTGCCCAGCTCACTCGCCATCCATGACCACACAGCCGCGCCCGATGGTGAGACGCTACAAGCGGGAGATTTCCCCGAGGAACTCGGTACCGTGGACCCAAAGGTTTACGGTATTTGGTATCACGCCGTCATGGAGCACCTGCCCTGGGCAGATGGTCTCGATGCGTGCCGGGCAAGTGTACAGGCCACCATCGCGGCGGCTCCTGGGGAGGAGCGCGGAGTGCGTGAGCTTCCACGTTTTATCGAGAGCGAACTGGCGCGAAAACTTTGCTCGCCAGACTGGATTGTCTGCACAGAAGTTCCGCTCTTCTGGCGCAGCGGAGACCGCCGCGTCGTGGAGGGCATCATCGATCTTCTTGCCCGGCGCACCGACGGTTCATCATGGCTGCTTGTGGATTGGAAAACCGACCAGATAAGATCAGCAGATCCTGCCCGCGAACTCGTGGAGCGCTACGCCCCGCAAATCGGTCTCTACGCTGAAGCCCTTGAGTCGATTACAGGCAAGCCCGTTGAAGCAGTCATCTACGGCACGGCTCTTGGGGTGAGTCTGGCTGTGAAGTAACTACCTTGCCTTGGCAGCGCTGAAGGCACGACCCATCGATACGGCGTCCGGATGCATGCTATCTCCAAGAGGTATAAGCGTATAAGTGCCAAGTGCTGCGTAATAGGGGTAGAATGCGCACCCTGTGAAGCCTAGTTGATTGCGAGAGAAATCGTAGATGAAGTAACCATCTGCTTCATTGGCATTATCAGAAAAGACGTACAACCAGCTTGCCGAATCGTAGATATAGATAAAGGGGTAGTAGGCGTCGTAAACAAAACCGATCCCGCTACGCCATTTAAAATCGTTCTCGAAAATAGCCCAGTCTCCGGTGCATTCCGTGCCTAGGATGGAAGTTTGCGGAAGTAACTGCAGGGTCCCCCAACCACTGGTATTGGCCGGGGCAAAGTCTCCGTGGTGTTCCGGAGGCCCGCCGAACCAGGCGCGTTTGGTGACGTTGACCTCGGTGTCTGTGCGTTTGCGGAATGGGGTGCGGCGATAGTCGGTCTTAACCAACTCGAACTCAAACCCCAGATAATCGCGAGCCGTGCCGGAATAGGGACCCGTGCCGCCACGGAATACGCCTTTATTAGCATCCCACTCCAACTCGACTTCTTTCGGGGAGTACGCAAGCTCGGTCCATGGGATTTGTATCTCACAGTGATAACCATCGGGTGTAGTTTTTATGCACGCATAGGACTGCGGAAAGTAGAAATAATAAACATCCCGAAATGTATCGTAACCGTCATGCCGAACAGGCAAATAGTATTCAGGGTAATACTCTTGATGGCCACTATTGTTGGGATCACTGAGAAAATCTAATCGGCGCTGTTCTTCACTGACCACTGTTGGATCGGTTAGTTCTCCGTATTGCTGCCTGCCATCGTAGTTGGGGGGCCATTTGGGAAGATAGGCTCCCAAGAATTCATCATAATAGAAAAGCGAGGGATTGGCAAAAGGGCCGCCCTCAGTGCCAGGGGCTAAATTCGGATCACCGTAGAGCATCTCTTTGTCGAGTAGAGCATCCACTGCAAAATGCAGACATGTATCGCTGCCCGCTTCATAGGTGTTCTTAAAGGGAGAGATATACTTGCGAGTGTAGTTCGCACTCGTGTAGATTATGAAGCCATTGTTTGGCGACAACTTGTCCTTGGTGTTGTCGTTCAACACTTTCAGAAAAATATAGAGATTGTCCTTATCCCAAAGTACTTTCCAGCTTCCTGAAAATGAAGGTAAAGGACTATACGGGCCAGCAGTATCTTCTTGTTCGTCAAACGAAGGTGCTTCTATTGTACGGGTGATCGAATACTCGCTGCACCTTGCCCAGAGAGATTCAGCCTCTCCATCCAAATAAGGGGCGCGCGGGGTCTTGGGGGCGGTCGCGACTTGGTGTGCAACTGTGGCTGGGGGAAGCGCAGCGGCTATCTCACTGTTAAGGAGGGCAGCGACTAACAGGGGCAATAATACGAGTTTGATGGTGCCTCTTGAAAATAATTCTGTTCCTACACAAACCTTGCGGGTCACACTTTTGTTAATCTCCACCTGTGCAGCAGCCCTGCATTCCGGATGCGGTTGATTATACAGAAATGTCCTTTGACGGCATGGTCTGGTGAACAGTGGACTGGTGCACATGCACACGCAGTTTGCATGTCTTGTAGCGTTTTGCGAGTGGATTTCAACATTCTCCAGGACAACCTGCGTCCTTGGCGGTTGAGGAAAAGACCTTGGCGGTTGCGGAAAACCCTTGGCGGTTGCGGAAATGTCCTTGGTGGTTGCGGAAATGACCTTGGTGGTCCTGTGAAAGTTACCTGCTCATGACCGTACTCTTGAAAACACCTGGAAATGAGATGTGCCCGCGTCCCCAGAACCCAAGCACTTGACACATTGGTTTAATTAGTTCAGCGTTTCATGAACTAAGCAACCCAATGTGGCATTTTTGCCGGGAGTCTCTCATCCGATGACCCAGTCTGCGAATAAATCGGGCGAAGTGAACGCTACCTATGCCTCGGAACTGCATCCGGCTGAGGCGGAGATAATCCGGTTTTTTGTAAACCTCGCGCTGGAGCTGCATCTGCCACGCTCATTGGGTGAGATTTATGGGTACTTATACTGTGCGGATAAGCCCCTGCGGTTCGATGAGATTGTGGCGGGGTTGCACATCTCGAAAGGCTCCGCCAGCCAGGGTCTGCGCTGGCTGCAGCAGAGTGGTGCGGTGCTCACCGTCCATGTTCAGGCAGATCGCAGGTCCTACTATTCACCAGAACGCAGACTGCGTAAGCTGACGCTGGCCTTCATCCGGCGCACGCTGGAGCCCCGGCTTGAGAGCGGGAGCGAGCAACTGCAAAAAATTGAAGCGCTGCTGGCAGACGACCCCGCCGCTCGTAAACGGCTGGAGAGCCCGCTCATCTCCCTGCGCGCCTGGAATGAGAAAGCAAGGGGCTTGCTGCCCCTGCTTACCGGGTTCGTCGATACGGAGCACGGTGACTGACATACTTTACATCGTTAACCACGACGGGTTGACGACAAGCAGTACGGCCCATGGGCCATAACAGTATAAACTTACTCTGCACGATTGGTTTTTCTTCACTTCGGGGAAATCGACCAAGGGCGGTAGCGTGTAACAGCTTGGCAGACCTTTCCATCATCAATCACAACTACGAATGAAACTCCTGGTAACAGGCTCCTCTGGATTAATCGGGTCTGAAGTATGTGCCTACTTTGATGAACTGGGCTGGGATATCCATGGCGTGGATAATAACCAGCGGGCGGTTTTCTTTGGGCCGCAGGGTGACACCCGCTGGAATCAACACCGGCTGGAGAGCGGTCTCCAACACTTCCATCACCATGAGCTGGACATCCGCGACCGAGCGGGTGTGCTGGAGCTAATCGCTACGGTGAAGCCTGACGCCATTGTCCACACCGCTGCGCAACCCTCGCACGATCGCGCTGCGGCGATCCCGTTTGATGATTTCGATACGAACGCAGTGGGCACGCTTAATTTGCTCGAGGCAGCGCGCCGGAGTGCCCCGGAGGCGCCCTTTGCCCACATGAGTACGAACAAGGTGTATGGTGACGCGCCAAATGGAATTGCACTGGTGGAGCTTGAATCACGCTGGGACTTCGCGGACCCCGGCTACGCCCACGGCATCCCCGAGACGTTTACCATAGACCAGTCGAAGCACTCGCTCTTCGGGGCATCCAAGGTGGCGGGGGATGTGATGGTGCAGGAATATGGGCGATACTTTAACATGCCCACCTGCTGCCTGCGCGGCGGCTGCCTCACGGGACCAAACCACACGGGCGTGGAGCTGCATGGCTTCCTGAGTTACCTGGTGAAGTGCAACTTGGAGGAGCGCGAGTACCGCATCTTCGGGTACAAGGGGAAACAAGTGCGCGACAACATCCACAGCCGCGATGTGGCGCGGTTTATCCACGCGTTTATCACCGCGCCGAGACAGGGCGAAGTCTATAACATCGGCGGGGGAAAGGCGAACTCCTGCTCGATCTGGGAGGCCTTCAAGCTGGCTGAGAAATTCTCAGGGAAGCCGATGAAGTACTCGTACCTGGAGCAGGCTCGCAGCGGCGATCATATCTGCTACTACAGCGACTTGCGCAAGATGCGCGCCCACTACCCGCAGTGGGATATTACCATCTCGCTGGAGGAGACGATCCGGCAGATTACGGAGTCGTGGCACAAGCGGAAGTGAAGGCATATAGGCACTGAGTCGCAAAGGCAGAGGGCAGAAGAGTTACACTTCCCACCGACCACAAACTACTATCTACTGACTACATTCCCCATGAAAATCTTAATCACAGGCGTCTGCGGATTTGTTGGATCCACATTGGTGAAGGCATTGCGTGAGGAGTATTCGGATCTTGAGCTGGCTGGAGTGGACAACCTCTCCCGCACGGGGTCTTGGTTAAACCGGGATGCTTTGCTTCGGATGGGGGTGAAAATCATCCATGGAGATATACGCAATGCGGGAGATGTAGAAGGTCTGCCCAAGGTCGATTGGGTGATAGATGCGGCTGCGAATCCCTCGGTACTGGCCGGGATAGATGGCAAGACAAGTAGTCGGCAGTTGGTGGAGCATAATCTCGCCGGGACGATCAACCTGCTCGAATACTGCAAACGGAGTCAGGCCGGGTTTGTCCTGCTCTCGACCAGCCGGGTGTACTCGATCCCACCGCTCGCGGGATTGAAGATGCGGTTGACTGCGCTCGGGGCTGACGGTGGTGAAGCTTGGCGATGCGGCCCGATGTTAACCCCTGAGCCGGAGCAGGTGTTCCCAGTGGGAATCTCTCTGAATGGTGTGAGTGAACGGACCTCGACCGAGCCACCGACTTCGCTCTACGGGAGCACCAAGGTATGCTCCGAGCATCTAGCGCTGGAGTATGGCGCCACCTTTAATTTCCCGGTGTGGATCAACCGTTGCGGAGTACTGGCTGGAGCCGGGCAGTTCGGGCATCCGGCGCAGGGCATATTTGCGTATTGGGTCCACAGCTACCATGAAAGACGTCCGCTGAAGTTCATTGGTTTTGGTGGACTTGGCTATCAAGTACGCGATGCACTGCACCCACGGGATTTACTCCCGGTGCTGAAGGCGCAATTTGCGGAACCGCTAAACACGCCTAAACCACGGACGGTAAACTTCGGAGGAGGGAACGACAACAGCATGTCTCTCGCGCAGCTTCACACCTGGTGTGCAAGGCGGTTTGGTGAAAACTCCCCGGCCTCGAGCTTTGCGGAGACGCGGGCGTTTGATATCCCCTGGATGGTGATGGATACCGCGCTGGTTCGGAGTGTGTGGGACTGGAAACCGCAGCGCACACTGCCGGATATTTTGGAAGAGATTGCAGCGTTTGCCGAGGCACACCCGAAGTTCCTAGAATGTTGCATGGGATAACCTCGGCGGAATTGTCGCTACAATATTAGTGAAGACAAATACCACCAACCCATGGGTGTTACGGCAACAATGGCTGCTGATGATCGGACTTGCAGTGATGGCTGCCATAATCGTGCTATCCCCGCCGCGGATGGTGTACGACGAAGTGTATTACGTGCCATTCGCCCGTGACGTTTATGAGGACGGCATCGCCAGTGCGTTGCAGAATAGCACAACGATCACAACCGGGCCGGGGCATGGAATCTTCTATGCGGTACTCTACCCGCTGACGCAGAACACGATGCCACTAACGCGGGTGTTGGGGATGCTCGCATTCATGGTGGGATTATTCTTTCTTGGACGAGTCGTGAAAATGGAAGGGCCGCCGGGGTGGCTGGTATTGTCGGCACTCGGCATACCTTCTGTATGGCTGTTTGGTGGACTTGCGTTGACAGAGCCCGTCGCTATAACGCTACTCGCTATCGCCCTATGGGTGCTTGTGCGCAAGCCCGTAACTGTAGGCTCCACCAGTACGACCGCGGCGTGGCTAGTGTTGGCGGGTCTACTCTCGGGAGCGGCCATTATCACGCGGCAGCCCATGCTGGTCTTTGTCCCAGGAATGGTGCTACTGGCGTGGATGCACACGCGGAACCTCTGGCTCTGCGCGCTCTTTATTTGCGTTACCGTAGTGCTACCGGTCCAGCTTTTTACTGCGTGGGGAGGATTAACCTCTCCGAGTATTCGTGTAGTTACAGAAGGACTACGCTGGGTGAGCCTGCCACTGGCATTTGCGCATCTCGGGTTGGGGCTGCTGTTCATTGCACCTTACTATTTCCTGTCGATTTCCTGGAGATGGCACTCACTGGCACTGACGGCGGGCATGCTGATAAACAGTGTTGTATTTAAGATTGAGTACCTCCCTTTCTATCGACTGATTCACAGTGTACTCGGCGACTCCGCCATGCATGCCTATGGACTTGTCTGCGGAGGAATTATGGTAGGGAGTGCGGCGAGTGTTTTGGTTTGCGCAACACTCCATCTCCGCAAGCATCGTGGCAACCTGCGCTACCTGAGCTACACGCTGGGATGCTTCCTCTTTGCATTAACCGCGATGAAGATCACCCACCAGTTTTCCAGCCGTTACGTTATCGCCGCACTCCCGATGATTCTGCTGGTGGGCATCCACCACTACCGCGCGGGAGCAGTGGCATTTATATTCTCCGCTACGGGGATCGCCGTAGGCTCGGTTCAGTTGCTGGCCCACTACTGGTATAGTTAGTGGCAAGCGTTGCACGCAATTCACAGTTTAACAAAACCCGCTTGATAACCAACTTCATCAGACTCTTCATTCGGTGCTACCGGCTGGCAAGACCCTACGGCAAACAAAAGTTGTTTGTGGTCTTGGCGGTAATATTTACAAACGGTCTGTTTCAAGTAATTGGGGTGACCTCGATATTTCCGTTTTTTGCATTGGCGGCGGAGCCTGAGCGGATACGCAACAGTCGATTCGGCAGCATGCTGCTCAGTCATCTGCCACCGATGGACCAGACCACACTACTGATTTGGGCGGGGAGCAGCTCCATAGCACTGCTCTTCCTTTCCAATGCGATTACGTTGTCGAGTGAGGTTATCCGCACCCGGTATGGTCACGGGCTGGGACACTTTCTACGCGTACGACTGATGACTGCATTGGCGGCGAGACCCTACGGTTATTTTTTGGAAAGAAACTCCGGGGTGCTCCTGCAAAAAGTGATTGGCGATGTCATGCAGTTCATCAATGGAGTATTCCTTGCGATGATGGAGGCGATCTCGCGCATCATCACCCTGTCATTCCTGCTCTTTACGGTGTTTCTGGTACAACCGTTTGTGGCATTGGGTGCGGCGTTGCTGCTGGGTGGATTCTACGGAACGGTGTTTTTAGTGCTTCGGCACCGCTCAAGAAAACTGGGGGACGGAATTAATGAGGCCAATCGGGGCACCCTGATTGCCGCACAGCATTTCTTTGGCGGAATCAAGCCGATCCTAGTACATGGCAAAACACCTTATTTTACCGAAGAGTTTGCGCGACACTCCAAAGCACAAGCCAAGCTCTACCCGTGGCTGCCGATCTTTGGAAACGGCCCTCGCTATTTGATCGAGCCAGTGGCTTTGGGTGGACTGGTGCTTGCGGTCATCTGGCTGGCATTCCTCGGGAGAAACTTCAGTGACATACTCCCAAATCTCACCGTCATGGCCCTGGCCGGATATCGCATGATTCCTTCAGTCCAACTACTTTACAGTCAGCTCAACCAGATCACGATTATGGCTTACACCGTAGGTGAAATCGAATCCGAGATGACCGGGCTGTCGGAAGTAATACTTCCGGGAGCGACCCAGTCATCGGCAGTTGGGAGTGAACCGCTTACCTTTGAGAAATCGATCCGTCTGGAGAACATCACTTTTAACTATCCCCACTCGAGTCGTCCAGTACTGGCCAATTTTTCTCTGGAGATACCAAGAAACTCCAGCATCGGGATTGTCGGCGTCACCGGTTCGGGGAAGTCCACCCTGGTGGATATAATCCTGGGATTGCATCGTCCCCAATCCGGCTGCATCCGGGTGGACGAGCAGGTTCTTGTGCCGGCCAATTACGCATCCTGGCGTGCTCTCATCGGCTATGTGCCGCAGGATATTTACCTGCTGGACGACTCCATCGCTGCCAATATTGCCTTTGGTGTTCCGCATGAGATGATTGATCGGGAGGCAATGTACGAGGCAGCAAGCGCGGCACAGATTCTTGGTTTTATCGAGTCCGGATTGCCGACCAAATGGGATACGATTGTGGGTGAGCGAGGGGTAAGGCTTTCTGGTGGGCAACGTCAGCGCATCGGCCTGGCGCGTGCACTCTATCACCGCCCACAATTGTTGATTCTGGACGAGGCTACCAGTGCGTTGGACACCGACACCGAAACCGAGGTGATCAAGGCGATCGAGTCATTGCGGGGAAAGGTCACCATGATCGTAGTTGCACACCGCTTGAGCACGATTCAGGGATGCAATACGGTATGCCGGCTGGGATAGCGACTACTGTTAACAGCGAGCGAATAGATGAACAATAGAGTAGTTAAAATCCCAGAGCCCTCCGGAAGGTTCAGGTATGTGCCCGTCCTGATTGGGGCAATGTTGGGGCTTTTCTTTGCGGTCTATTATTTGGGGTGGAATAAGCTCTCTGGTCACTTCGACACGCAGAACGTTGCTGATGATCGATTTGCCCAGATAATCGGGGCTAGTTATTATGTCAGAGATGGATGGCATCTCCCCTTGGGTAGCACACCGAATCTACATCAACCCGAGGGGACGAATGTCGTTTTCACAGACAGCATCCCTGTTGCAGCAATCATTCACAAACTCCTGACCAGTGGAACCACTCATTTCTTCAATTACTTCGATTTGTGGATAGGGTTGAACTTTGTCGTGCAGGGCGTGCTGCTCGCTATAATCTTTCAAAGATTGGGGATTTCCAGTCTGGTGGCACTTTCGGCATCAGTGGCCATTGGGTTGAATTTACCCTGCTTGATTAATCGATTTGGGCACGCCTCGTTGTGTACACATTTTCTAATTGTCGCCTCGATCGCGCTTTATGTTAACCGAAAGTATACTACGCGTGTCACACGCGATGCATTGCTCTATGGCATTATCCTGGTAATCGCTCTCTACGTACACATCTACCTGCTGGCGATGCTGCTTCCGTTGTTCGCTGCTTGGATTGTGCAGAATACAATGGAAGGGAAATATACAACAACACGCGCAATAGTGACCGTTGCAACCACCAGTAGTGTGCTGATGGTGCTGCTCTATGCATTAATAGGCATTAATACGAATACCATGCCTTCCACCGGCGGAGGCTACGGCCAGTACGGGATGGATATCGCATCGCCCGTTTTACCCTGGATAAGCGGTGTGTTTAATACTGATGGAAGCAAGGTAATGTACGGTTTGGCTACTCAGTACGAAGGGTTTAACTACTTGGGATTGGGTGTGATTCTACTGACATTAAATGCATTCATCTTCGGCTATGGTAGCGTGAAAATAATCATCCGCCAAAACATCTGGTATGCGCTGGCCGCCATTATATTGACCGCATTTGCAGTAACGCACAGATGGTTCTTTGCCAGCATCAAGATTGGCACCATTCCCTACATTGCACCTGGATACTTCTTTGAACAATTCCGAGGATCCGGAAGGTTTTTTTGGCCGGTTGCCTATATAATCATGATAAGTGGGCTGGTCATTTATACGAAAGTATGGCGTGCGAAATGGGCCGTATTGGTACTGGTCTTTCTGGCATTAATCCAGATATATGATGCCAGCTGGGTGAGTAAACACAGTGCATTTCCCAGTACGCTTAACTTTCCCGCGGTGCTAAATGAACGTGCTGAATGGAGAGCTGTGGTCAGCTCATACAATGCCGTTAATATATATCCTTACTTTTGGTGTGGTGGTAACAACTATCACATGCTTCAGGAGTTGTTTTATATTTGCTCCTTGGAAAACAAGCCTATCAACAATGGTTACATCGCACGCAATCAGCGATCCTGTGATTCCCAGTATGATGAACTGCTACCGCTTGAGGACCGCACCTTGTATGTTTTTATAAAGGCAGTCTATACGCTGGATGAGGTTATGACATTGACTAAAGGCACGGGAGTAATCAGCGAGCGCGCTGGAGCTTATATTGTTTTCAGATGAAACTACCCATCGTTTTATGTGAAGGCATCGGGGACAGTCTGTTTATCCTCAGTCTGATTCCGCACCAGCGCCTTGCACAACTGGGTATCCGTTTTGAAGTTTATTATGACTCTCCCCTGCACCCGAGCTCGCCATACTGGTTCGTCTATCGACTGTTAAAGGAACTCATCGCCAAACTACCTCATTTGGAGTTGATGGAGACACCTCCAACACCTTCGATACGCCGTCGTTATCAGATTCTACAGCGGTTATTCAGGCGCAGATATATTTATGTGAATTCGCAGCGTTCCGCGCGCTGGGAGGGGCGTATCTGGCATGGGCTGCAAGGAGTGCTCGGGGTGAGACCGTATTATGCCATCGCTGTCGCTCCAAAAACACCTCTCCCGCCGACCAGCAAACATCGGTTGCTGATCCATACACATCTCGACGGAGCCCCATTTAAGAGATGGAAGATGGAGTCGTGGATTGAAGTCATCCAAGCACTACTCACCGGGAGCAATGCAGACAAAATTGAAGTGTGGGTTTTGGAGTGGAATGCAGAGGCGATCCATGTGCTACGTCAGCGCATGCCACAGATTATGTGGCTGAAGGAGTATGCCGCGGACTTTGGAGAACTGGTGGCACTCACTGCGAGTATGGATCTGTTTGTAGGAGTTGACTCGTGGACGAAGTACGTGGCCGCATGGAACTGTATTCCAAGTGTTATCATTATTCCCTCTCATTTGGAGAATGCCCATTGTGGCCGGCTGGAGGCGTTAACTTGTGTTGATTGGTTGTTCAATGGAATATTCAAACATCCGCTGATGAAAGTGATAGGGATCGAGATTCGGGGCGACAAGGTAGAGTACTCGCTGGATAGCATGGACCAGCTCAGTCCAGTTACAGTTATTGAGCAGATAGAGAAGCTGCATCTCCTGGCTGGCTCGAGCAATCCGCAGGCAACCAGCAAGACCCAATCTGTGACTGAATGAGCGCATCCCTGCGCATCTCCTGGGTTCCGTATTACGGGCACTATCTGGGTAACCGGTTGTTTGCCTTTACCAATACTTGGACCAATCACTGGCAGGAAGGGAATGTGTACCTGGGGCAGCTTGCAGTGGAACGTGGGCATACGATGGGCACTGCTGACACGGTTGATCCGCTGAGTGCTGATGTGGTGGTCTTTCTGGATTACCCACAGAGACGTGAAAGCGTGCTCTCTGTAAAGCGGAATAATCCTCGTGCAAAGACGTTGTTGATTCTCTATGAATCTCCCCTGGAAAATCCCCAGTGGTTTGATCAGCGTAATCATGAATATTTCGACGCGGTCCTGACCTATAATTCCAAATTGGTGGATGGTAAGCGTTACTTTCCGCTGCACCTTCCGATTGGTAATGTGCCAAAGCCTGCGGCCTCGATGAATTTTGCAAAGCGGGAGCTTCTGGTGATCATTAACACGAATCGTTACGGAGGGCTCTTGGCGCAACCCCGTCCATGGCACTATCTAAACCGCTTGAAAGAATTGCGTGCGTGTGGCTGGCGGTGCACATTACACGGACTCATCCATGTACGCCGGGGAGATTTGAATCCACACCGTCGCCGTCTGGCGCGTGCTTCCGAGCGACTGGGTATGAATAATGTTACGGTTTATGGTAGTGGATGGGAAGGGAGAAAGACTGGATGGTACTACCGCTTGTTTCCAGACAAGCCATATGCACTCGCCCATGGTCCTGCACTCTGCGACAAACTGGAGTTGATTGGGAAATACCGGTTTGCACTGGCCTATGAAAACTATGCCGGGAATGAAGGATACATTTCCGAGAAATTATTTGATGCGCTCTACGCCGGCACCGTACCGGTATATTACGGGGATTCAGCCATTACAAAATACGCGCCTGCTGAATGCTTTGTCGATGGGCGTTTGTTTCGCAATGCAGAGAGTTTGTTGAAGTATCTCAATGCATGTCCGTCGGAAGAATGGGATAGCTACCGGAGTGCCGGGCAAGCCTTTGTGCAATCCGCTGCAATCAGGCAGTTTCAACCCGATTGCTATGCTCGCAACATTCTGGACCGGGTGGAAGCACTGGTGCATAGACACGACGGTAACTGAGGAACCCATGGACATAAGCAGAATGTTACCAGACTACTTCAAACGTTCGGCACTGGCACACAGGATGACCCAGCAATTACTGAAGAATCCCATCATCTGCGGGGGAATATTCTCCGGCATGCACTATCTGCAAACCAGCATTGGCAGTGCGCTCTATCCGAAGCTGCTGGGGACTTACGAGCTGGAGTTGACTGAAGTGTTTGAGGAACTATTTCAACTGAAGTTCCCCCGGATAATTGTTGTAGGGGCTGCTGAAGGCTACTATGTGGCGGGTTGTGCAATGCGGTGGCAATCCACTCCAATCATCGCCTACGAAGCAGACAGCGGGGGGCGTGAAGTGATTGAGCGTTTGCTCAAGATAAATGGCTGTAACTTATCCACAATCAGTATTCGTGGGTTCTGTAATGCAAGCGATCTCGCCCACGACCTGGATGGTGGAAACGGTGGACTGGTGATCATGGATGTTGAAGGAGCAGAAGACACACTCCTTCCTGATTCACTGCCAGAAGGTTTGGATGCCTGCCATCTACTGATAGAACTCCATGATTGCATGGTGCCGGGCTGTGGAGATCGTCTGGTTAAGCGACTGGGCCACACCCATGTAATCAGGGAGATTCACACCCGTAGTCGCACACTCGCAGATATCCAAATCCCCAGGAATTATCTTAAGCGTATATTGCTGAAACCCTATCTGCTCCAGTGGGTGGATGAAGGAAGACCCGGGCCGATGCGCTGGATATACTGCACTCCACGGCTCGCACAGAAACAGTGACCCCAAATCCTTTCCATGAACCATCGCCGCTGGCGTGGTTGCGACCGGGATGCCGCGTACCGATGAACTATCGCTGGTGTGCGGTTGCCCGTTATCTAGTGTCGCTTTGTGGGGTGCCGAAGTTCCCGCCCAGGGCGCCGTCATCGCTCCATTACCTCACTCTGGTAGGGCGTGCAGACTGGTTGATGTTGAGAGAGTCGCTAGTTACGGTGTTTCGCGTCTGGAGTCTGTGGCCGTCCATCACCGTTGTGAGTGATGGTACCTGGGAAGAGAGCGATTTC
Source organism: Verrucomicrobiota bacterium (assembly GCA_033762955.1). Taxonomy (GTDB): domain Bacteria; phylum Verrucomicrobiota; class Verrucomicrobiia; order Opitutales; family Oceanipulchritudinaceae; genus JANRLC01. The sequence goes on along the minus strand of JANRLC010000072.1, from coordinate 7,504 downwards.
CGTGCTGCATTTGCCAGGTTCCCGGTACGGTGTACAGTGTTGATGCCAGACGCAATTATTGCGGCTTTGGATCCTTTGAAGGATGCCCCCTTGAGTAAACTGGCTGCGAGTCATCCACTTGGATTGAAACTGGCCAGCATCCTTGTAATGGCAAGACGCGGCAGTGTGATGTTCGTTGATTCTGATGTATTATGGTTTAGCGATCCGTGGGCAGAGCATGCGGATACACTGAAGTGCAGTTCCCTGGCGGCGGGCCAGGAGCCAGTTAACGGCTACAATCAACCACTGGTAAACAGGTTAAAGTTGGAAGCGCTCTCCGGTCCACCGTTTGTGAATAGTGGCTGCGTAATCATGCAGGATGATGCGTTTGCGAGTGATGAACTGCATGCCTGGATTACTGCGGCAGCCAGTCAGCCTCGAGAGCGGCTGAACGAGCAAACTCTTATTGCGATGGCAGTGCGCAAACAAGGAACGTTGTTATCACCGGAATTGTTTCGGGTGGAGTTTGCCGATGGAATGAAACTCCTGCCGCAATCCTTTCGAGCGCCTGTACCCTGTGCACGCCACTACGCAGGTCCGGTCCGCCATTTGTTATACCGTGATGCACTCTTGCTCAGAATGAGGGTCCGATGAGCACACCCGGGCGCAGACTCCGCATCCTCTACTACGCGTGGACCGTTCCAGAACCACGTGGCGGTGCGTGTCTGGCCATGTACCGGCACTTTATTGAGCATGACGATTTCGAACTGGCGGTGGTCAGTTCGGCTGTATTTACCCATCCGACTATTCCATCTTTACGCATCGTGCGGCATCCGTTATTGGTTCGGCTGTCGAACACCCGGTTCTCCCGTTTATTTCGCCAGTGGGAAATGCTGCTGGAGCCCTGCTTTATCCCATCCGGGGTCATTTCATTTGCACGAGCGTTTAGGCCCGATGCAGTCTTCACCATTCCTGACAACACGCTCTCTTGGTCGGCCTGCAAACTCGCGACGAGGCTGCACCTGCCCTTGATCACCAACTTCCAGGATTGGTGGCCGCGCGGGCAGTTTACGTATCAACTGGAAAGACCTTACGGGATAACTCGCTCAATCCTGGAGTACCGATTCCGGGAGATGTACCGGCGTAGTGCGCTTGCCTTTTGCACCAGTGACGGGATGCGCGAAATGCTCGGCCCACATGCCAATGCACCCACGCTATACCCCTGTCCTGCAATCGCCCAGCCGTTGAATAATGGTGGCATTCGCGCGCCGATTCCCGGGGGTACTTTACGAGTTGTTTATGCAGGCACTGTTATCAACGCTTATGGACGTCAACTGCTCAGGCTCGCACGGGCAATCCCGCAAGGGAGTGCGATCAAGCTGGAGATATATGGTCCCCATCCCGACTGGTCCGTTGAAGATTTGCACGAAATGACCACGCGTGGCATCTACTGTGGCTGTGTGTCACCCGCCGAGATTCAGCACAAGCTGAAGGCGGCGGATATCTGCCTCGTGGTGATGAGTTTCGAGCAGTCGCTCGCCCTCATGATGCGAACCAGTTTTACCTCCAAGTTCCTTGAGTACACGCAGCATGGGAAACCGGTGGTTATCTGGGGACCGGAATATTGTCAGCCAGTCAAGGTGGCGCAGCGAGAACAGGCGGCGGAAGTGATCACAGTGGATGAACCCGCCGCTGTAGTTGCATGCTTGCAGCAACTGGGTGACGCCACGCGGTGGATGGATTCGGCCAGACGCTCCCGGAACGCTGCGGAAGGGTTGTTTTCTCACCACCGCATTCACGGTTGCCTGGTTGAGAGTATCACACAACTCCTCACGGTGAAGGAGACGGCATGAGGGACGCCTTCATGTATTATCAAGGCATCGGGGATGCACTGCTGCTTTCCACCGTTCTCTATCATCGAGGTAAAGCACAGCCTACGAATAGCCGGGTCTGGGTCGGCACGAATTACCCGGAGATTTATCAGGGCAACCCGTTTGTGCAGGTGCTCCCGGGGCGCACTCAGCACTGGGGTCACCGGCTAATCCGGCTGATGCGTATATGCCGGCTGGTGAAGCCGTTTAGCTACATCGACTACTATCACAAGGGCATACCCAAGGCGCATTTGTTGACGCTCCTGTCGGAGCGTATCGGGCTCCATACTGCGCCGATAACACCTGTCTATTTCCCGACAGAGAATGAGCGTCGCACGCGCCTGCTTCCGCAGTCAACAAAGCCAGTTGTTATCATGCAGTCCACGGGTAACACGGCGTGGACGGATAATAAGAATTGGGGAAGCGAACGATTCTGTGCTGTTGCGAAACTATTGGCGGCATCCGCCACGCTTGTGCAGATAGGCCGTAGTGAAGATCCCCCGCTCGAAGGGGCACTGAATCTGTGCGGAAGACTGACTATCCGCCAGTGCTTTCAGGTACTGGCAGAAGGGAATCTCTTCATCGGTCAGGTTGGGTTTCTGATGCATGCAGCAGCGGCAGTCTCAACCCCGGGAGTGATTGTTTACGGCGGGTTTGAGGCACCCTGGCAAAGTGGTTACGAAGCCAATGTAAATCTGTACACAACGCTCGAGTGCTCACCCTGCTGGCTGCAAACACGCTGCCCCTACGAGAAGAAATGCCTCACGCAGATCACCCCGGAACTGGTTGCTGCAAGCGCACGACATAAACTGAGCCTGTGATGCACCATCTTGGTAATCCGCTTGCTGTCACAAATTAGTAAACACCTATCTCATGCCTAAAATCATCCAATGGCTGCGCGCTATGATTCGGGAAGCACGCCTGTACCGGAAGCTACTGCAACGCGGTAGTCACGCGATGGGTATGCGGAGTTATTTCCAGGCGCTCCATTACCTGGCGATTCACTATGAATCAAGAACTCTGCGTTATACACGTCCATTCTTTCGATTTATTCACCAATGTGCGGCTCGGAGTGAGAACGGATTGGTCCTGTACCGATGCCGTATAAACAACACCCCCATGGTGCTCATGCTCCGGCGGGAAAATCAAGGTGATTACCGGGTGGCCGGGGAGCTGACGGATGGCATCTACACCGCTCCAAAAAGTGCCCCGAGCCACATCTATGATTGTGGTGCCAACATTGGTACATTCACACTCTTCGCGGCATGCAAGTTCCCCGGGGCAAAGCTGGTTTGCTACGAACCCGACCCTGATAATCTAACTTTGCTTAAGGAGAATCTACGCCGCAACAACATCAAGGCGGATATCCGCTCGTGCGGTGTGTGGAGCCAGGATGGGAAGCTCTACTACCATCCGGATAATAGCATTACAGGGCGCGTGGATGAGACGGTTTCCGCATACCCCATACCGGTGGAAGCCCTCCGCATCAGAGCAGAGAAGACCTGGGTAAAGCTCGATATCGAAGGCGCGGAGTATCAGGTTATTCCCGCGCTGATGGATCAGCCGCATTTACCGTTTTATTTGTCCATAGAGGTGCATTTTTATAATGTAAAAGGGCAGCCTTTAATTCAGCTACTCAAGGATCGGGGCTATACGTTGCATGGTTACTTGAACCCTGCTAATGAGTGCGTGGTGTTTGATGCCATGCTTAATCCTGCGGATGGCGAATGACTCCATTGATTACCGTCATCATCCCGAACTATAATCGCGAGGCATTGCTGCCTGTAGCGATTAATTCTGTGATTAAACAGTTACCAGAGGATTCGGAGATTATCGTCGTGGATGATGGATCAACGGATGGCTCGGTTGCTGCCGCGCGAGCGTATGGTCGACAAGTAACTGTTGTGTGTCAGGCCAATCAAGGCCCCGGTGCTGCACGTAACCTGGGACTCTCCCGTGCCACGGGAGAGTTCGTCCAGTTTCTGGATAGCGACGATCTTCTGGCAGAAGGCTCCATTGGCGCCGCTTGCTCCCTATTGCAGCAATCGGGTGCTGACATCGCCATCGGCTGCTGGGTGAAAGGGCGGTTTCTCAGCAAAACCGAGTTCCACCCAGCCAATGGAGTATATCAGGCACATGGGCTGCCCATTGGGCAGGACCTGGTGTACTGGTTACTCACCCATTGGTCGGTTGTACCGCATCAGATGCTGATTCGCCGGAGCATAATCGAGCGTACGTCAGGGTTCCCGGTGGATTTGCGGCTGGCTGAAGATCAGGAATTCTTCCTGCGCTGCCTTCTCGAGGGAGCCCGGGTGGTCTGGTGTCCGGACTTCCTCATGCTGTATCGTGAGGGCAATTCCGGGAAACTCTCCGAAGGCGATACCGTTCGCAAGGGTGGTGATTGGGCGCGGTTCCTGATTCGGGCTAGAACGCTCTGCCTTGAGTCCGGCAGAACGGACCCGCTCCAATGGTTGGGGTATCGTTTGCGCGTATGGCAGGCATGCGAGGATTTGCGAAGAGCTGGTGTGACTGGCGAGTTGGTGGATACGCTTTCAAAACTGTTGCATGGGCATGATACACCGCTCCTCTACAAGCTGGTGCGCCACTATTGGTCGATACGTGGGGGATTCCAGCAGCGCTTAACGGGTGGACGGGCGCATCCTTGTTTTCGCATTGGAAAACTGACTGCGCAGCAGCGCGAGCGAATCCGGAAGTCCGGCTATTCAGTGAAGGCTTAGCCATGCGTTACCTCATCGTAGAAGAAGCTTTGCGTGACGGTCGGGGTCACTGGCCAACGTATATTGGAGGTATTGCTGCCGGGCTACGGTCGCGCGGTGATTCGGTGGATATCCTGGCGCACCGTCACGCATCGGCAGACCTGTTGCGTCAGTTGCACGCGATACCGTGCCTGCGAAAATCTTGTTGGGAGGACCAACAAAGCCAGGGCATGGTGGGGGGGCTGCGGCATAATGCCAGTTTCCAACGCGATCTCGCGGGGTATCTCCAGCGCACGGCTCGTTATGACTGGGTGATGGCACTCACGGTACGCCTGCAGCATCTCGCCGCATTTGCGTGCCTTGCACGGAAGGGCACTCAGTGCCGTCAGACCCAGTTTCTATTACTCTTTGTGCAAGGCTTCGGGCAGTATGCTGGAGACGGTAGCCCGGTGGTCTTTCCCCGCTCGGGCTCTACCCTATTTGCCCGGTTATGCTTCCGACTCATGAGACCCGCAGTGATGGCAGGGCGGATACATCTGGCCGCAGAGACCGTTGGCATGCAAACGGAGATGGAGCGGTTCACGGGATTGCCATGGGCGTTGTTTCCACACCCGGTGGAGTTCAGCGCCAGCGCAAAACAGAGCGTTATTACATCCTCCCGGTCGGGTACAGTCACCATAACCTGCCCCGGTTTTGCCCGACATGAGAAAGGCAGCGACCTTCTGCAAGAGGCCATCAAGCAAATGCTGTCTGGTGCAGGCGCAGAGCAGTTGCGCTTCGTTCTTCAATGGCCAACACCCTTTGCTCTGCCGGATGGTCGCCTGTTGGGACCAGACCCGGTGCTATTGAGTGATAGCCGTGTGACATTTCTGAATCACAGTCTTAACGCTACGGACTACGATCAGCTACTCGACATGAGCGATTTGGTTGTGCTTCCCTACCGTAGGCACGCCTATCATAATCGGGTTTCGCGCGTGGCCATCGAGGCTGCCAGCCGGGGTATTCCACTAGTCTATACTTCTGGCACTTGGTCCGGTGAAGTAGCTGCCTTGTCAGGTGCTGGCGTAGAGATTGCGAAGGAGACTGTCCCGGCCACCGTGGAGGCTCTGCGTCAGGCGATTGCGAACTTGCCAAACTTGCGTGCACGGGCCGTGCAGGGTGCGCATAGAGTCGCTGCGTATCACTCGGTCGATCAATTTCGCAGGAAGATGGTGACTCTTGCGTCTGGGAGAGATTAACACTGTTCAAACCTGTCAAAGAATGGCCTTATACATGTCTTATTGCAGCACCTTGATATCCTATTTCTCAGGTCATGCACAATGCCCTCTTACTCAGGGCAGCCAAGGTTCTCTCAGGAGCCCCGCAGCGCGCATCGGATGACACAAGTTTCTTCATTTGAAAGCCAGGACGTTCCCGCAGCCTTCAAAGTCGTGCCTCTAAACGTTCCGGCCTTTGTCTCTAGTACGACAATTCTGGTTCCGACATCCTCAGCACAGCTTTTTAACTTCTATGTACTGCCTTTTGACCGCAAAGCTCTCGAATCTAACATCAAAGTTCTTGCTGATTAGTCTCTCAAATTGCCTGATAGTGCAAACAATTGCGATAATTGGTCGTACAAAGTGGATAATTACTTGTTCTAACCATTAATTACCCATCCTATACGAATAATTACTCATCCAAAGTGGCTGATTACTCGCTCTAAATGAGTAATCAGTCACCCAAAGTATGTTTGATCGACTTATTACTCATTTTGAAAGCTTCATTATTCACTTATAATGAGTGATTATGCATTTTGTGTGACCTATTATGCACTTTGGCCGTATAATCAGCTTGTTTTTGTAGACAATTAGACGCATTTTTGGCAACACTATGCCGATTGGTCGACTGATTATGAACATCTCAACACCTCAGGGGGACATTTTAGCCTTTAGAATGTACAACTCTACAGCTAAAGACGGAGTTTTATCTCTCCGGTGCGGCAGCTTGCATCCTAGAGACCTAAATTTTACACCTAAAACCCAATCTCTGATGCTAGAAACAAAGGCATTCTGGTCCACAACTGGTTCAAAGAGCCATTGCGTGCGGTTCTACCGTCTGGATAGAGAAGCGCTGTTCCCTTAGCGCGAGAATTCCCAGTATAATTTTGATATTATGATTAACGACCGCAAATCGAACTGGCTTCCAACTATTGATCTACACCTCATCTCATGGGATAGGGTGAATGAGGCGCGCAAGCCGAAACCAGAAGTGCTGCTTGCGGATCAGTACGGACGAGGGAATCTGCTGAGCGAGCAACAAGTGCTGGCGGTGCAACTGGAGCAGGAGGCAGTGATTAAGGTTCAGCTTACGGAGGCACTCACGCAGCGCGATAACCTGCACAGGGAACTACTGGAACTGGTACGCTCGTATAACCGCTACTTTATAACCATGCCCAAGGAGATACGGGTACGGTTACTGGTTGCACGCACACCATCGTTCAGTTCAGGAGCGGGCGCGGTACGACGTTGCGTTGAAACCATTCAGGCAACTTGGAGTACGTATGCAAAGCATTGTGAAGGCACCCCGGAATACACGCCTTTTATGTTGTCGGGCGGACAGACGCTGGCCGATATGCTACTACTGAATGAAAATTTGTCCACCGTCATATCGACTATAAGGAAGCTGAGACAGAAACTAAGGAAAATCCAGGTGGAAGTGCGCCAACTGGCCATCAAAGGTATCTATCCCCGGCTGATTGCCTACCGCCGCATGGTTATGTATTTGTATCCTGTGAATCATGAGCTGGTAGTCTCGTTGCCACGCCTGCACGCCACAAATCCGGCACGCAAACCAGTGGTTGAAGGCTAGATGCCATCTGTTTTCAAGAACGGAATGGCAGGTCTATTTTGTTCCACGTTTGCACTCAACTCATGATTTCCAAACGACTCCTATACGTTT
>JANRLC010000071.1:0-5478 GCA_033762955.1 Verrucomicrobiota bacterium | reverse complement strand
GCGAGCCTCCAAATAGTGCCCGAATATATAGCTCCGTCTCTTTCATCGTTTTGTGCATTGGGTTGGATTCGATTTTTGTTCAAATCCTTCTAATCAAGCCTGATTGCACAAAACGATTTTTTTAACTTCGTATTTCGGGTTGTATCGCGTACAGGGGGCGGGAACCATTCCCCGGCGTTGGATTCATGAGTTGTTGCACCTTCGGGCGACAGAATGTCATGAATTCTATGCTAAACAGACTTGAGCGAGCCACTCTGGCTCCCCATCAGTCAATACATTGAAGGCTTGCTGTAAACGGTGGGATTCACACAGTCGTCTCCATCATGGCCTCAGTAAACCGATCAAAACGCTTCTGGCTGTTTGCGCTTATCACACTACTTGGAGTGCCCAGCATCATTCTCATAGTGCTGGAAGTGGGGCTGAAGCTAAGCGGATTTGGCTATGAGTCGGGATTCTTTCTGAAAGTCAAACAGGGTAAGCAATGGGTATGGCGAGACAATCAGGAGTATTGCAAGCGGTTCTTTCCGGCCAAATTGATCCGCAATCCGGTGCCCTTCAGCCTACCGGTCAAGAAAGCCGCCGGTACGTATCGCATAGTCCTTCTCGGTAGCTCAGCGATTCAGGGCGACCCGGACTCCTCATTTAGCGTTGCCAGGCAACTGGAAGTACAGCTTGGCTTGCTGTATCCCGGAGTGAAGTTCGAGATAGTCAATGCCGGGATCACTGCGATCAATAGCAACGTCGTTGTACAAGTGGCAAAGGATGCGGCGAAGATTCAACCGGATTTGTTTATTGTTTACGAAGGCAATAATGAGGTCATCGGTCCCTATGGGCCCGGCACCGTATTCACCCCGCTATTGCAGAGTCGGGGTATGATTCAGATGCAGTATGATTTCCGTCGCTGGCGAATCGGGCAGTGGGTTGCCGCGCTGGGAGAGAAGTATGGCGCCGCGGCACAGGCACCGACGCAGTGGGGTGGGCTTGAAATGTTTACTGCGTTCGAGTTCTCCAAGGATGACCCACGGCTTGCGATGGTCTATCAGCATTTCCATGACAATCTCCAAGAGATAGCCCGGATCGGAAATGGGTGTGGCGCGTCCGTGATACTCTCCACTGTTGCCGTTAACTTAAGGGACTTCCCTCCCTTTCTCTCCAGACCAGACACGGCTCTCGACACAATCGCGATGGCCAAGTTTGAAGCGAGTCTGAAGGATGCGGAGATGGCCATCGCCGCAACAGACTGGGTCACTGCTGAAACAGCGGTAAAGTCGGCACTCTCTGTAGCACCAACCCACGCCTACACTCATTATCTTGCAGGAAAGGTCGCTCTGGGCAGGGGCGACAAAGAGCAAGCGCGGACTGCATTCATCACTGCAAGGGATAACGACTTGCTCCGCTACCGCACGGATAGTAAGCTGAACACAATAATAACTACGCTTGGCAATGAGTTGAAAGGGCAGGTTACAGTGGTCGATGCAGAGCGCGAGCTTAGCCGGAACAGCCCCGAGGGAATCCCGGGGCGTGAGTTCTTCCTGGAACATGTCCACTTCACCTTCGATGGTAACTATGGCGTGGCTCGTGCGTTTCTTCCTGCGATTCATGCAGACTTGATTAAGCGTGGACTGGTCAAAGAAAGTACCCGGCCAAAGCCCGTTTCATTGCTGGAATCCAAACTAGGGCTGGCATTCACCCTCTATGAACAGTATGCGCAGAATCGGGAAGTCGCTCTACGCTTAATGGAACCGCCCTTTACCCGTCAGCCGGGCAACGCTGCCAGTATTAACTATTATAAACAGCAAACCATCCGCTATGCCCAGGCAGCGTTCGACCCGGCAAAACAAGCGGGCCTGCGCAAGCTCTGTGAAACCTCGATTCAACTCCGCCCCGACGACTACGTTTTGAAGCGCAACTACTCACAGATGCTCGCAGAGAACAAGGATACCGATTCCGCCCTCAAATGGCTCGAACGCGCATTGCAGGATATGCCGAATGAAACGGGGTTACTTGAAAACTGTGTCACCATCGCGCTGGATTCGAATCGTTTAGCTATTGCTGGGGATAAACTGGCTCAGCTTGCTTCACTGCGTTTCACCACTCCACGACTCTCCTATTTTCAAGGCAGTCTGGCACTCAAACAGAAGAACTTGGAAGCGGCTGAAATAGCGTTTCGTAATAGCATTGCCATGGGTGAGTCCATCGGAGCATCCTGCATAGGATTGGCACAGATTGCTGTTAATAAAAACAATCTTCCTGATGCTGAAGCAGCGTTGAGAAACGGGCTTCTCGCCAAACCCAATGAGGCCAACTTGCATTACTGGCTCGCGCGGGTACTGCTCCTAGGGGGTAAGCGGGCTGAGGCTATAAGCAGCCTTGAACAAGCCGTCGAGTTGGCACCAGCCATCACCGAATACTCGACAACTCTCGAGGCAGTACAGGCAGGGCGACCATTACCCCAGAGCAATTAATAATGCCCAACGACGCCACCCGTATCCTCGGGCTTTCCGCCCTTTATCATGATAGTGCTGCCGCCCTGCTCGTTGGTGGCGAGATTGTAGCTGCGGCTCAGGAGGAGCGGTTCACGCGCATCAAGCACGATGCAGCAATGCCAGCCAGGGCCGTGGCCTACTGCCTGCACGAGGCTGGGATTACTGCTGCGGACCTGGACTATGTGGTCTTCTATGAGAAGCCCTTACAGAAATTCGACCGTCTGTTTGAAACCTACCTCGCGGTAGCACCGTCCGGGCTGAAATCTTTTCTCCAGTCCATGCCCGTCTGGTTGAAACAGAAACTTCACCACCCCCGGGAGCTCCGCAAACTCATGGGGCCGGGCTGGAAGAAACCCTTCGTCTTTGCCGGGCACCACGAGTCCCATGCCGCCAGTGCCTTCTTTCCCAGTCCTTTCGACGAGGCCGCCATACTCACCGTAGATGGTGTGGGCGAGTGGGAAACGGCGACACTGGGCGTTGGCCGGGAGAACCAGCTTGAGTTGCTGAAGTCCCTGCATTTCCCGCATTCACTCGGTCTGCTCTACAGTGCATTCACCTACTTTTGTGGATTCAAGATCAACTCGGGTGAATACAAGCTCATGGGTCTGGCGCCCTACGGTGTACCGCGTTATGCAGACCTGATTCGAGAGAAGCTAATCGACATTAAACCCGATGGATCCCTCCGGCTCAACCAGACCTATTTCAACTACCGCCAGGGGTTGACCATGACAAGCCCGGCCTTTGACAAGCTGTTTGGTGGCACAGCCCGCAAGCCGGAACATCTACTCACGCAGCGTGAAATGGACCTGGCTGCTTCCATCCAGGAAATCACCGAGGAAGTCATGCTCAAGATGGCACGGCACCTACGGGAGATTACCGGTTTAACCAAACTCTGCCTCGCCGGTGGTGTAGCGCTTAACTGTGTCGCAAATGGGAAGATTCTGCGCGAAGGTATTTTCGACCAGCTCTGGATACAACCCGCATCTGGTGATGCAGGCGGGGCCCTTGGAGCTGCGCTTCTCATCCACTACCAGTTACTTGAGAACAAGCGAGTCCCCTCCCCTGCGGATTCCATGCACGGCGCCTACCTGGGACCAGCGTTCACTGAAGATGCGATTCGCAAGGAATTGGAGAAGCAAGATGTTCCGCATGAGTTCTGTGCCGATGAGGGTGAACTGTTGGCTAAGACAGCGCGCTTAATCGCCGCAGGCCAGGTGGTGGGCTGGTTCCAGGGGCGCATGGAGTTTGGTCCCCGGGCGTTGGGAGCACGCAGCATCCTGGGCGACCCGCGCGCTCTTGATATGCAGGCCAAGCTGAATCTAAGGATAAAATTCCGCGAGTCCTTCCGCCCGTTTGCTCCGAGTGTCTTGAAGGAATATGCAAAGGACTATTTTGACCTCGCCGCAGACTCTCCCTACATGCTTTTAGTGGCCCCGGTAAAGGAATCCATCCGGGTCCAGACTACCGAGGATAGGTCAACCGACCCGGACCTGCGCAAGCGCGTAAATCAGGTGCGCTCCACCGTGCCCGCTGTCACCCATGTGGACTACTCGGCCCGGGTGCAAACCGTGGATGAGCGCCATGGGCGCTATCATGGCTTATTGAAAGCCTACCACGCCGAAACCGGTTGTGCTGTGCTTGTGAATACTAGCTTCAACATCCGAGGTGAACCCATCGTATGCACACCGGCGGAGGCCTTACGCTGCTTTCTTGCCACCGATATGGATGCCCTCGTGATGGGTAGCTTTATTCTCCATAAGAGTGCCATGCCAGAAAGCCTCCGCAGCTTTCGAGAGGCTTATCTGCAAACCATCCAGCCTGATTAAGCCATGTTCAGTCGCTTCAAAGAAATCAACTGGCACCCCGATACCGCTGAGCGTAAAAAGCTTGGCCGTTTGATGATGCTCGGTTCCGTACCCAGCGGCCTCTGGATGCTTGTGCTAATCTGGCTCTCAAGCAAAACCTGGCATTGGGCGATTGCCGCCGAGGTAACGGCAATTCTATTGGGCATAGGCGGAGGCATCTGCCTGTTTCCCAGCCTCGCACGCCCGGTCTATGTACTCTGGTATGGCGTGGTGGCACTCTCTGAGACGCTGATCGTGAATCTTCTCCTCACTCTATTCTATTATTTGATTTTAACACCAGCAGGGTTTATCCTTCGAACCATTAGTAAAGACCATGCCTCCAATCCAAAGCGAAACGCAGCCACCTACTGGAAGCCCATGGCAACCAAACGACCGGCTCGTTCGTACTATCAACAATTCTAGTCATGCCCAAACCCGAGAAGAAATTCAGCGAAGCAGCACCGCAGAGCCAGGGCGGCCTAATCAGCGAGTTCTGGTCGTTTCTTAAACACAACAAGAAGTTCTGGATGATCCCACTGCTGATCATTCTGTTGCTCTTCGGCATTCTCATTGTAATTGGTGGCAGTGCTGCAGCCCCATTTATTTACCCTCTGTTTTAACCCTGCTCATTAGGATACACCATGGAAATCAACCACCTCTTCTCCCGTCTTGGTCAGGGCTTCGGCATCATTAAGGCAATGAACTATGCCAGCTCAGCCATCACCCAGGCACGCACTGCGGTAGCAGGCGGTATCCTTAGCATCGCAGAAGACCGCATGCGGGAGCAGCAAGTGCTCAACGACCTCGTAAGCTACTCCAATGATGACGAGTGGAACACCGTAATTCAGCTCAAGGAACAGGGCAAAATCGAAGCCGCGCAGGAACTGGCCAACGAGATACGCCGCCGGCATAATCTGATGTAGGTAGCGCGACTATCTTGTCGCCGCAAGGGGGCGAATGTGTCCCTCTGGGACACCAAATATCCCGAAGGGATTACGCCCCAAAGTCCAGCGGTTGCGCGCGGAGCGCGCTACCCTGGGTAATGTTGTGAAAGATACATCAACCCCAACGGGGTTGCGTCGTCCGTCTTTGCGGCGTATATCCCGCCCATAGCAATGCGGACGCAACCCCGTTGGGGTTGTCCGGTT
>JANRLC010000070.1:0-11230 GCA_033762955.1 Verrucomicrobiota bacterium | reverse complement strand
AACCGGACAACCCCAACGGGGTTGCGTCCGCATTGCTATGGGCGGGATATACGCCGCAAAGACGGACGACGCAACCCCGTTGGGGTTGATGTATCTTTCACAACATTACCCAGGGTAGCGCGCTCCGCGCGCAACCGCTGGGCTTTGGGGCGTAATCCCTTCGGGATATTTCTGATTCTGAAAAACTCGAGTTGACGCTAAACACAAACTCCGGGGCATACGGAGATTCATGAAATTGGCCAAAGTCCAGGGGATGCCTACGGCATCCTCCTGCATTGAGGAAATGGATGAATGATTCATTCATTCGTCCCAATCCGATTTAGAACTCACCTGTAGGGTTAGCGTCTTTTGATGCCGTCGGCTCTCGCTGGTATGAGGTCGCGCCGTTGGCGGTGCTTAGCGAACGTAACAACTAAAACACAGTCTCCAAGGTTATCCAACTTCCCGGTATAGGCTGGAATATTTCTTTGAACGCCGAAATCCGAAATCTGCAATCTGCAATCTGAAATTTGTAATCTGAAATTTGTAATCTGAAATTTTGAATTTTGAATTTTGAATCTGTAATCTGTAATCTCTCTCCTCCTCCTCCTTCTCCTACCCAATATACCCGTAGTCGCGAAGGAGCTTTAGTATGACATCGAGACCCTCTTGGATGGAGAGTTCCGCGGTATTAATGACTACCTCGGCATCCATGGGGATTTCGTAGGGGTCTGATATACCGGTAAACTCTTTGATAAGACCCGCTCGGGCTTTGGCATAGAGGCCTTTGCGGTCGCGCTTTTCACAGACAAGGAGCGGAGTGTTTACATGCACCAGTATAAAGCCTGCGTATTGCTCGACCATGGCGCGGACTTCTTTGCGTGTCTGGTCATAGGGGGCGATGGGGCAGCAGATGGCTACGCCTCCGTGTTTGCCGACCTCTGCAGCCACGTAACCAATCCGCTTAATGTTCAGATCGCGGTGTTCACGGCTGAAGGTCAACTCACTGGAGAGATGCTTGCGGACCAAGTCTCCATCAAGCAGCGTCACACGGCGGGGCCCAATCTCCATCATTCGCGCTTGGAGGGCGCGCGCGAGAGTGCTCTTTCCGGAACCAGATAAACCGGTAAAGAAAACCACCACCCCCCGGCGATCTGGAGGCGGGTTCGCAAGGCGAAGCGCGATCTCGGCTTCGGGGAATAGGCCGTTGGTGCCCATGTCCATGATGTCATCAGGCAGTACGAGGGGCGTTATCTGATTCGCCTTGAATACACGCTTCTGGGCAAGGGCGACTTCTTGGCGCAGGAACAGACTCGTGGCACCATAATTGTGGGCCACCAACGACATGAGGGGGAGTACGGGATCTGTGCCCAGCAGTACGAGAAGCGCGCGTTTGCCAAGGCGAGCCGCGACCATCTCCACCGCATGAACAGAGGCGAAATCCAGCTCATCCTGGCCCTCAAGTGCGCAGAATAGCAGTATGCCCCCGTCGTTATCCTCAGCCCAAGCGTCCAGAAAGGCTGCCTCGGCGGCGGTAAGTAATATATCTGGCGATACGGCAACGACGGCTTTCCACCCCTGGCTGGCTATCTGTTCGCGCACAGCGTTGGGTATTTGTCGCAGAGTTGTGAAGGCAAAGTGTACGGGTCTTTCCATGCCCGTCAGCTCGCCGGCGAGGTATCTGGTTTGTCCCGGAAGGGCAGGGCTGTTTTCGCTGATGGTGAGAAGTGCGAGCATCACCCCTTCAGCATCGCGAAGCGCAACCTTGTCGCCAGGCGAGAGATTTGCTGCGTACCGCTCATGTACCTCAAGCTGCCATGCGGTTCCACAGGGCGTTTTGTTTCCGAGCACGCGCTTGGACTGAACCGATTGTACTTCAGATTCGTCAAGATAACCCGACAGCGGATCGAGCGCCCCGATGAGCCATAATTCCAGTTCCGCAGTTTGCTTCCCATCCAAGTCGATGGAAGGCCAGTTTCTGGATTCTTCTTTTAGTCGTTGGATTGTAGCAATGTCTGCCAGCATGTGAGTAGATGGTTGTATTACCTTCGAGCACCTTATAACTACGGCCAGCACTAGCAAAGCGTTAAAATTGTTAATTTCGTCTATGTCCGGATTTCGGTTTTGTCACACAATGGCGATTAGGACCAAAGTCATGGCGATTGACGAGATGACCTTGGCAATTGCGGAAATGGCTTTGGCGGGTGAGGAAATGGCCTTGGTGGGTGAGGAAATGGTCTTGGCGGGAGAGGAAATGGTTTTGGCGGGAGAGGAAATGGCTTTGGCGGGAGAGGAAATGACCTTGGTGGGTGAGGAAATGACCTTGGCGGGTGAGGAAATGGTCTTGGCGGGTGAGGAAATGGTCTTGGTGGGAGAGGAAATAGTCTTGGCGGGAGAGGAAATGGCTTTGGCGGGTGAGTAAATGGTCTTGGCGGAGTCACAAGTCTCCCAGCCGCTTCAAGCATTCTGCCCTGATTGTTTGATCTTTCGTGGCATGTGGGCGAATTTCGGGCAATGACAGCAACCATCCATTGGTTTCGCCATGATTTACGTATCGAAGCTAATGCTGGATTAGCACGCAGTGTTGCCACGGGTATGGCTGTTGTGCCTGTCTATATATACACTCCTGCAGAAGAGGGCAAATGGGCTCCGGGAGGCGCTTCGCGATGGTGGCTGCACCATGCGCTGGCGGACTTGGATGCGCAACTGAGGGCGCTGGGCTCGCGATTGGTTCTGCGCACTGGAGATTCTCTGGAAGCTCTCCTTGCTCTGGCTCGGGAGACTGGTGCCAGAAATGTGACCTGGAGCAGGCGCTATGAACCGGAGATTATAGCGCGGGATGGACGGGTAAAACAGGGCTTGCGCGATGCTGGCTTGGAGGTAGTCAGCGAGAACAGTAGTCTGCTGCGGGAGCCGCACCGGGTTGTCAACCAGACTGGAAAACCTTTTCGTGTCTTCACTCCATTCTTTAAACACTGCATCCAGCAGAGTGGTGCCTCGGAGAAGGCGTTCGCAGATGATTTGAGCAAGGTCGATGTCATGCACCTTAAGCATCCGGCTAACTGGCCGGTTTCCGAGCCTCTGGAGTCGTTGGAGCTACTGCCAAAAGTGCCTTGGGATGCGGGGTTTTACAGCGCATGGAAGCCTACTCATGCAGGCGCACTGGCGCGGCTTGGACGTTTCATCGATACGGCAGTGACGGATTACGATGAGGATCGCAATCTGCCTGCGTTGGATGGTACCTCGCGACTCTCGCCCTATCTGCACTTTGGTCAATTGGGTCCGGCTCAAGTTTTGCATGCGCTGCGGGAAAGGACTTCACTGGAGACCAAGGGCGCCCATCAATTTCTTGCAGAGTTGTACTGGCGGGAGTTCGCGTACCATGTGCTCTATCATTTCCCCGTTACGCCCGAGCATTGCATGCGCCCTGAGTTCGCTAACTTTGACTGGGCGCCTGATACGGGGATTCTGCAGTCATGGAAAGAAGGGCAAACAGGTTATCCGATTGTCGATGCCGGCATGCGTCAACTGTGGGAAACAGGCTGGATGCACAATCGTGTACGGATGATTGTGGGCTCCCTTCTGGTGAAACATCTCCTCCAGCCCTGGCAGTCGGGCGCGGCGTGGTTCTGGGATACACTTGTGGATGCCGACCTGGCGAATAATACTCTGGGGTGGCAGTGGATTGGTGGTTGCGGGGCGGATGCCGCACCGTACTTCCGCGTGTTTAACCCGATGCTTCAAGGCGAAAAGTTTGACCCAGAGGGCGACTATGTGCGCCGCTACGTGCCGGAGCTGGCACGGCTTCCCGTGGCCTACATCCATCAACCCTGGGAGGCTCCGGCGAGTGTACTCGCGCAGTCAGGGGTAATTCTTGGAAAAACCTACCCGCGCCCACTCATAGATCATGCTACTGGTCGCAAGCGCGCCATCGCTGCCTTCGCAAGAATGAATGCGGTGCGATTGACCGCATCGCCTCCATCCGGCATAGTTGCAGAATGAGTGATGTGATGCACAAGGTTCTTCTCACAGGCGGGTCGGGTACAGTCGGGCGGGCGCTGCGAGCGGCTCTGTTGGCTGCTGGATACTCAGTAAAGAATCTCACCCGCTCGCCGAAGTCGCCCGACGACATTTTTTGGAATCCTGCTGCGGGTGTAATCGACCCTGTTGCCGTCGAGGGATGCGATACTGTGGTGCATCTGGCAGGAGAGGGGATTGCCGACCACCGCTGGACCTCTGCACGGAAGCTGGCCATTCTGGAGAGTCGATTGCAGGGCACCACGCTTCTAGCCGCGACGCTAGCGAATGCCAGGGTGAAGCCGCGACTGCTCATTAGCGCGTCTGGTACAGGCTATTATCCGCTGAACACGGGGAAAGTGTATGACGAGAGCGGACCAGAGGGGAAGTCCTTTCTCGCTGAAGTCAGCGCGGCGTGGGAAGCAGCGACGGATACCGCCAGCGAGGCAGGAATCCGGGTGGTTAAGCTTCGCCTTGGTGTGGTGCTATCGAGCGAAGGCGGTGCTTTGGAGAAGCTTGTTCCGATGTTCAATAAAGGACTGGGCGGACCAGTCAGCGATGGCAAGCAACACTTGAGCTGGATTGCGCTCGATGACCTTATAGCCGTGGTTATGGCTGCTATGAAAGATGAACGCTATCAAGGGCCGATTAATGCAGTAGCACCTGAATCAGTCAGTAATGCAATCTTTGCAAAAACCCTGGGCACTGTGCTTGGGAAATCCGCAACCATGACTGCCCCAGCCTTTGCAGTGAAACTGATGTATGGCCAACTGGGCGAGGAGACCGTGCTTGCCGACCTGCGCGTATGCCCGCGAAAACTTACCGACCTCGGGTTTCAGTGGAAGTATCCCCTGCTGGAAGATGCCTTGCGCAGAGCCGTAGTAGGTGTGGCTTTATAAACCACCAGCTACGGGCAACCTCGCATACCGCCAATGGGATCTGCGAGGGACTCCTTCTGCGTTGATCAGCAGCGTGCCCTGACTGCAAATTGCCATCTTCCAACAACGGCCGTTCTTACTTCGGTCTACTCCTTCTTCGAGTCCTTATCATCCACGGTCAGCTTCGACTTTACCGGATTCGTCTTCGCAGCAAGTACACGTCCTGCGAAGGGTGAGTCCTCAAGCTGCAGCCAGTCGACCATCACACGGAGACTCTCACGCAGCGGGATGTCGAGTGTGGGAACGGTCTTCAAGGCATCCTTGTCCAGTTGCACGATTTCGCGAAAGAGTGTTGGCAGAAGGGGAGTGCTTTGGCTTTCGGGGAGCCCCAGGTTGCTGGCGAAATTCTTCTCCACCTGCGGATCTCTGCCCAGGTCTGCAGTGTGCATGTAGTTAAAGAATTTATTCAGATTCTCCGTGGAAACGGTGTCGCCTAGTTTTGCACTGAGGGCTGCTGCAATTGTCGCTGTGGATTTCTGCGCCTTCTCATAATCCAAATAATCAATGTATATCTCCTTGATAGGGTCATCTGGTGTGGCTTGGTAATAGTAAACTTTCTGGTAGAAGTTGTTCGCCTTCGGCATGCCGTTCGGAAGCGTGGAGCTAAGTAGTTTCTCCTGATGGATTTGCTCCTTCTTGGCGGAAAGATTCAGCAGAATTTCTTCGCTCTTATAGGGGTTCAGTGCCGCGAGCCGGTCTCGTTCAAGTTCCATTTCCTCGCGAAACTTCTTGTCCTCTTCCTTTTGTTTCTGGCGGTCTTCAAGATTGAGCGAAACGTCCTTCTGATCCTGGCGCTCCTTGAAACGACTCAGCGTAGTTTCCAGATACTTAAACTCTTCCAATGACTTGCGGCGGTTTTCGCTCTTTTCCTTAAGTTCCTGAATAATCTGTTTGTCCAGTATCTTGCCCGCTGGAAGGCGTGCCAGTTGCGGGTTCCATTCCACTGGCTCAATCGTGTCCCAGACCAGGGCATTGGGGAGATCGGACTCGCCAATCTTCAGGTAGTCATTGATGGATGGGATGGCGATGTCCGAGACGACGCCTTCATTCTGCGTAGAGGCCCCATTGGGCAGGTAAAACTTTTGAATGGTTACCTTCATCGTACCGAGCTGGTCGGCCTTGTTGGTAATTAACCTGCGCAGGCTGCGGGCGAGTTCCCAAGGTTGCTGGACCGTGCCTTTGCCATGGGTCGCCTTATCGCCTATGACAAGTGCTCGGCCCATGCTCTGCAATGCGCCGGCCACGATTTCACTGGCAGATGCACTGTTGCGCGAGACCAGGATGATCAGCGGTCCATCCCAAGCGAGTTTACTGTCGCTATCCCAGTCTGTGCGGGTTTGGCCGGTGGTGTCCTTGACCATGACAATGGGGCCTTTGGGGATGAAGAGGCCGCCAAGGCGAATGGCTTCTGAGAGTAATCCACCACCGTTGCGGCGAAGGTCGAGCACTATACCTTGGACGCCCATGGGCTTCAGTTTGTTGATCAGCTCTTCAACGTCCTTCGAGGTGGTGGCTTCATCAGCGGAGTCGCGCCCCATGCCTCCGTAGAAAGAAGGCAATTCTATGACGCCAATGGGCACAGTGGAGCCGTCTTCGAGCGGGCTTTCAAATACTCGTGCGCTGGCAAGGTTCTCGGTCAGCTTGATTTCATCACGGACAAGCGTCACCCGCTTGCGCTCGGAGGGATCGGTAGCGTTTGCCGGAATCAGGGTGAGGATAACCTTGGTGCCCTTTTCCCCACGGATCATGCTTACTACCTTGCGCAGTTTCATGTCTGTTGCGTCAACCGGCTCCGCTTTCTCCTGGGCCACCATCTCGACTTTATCTCCGGGGAACAGTTGCCCGCTGAGTTCTGCCGGACCACCGGCGACTAATTCCTGGATCACGCAATACCCATCCTCATCGCGCAGCACGGCGCCAATGCCGCTGAGAGTGTTTGTGATTTGTATATTAAACTCCTCGGCTGAGCCTTGTGCAGAGAAGAAGTTGGAGTGCGGATCATAGAGCCCCGAGAGGCTGTTGAGGAAGATTTCCTGCACATTATAAGACTCGGTTTCGTTGATGAAGCGCTGGGTGCGTGTGTACCGGCGCTGGATTTTCTCCTTCGCGCCTTCAAGGGTGTCGCCCCCAAGCATCTCTCCGAGTAATTCAAACTTTATACGGTCTTCCCAGAGCAGGTCCATCGAAGTGGTATCCTTTGAGAAGGGTGACTCCGAGCGATCCGGGGCAAAAGTATCCTTGCCCTTGAAATCGAAGTCGCCCTTGAGCCGCTTAAAGACCCAATCGCAGCGGTCCAGGGCGCGCTGGCGGTAGATAGAGTAGATTTCAAATGCAGGGTAAAGATTGCCTTCTTGAAGGTAGCGAGTTTTTAGCGTGTCTCCGAAGCGCAGAAGGACTTCATCCTGATCCGTCTGGGTGAAGAACATCCGCGCATAGTCGAGGTCCTTCATGTAACTCGTCAGTAGCTCCTTTGCATCGACTTGGGAGAACGGCATGCGCTTGAAGTGATTCTCCTGGAGAAACTCGATGGCGAGATTCGTCTCCAGTGCCATCCGGCGCTGGTCTTCTCGCGTGAGTGAGGACCAGCCTTCGAAGGCGTGGAGAGCTGGCGTGAGCAGTAAGCTAAGTGCTACCAGCGCGACGCGCAGCAGCTTGTGGCGGGAGTCAATGGAAGGATTGGTCATGACGTGACTGAACATTATATTGTGACGAAATGTGGAATTTGCGAATGCTATCTGCGGGATTTTTCGTCGTTAAACACCGTATTCATCGCAGTGCGGGTTGCGGCCATTCGTGTACAATGGTCGGAAAAGAATGCTGGATAATCAGTAAACCCCATCCACTTGGCGATGCAGATTTGCTCATCATCATCCTCGCTTAGGATGGAGACACTCCGAGCGGTATCCCGGCGTAGAAATAGCTCCAGGGTACGCAGCTTCTCGTAGTTATCATTGAAGACCGCGGAAACATCGGGGGCCAGAACGCCTGTTTCCATCGCGGCTTTGAGCGCAGGTCTGGTTCCAGGTGCGCGCAGGGATGGCTGTTTCCAACCATGGCGCATCTGAAGCATTTGCGCAGCAAACTCGATGTCCATCATGCCGCCTGGACCCGTTTTGAATGCACGCTGTGGCGGCACCACATGGGCTTTCTCCTCCTCGATGCGGTGCCGCATGGTCAGGATATCCTCCAGTGCGGAGTAGGGGAGTGCTTCGCTGTACAATAGCTCATCTCTCCATGTGACAAAGGCGCGGGCCAAAGGTTCGTCGCTGGATGCGGTATTCTTGTTAATATCTCGGGATACGCAGCGGGCACGTGTTAACAACTGGCGTTCCCAAAGCCGTGCACTTCCCTGTGCATGGTATTTCGCGAGACTGTCCAGGGTGGTGACAATCGGTCCATCCGCGCCAAAGGGGCGCAGGCGCAGGTCTATCTCGAATGTCTTTCCCCGTGGTCCTGTATGGCTGGCAAGCTTGAGAAACCGGGTGGCGCGGCGAGTCGTCTCTTCTGTGGTGACCTCTTCCGCGGAGATGAGCATGATGTCCAGATCAGAGCCGATGGTCATCTCCTGCCCACCATACTTCCCTAATGCCACTACTTGGAGCATTCGTTCCGGGTCAGCGCGCTCCAGCATCTGCGCCAGCACCACATCGGTCAGCTTCGTCAGATTATACTCGGCAATGGCCGCCCCATCGTGCCCGAGTACGTTCGCGATCGCCAGGCGTACTTGCTCTGCCTTCACGTAGAGCCAGAGCCACGCGGAGAATTCCTCATCCGAGTCATGGGGGAGCTGGGCCAACTCGTCCATCATGATGCCGCGAGGCTTGGCAAGCTTTAGCCCGGCTACGAAAATCTCTTCAAGTATCTCAGGGCTCGCACAGAGCAGCTCGTGGATGAACTGGCTTCGGTCGAAGAGCAAGCCGAGGGCGCGAAAGAAGTGTGGTCGGTGAGCACAGAGGTTAAGGAAGGGTTTCCGCGCACCGTAGCGCTCGGCAAAGCGGTCTATCCGCTCCAGCGTGTTCATCGGGTGCGCGAGCAAGCCGAGTGTATTGTCAAACTGCGCTGCAATCTCCAGGAAGAGTGTGACGTGCTCTCTGGTTAATAAATTATGAGTAGAGCCGCCCAGAAGTAGATGACGCAAGCGGGTCTCCACCGGTGGCAGCGGCCCCCAGAACCAGCGGCGCAGCATCGGGTAGATAGCAGGCCCGGGTTCCTGTCCAGAGAAGAACAACGTCCACTCCTGAATCTCCGCCTCGCGGTCGCTCATGCCAAACAGCAGCAAGTACAGGTCATGCACTTGTTTACGCACCGAAGCGAGATGCTGTTCAAATAAAGCTACCGAGGCGAAATCCAGGCTCTCGGCGAGCAGCGCGCGGTCCGGGCCGGGTGGGGGAAGCTGGTGGGTCTGCATCTCCTCACGCATTTGTAGCCGGTGTTCAAGTGCTCGCAGGAATAAGTAAGCCCCTACAAGGAAATCGCGATCACTACGGGTAATATGCTCATACCGGTAAAGCCGTTCAAGGGCTTCGAGCGTTGAGGGCGTTTGCAGGAAGGGATTGCGACCAGCATAGATCATCTGCAACGCTTGCGCAAAGAACTCTATCTCCCGGATACCACCAGGGCCACTCTTGATATCGAGCGCAAGCTTTGCCGCAGGCACTTCGCGCTCCGTGCGCAGCTTCACCCCGGCGATCTCCATGAGCAGCCCGGGCGGTGGACGGCGAGGGTAGCGGAAGCTGGCCAGGCTTTCCAGTAACTCGCTGCCCAAGTCCTCATCCCCAGCGACTACCCGGGCTTTAACCAGTGCCAACCGTTCCCAAGTCTGCCCAGTGGCCGCATAGTAGTTCTCCATCGAGCTGAGCGAGCGGATAATCGCCCCCGTTTCCCCCTCGGGCCGCAGTCGCAGATCCACATTATATAGGTAGCCCTCTTCGCCCCTGGCCTGGAGCAGACTGACACTCTCTCTGCAGACCCGCGTAAAGAATTCCTCATTCGTCATCGCAGATGCCCGCCCCTGCCGGTGGACGTGGTGCTGCCCCTGGTAGAGGAAGATCAGGTCCACATCCGAACAGAAGTTCAGCTCCCCACCACCGAGTTTCCCCAACCCAATTGTGGCAAACCGCGCGGGGCAGTTCCGCTCCTCATTCCACGGTGTGCCAAACCTTTTCTCAGAACTCACATACACCCTGTGCGTCACTTCCCGCAGGACAAAGGTTGCCAGCAGAGACAGCTCTTTAAGCGAATCTGTGATCGCACTCAGCCCATTCAGCTCATTATACGCCACACGCAAACACACCTGGCGACGGAAGCGCTGCAACGCAGACAACCACGTATCCTCCGTCACCGCCGGGAGAAAATGCTCATCCCACAGGCGGTGAATCGTCCCATAGCGAAAGCTGGTATTCTGATTCACCGCACTCTCCAGCCACTGCCAAAGCTCCGGGAAACGCAGCAGACTGTCCCTGTAAACCGGGCAGAACACGACCAGCCGCTCCAGTCGCTCCCGCGCTTCCCGACGCGCACAGTCCGCGCTCAATGCCCCGCCCAGCATCTGCGCGAGGCTGTCTGCAAAGGGAGTGGCTTGGTGCAATGATTCGGGTTCGGACATGAAAGCTGGTGCTACAAACCGTATAGAACAGCACACCGTAATGGTATCGGCAAGACCGCGTAAGCGGAATTTACAGGGTAGGGGAGTAATCGATGCAAACCGAGAGGTATCCCCGCCACCACTCGCGGAACCGCTACCGCCACTCGTACCACCGTTGCCACCACTCGTACCACCGTTGCCACCACTCGTACCACCGTTGCCACCACTCGTACCACCGTTGCCGCCAATCGTACCACCGTTGCCACCGCTCGCACCACCGTTGCCGTAACTCGAACCACCGTTGCCGTAACTCGAACCACCGTTGCCTTAACTCGAACCACCGTTGCCGCCAGTCGTATCACCGTTGCCGTCACTCGCACCACCGTTGCCGTCACTCGAACCACCGTTGCCGACACTCGAACCACCGTTGCGGTCACTCGTACCAAGGTTGCCGCCACTCGTACCACCGTTGCCACCACTCCCGGAACCGTTGCCGCCACTCGCGGAAAGGCAATGGGAAGAAGGGAAGCTATCAGCCATCAGCGTTCAGAATCTGGAATCTGCCAACACTCCCCATTCTCCATTCTTCATTCACCATTCTCCATTCGTCAGCCGCCACTCCCCGAACCCCCGTCACTACTCCCCGAACCCCCGTCACTACTCCCCGCCCCCCGTCACTACTCCCCGAACCCCCGTCACTACTCCCCGCCCC
>JANRLC010000069.1:0-5323 GCA_033762955.1 Verrucomicrobiota bacterium | reverse complement strand
AACGGATGCACGGCTGCGACCCCGCTGGGGTCGATGGTGAATGTTGCCCATACCGGGGGTGTCGTCCCGCAGCGGGACTCAACCCCCGGCTAATCTCTGGGATGCCTACGGCATCCTCGAAAAAGCACTGATCGGTCACATCCGATTTTCCTGTTTAGGATATAGGATTGCACTCTAAATCGGTCGCCACAGCGATCCTACGTATAGACGCGTATAGGCAAAATGCAGCTTATGAGATAAAATAACGCACATGAATTGCATCACCAAAATGAATACATCACAACAATCCTCATTATTGTCACTGCTTGGCCTGGCGGTACTGGCGGTGACACCTTCGCTCCATGCCGAGTACACTTACTCGCTAACCAAACTCGGCACCGCCCAGCCCGGGTGGTCTGTTATCTACGCCTACTCGGCGGATGATGCCGGCGTTATCGGCTACGGCAATCTCCTGCCCAATAATGATGTCCGCAGCTGGCATTACGCGCAAGGTACTTGGACGGAACTGGGACTGCTTACCAATGGAGATATCCTCAGTGCACAAGCCATTAATGCGTCCGGCCAGATCACCGGGTATGGCACCATCAAGGCCGGCTCAGTCTCAGCGCGCGCATTCATCTACCAGAATGGTAATCTCTCTCAATTGGGAACACTTGGTGCCAGCCAGTATGTCGGTGCCGACGCCGGCGGGAACTCCTCTCGGGGCAATGCCATTAACGACAGGGGGCAAGTCGTTGGAACCAGTACGACAACAACAACCAGCCATGCATTCATTTACGATAACGGGCAGATGCGCGATCTCGGAGTTCTCGGCACCGACGGAAACAGCTCCAGCGAGGCCCTGGCCATCAATAACCACGGTGTCGCCGTTGGCGTTTCCGGCACTGAAGCCGTCGTTTTCGAAAACGGCACCGTGCGGAGCATAGGCAGTGGAAAGGCCACGGTAATCAATGACAATGGTATGATTGCAGGCCAGAATCGCACACGCGTCTTTGTCTATTCAGAGGGCTCCCTCAAGGACATTACAGCCGATGGATGGACATCAGCCAAGCCCACGGGCATTAATAATTTAGGGCAAGTCGTCGGCCAGGGAACCGTGGGGATAAACCCGCGCTGCTTTCTCTACGACGATGGCGCGATGAAAGACATTTCGACACTCGCCGACTTTACCAAAGACTTTATTTCACCCAATTGCGGCGCGTGCGCAATCGATGAGCAGGGCAACATCTATGGATTTGCACTCAACAAATCTTTCATCAATGAGTTCTTCGTAATGAAGCCACTCGTGGCAGCCAATCCGTTTAAAGCACTCGCCAACGGCAATTGGAAGGAGATTGGTCCCCTCGGATGGCATTACGGGTTTCAGAACGGTACCGGCTGGAGCTATTCCCTCAATTTAGGATTCATCTATAGCGGCTACCACCCCTGGCTTTATCACCCGGAGCAAGGATTCCTTTACGCCTATTCGGGCACAATGAAAGACGGTCTATTTCTGTACAGCGCATCCCTGGGTGTCTTTCTCTGGATCGCCGAGTCCACCGGAAGCACCGCCTACAGACTCGACACCATGGCTCCCATCGACCTCGCCCCCCAGTAGCCAGCAGGGGTTGATTACCCTCTTGAAGAATAAGGTTCGGCGGGTAGGCACTTCGGAAGGTAGGCACAGAGGTCCAAAGGCACTGAGGCACAAAGTCGGAAAGGCAGAAGGCAGGAGGCAGAAGCCGAACCAGTCTCCTTTTTACTCCCATCGCGAAACACGCCGGCGTGCTTTTTGGCTCTTGAAGAACAAGGGTGGATTTTCTAACCGCCACCCCCTTGTTACTCCCATCGCGAAACACGCCGGCGTGTTGTTGGGCTCTTGAAGAATAAGGGCAGAAGGTAGGCACAAAGGTCCAAAGGCACCAGAGGCACAAAGTCGGAAAGGCAGAAGCCGAACCAGTCTCCTTGTTACTCCCATCGCGAAACTCGTCCGCGAGTAAATGCCACTATAAGAGAAAATGAAAAATTGGCGAGAACCCTAAAAAGTGCCTGTATATGGGAGTATAAAGACCATGTGGGCGATATAAGACACTATCCCTACGGGAGAACCTTTGCCCCAACGGGGCAACCCCGTCCCGGAGGGACAGTATGCATCTTAGCCCCAGGTTTAACCTGGGGAGCGGGTTAGAAAACCCGCTCTCCGTTTGCTTCAAACACCCAACGGAGGGCGGACATTCTTGTCCGCCTATTATACCAACGGAGGGCGGACATTCTTGTCCGCCTATTTGCGTTCAACGGTGCATTGATTTATCTAGTCAGAGCCAAACTTCAGCCCCAGGTTAAAACCTGGGGCTAAGATGCAGGTCGTCCCCAAGGGGACTGCATTGTTTCCATGCCGGGGATGCGGTGAAGCATGGTAACGCAAAATTGGCCAAACTCCAGTATGCCCCAACGGGGCAACGCATACCAACCCAGGGTGCAGTGCTGCGCGTCTCGACGTCGTCACTAGTGTATCCGTCTCGCTCGGGTAATCGAACTTCATACACCAGACCGGGACGGTCTGGCTACCTTCGATAACGCCAAACACCAGAATCTTTTTAGAATCCCGATGCCCCGTTGGTGCGCCCCCCTCTCGCCACTCTTTAATTTAACAGACATTTTGAAGTAGCGTAACACCGACAATTTCCTTGTTAGGAATCTCTCATCTAGCATAGTCTCAGGATATGAACATGGGCTGGAAGGATTCGAACACAGTCGTCATTACCCTTGAAGATTCAAAGGATCGACAGGCACACATGAATACTGAAATGGAGCGGTGTGGGATTCCGTTCGATTTTTTCATAGCAAAACGAATGGAAGTTTCGGCAGCTCATGGTCATGGTAACTATGATCGCCAGAAACGGTTGAAACGAACTGGATTTGACATGTCTGCTGGAGAGGTCGGTTGTTTTCTTTCGCATCGTGAAGTGTGGAAAAACGCAGTTCGCACAGGGAAATCCCTTCTTATCTGCGAAGACGACATTCGTTTTCTTCATGCCCTGGATTTTTCGAGCCAGCTTATGAGGTATTCCCCATCTTTCGATTTGGTTCGATTACACGGCGTTTTTCCGACGCGATATTTTGAGCTCGGTCAGTTGCAAAATTATTCGATAGTCAGTTATAACAAGGGACCGAGAGGTTCTGCTGCCTATTGGATTAAACCCGCAGCAGCAGAGCGCTTGTTAGAGCTTAGCCAGCGTTTTTACCAACCGGTGGACGACTTTATTGATGAGGAATGGAGGCATGAATTGCGCATCATCGGTATCATGCCCTACCCGGTGGAGACACTTGCACTGGAAACTACCATTACGAATAGACGCAAGCCTGCATTGGGTACTTGTACCAAGTTACGCAAAGAGATGTATCGCACACGGGATCGCACCGCAGAATTCTGCCACTCTTACAGAAAAAGACTGAGATACCTCATGGGCAATCCCTTCCATGTAACCAAGCCAGACCCAAAGCCCTGAACGTACGCACAGAGACCCAAGGGAACTGAGGCACAAAGCAGTAAGGTGCCAGGAGGTCTGGGAACACTACTTCTGCTTCCGTACCCGCGTTTGTAGTGCCTGGACTCTGAGCTTGGTGGCATCCAGTTGCTGGATCACAGCGTCCAACTCGGTAGCTAACTCGGTGCCGGCCCCGTCGGTACCGGGCTTGCGAAGCAGCTCTTCGACCTGCTCGGCATGAGCTTCCTGCATCCCGTTCATGATTACCCCAATGAAGAGGTTGAGCATGATCATCGTGCCCATGAGGATGAATGAGGCAAAGTACACCGGAGCGGAGAACACATGCCCGGCTTCACGCAGCGGGTTCATAATATCCACCCAGCCCTCCAATGTGATCATCTGGAACAAAGTCAGCATGGTGCGCCCGAGCGTGCCAAAGTGCAGCGGATCCGTCGTCGCAAAGGTATGCACACCTACGACCGCATAGATGTAAAACACCAGCCCAAGGAGTAACCCCACATAGGTCATGGAAGGCAGGCTCTTCAACAATGCCCCCACTAGAATTTGCAGCTTCGGCAGGCTGCTCACCAGCCGCAATACCCGCAGTATCCGCGCCAGTCGCAACACGGCGGCAAACTGCGTATCCCCAAGCGGGAGCAGGCAGACCGCTACAATCGCAAAGTCGAAAACATTCCATGGGTCCCCAAAGTACGACCACCAGCGCTTGCCCCGCGCACCCATCTTCACGATGATCTCAAGGATGAAGATACCGAGTACCCCCGCATCCAACAGATGGAAAACATGACCCCACTTCTCCATCATACCAGGCGAAGTTTCCAGCCCCACCAAGATAGCGGCAAATAAGATTGTCCCCAGGATAAGGCGTTGAAACCCGGTGGACTCGACCAGACGTTGACACTTTGTAATCATAGTTTTCAGAAAATGGAGAATGAAGAGTGGAGAACGTATTTCTCCAGTCTGCGTTGTCAATGACCGTGCAGGCAAAGCGCCTCCAAGCGGTGCATTTCGAAGTCGGTGCACTTAGGCAGCGTATATAAGCCTGTGGTGCAAACCACAGGAAAAGAGTATCCCCATATATTATCCGCCCCGGCAGGGGCGGTGGTCGGCGTGGTCGAATCACCGAAGATTAACGATGATCCAGCGACGGCATGAGAAGAATGCAGTCCCGCGGGGACGACCTGCATCTTATCCCCAGGTTTTCAACCTGGGGATAATGTGTACATACCCGGGTCGAGTCCCGAAGGGACGGCTGGATGGAGGGCATCAAACCAGTCGAAGTTATCTATTTCCTTCTCTCAAATGGCGAATTTGAACCCCCCTTCAGCCGTCCCTTCGGGACTTGTGTTACTAAATCCGCCGTTTACCCCGGGTTGAAACCCGGGGCTAAGATGCAGGTCGTCCCTGCGGGACTTCATACTTCCCCATGGGGATCAGGGCGCAAGATAATGCTCACAACACACAAATTGGCCCAGAGGGCCATCGGATATTAGCCTGTGGTGCAAACCACAGGAAAGAGTATCCCCATATATTTTCCGCCCCGGCAGGGGCGGTGGTCGGCGTGGTAGAATCACCAAAGATTACCGATAATCCAGCGCCCCTGCCAGGGCGCAATCCATTGTGTATGATGCAACCGGTGGTTTGCTCCACCGGCTAATATCCGACAGCCCTCCGGGCTGTAGGGATGCCTACGGCATGTATCTGTTTAGCGTATGCCAAGGCGCAATGGGACACATTCCGCGCCGAAGGCGCAACCACTCTTGAGCCCAGGGCAACGCCCTGGGTATCGATTATATTTTATTTATTGAGCCCTGTAGGGGCGGTACCCGTCTATCAGC
>JANRLC010000068.1:0-147386 GCA_033762955.1 Verrucomicrobiota bacterium | reverse complement strand
CGAGTTCGGAACAATCCATCTGCACCTGAGGTGATACCTATTTGCGGGAGTAATTACTCTTCCGGTCCCCGGAATCGTTGTTCTACACTCCAAAACTGAGCTTCGTAGAAGGAGAATTGACCACGTCCGAAACTAAACAGGCGAGCGGGCAACGATAATTCCCTGCATGACAAAGTATATTCTATTGAAGGCAGTCAAAACTTCATCACGGGTGACGAAAACAGATGAGCGTGCGGTGAAAACGTCCTCAAGTGTGGCAAGAACGTCGATCCGCGTGATGAAAACAAGCCAGCGTGCGGCGAGAACTTGTGTTATGCCAATGAAATTCTCATTCATAGCAACGTTAACTGCAGTTAACCCCAGGAAAACGCCCTTCAGCCTGAGGTTATTTTCATTCGCGCCTGCAATAATCTCATCCGGCATAATCAAAATACGTAACAACGCCTTCATATCCCTACCTACTTTATGATAAATAATCCCAAATCCACGTGGGTTCCCCTGGTTGAGAAGTGAGGTAGAAGGCAGAAGGCAGATTCAAGATTCCAGATTGAAGATTCCAGATGGCAGATGGCATGTCTGAGAGTTAAGATTGAGGATGCCTACAGCATCCCAGAAAAGCATGGATTGGTCACCCGCCATTTCGTCTTGGGTTATGACCTCATTGACCGTATTGACCCAATTGACGCGATTGACTGATATGACATCTACAGACGTATCTGCCTCCTGTCTTCCCCTCTTTGTACCTCTACTGCCTTTGGACCTTTGTGCCTACTTCACCCAAAATTCCTAAAACAACAGCCCGCCAATGCTTCCGGGATAGACGCCGAGAAGTACGGTGACAGTCATCAACACGATCAGGAACACTAGTTGACCACGGGTGAGGGCGGGAATGGTGTGTGCGGTCTCTGGGGCTACGAAGGGGCGGAAGAGTGCGGTGCGGAGCCAGCCGAAATAGTAGTAGATGGAGACTACGACGCCAAAGATGGCGACGCCCAGGAGCGTGTAGAGTCCAGCTTGAAAGGCGGCGATGAAGAGGAGGAGTTTCGCAAGGAATCCGGCGAGAGGGGGGATTCCGGCCAGAGAGCCGAGCCCAATGGCGAGTGCCATGCCCAGCAGGGGTTGTTGTTTATATAGGTTTGCGTAATCCCGCATGTCATGGAGCGCATCGTGGTCGGGTGAGGCCTTCTGCATGACTGCAAATACCAGGAATGACCCAAAGAGATACACAAAGAGATAGAAGTTGATGGCGCTGTAGGCAGAGGGAATCGTAAGTGCGGCGGTGACTCCCATGAGCAGGTAGCCGGCGTGGGATATACCGGAGAGCCCGATGAGTCGCTTCGGCGAGTACTGGCCAAGAGCGGCGAGGTTTCCGTAGAGAATGCTCAATGCAGCGAGCACGCTGAGCAGGGGAATGAGGAATGCATCGAGCGCTGCAAAAGGGCCTTTGATTAGGTTCATCAAAAGGAAAAAGCCTCCGGCCTTTGAGGCGACCGCCAGAAATGCTGTCACCGGCATGGGAGCGCCTTGATAAACATCGGGCACCCAGATTTGAAAGGGAACGACTCCCATCTTAAAGCAGAGTCCGCTAATTATCAGAAGCGCACCGATGAGCACCAGCGGGTGCGACGGATTGGCGGAAATAAACGTGGCGAGGTGGTCGAACTGCATGGGTTCCGCAACGTTCCCTACCAGGCCGGGGTTACTGCCTGCGCCATAGAGCAGGACGATGCCGAAGAGCAGCAGCGATGAGCTGAGAGCGCCTTGAATCAGGTACTTCAGGCCACCTTCGAGCGATGTATTCTGGCTGCGGAAGTAGCTGACGAGTACATAGAATCCCACGGTGACGGTCTCCAGGCAGATGAACAGCATCACAAAGTGGGTGCTCTGAACGAGGAGCATGAAGCTGGCGGTTACCAGAAGTAGAATGGCGAAGAACTCGACTTTGGGCAGCTTGCGTTGCTCAAGGTAGCTGTTTGCCAGAAGTGAGACGAGAATACTGGCGAGGAGAAAGAATATGCGCATCATCTGGCCGTTCGCTGTGTGCGAAATCATCCCACTGAAGAGGGATAGCGAGACGTCTAGCTGCGGCGGAAACCAGAAGTTGGCCAGCACCAAGGCTAGGACAGCCACCTGCCCTAGTATCGCAAACAGACTGATAAAGGGGTGACGGCTCTTCTTCAATAGAAGCTCCGCTACGAGAAGCGTGAGAGCAATTACTGCCAGCACAATCTCCGGCAAGATCAGTGCCCATTCATTGAGTTGGGCAATTTCCCGATATGTTTCCAGCGACGGTATCATACTAGTGCGAAGCTTGGGTTGAAGCCACAGGGCTGGTGGGTTGCGCGGTGGCTGTCATCACTGGCTTGTCTGCGTATAGCCGTCTGGCTCCCGCATTGATGCTCTCTGTGATGAGTTTGGGAAAGAATCCGATGACCAGCAGTGCGAAAATGAGGAGTATGGCCGGGCGTTTCTCCGCCGCGCTGAGGTCGGTGATCGTGTTCGTCTTGAGGAACTGACTCATCGGCTCCGTGGGTTCGCCGAAGAATATCTTGGAAACGGCACGCAGTCCATAGACCGCACTTATAACTATGCCCACAATCGCTCCTGCGGCTAGAAGCTTGGAGTGACCAAACAGGGCGGTGAAGATGGTCAACTCTCCCCAGAAGTTGGCAAAGCCTGGCAGTCCGGCGGATGCTAATGTAGCCACTACGAAGAAAGCGGCGAGTGTGGGAGCTTGGCGGACCAGTCCACCGAGCTCACCGAGGTCGAGGTTCTTAGTACGGCGCTCGATCATGTCGGCCAGCATGAAGAGCAGTGCAGCCGAAAGGCCGTGCGCGACCATGAGTGTGACCGCGCCTCCAATGCCGGTGGTACTGAGTGTGGCAAAGGCCAGGAAGATGTAACCCATGTGCATGACGGAACTGTATCCGAGCATTTGTTTGAGATCATCTTGGGCCATGGTGACGAATCCAATGATCAGCACGTTACCCAAGGCTAGCCACATAAGCAGTGGTGCCCAGTGTGCTGCACCCATGGGGATTAACGGGGCGGCAATCTGGATAAGACCCAGCAAGCCGAACTTCTTGAGCACTCCCGCGTGAAGCATGGCGGTACTTGCTGGCGCTGCGGCGTAGCCACGTGGAGCCCAGGAGTGTAAAGGCCAGAGCGAGACCAGCGTGCCGAATCCTAAGAGAAGCATTCCGAAGGCGTAGTTTTGAATGTTCTCTGGCAACGGTTTATCTGCAAGCTGCGTGGTCAGGGCAATCAAATCGAAACTGTTTACCCCGGACTTTACGTAGAGCACAATCAGTCCGGTCAACGAGAGCATAGCCCCAAGGGTCAGATAGATCGTCAACTCCAACGCGATGGAGCGCGACTGGCGACCGCCGTACAGCCCCAGCATTATAAATGTTGGGATAAGGGCGAGTTCGTGGAAGAAGTAGAAGAAGAAGATATCGATCGAGGAGAACGCACCCATCAACCCGGCAAGCATTATCAGGAGCAGTCCGTGATAGACCCTTGGATTTTCCACCTTAGCATTAAAGGCGTAGAATCCGGCTGCGGCTCCTACCAAACCTGCGAGAAGATAGATGGGAGCAGAGATGCCATTGAGTCCGAGTTTGAGTGAGATACCCAAGCGGGACAGACCGGTGTCGAACGTAGTGATGAACTGCCATCCGCCGTCATTGAAGATACCGGGTGCACCAAGACTGGCATTATAGAGGGACCATAACCAGATGGCGATGAGTGCTGGAATGGCGAACCCGATGCTGGCGAGTAGTTTCTCGGTGGAGGCGGGGAGCTTGTCCGTGATTATTAGCAGCCCACCCATGATGAGTGGCGCGAGGATGGCTGCGTAGAGCAGTGCGGAGTTTAAGCCGCTGTGCTGGCTGAAGCAGTTGAGGAGAAAATGTTGCAGGGATTCCATAGTGCAGAGAGCGCTGCTTTAAAAGACGCCAGTTGCGTACAACCAGAACCCAATGATACCGATTAGGAACCAGTAAACATAGGTCTGAATATTGCCGGTCAGAGAAAGTTTGGAAATCATCCCGAGCAGGCCAACCATGCCCGCTGAACCGCGAACGAGCAGTCCGCCCACAAGGAAGAGGTCGAGGAAATTAAGTATTATGGCCACGCGGTCTTGAATCTTCTTAACATAGAAGGTGTAGATTTCGTCGAAATAGAGCTTCGAAGCGAAGAACGCGTAGAGTGCGGGAGCTTTCTGTTGCACCCGGTCTTCCGCAGCGCCTGGTTTATAGATAACTGCGGCAAGTACCAAACCACCGATCCCCGCAATCAGTGAAATGGCGAGCATCAGGGTATAGCTTGCCCCCTCGGGATGCAGCACACTGTCATGCAACAAGAAGTGCAAGGCACGCGGGTACATCACCATAAATCCGCCCAATGCCGAGTAGAGAGCAAGTACGATCAATGGAATCAACATGACCCAGGAACTCTCATGAGCATGGCTGGCATTTACAGAACGAGGTTTGCCCCAGAAGGCGACAAACCAAAGCCTACCCATATAGAGAGCCGTAAGCATGGCAGTACCTGTCAGCAGATAAAAAGTGATTGGATTATCCAGATACGCGATATAGAGGATGGCATCTTTACTGTGGAAGCCAGCCAAAGGTGGCACGCCGGTAATCGCAAGCACAGCAACCGCGAAGGTGATACTTGTCACTGGCATGGACTTCCATAGACCACCCATCTTAAAGATGTCCTGCTCATGGTGTAGCGCGTGTATGATGGAGCCAGCGCCGAGAAATAGAAGTGCCTTGAAAAAGGCGTGTGTTGTGAGGTGGAAATTCGCCGCACCTACTCCAAAAAGTGCCGCGGCATTCGCTCCGTGTTCGGCGATTACTTCTGGACGATGTCCATACTCTGTACCTAAACCAAAAGCGGCTACGAGATACCCAAGTTGGGACAGGGTGGAATAAGCCAGTATTTTCTTAATATCCCGGGTGCCAAAAGCGCAGATAGCGGCGAATACTGCAGTAATTCCGCCAATCAGAATAATCGCGTCCAGCGCGGTCGGTGTGTACAGGAAGTAGATGCGACCGAGTAAATAGACACCCGCAGCCACCATTGTTGCTGCGTGTATGAGGGCGGAGACTGGGGTAGGCCCTTCCATCGCATCGGGTAACCAAACATGCAACGGGACTTGAGCCGATTTCCCAAGAACTCCAGCAATTAAAAGCAAGCTGATCGGGGTAATCAGCAAATCCGGACGTTGCGCAACCAAGCTTTGCAATGTGGCTATATCTGTAGTGCCAAAGACCCAGTACGCCCAAATAATACCGATTAGAAAACCGAAGTCTCCCACCCTGTTTACGATAAAAGCTTTATTTGCCGCATTCGCTGCATTCTTCGTCAAATAATGGCCGATAAGCATATAAGAGCTGAAACCAACCAGCTCCCAGAAGATGAACATCATCATCAAATTGCTGGAAATGACCAAGCCCGTCATCGAAAACATGAAGATACTCATGCCAAGATAGAATCGCCCACGCGCTTCGTCGTCCTTCATGTAACCCGCGCTAAACAAATGAATCCAAAAGCCCACAAAGTTTACGACAAACAACATCAGGGCGGCATTTTTATCGAAGAGAAACCCGAGGTTGAAACTGAACAGGCCCAGCCGCATCCATTCATAATTGAGATGGATTGTGGTGCCATCCCAAGCTTCAGACCACAATAAATAGAGACACAGAGCCATCTGCAACCCAGCGGATCCCACCGAGAGTACCATGGCGAGCGCCCCTTGTTTCCTGCAAAAGAGGCCAATGAGTATCCCGGATATCAACGGGATGAGGAGTATCAGAAAGAGAAGAGTTACCGGAGTTTGCATGCGATTTGCACAAAAAATAGATTACGGTTCCTTGAGCACGGCGATCTCATCCACCATGACCGACTGGCGCTTGCGGTAGAGTTGTACAATGATGGCCAAGCCCACGGCGACTTCTGCCGCTGCGACTGTGATGATAAAGAAGACGAAGACATTCCCGTCCATCATGGGGTTCTTTTCCGTCAAATTATAGCGGGAGAAGGCCACGAGCGCTAGATTCGCGGCGTTCAGCATCAGCTCGAGACACATGTAAATGACGAGGGTGTTTCGCCGCAGTAGCACACCGAAGAAACCGATGGCAAAGAGCAGCCCCGCTACGGTTAAGTACGCATTCAGTCCAATACTCATCGATTGGCTCCTTTCGCATCAGCGGTGGCATCCACCGTTTCATCCGCTGGTTTCTTGCTGATGTAGATAACACCAATCATGGCTATGAGTAGAAGGAACCCGGTCACCTGGAAGGGAAGCATATACTTAGTGAAGAGTTCGTAGCCGAAGTGCTTCGTCAGAGATGCAGGGACTGCACCCGCGGGTAGCGCAGGGAATGGGCCAGCCCTGCCTTCGACAAATAGAAACCACACGGCAGCCACCATGGCGAGGAAGGCCACAATACTCAGTGCAGCAATACCGCGATTCACCTTAAGTGCCTGCGTCTTCTCAATGTTTAACAACATGATGATGAACAGGAAGAGCACCATGACTGCACCGGCATAGACCAGCACTTGGACGATCGCCAGAAAGAAGGCCTGTAGCAGGGCGAACAGGGCAGCCGTGCCCACGAATGAAACGATCATAAACATCGCTCCATTAACCGGATTGCGGCTGCATGGCACCATAAGGGCGCTGAGCACCGTCAATGCGGCGAGAAAATAGAACATGAAATCAATCATGCAGGTATGAGGTGAAGTTAATGGATTGGCCAACCGCTAAGGAAGGCAAAAGTGATGAACCCTGGGCGAAACTGACGAATGATGGGATGATTGGCATCGTAGATTTAGTGAGTAGGACCGTGTTCTGCCGCAGCCTTCTTTTTGTCCCACTTGAAATGCTGGTCAGGCAGGGTCCCGCCGATTTCGTAGAGCTTCTGTTTCTTAAATACCATCTCCTCGCGGGTGTAGCCGGAGAAGGAATAAATGTTCTGAAGCCAGATGGCTTCTTCGGGGCAAACTTCCTGACAGAGGCCACAGTAGATGCAGCGGAGCATGTTGATCTCGAACTCCTGTGGCGCCTTTTCTACGTGTGCGTTTGGCGAGTCATCGGCAATAGCACCGGGTGTAATGCGGATGGCTTTCGGTGGACAGACAAATTCGCAGAGCTGGCAACTGACGCACTTCTCGCGCCCATTCGGATCTTTAACCAGTGTGGGAATGCCCCGGTAATTCGCGGGGATATCGGGGCGCTCCTCTGGGTATTCAAGCGTCACATGCGGCTTGAACATGTTTCTGAAGGTAATCCGCAGTCCGCTCGCCACTTGCGGCAGGTATGTACGCTCTGCCCAGGTCAGGGGTTTGCGCTCTACTACTTTGACAGCCATGGTCGGGTTGTGGGTTTAAAGTGGGAAGCTCGCAACAGTGTTAATTAAACTGTTCGTAAATCGCGATGGCGATTGCGTAGAAGATTAGGTTGCCGATTGCCAGTGGGAGGAGCACGCGCCAGCCCAATCGCATGACTTGGTCATAGCGGAAGCGTGGAAGTGTCCAACGAATCCACATGAAGAAGAACACAAGCATGAACACCTTCGCGAGGAATACGGCGACCGATAGTCCTGCGCCGATGTACCCTTCTGGATAGTCGATGTAGGGGAGTGTCCACCCGCCAAGGAAGAGCAGTGTGAACACGGCGGACCCGATTACGATGTGGGTGTATTCTGCGACGAAGAAGATGCCGAACTTAAATGCCCCATACTCGGTATTGTAGCCTGCGACCAGTTCGGTTTCGGCTTCCGGCATGTCGAAGGGCAGGCGATTGGTTTCAGCAAAGAGTGCGACGAGGAAGATTAGCGCCGAGAGGGGTTGCCAGATGATGCCCCAGTGCGGGATGAACCCGAACCAGAGGTGCTGTTGCGATTGTACCGCGTCGAAGATATTAAGCGTACCCCCGGTCCACATGAATATGGGAAGAATGGCCAACCCCATCGCAAGTTCGTACGAGATGAGCTGAGCGCTTGAGCGGATACCGCCAAGAAAGGGGTACTTGGAGTTGGCGGACCAGCCAGCCAGTACAATACCGTACACACCCAATGAGGAAACTGCCAGTATGAAGAGGATGCCTATGTCCAGGTTGGCCAGCACCATGGGTCTGTCGTTGAATACACCGATGGGGAGGACCGTCATCGTCGTCATTGCAGGGATGAACGATATACACGGAGCCAGGATGTAGTAGAGCTTGTTAACATGCCCCGGCATCGGCTCTTCCTTGAAGACGAACTTGCCGACATCTGCCAGCGGTTGAAAGAGTCCCAAGCGTATCAATCGTATACCAATATAAGGGATGTACTTGATGAAAGGCAGCGACGTGCGATTTGGCCCTGGTCGCATCTGAATCCAGCCAGCAACCTTGCGTTCAACCAACACTGCGTAGCCAGCGATGCTCATGACGCCAAAGATCATGAGTAGTGCTTTAAGCAGGTATTCGCCAAATAGTAAGAGGTCCATGGAAATGATTAATTACTGGGCTGTGGCGGCAGGTTTCTTCGGCTCGTACTTGAGCGTCTTGCCCTCGCAGTAGGGCAGGTGTTCCCAAGTGCTGGCGTTGATGAGCTTTCCTGTATCGGGGAGCGTATCGAAGGCCATACCGGCCAGTGCGGGCACCTCGGCTGCGAGTAATGGCCACACGCCTTGAGGCGTCGCTGTCACATTCTGCCCATTCAAGGCCAGCAGCTTTCCAAGCACCGACAAGGTATTCAGTACGCCAGCGGGACCGGGCACTGCTTGATGGAATTTTTGCACCCGGAACTGTTGATTAATAAAGGTGCCCGTCCGCTCAAAGACAGTCAGTACGGGTAACTCCACCTTGGCTATCTGCGAAGTGGAGTTATGATGCGTACCCAGATAGATTACCTGCACTTTCTTGAGCTGATCCGTCGTCAGCCCAGCCAGGGTGAGGTCTTCATCAACGGAAAGGATGGTCTTGACCGCACCGCTCTCAATCGCCGCAGCGAGTTTAGCGAGCTGCTGCTCGGGTAACTCGTTGATCAGTCCTGTGACGAGGGCTCCCCGCACATTCGGGTTGCGGTCAGCAGAGACGAGTAATCCATCACCTGGCTGCACCCGGCTGACCAGATAAACTGGCGGATTGCCAACAGCCTGCGCCAGCTTCTTCAAGAGGAACTGCTCTTCAACACTGGAACGCCCACTGCCTACGATGGCGACTTTGCCAGCTTTCAAGAGTGTGGCAGCCTCTGCCACGGCTTGGTCAGCGGTCACCGGCGCACCGTCCAAGGCATACTTATCGAGGCGGTTCTCTGCCGCGACTTGCTTGAAAAGATCGCGTCCGCTGTCCGACATCCACGTGTCGTTTACGTCGTCGTTTCTGCGCGGTGTGATGCGGTAGATCGTGCCTTCACGGCTTGAGACGATGGTGTTAACGCCCACGCTGGACTCTGTGCAGATGCTGTTGGTTTCCTTGAGGAACCAGACGCGCATCTTAAAGCGAAAGTCGGAGCTTGTCAGCGCGCCGACTGGGCAAATATCCACGGTGTTCAGCGAGTAATTGTTCGCCAACTCTTTGCCGGGGAAACAAGTCAACGTACTGTAGCTGCCACGTGAGATAAACCCGAGCACATCATCCTTCGCAATCTCCTGGCAGAAGCGAATACAGCGCGAGCAGAGGATGCAGCGCTCGTCGTCCAGCATTACTCTCGGCCCGAGCTTCGTGCGCTTGGGTTTCACGTTCTTCTCTTCGACGAACCGGCTGTAGCCGCGTCCGTAATCGGTGGCAAACTCCTGCAACCGGCACTCCCCAGCCTGATCGCAGATGGGGCAATCCAGCGGGTGATTAACGAGGAGGAACTCCATGACGCCTTCGCGGCATTCCTTCACCATGGGTGAGCTGGTCTTGATCTGGAGACCGGGCGTGGCATTGGTGGCGCACGCGATTGTTGGCCGTGGCATCCAGTTCACCTTCTGCTTGCCGGAGGCCGCATCCATCACGGGCTGCCGGGTCGTAGGGTCCACGGCTGGCATACCCATCTCGACGAGGCACATACGGCAATTGCCGACGACCGAGAGCTTCGAGTGGTAGCAATAGTGAGGGATTTCCTTTCCGGCGAGAGTGGCGGCCTCAATCATGTTGGTGCCAGGGCGCACGCGTACTTCCTCGCCGTCTACAAAGACGCTGATCAGATTGTCGGGTTTGGCAGGATCGGACATGACGAGTAAAATTAGATAAGTTTAGGGCCGGTGGATGTCATTGATGGATCAGATCAACCGTAGTTCCTTGCGAGGTTTGTTATCAGCTTTGGCGACAAACTCGTCCTTGAACTTGGCAAGGAAGCTCTGGGTGGGCCAGGCGCAGGCTTCGCCGAAGGCACAGATGGTGCGGCCTGCGATTTGGTCGGCAACGTTCTTGAGCAAATCCGCGTCCTCTGGGCGGGCGTGTCCGCTGGTCATGCGGGAGCTAATCTTCTTCATCCACAGCGAACCTTCGCGACAGGGAGTGCACTGGCCACAGGATTCGTGGGCGTAGAAGGCATTGAGGTTCGCAAGCACTTCCACGATGTCCACCGAGTCATCCATGACCATGATTCCGCCGGAGCCGCTCATAGTACCGCAGGCAGCAGGGGAATCGAAGTCCAGGGGGATGTCGTTCACGCTCCAGTTATACTCGGTGCCATCGCGGAGCTTTCCTTTGAAGCGTTCATCCGCGCGCAGTACCTTCGCGCTGGAGCCACCGGGAATGATCGCCTTCAGCGCGCGCCCCGGGTGGAGCCCGCCGCATACGTCATAGATCATCTGCCCGAGTGTTATCTTTCCGCACTCAAACTCGTAGTAGCCCGGGCGCTGCACGTGGCCACTCACACACCAGATGCGGGTACCGGTATTGTTTGGCACGCCAGTCTTCGCGTACTCCGCACCGCCCATGGTGATGATGTGCTTCACGTGGCAAAGCGTTTCCACGTTGTTCACAATCGTCGGGCACATGTAGAGACCGAGTGCCGCCGGGAAGTACGGGGGCTTTATCCGGGGGTAGGGGCGCTTCCCTTCGAGGGATTCGATCAGTCCGGTTTCCTCGCCGCAGATGTAGGCGGCTGCACCGCGGTGGACGATTATCTCGCAGCTATAGGTCGTGCCCAGGATGTTATTCCCCAGGAAATTCTTCGCCCGTGCTTCCTCAATCGCCCGCTTGAGTATCTTCGCCGCGAAGGGCATCTCTTCGCGGATGTAGATGATGGCGAGCTTTGCCTGTATGGCCCACGCTGTGATCATCATCCCCTCGATCAGTTGATGCGGGTCCTTGTGCATGATCTGGCGGTCCTTGAAGGTGCCAGGTTCGGATTCATCCGCATTGCAAATCAGGTAAATGGGTTTGCCGCTCTTGCGGTCGAGGAACTTCCATTTCATCCCCGCAGGGAATCCCGCTCCACCGCGCCCGCGAAGTCCAGACACCTCTACTTCTTTGCCCACCTCTTCCGGCTTCATGGCCACGGCTTTCTTCAACGCCTCATAGCCGCCATGCTGCAGGTAGCAATCGATGGTGTTGGTGTAGCCGGGCTGGTCGGCGTACTTAAGGATTACACGATGTTCGGTAATGGGCATGGCGGTTGCGAAGAAAGTCAGGTTTTAATGAGGGAGGTAGGGGAGGAGGAGGTAGACAATCATAATCTGCACAGCCAAAGCACCATACGGGAGCCACTGCACCCACTCATAGCGGATGATGCTGGCTGCGATTCCCCGCGAGGTGTTCTCTTTCGCAAGCAGCTTTAGCTGCTCCTTCCTTAACCGTGTTACGCTTTCGAAGATCCGGTTCACATGCATGTCCCCGCGAAGATTCCGCAGGGTAATTCTGTAATACATGACCAGCCCGATTGCTCCGAGCGTACAGAAGATGACTGCGATCCCCGTCAATCCCAGGATGAGTACCCCGCGTTGTACTCCTGCCAACGACTTGAGCCGCGCGAGTTTCTCGTCGCTCAGTTCGGGTGGCAGTGTGAGTGGTGCTATCATGGGTTCTGTTAAATGGAGAGAGTGCCTTTGTCAGTTTTGACTACCGCGTGGGTGCGAGGTCCCTGGGTTCGCTCTCGTAGCTGGCCTTGGGCTTCAAGGTATCCGCCTTGATCGCGGCGCAGAGCTTGCGGACCTTGGGTTCATCCAGCCGTTCGTAGAGATCATCGCCGATTAGAGCCACCGGGGCCGTGCCGCAGGCCGCGAGGCACTCGACAAACTCGAGCGTGACCTTCCCGTCCGCACTGGTTTCACCCATCTTGCAGCCGAACTCCTGCTCGAGCAGCTCGCTCATCTTGTACCCGCCGCAGAGTGCGCAGGCGAGAGTACGGCAGAGGCGGATGTGGTGCTTTCCAATCGGTTTCTGGCGGAAATGCGGGTAGAAGGTGACTACTTCATAGACATTGATGGGCTGAAGCTCCAGCTTCTGCGCCACCCATTCCACCGCCTCATTGGAGATGTACCCCTGGTCTTCCTGCACGGCATGCAGCAGTGGCAGCACCGCACTGCGCTTCTTCGGGTAAACCGGGATTACGCGCTCGATTTCGGCCAGGGTTTCAGGTTTGAGATTCATGGGTGATGTAAATGATTCCAATTGCAGCAACTACTACCGGTCGCACTCCCCGAGTACGAAGTCCAGACTGCCAAGGATGACGGGGATATCCGCCACCATTGCACCGGGTAGAATCTTGGGGAGGATGGAAAGGTTACAGAAGCTCGGCGAGCGGATTTTTAGGCGATACGGCACACCACCACCCTTCGAGACGATGTAGAAGCCCAGT
Organism: Verrucomicrobiota bacterium; assembly: GCA_033762955.1. Lineage (GTDB taxonomy): Bacteria > Verrucomicrobiota > Verrucomicrobiia > Opitutales > Oceanipulchritudinaceae > JANRLC01. The sequence goes on along the minus strand of JANRLC010000068.1, from coordinate 134,595 downwards.
AATCCCTTCGGGTTCTCGGCCTCGAAGTACACTTCCCCGGCAGGCATCTGCGGCCCTTCCGTCACAATCATGAAATTGTTGATCAGTTCTTCCATGCTGGAGAGCACTTTAGCCTTCGGCGGAGCCACTACCTTGCGCAAGTCGTACGCCATCACCGGCCCGTCGGGCATCTTATCGATCGCTTGCTTAATAATCCGTGCGCTCTGGCGCATCTCTTCCATGCGCACCAGCCAGCGGTCATAGGCGTCCCCCGTGGAGCCGATTGGTACGTCGAAAAGGTAGTTCTCGTAGCTCAGATACGGCTTGTCCTTGCGTAAATCCATCGGTACCCCGCTTGCGCGCAGGTTCGGCCCGGTCAGCCCATAGCTCAGAGCGTCCTCTTTCGAGATCGTACCCACATTCACCAGCCGGTCGTGGAAGATCCGGTTGCGCGTCAGCAGCTTGTCCGTCTCATCGACACACTGCTCGATACTGTCGAGTGCCTTAATCACCCGGCCCATCCAGCCCTCGGGCATATCCCGCGAGACCCCGCCAATGCGTGTGTAGCTCGTGGTCAGGCGGGCCCCAGTCAGCTCCTCGAATAGCTTGTAGAGCCGCTCACGCTCCGTAAAAGTGTACATGAACACCGTCAACGCACCCGTATCCATCGCATACACACCCAGCCCCAGCAGGTGCGAGGACAGCCGGGCCAGCTCCGCGCAGATGATGCGTATCGCCAGGCAGCGCGGCGGCACGATAATCCCCGCCAGCTTCTCCACCGCCATTGCGTAGCACACATTATTAGCCAGCGGTGCCAGGTAATCCAGTCGGTCCGTGTACGGCACGAACTGGTTGTACGTCATGTTCTCCGCGATCTTCTCGTCCCCACGGTGCAGGTACCCTATCACCGGGTCCGCCTTGGTTACGACTTCCCCATCCAGCTCCACCTTTATGCGCAGCACGCCGTGCGTCGCCGGGTGCGAGGGGCCGATATTGATGGTCATCTTCTCGCCCTTCATTTCCTCCTGGAAGAGGGCGGTACGGTTGGCAACGTCGCCTATGGATAGCTCGGTTTGCATGGGTTGCGGGCGCAGGCTTTGGATAAAATGGTTAAATGTTCGGCAGGGTTTGGCGTCGTCTTAGTGCGTAGGTTTCACCAGCTTTTCCGTCCAGCTTTCATCCTTCGCACAGGGCTCCTTCTCGCGCATATTGCTCCCGTGGGTTGCTGTGAAGGGGCCTCCCATCATCGGCGCAGGCTTCACGCTCTCACCAGTGCGCTCCGCCACGTCGGCAGCAGGGAAGGGCACCTCGATTCCAGCCAGCGGGAACTCCTTGCGCAACGGGAAATACGGGTACGTATCCCACATTAAGATACGCCGCAGGTCCGGGTGCCCCGCAAACTTAATCCCAAACATGTCGTAAGTCTCCCGCTCATGCCAGTTCGCTCCCGCCCACAGCGACACGACCGACGGTACCTCCGGTGCAGCATCGTCCGGGCAGTCCGTTGCCACCCGCAGGTAGTGCGGGCTTGTCGTCGCCAGCAAGTGGTACACCACGGTGAACCGCGGCTTGCGCCCCTCCCAGTCAATAGCCGTCACATCTACCAGCAGGTCAAACCCCGCCTCATCGCGCATCGCCTTCAGGAACTCCAGCAGCTTGTGCGCAGGCACATTGACAGCCGGATGGTCCAGCGAAGCGCGCTCAGTCGCATAAGGGTATTTCGCAATTAGCTCGGAAGAGGTCATTGGCAGGTTAAAAAGAAATTTTTTTGTGCTCGGTGGGTTTGCGAATAGAGCCTAGGGCGTCGCGCTCAAGATACGGCGCGTGGAGCGCTCCGTCCTAATCTTCTGCTGCAGCTTCAGCATCCCGTCCAGTAGCGCTTCCGGGCGCGGCGGGCAACCAGAGATATACACATCCACCGGTACAATCCTGTCCACCCCCTGGAGCACCGCGTAGCTCCGGTACATGCCCCCCGTGGAAGCACACGCCCCCATCGCCACCACCCATTTAGGCTCCGCCATCTGGTCATAAATACGGCGCACCACCTCAGCCATCTTATACGTCACCGTGCCCGACACTATCATGCAGTCACTCTGCCTCGGCGAGAACCGCATGACCTCCATGCCGAAGCGCGAGATGTCAAAACGGCTCGCACCCACCGCCATCAGCTCGATCGCACAGCACGCCAGCCCCATCGGCATCGGCCAACACGAGTTCTGACGGATCCAGTTAATCACAGCATCGGACTTCGTAAAGATTACGTTGCCCTCTACCTTGCTGTCATAGCCAATATCAGATGCGGAAACCATGGTTGTAGACGTTTGTGGGAAAAATGCGCACTGCTGTCAAGGTAAGTGGATGCAGTACAGTAACAAGACATCCGTTAACGTTCATAAATGAGCCTAAAAGGGAAAATTTACTTCGACCAGCCAATTACTACGGGTAGCGAGTCTATTTATCTGCCAGAACAGGAGCAGAATTGCGGTTTCTGTTTGGCGTATACCAAGGCACAACCGACACATTCCGCGCCGAAGGCGCAACCACTCATCAGCCCAGGGCACCGCCCTGGGTTTGGATTATATATAATCCATTGAGCCCTGAAGGGGCGATACCCGTCTTTCATCAATCGAGGTTTCGCCCCTACAGCCCAACAACACGTCGGCGTGTTTCGCGATGGGAGTAACAGGCCAGCCATCAGCTTTCAGCGTTCAGCATTCAGCCCAATGCAAACTGCCCAATACCTTCTGTCTTTTCGACTCTGTGCCTATGTGCCTTTGTCCCTTTGTGCCTACCTTCTGTCCTTGTTCATCAAGAGAGCCCATAAATAAAGGGGATACCCGTTCCCCTCACGTTACCTGGCCTCATACGTTGATACACCTTCAGCGCGACAAAATGGCAGAAGGCCTCGGGCTGATGGCTGAATGCCGAACGCTGAACGCAGAACGCTGATGGCCGACAGGTTACTCCCCTCGCGCAACGCTCCAGCGAGCTTGTATAAGCAAGCTTTTGTGCTTCTCGTATGCATTTTCACTCCCCAAGACACCTCGACGCCTAGTTTCCCTGCGCCTACTCTACAAATGACTACCCGCGCACGACTAATGGGTACCCGGGCTCCATCGCAGAAGTGCAATACACCATCGCAGATGTGAGTTACACCATCGCATTGGGGAAATTCTTCATCACATTGGGGAAATATTTCGACGCATTAGGGAAATATTTCGACGCATTGGGGAAATATTTCGACGCAGGTGGGAAATATTTCGTCGCATTGGTGAAATTCTCCATCGCAGGTGGAGAGATTCACCGTCGCAAATCGGAATTTCCACGTCGCAGATGTGAAATTCTCGACCTCAGGAGTGAATTACCAGACCTCTATAGTGATTTTCCAGACCTCTACAGTGATTTCCCAGGCATCTGGAGTGATTTTTCAGACAACTGGGGAGAAATTCCAGACACCTACAGTGATTTTCCAGACATCAGGAGTGAATTTCCAGACACCTGGAGAGATTTTGCAGACATCCGCACTGAAATTCCGGACAACTGGAGACATTTTCCGACAACCCGAAGTCACGGGAAATGTCCGATCCATCGGTACGCGGGTCACCGGCCCCCCATAGGAGCGCGGGCCGCTGGCCCGCTCTGGTTCGGAAGGTAGCCAGCGCGTCTCGCTCCGATCCAGAAGGTAGCGCATTCCAGTAATCTACACCGCAAGCGTAGTGCAAGCATCCTGCTTGCTCAGGCAATATGCCCACAAGCTGGACGTCTGTGCTACACTACTACAACCTTAGCGCAACCATGCGTGCCCTAGCGTTCGCGTTTCGGGCTCCTGGGTACGCGGGCCTCATAACCTGTGCGAAACACAACAGCATGGAATTTTCGACAGTTTTTTACTTCCAATGTATAGAAATTCATGTTTCCTACATCTAATATGTATCGATACACATTATTTTTGTTATTTTTGTTATTTTTGTTACCGCTAAGCTCTGAAGCTCAGAACTATAATCTTGTAGAATATCGAGGTCCTGCTTCGGTTGGTACGATATGGCTCTATTCTGGAAATAATTGGGACGGAGATATTTCCAATACACTGGTAAAGCTGGAGGCCAATCCGGAAACCATAACAGCTTATTCTGGACAAGCCAATCCGTCTCCCTATTACGCCCAAGTCGTAAGTTATAGTTTTCGAAGCGGGTCAGGTGACTCCTACCAAGCATTTGTCACCTCAGATCTATGGTACGAATATTATAGCTTTAATGATGGGTATCGGCTGTGGGGTAATGACGACCCTTCGAGTACTAACCCAAATGTAACCAGCAACAGTGGAGAATCCGTAATTATAGACGGCGGTCTAAACATGGGAAGCACACTGGCTGTAGGTCAGCTAATAACGTCCTCCGCACCAGTCTATAATGATGGACACTATATGGGTAATATTTCATGCAGTATCCAACTCTTGGAAATTGCGCTGGTGGACGTGCCAGCAGGAAAGTATGATAATTGCCTTCATTTGCGTTTCACTATTACAAACGGTGAAACACAGGTATGGGATGAATGGTGGGCTTCTGGCGTGGGACCAGTGAAGATGCAAGGCGTCTCTGGAGCTGGAGCAAAAAGATTACGTGAATTGCAGCATTTTTCGATAGGCCTTCCCTTGGCTGAGTCATTAAACACCCCGACAATAAGCATCATTTCAGAGAAGCCCGCTTGGTTTGGTCAGAATACCATAACCCATGATGGGAATAATGCGGCCCAAAGCCCCATATTAGCTTCTGGACAAGTATCCCAGATGGAAACCACACTACAAGGGCCGGGTACCATAAGCTTCTTTTGGAAAGTATCAACGGCTAGCAACTATGATTCACTGCACTTCTATGTGGATGATGTTGAGCAAGGCACGGGCATCACTGGTGACGTAGATTGGACATTTGTCAGCATTCCGATTTTGGCTTCAGGCAGCCATAAAGTAAAGTGGAGTTTTTCCAGAAACACAAATGTAATGGGTAGTAGTAATTGTGGTTGGGTTGACCAAGTATCCTATGAGAAATGGGTACAGACTGCCAAAGTAAAGGTTGCTGGACTTCCAGATTCCGACTACTACGGAGCAAAGGTGGCAATCAGTAATAACAGGGCCATAATTAGAGGCGGTATTAGCAAGAGACTCTTAGGCGGTTACGATTATGCCCATGTAAGTCTACCAGAGATATATGACCTCACCACTAGTCAGCGCATACGCCACTTAGAATCCATGCTGGGGTCATTCGATGGATATGGATTAACGGTCGCCTTGAGTGGTAATAGGGCTGCCATCGGCTCGCAAAGTAATGTATATGTAGGAGATATTACAACAGGGGATCCGCTCTACTTGTTGGACTCGGGGTTGAGTGATTCCATTAGTTATTATGGAATCACAGTGTCTATAAATGACACTTATGCATTGGCAGGCTGTGTAGACGACAATACCAATGGCTATGGTGCAGGGGCTGCCTATCTCTATAGCCTTTCGACCGGGGCGTTGGTCAAAAAAATCACACCCGATGGTGCTGAGGCCTACGATAATTTTGGTACGTCGGTGGCTTTGGGGACTGAGTACGCACTTGTGTCCAGTTCCAAAGGAGTATTTGTTTACAATTTGAATACCGTAAAACAGAGCTTTGTTCTAAGACCGCATCCAGACAATACTTATTGGGGTAGTATGTCTGTGAGCGGTCATGTGGCTGTCATCTGCGATGGTGGAGTGGGTTATGTTTATAATCTGAAAACAGGTAATTTAATCAGAAAGTTAAACCATCCAGATCCAAATATTCCATATGGGTTCGGACCCGTATCTACAGATGGCCATTTGGTTCTATTTGGAACGGGAGGGGAAAAAGGCCCAAGTGGTGCCGAATGCGGTGTAGCGTACCTTTTTAATCTGATCGATGGCACATTTCTGACGAAACTATATTCACACGATCAAAGCGAAAATCAATCCTTTGGTGCTTCTGTAGCGGTGAGTGGTGATTGGGCGGTAGTAGGAGCGCCACGGGATACAGTACAGTATAATAATTATAGTTATTATGATGCTGGGGGGGCCTATTTCTTCAATCTGTCCGGGGTAACGGGTAATATTGCATATGATTTGGATATCGATTTTATATCCGATGAATGGGAGAACGCTTACTTTGAATCTCTCAATCGTGATGGCAGTGGCGACTATGATCAGGATGGATTTCCCGACTTACAAGAATTTCAGACGGGAACCAATCCAATCGATCCTTTATCTCATTTTACCGCCTCATTGAATGCCGACATGAAACTTCAGTATGGTCCCGTAATTATAGGTCGTAAATATCGCTACTGGTGGTCCTCTCAACTTGGTGGGGCATCGTGGAATGAAATTCTGTTGCCCCCCTCTACCGAGGGGACGGGGGAATTTGTCCAGCTCCCATCTATGGATAGCTCCCCTTTTAGTGGCCAGATACAGGATCAATTGTTTTTCAAGGTTACAGCGGAATAACTTCTATCTTACATCTCTTACACTCTGGACATTGGACACGCTAAAGCGTGAACTCCAACACGGAGTCATGCCTCCCCGTTGGAGTTCCTGCTTTAGCAGGTTGTAAAACTACGGTCTCCTACCTCCCCCTTCCGTATCCTTCACCTATCAAAAATCAAAATCCCCCGCGCACACGAACTACGAACAACGAACAACCCGCCACCCTAGCGTTCGCGCCTCCGGCCCCCCATGGGAGCGCGGGCCGCTGGCCCGCTCTGGTTTGGAAGGTATTCAGTGCGTCCCGCTTTGCTCCAGAAGGTAGCGCGTTCCAGTAATCTACACCGCAAGCGTAGTGCAAGCATCCTGCTTGCTCAGTCAAAAGTCCCACAAGCTGAAAGCATGTGCTACACTACTACGACCTTAGCGCAACCATGCTTGCCCGCAAGCGTTCGCACCTCCGGCCCTTCCCTCATTCTCCATTATTTTAGTGTTTGCCTCTTTTCCGCCTCATATTATCACTATCGTAACGCATGGTTGCACACTCCCCCTTGTAATGTCAGACGATGACCGCCCCCCAACCCTTTTCCCTTAAAATATTCGTAGCTGATGGTGATCCCGATGGCCTTCGCCTGATCGAACGCTCAAACTGGATCGGAAAAGCAGTCGTTTTCCCCCGCGCAATCTATACCCGGGTACGCAGCCGCACCGAATTCCAACAGACAGGCGTCTATCTCCTGGTCGGACCCCGCATCAACGGAGATGGGGACATGATCTACATCGGCGAAGGCGATCCCGTCGGCCCAAGACTGGAAGGGCATTACGCCAAAAAAGACTTCTGGACCCACGCCGTATTCTTCGTCGCCGGACCCGACCAGTTGAATAAAGCCCACGTTCAATACATCGAAGCCCAACTAGTCGCCCGTGCCCTCCGTTCCAAGCGCACGCCACTCGACAACCTTAATAAGCCCGCCGAGCCCACCCTCTCCGAAGCCGACCGCGCCGACATGGATGTGTTTTTGAAGAACATCCTCGGCATCCTGCCGATCCTGAACATCCACGCATTTGAGCAGAACCCGGTTGCTGATGTTCAGCAACTTAACAACCATCTCACCTGCAAAGGCAATGGAGTAGTAGCTACCGGATACGATACGCCACAAGGATTTATTGTTCATAAAGGTTCTTTTGCTGTGAAAGATGTAGTTCTTTCACTCAGTCGATACGATGGAGGTGTGCTTAGCTTGCGAACCGAACTCATGATGAGTGGTGTACTCATTCAAGATGTATTGGGGCTGCAATTTACTCAGGATTATCTCTTTAACTCGCCTTCACAAGCAGCAGGAGTAGTGCTCGGTCGCTCTTCAAACGGACGTATAGAGTGGAAAGATAAAACGGGCAAAACCTTGAAACAAATTCAGGAAGCGGAGGCATTGAATCATTCGTAGTTCGACTTACCACTTTTTTGTCAATTATCCCTAATTTCAGTGATGACCAGCAATGCATCCGATATACGAAGTCTTTCTATTTATTTCCCGCGAAATACTACATCATACATTGGAAGGTATCGTTTTCAGCTACCCACGACTGCCAAATCTGCACATTGGTGTTAAAGGTCAGTGAACCAAACTAATATCAGGAGAGAATCACATGATTGATCCACTAGTCTCTTTGGCATTTAGCCTTCATTCCAACAAGGGTGCCTATGCATTGTTGCTAGGTTCTGGAATCTCACGCGCTTCTGGCATTCCTACTGGTTGGGAAGTCGTCGTCGACCTCATTCGTAAGGTAGCGAAGCTTGAGGGAGAAGATTGCGAGCCTGCCCCAGACGTTTGGTTTAAAAAGAAGCATGGAGCAGAGCCAGATTACAGTAAGCTCATTGATGAAATTGCCCAGACCTCGACAGAGCGCCAACAACTTCTTCGAGGTTACTTTGAATCGACTGAAGAAGAGCGAAGTGAGGGACTTAAACTCCCAAGCGCAGCGCACAGAGCGATAGCGCGATTGGTCTCGGGAGGCTATCTGCGTGTCATCATCACTACGAACTTCGATCGTTTAATGGAAAACGCACTCGAAGAGGTCGGCATAGTACCAACCGTGATTAGCACGACAGACCAACTTGCAGGCGCATTACCGTTGGCACACTCTGGAGTAACAGTAATCAAGCTTCATGGTGATTATTTAGATACTCGAATTAAGAATACCGAGCATGAATTAGCAGAGTATGACACCAAAGTGAACATGCATCTGGACCGCATATTCGATGAGTATGGGTTAATTATATGCGGTTGGTCAGGAGACTGGGATATCGCGCTTCGATCAGCGATTGAACGTTGTCCCAGTCGTCGCTTCACGACCTACTGGACAACAATGTCGAGCTTGAGTGCGAAAGGCCGACAGTTGGCGGAGCGACGCCATGCGATAGAAGTTAAAATTAAAGATGCCAACCACCTGTTTGAATCCCTGCTAGAGAAAGTACAGGCACTTTGTGATTTAGCGGCACCGCATCCACTCTCAGCGAAGATGGCCGTAGCCACGGTGAAGCGGTTGATTGTAGACCCATCAGCCAAGATCCGTTTACATGATTTCGTTCATGAGGAGACGGAGAAGTTATTAAACGAGATTAATCAAGCTAAGTTAGTAAGTTCCAGAAATCTTCAAGAAGATTTAGACAAGTATGGGGCGATGAGTGAGCTATTGCTCTCGGTGATGATAACAGGCTGCTATTGGGACAATGAAGAGAACACTCAGCGATGGGTAAAATTACTTCAACGAATTGCAAACCCAAATGGTACCGGCAACGGGCTTCGACTTTATCCAGCTCTTTTGCTTCTCTATGGTGGTGGCCTGGCCGCACTAGCTGCTGGAAACTATAAGACGTTGGCATCTGTTCTTACTACACCCAATATTATGGACATACGTAATCAACCTCAGCCAGGCTGCTTGGTATTATATCCTATGGGAGTCATCGAAAATAGTATATGGAAAACTCTACCCGAACTTGAGGGACATTATACACCGGGTAGCGATTATATTTATGCAAAACTGCGCGATCCGTTGAGGACATATCTTCCCCGTGATGAAGATTACAATGACATTTTTGATCGTTTTGAATATATATTAGGGCTTGTTCATGCTGATATGAGACGCTTGGATGTCGTAAATGGATGGTGGGGACCGCATGGTTGCTTTATGTGGCGTCAATTTAGCCTAGAAGGTCGATTCTCTACAAAAATCCGTCCAGATTGGCCTTTGCTAAAGGCAGGGCTTTTCGCAGGTTCGTGCCAACAAGCACTAACTGCAAAAGTTCATTATGATGGCTTTCTTAATAGTATAAAAAACAATTTTATATAGTTCAATGGCGTTTGCAGAGTACCAGGAGAAATCGATTGTCAGTTGGTAGGCATTGCTAACTCTGTCAGTATATCTAATGTCAAAAGTCATCTCAATTGAAGGTTATACACCTGAGCAGATTCTTGCTCTATCTGAAGAGCAGTTGGATGCCTTCGTCTTTTGTGACGAGCCGATCATACTGCGTGCTGGAACCGCCGAAATCCTGGGCGAGTTCCGTATCTATCAAGATCATCTTGAAGTCGAGCTGGCACAGATTGAAGGAGGCGGCGAAGGAGTGCTTCCGACGCTGTGGCTTCTTGCAGAACGCTATGCCGCGAGAAAGAAACTCTCTCATGTTGATTGGTTTGTTCACGCTCTCACCTGTGCAAAGCCAAACTTGAAGTTAAAGCGAGTACTCGAGCGAAAGGGATTCACGATTGAGCTCATGCGTAGCGGTACAGAAGCTTACTTCTATCGGCACAAAGTACCTGAACACAGTAAAGTGTGAATGGGTTCGACTAGTAACTCCTGCGCTGAGTATGGTATAACCGATAGCACAAATTTCAATTGCTCATCCACTTGAATGGACTCCAAAACGCTTAATAATTCAACTGAAGCCAGCAATAAAGGGTCTCTTGCGATTACACGTGCTGAATATGCACGGTACTATGGTAGATACGATTTGCATCGTCGACTAATCTACCTGACCAGTTATTTTCCCTGGACTTTGATGTTGCCGCGGGTACTTGGCGGAGGGTTCTGGTGGCAACGAGCCAGGGAGCATTTCCTTTATGGCGATACTAACCCTGCAATAATCCTGGACCCGGAGAAGGGATTAGTGGCTTCATTTACCGATTTGGATGTGTGTATAATGGGCCGATTTCCCGTTGTTAAAATATTTTACGAGAAGCTCTATTTAATCGAGTCAGGGGTACAACGCGGTCAGCGCTTCGCCGCCATTTCCTTGTATTCAAGCAAGAACTCGCCCGATGCAGAAAGATGGGGCTCCTTTTTTCCAGTAGTTGTCGACTGTATTTCTACGCAAAACATATTGTGCGAACAGGTTAAAGCAAAAATTCCTGAATCTCATTGGAACGCCTTGGATACTGGATTGATGCAGATTCCAACACCAACTGAAATTGGTCTGTATGAGATTCAACTTTCCGAAGAGATGAAAGCTCAGTTGTAAAATTGTGAGATGTGGCGCAACCTCAGTCATGAGCGACGAACCTTTACCCAAGTCCGAAATCATCCTGTACCAGACGGAGGATGGACGCACCCGCATCCAGTGCTGGTTTGAAAACGACGCTGTGGCTGACGCAGGCGCTCATCCGTATGGACATCCAGCGACTGAGATTTTCCGTTGCCGAGAACACGCGGACATCCCTAGCAACACCGGCAGCCGTTCAAACCGAACTCACGCGGAGGCGCAGAGAGCGCGGAGGGGGATGCATTCAATTTCGTTTTACACCCCTGTACTTTTCTCCGAGCCTCCGCGTCTCCGCGTGAACCAATTTCAGCAGCCATGAGCAAAAAGAAGCCAACTCCCGGCGGTAGCGCCAAAAAGAAAACCGAGGTCTCCCTGGCACGCTCTTCAGCGGCGGAATACCTGACCTTTGTGGCGGCTAGCGGCCAGGGTGGCGTCGAGGCCGTCTATGCCGATGAAAATGTCTGGCTCAGCCAGAAGATGATGGGGCAGCTCTACGACGTGGATGTCAGGACGATCAGCTACCACCTCAAAAACGTCTTCGCCGATCACGAGTTGGAGGAAAGCTCAGTTATCCAATTTTTTCGGATAACTGCCGCCGATGGCAAAACCTACGACACCCAGCACTACAACCTCTCCGCCATCATCGCGGTCGGCTACAAAGTGAACTCCGAGCGTGCCGTCCAGTTCCGCAAGTGGGCCACCGGCATCATCGAGTCCTTCACCATCAAGGGCTTTGCGATGGATGATGAGCGGCTGAAGCATGATGGCTCCATCCTCGGCAAAAAATACTTTGAGGAGCAACTCCAACGCATCCGGGAAATCCGGCTGAGTGAGCGCAAATTCTACCAGAAGATCACCGATATCTACGCTACTTCCATCGACTACGATGTCACGGCCGCTGCCACTAAACGCTTCTTTGCAACCGTGCAAAACAAACTGCACTGGGCGATCCACGACCAGCCGGCAGCGGAAGTCATCCTCACCCGCGCCGATGCCACCAAGGACTGCATGGGCCTCACTACCTGGAAAGACGCGCCCAAAGGGAAAATCCAAAAGTTCGATGTCGTAGTGGCTACAAACTACCTCTCGGAGAACGAAATGGCCCAACTCCAGCGCCTCGTCACCGCCTACCTCGATCTGGCCGAGGACATGGCGCAGCGGCAAATTCCCATGACCATGCAGGACTGGGAGACCCGTCTTAACCGCTTCATCGCCGCTACCGACCGGGAGATTTTGCAAGATGCCGGCAAGGTTACCGCTGAAATCGCGCAAGCCCACGCTGTAAGTGAATTCGAGAAATACCGCATCGTGCAGGACCGGTTGTTCGAATCGGACTTTGACCAGATGATCAAGAAGCTGCCGGAGAAAGAAGACAAACCATGAGCCTCAACGAATCCATCGTCGAATCCGCCGCCCTCGAATGGTTTGAGGAGTTGGGCTGTTCCTGCAACCGAACTCACGCGGAGGCGCGGAGAGCGCGGAGGTGAAGACAGGCAGGATTTACTACGAAAGCTTCCAACTCCAAACATCCTGCAGTCAGCACGAAAACAATGGGATTCCTGGCGAGTTGCGGGAAGTAGGATGACCCCAACAGGACTGTGGTAGAGGTGCAATGTTCTCGATGTAGCGCCAACGGCGCGACCCCATACCAGCCTAGGCCATCGGCCTAGGTAAAACGATATAAATAAAGGGATCGGGAGCGCCGAAGGCGCGTCTCAAGCGATTTGTAGGCCATCTCATTAGGTCGCGCCTTCAGCGCTCATGGTGTTTTATTGGTCTAAACCTAGGCCGTTGGCCTAGGCTGGTGCTGGGTCGCGCCTTCAGCGCTACCAAGGCAAATTGGTTTCAACTCATTTCCCATGACTACAGGATGTCTGAACTCACCTTGTTCGGCAGCAGGCGGGCAGGAGTCTCGCGTACCCAGGCGGCCCCTAGCATAAGGATGCCGTAGCCATCCCGTCGCTAATACTCCTTCGATGTTGGTTAATAGCGGACACATGGACACGCTAAAGCGTGAACTCCAACCCGGAGCCTCCCCTTTGGAGTCCCGGCTTTAGCAGGCTGCCTTTCCTGGGCGCGCCGACGTCCTCGTCGGCTCTATTATCTCTCCGGCTTTAATCCACCCATTGCCGACGAGGACGTCGGTGCGCCCAGGTTTTGCACCTTCCGCCTTCTTCAATCTGCAATTCCCACCGCCATCTGCCATCCGTCTTCTCCCCCCTTCCGCCATCTTCAATCTTTAATCTGCCATCTTCAATCCACCTTCCGCCCCCTTCCGCCATCTTCAATCTTTAATCTGTCATCTTTAATCTGCCTTCCACCTTACTCCCCCTTAACATTTCCAGCAAAACCCCGATGGCCAGCCACTTATTCTAGTGAACAAAACATAACTCTATATCTGTTATAATATGTTCCTATCTCATAACACAAGCTTCGGCCCTGCCTTGTTGGCGCCTTTTGTTTAGCTTTTCTCCGCGCAATTCGCTCAAATCACCCAAAATATTTTCATTATTCTCTCAATTCTACGCATCCAAAACGCCGAAACACTAATCTCATCGATGCCTTGGAAGCCTTTATAATAGCCACAAAAAGCCATTTCATTAATCACGAATCGGCCAACCATCAGCTTTCCAAGGCGTTCCCTGGGGTCAAACTGGCATTTCATGCGGGTTGCAGGGCGAGGAGTGATGCGCTATCCCACAAAAATCAATTATTTGTAGAATTATTCTTGAACATTTCCGAATATCTGGCACTGTACATCCCATGCTTTACTGTTCTGGTTGGATTTGCCGTCCATGATAGCTGGAACTTGAAGCCGCTCACAGGGAGTGCATCCTTTATCGGATGTGTATCTTTAACAAGATAGGCGACGCCCAGTGCTCCGGACCGCAAGGAACGGATGGGATTGCGAAGAGGGAGTAAAAGCCCGATTCAAGAACCGGCCCCGATGATCTGACCAACGGTGCAATGTCAGAAGCAGAACGGCAACCAAGAACCCCGCCATTCCCGCGGGCTGTGCAGAGCACAAACCAACAGCCAACTGTCGGCACGACGCCGAACGTTGAGAGCTGAAGGCCGGCGGCTGTGTGCAGACTGGGAATACCAACCAAAACAAAAATAACAAAACGAAAGGAATAATCATGTCACTACTAATAATAAGAACCATCATGGGCTGCCTGCTTCTCTATAAAGATAGCTGGGTACAGGCTAATGATTCGCGTGGCGCCACCGGTGCCATTACACTGCGGGGGTTGTTCAACCTCCTGCAGTTCTCCAACCTGATTGCCGCTCTACAGGCAATTATAGACCAACAGCAGAGCCTTAACACCGCAATGCGCCTCGCCTTCACGGAGCGGGATATACTCCGGGCAAAACTGCATAACTGCATCTCCCGGATGCACTATCTGGTAATGCACCACCTGGACCCGATCGATTTGGTGCGCCTGCCAAAGGTGCCAAGGCCAAGTTGCGGGCATCAGGAGCTGCTCAAGGCATGCAATGCAACGCTTGAGCTGTGGCAATACCTGCTGGATAACCCCAATGCGGATCTGCCCACTCCATTGCTTGTGGATGGTACCACCCTGGTGCAGTTCACCGCTGATCGGGACGCCTATATCGCCGTGTATGAGTCCATAATCACCTCGCGCAATGCATGGAAACGGGCCAAACAGGATCGGGACCGTCTGGTGAATAATGAGATTAAGCCAAGGCTCGTGCAGTACCGCGCCAAGATTATCGCGCTGTTCCCCAAGGATTCCCAAGTCCGTGTGAATCTCCCGACGATGTCGGTCCCGCGCGGCGGGGCGGCGGATAAAGTGTACCTCGATGGCGTATGGGATGCCGTTGAGCAAGTGGCGAAACTCGAATGGACCGCAAGTGCACGGACTGACCTGCTCCACTACGAGGTGCGTGCCTGCAATGGTACCACTTATCAGACCGACAATGAGTACCAGATTGCCACCGTGGCAAAAGACCAACTCACCTGGAACACCAGCGAGGGTCTCGTAGCCACAGGCAGCACCATGGTATTCCGGGTCTATGTAGTGACCAAGACCCTGCGTGAGCGCGGTAGCAACAACGCAAAGGTAATCCGCACCGCAACCCAAACCCAGAACCTGGCTGCTTAATCTTGGTATGAGTAATTATACCCGATAGTGGCACAACCTCAATCGGCTGATGTTCATAAGCCTTCACCCGGCGGACGGGACGTGAAAAGCGTCCCGTCCGCTTTTTTATGGATGGCAGATGGCGGAAGCGGAAGGCAGAAGGTGGAAGTGTGTTCGGTGTTCCGTGTTCGGGGAAAGGCATGGTTTTGGGGCTCTATATTCGTCCTATTCGGCCCATTCGTCCTTTAGCCTTCAGCCTTCTGCCATTTGCGCTTCTGCCGTCACGATCAGCTTTCAGCGTTCAGCATCCAGCCTCTGTCTTTCCGACTCAGTGCCTCAGTGCCTTTGCACCTTTGTGCCTACCTTCCGCCACCTTACGCCCCTAGGTTCCTCTTTTATATTGTAATCCCCCGCTGCATCGTCCTTATATTACAGGCGTGAAAGTCACCGTCTTCGTAACACCGAAAAAAAGCGTACTCGACCCGCAGGGAGCTGCTGTGCAGCATGCCGTGCATAGCCTTGGCTTTACTGCTGCCTCCAATGTGCGGGTGGGGAAGGTGGTTTACTTCGATGTAGAAGGCGCCGACTCCACTGAATTGCGTTCCCGTCTGGACTCGCTCTGCAAGGACCTGCTGAGCAACCCGGTCATTGAAGACTACCGCTACGAGATACACTAGACGCGACAATAGATCGCAGGCACTACGGGATATCGGGCGTTGGTGTCTACGGCTTTCCCTTCTGCGTTTTCGCAGCCCCCTTAACTCGCTCAACCGATGGCACTTTCGGCTGTGGTTCGTAGATGACCCAGCCGATGAAGGAAAGGCCCAGTATCAGTGCGAGCAGAGTGAGCGCACGACGCTCGCTTAAGGTGAGGTCCAGCGACATCCCTGACTGCTAGCACGGTGCGTTTTGGCACGTCAAGAGGGAAGGGTAGGGCTTTTTTAAGTGGCACGGGCATATTGCCCGTATGTCTTCCCGCGACCAACAGGGACCTGGGAGAGCCGACGTCCTCGTCGGCTCTGGCTCTCCGGCTTGTATCCACCCAGCGTCGACGTCCTGTCGGTGCGCCCAGGTTTTCTTATTTTCGCGGATTTATATAAAATGCTTGCCGTCAATGAGCATACTTTTCATTTTCTTACTTTTTCCACAAATCGAAATTACCATGGGCGCAATTCTGCTCACTCTGTTTACTTTAGTACTAATCATCCTGAGCTTCTTCTTGGTTCTGGTGATCCTGATGCAGCGTGCAAGCGCGAATGCAGGTATGGGCTCCGCTTTTGGCTCGGGCTTTTCTGAGAATGCCATGGGCGCAGAAGCTGGCAATATCTTGACCAAGGCCACCATCTGGGGCGCAGGTCTTTTCTTTGTGCTGACCCTCGGTCTCTATTTAGGTTACAAGGCGGAGCACGAAGCTTCCAAACTAAGCACCACGCCAAAGATGGACGAGGTCATTAAGATTCTTCCCGCCGCGGCTGCCAGCACAGAAGCAACCGCTACTACGACCACTACAGTAACTAGCACTCCCAGTGTAACCGTAGAGACGCAGACAACTCCCGTGAGTACAGCACCGGTAGTAGAAGCACCAGCCGCTGCCCCTGCACCGACTGAGGCTCCGGCCCCCGCTCCGGCCAATCCTTAATAGATGTACGGGAGGAAACTTCCGTTGCCAAGGAAACTTCCTGCAGTACGGAAGGTCCAATCGAGCATGCGCAATCTACTGCTCCTGTTCGTGCTCATAGCTCCCGTGGTGACGCTTCATGCGCAACCGAAGGGCAGGCTGCCGCCCAACTACATCAACCCGGCCCAGCTCAATCTGGCTGAAGGGCAGGCGGTGATGGAAAAATTCCGCAATGCGCATCCTGCGGGTGATTACAGTTTCCATTTCGAGCTGCGCGACACCCCGGCACAAGGCCCCAACCAATTCTTTCGTGGACAGCTTTGGGGGTCATGGCAGGCAGCAGGGCCAGTAACCCGTATCGCACTCTTTAAGGAGGCGGAGCGCGTAGAATTTCTCGTCCAGAACGGGCCCGCGCCCAAGATGTGGCGCATCCTCGCCGATAAAGAGGCTACGCCGGTTGCACTAACTCAGACGGACTACACGCATCCACTCATGGGGAGTATGCAGTTTACGCCCTTTGAGCTGCAGATGCCCTTTATTTATTGGAAGGATTTCGTCTATGAAGGCTCTGAACGAGTGAAGGGACGGCCTGCCTACACCTTCATCCTCTACCCGCCAGAAGGGGCACTGCTGCCCACAAATCTTGCTGCGGTTCGCGTCACCGTCGATGCGGACTTCAATGCTTTGTTGCGCGCTGAAACGCTTGATGGGTCAGGAAAACCGATGAAGTCTTTTCGCATCTTATCCTTCAAAAAAGCCGGGGAGACCTGGATTGTGAAAACCATCGACTTAATTGATGAGCGCACCCGGGCAAAGACTCGCTTTACGGTCATTGCAGCAGCCGTCGCCCAGGAGTTTGGCAAAGAGTTATTTACCGTGGGAACGCCATTGCCATCAGATACTCCAGCGCGTGATGCCTTCATCTATTTTGATTAAGTGAGGTGGAGGGCGGAAGGCAGAGGGCAGAAGATTCCAAATTCCAGATTGCGGATTGCAGAAGGAAGGCGGAAGGCGGAAGGCAAGAAGCGTCTGAATAGGTAGTCAATAGGGTCAATAGGGTCAGTAGGGTCATGAAAGGCCGCAAGACAAATAGGACCCTACGCATCCCTCTATCTCATCTCATTTCAGCACCTTTTCTGTGGTGGAGTCAAAGAGATGCACCTTCTCTAGATTGAAATGAAGCCGCATCCCGTTTCCGATTTCGTAGCGGTCGCCGCTGCGCACGCGAGCGATGAATGAGTTCGCGCCCGTGTCGAGATAGAGATAGGTTTCTGCCCCCATGGGTTCAGACACTTCGACACTTGCAGTGATGATGTGGTCGGGATTGGGATTCGACACCAACGAGGCATCACTGATGTCCTCTGGACGGATGCCAAGGACTACGGGCTTGTCCGCATGGGCGTTTGCGACGCGAGCAAACGCATCGGTCAACGCCACGCGAATGGGTTGCCCCTTGGCATTGTCCTCGGTGAAGAAAACCTGCTGACCTGTTCGAGCGAGCCTGCCCTTAAAGAAGTTCATCGGAGGGCTGCCAATGAAACCGGCGACAAACATATTGTCTGGAAAGTTATAGAGTTCCAACGGTTCGGCAACCTGCATGATATCTCCATCCTTCATTACGGTAATGCGGTCACCCATGGTCATCGCCTCCACCTGATCGTGGGTCACGTAAATCATGGTGGCTGCCAGGCGTGCGTGAAGCTTTGATATCTCTGTACGCATGGACACGCGCATCTTGGCATCGAGGTTCGAGAGCGGCTCATCAAAGAGGAAGACCTTCGGTTTGCGAACGATTGCGCGCCCCACGGCTACACGTTGACGCTGCCCACCGGAGAGTGCCTTCGGCTTGCGCTCCAGCAGACTTTGTATGCCAAGGATTTCCGCTGCATCCTGCACGCGACGCTTAATCTCATCTCCCGGCACCTTTTGCAGCTTCAACCCAAACGCCATGTTTTCATAGACCGACATGTGGGGATAAAGCGCATAGTTCTGGAAGACCATGGCAATGTCCCGGTTCTTCGGTGCAATGGCATTTACCAGTCGATCCCCTATGCTGATGTTACCCGCACTAATCTCCTCGAGTCCGGCAATCATGCGAAGCGTTGTGGACTTGCCGCAACCGGATGGACCCACCAGTACCATGAACTCACGATCCTCAATGGTGAGGTTGATGCCATTGACAGCACGCACATTCTGATTGCGTCCATCGGTGAATACTTTGACGAGATTTTCCAGTACTACTTTTGCCATGGGGATGATAAGGGTATTCATTGGATGTAACCCGTGATGCCTGATCGTGTAAAGAGAATCCTGCATGCATCGTGGAGTTATCACATCGCCACCCGGCGATTCCCGGAGAGTACGGGGAAGTGGAATGTTCCCAAGAGGGCCGTATTATAGGTGCTATGCGCTCCATGCAGCGCCAACGGCGCGACCCCATACCAGCCCGGGCCAACGGCCCAGGTAAAACGATATACATAAGGATCGGGAGCGCTGAAAGTGCGGCACCAGGGGATTGAAGCCCATCTCCTCCTTAGACCGCGCCTTCAGCGCTCACGGCATTGTTATGGTCTAAACCTGGGCCGTTGGGTCAGGCTATTGGCTAGTGCGTGCCGAGGGCGCTCTTGATGGCAAACAGGGCTCATCTCAATATCACATGACTTCAGGATGTTTGACGTTATCCAAATTCTGCCTTGGGGGGCAGGGACACCGGCAGTCGAGTGTCAAACGGTGAAATGGTGTGGACCCCGCATGTGGCGAAATGATTCCCTAGAGCATTCCCTGGTGTATTTCCATACGTTTATTTCCTCTTCTGCTTCGAGGTGCTTACAAACGGTTGTCTAATTATCATCGGGAAATGCGGGAACCACAAAAAAGAGATGAAAATGATAAGTTTTCCATTGCGCTTTAGTTGACGAATAGTATCTTCACGTGAAGTTAAATACGGTGTCATTGATTTTGCACGACACGGGATAATAAAATCCAACATGGTAAAAACTAACGAAGACAGATCAGTTCCGCTTACTTTTGAGACCAGCAGTGCACTGCAGGAACGCATCGAGCGCTTTCGCCACAACACGGGTGCGGGAACTGTGAGCGAGGTAATTCGTTTCGCCATCAACAAATTTAACTTTGATAGCTACGAGCCGGTGGAGCCATCCCGTTGTCAGTTATCTGTGCGGATACCGGCCAGTGTGCGCAATAGTCTTTCAATAATTTCGCGGGATAAGAATGCCAGTGTGGGCGAACTGCTCCGTGCTGCACTTGAGTCCCTCCCGAATAACCCGCCGCAAGGCATTCTCAACAAAACAAACACTAATCAAGGAGTACCCATGCCAGTCACAAAGAAAGTTCCGGCCAAGAAAGCCGTTGTTAAAAAGGCACCGGCCACCAAAGCCGCCGCAGTAAAGATCGCCACTAAAGCCGTTGCTGTCAAAGCACCCGCAAAGGCCGCCGCTAAAGCTCCTGCCACCAAAGCAGCCGCCGTAAAGGCTCCCGCCAAGGCAGCACCTGCCAAGGCTGCCGCACCTGTCGCCAAAGCCGCCCCCGCGAAGGTCGCAGCACCTGTTGCCAAAGCAGCTCCGGCCAAAGCAGCTCCCGCGAAAGCAGCTCCCGCGAAAGTCGCCGCCCCTGCCAAAGCAGCTCCCGTCAAAGCCGCAGCACCAGCCAAGAAAGCAGCCAGTAAGAAGTAGTAATGTGCAGCCGCACATTCCGCCGCTAGCTGCACTACGCAGGCACCGGCGGTTAATTACCTAACCAGCCCAGGGCAGACAACTGCCCTGGGTTAGTTATTTATTATTGGGAGCATTGAGGAGCGGGCTATAGGTCCGTAATCTGTGTACGTACCCGTCAACGGCATTATTCTGTATCGCCGATGGTTTCAACAAGAGTATCCGCGTCATTGATCGCGCTGTTCCAGGGTTTGCCTCGCGCCGGTCTCCAAGCTTTCCATCCGCGTGGCAAGTCCGCAATTTTCAACAAAGTGCGGTCCAGATTAACTAGTTCTAGCAGCGGTACTTCTTCGCCATCTTCCTCCAGGTCTGCAGTGCCGCAAAGGAAACCCCAACTGCCGTCCGAAAGAAAATGAAGTACCACCAAAATGGGCAGTCCGTCGTCGAGGACTTGGCGGGTTGTTATGACTGGAGTCATGGGTGCTATGTCGAATGGCCAGGTTTTCATTTTGAGAAATAGTGAAGAGAGAGAGCATACAAGAATCCCTCGTGCAATACAGCATACGGATATGTGCCGTGTCTCTATCGCGCCTGTGACTTTGGCGGAAAGGGTGTCCTTAAGTTGCTCACCACTTCTTCGGATGGCTTAAGATTCGTGCCATCTGAGTGGCTGACAATTGCTCTTAGCCGTGTTGTGTCTCCATCAATCCAATCAGGGATAACCGTCTTTATGGTGGGATTAGCCACCAGGCCCTTCCTGTTATGGCGGATGTTGCTATCGAGCAAATCAATCGCGGCGCGCCCAAGGATTTCACCATGGAACTCGATACCACTGGCGTTGTAATTGGTGTCGCGTTGAAGGAGAGCAACTCCAAGCTCCTCTGGAATGCGGTACTTCGCATACTCCTGCAGGTACCAGAGCACGCCCTCATGGAATGCCAGGACTGCGTCAGGACGATGCTCCTGCATCCAGGGTAGGTAAATCTTATGGGCATCATTATCACTGATGGAAATATCCAGCAGTGGGGGGATGATCTCTTCTGGTACGCGCAAGAGGCTCTGTTCATAGAGCAACGCACCGTGACGAAAGGCATCATCAGGTACGGGTGGAGAGTGAGTAAAGAGGATCGCTCCGATGCGGCGGTACCCGAGGGAGCGCAACTTGCCCCAAGCCAGGCGCACGGCGCTGAACCAGTCCATCGCAACACGATGTATCGGAGGGACATAGACACCATGCCCACAGGCAACGCAGGGGAGTAGCGCATAGTCTTGGTTGGTCATCAGCGGGGCATAAGGGTCCTGAATATTGCCCACAACGACACCCTCATAACCCCGATGGTAGAGCATGCGCAGAAGATGGAGATTGTGCTCCAGCGGGATTTCAAAGCAATCGAGTTGATAGCCCATTTTGGCTGCATGTTCTCTCGCTGCCGGGAATGCTTGTAATTCAAGCGCCGACTTGAAGTAGATGAAGGCGATCCGATGCTCCAGTGGTTTGCGTTCTTCCGGCCAACGATAGGCGGACATGTTCAGGAGTGCTGGGTCGGGCTGATAATGAATAGCCTCTGCAGCATCCAGTACCCGCTGAATTGTCTCGGCGTTTATCTTTGGACTCTTCTGCAAGGCTAAGGATACCGTAGCCTGGCTGATGCCCAGTCGTTCTGCTATATCTCGTTGGGTAGGCCGCATACAGGGGTAGTCGCTGTGCCGTTTATCCAAGCCACTTAATACGGATTAATAAATGCGTGCTTTGTCTCTGCCGGTCAATCGTATTTAGTGGTCAGCATACTCCGCGTCAGACGTTTTCACTACTAACCTGCAAGATACTCCATATATGATACATATCAGAAAAGTCACTCTGATGGCTGCCGGCATACTGTCGTTGCTCGCCGCCGTCCCAGCGTCTGCTGTAAATAAGCAGACGTACTTCATCGGAAACAGTGTTACGGATACAATCAACTATGCCGGACTCGCTGCCCTCGCACAAAGTCGCGGTCACACCATGCCCTACGGTCGGCACATGATCCCCGGTGCCCCCTTGGAGTGGATTTGGGACCACCCGGCAGATGGGTTTCAGGAAACCCCTTACGGCTACTACCCGAATGCCCTGCCCAACTATGATTGGGACGTGCTCTCACTTCAACCCTTTGACCGGGACCTTGCCAGTGATCAGGATTACTCCACTCGGTACGTAAATCTGATTAAGCAACGTGCCTTCAATACAGCCAATACCCAGGTCTATGTCTATGCGCGCTGGCCACGCCAGGAACGGGGTGAATTCAGTGCCTACTGGACCCAACCATACACTGTCGGTACTTATGGGCAGGAGGAGAGGGGAGACTACTTCGTACAGCTCACGAACACGCTGCGCGGTGCAAACCTCGGGCTGACCAAGCCTGTGCTTATGGTACCGGTCGGTCATGTCCTGTACGAACTGGACCAGCGCATGGCCGCAGGCCAAGTTCCCGGCTATACGGACATTTATCAATGGTATGCCGATGGCATTCACTTGAATAACATCGGTTCGTACGTGGTAGGGTGCACCTACTATGCGACTCTATTCAAGGATAACCCCAATGGGCTGCCCGTTCCCTCGCAGTACGGTACCATACCGGCCAATATCGTGACCATCATCCAGAACGCAGTCTGGCAGGTGGTGAGTACGCATCCCTTGTCTGGTGTCAGCGGGGGCGGTCTGCCAGTCTCTATCACCACCAGCAGCCTTCCCGGTGGCACGCAGGGCCAGTCTTACAGCACTGCACTGGCCGCCGCAAATGGTACCACACCCTATTCGTGGAGTCTGGCCAGTGGCACAGTTCCGGCAGGGTTGTCGTTATCTTCGGGCGGCACGATTAGCGGAACTCCGAGTGCCTCTGGAACTTCGAACTTCACGGTGCGTGTGACGGATGCCACTTCTGGGACCGCCACGAGGGCGTTATCCATCGCCATAACTGCAGACAGCATTCCTTCCATTTCCACCAGCGCGCTGAATGCAGCCAATCGCGGTAAATGGTTCAGCCAGCAACTCGCCTCAACGGGTGGTGACGGCACCATAACATGGAGTATTGCCAGTGGCAGTCTGCCTGTGGGCATGGAACTCACAACTACCGGTATTCTACGCGGTAGCCCCGGAGTTGAAGGCTCCTTCGCAGTCACTTATCGTGTAACTGACAGCGACGCTACACCAGACAGCGCCACGCGTTCACTAACGTTGACTGTAGGCGCACCCGTTGCCGGTACTATTCTTATCAGCAAAGCCGCCACTGCACCCACGGTCGATGGAAGTCTCTCCGAAACACTTTGGAGTACGCTGGATCAGACCGCTACGAAGCTGACCAGTGGAACCAGCCACAACAATACCGTGACCTGGCGTGCAGTCTGGAACGCAAGCGGTCTCTATGTGGGAACACGGGTGATTGATGCTACCATTACTGCCACCGCTGGGGTAACCAATCCCTGGGAGGATGATTCGATAGAAATCTATATAGATGGAAAGAACAACGAAGAGGTTATATACAACAGCGATGACCGCCAAATCGTCATAAACTATGCCGGTGCCCAATTCGTTAATGGCAACGCTGCTGGTATCACCAAGGGTTTCGCCGCTGTATCCGGTGGCTACACGGGAGAGTTCTTCATCCCGTGGAGCAATCTCGCACTAACAGCAGTGGACAATCTCGTTGTTGGTTTCGATATCGGCAACAATGACCGTGATGGTGGCACTGGCCGTATAAGCCAAGTAGTTTGGACTGGTGGTGCAAACAACTGGTCGGACCCGAGCCTTTTCGGATCACTGGTATGCACACCGACGCTGATCGGAAGTTCGAGTTCAAGCTCGAGCAGCAGTTCGAGTTCTAGTTCGAGTTCGAGCAGCAGTTCCAGCTCAAGTTCAAGTTCTAGTTCCGGTAGCACAGGCACAATCTCCCGCGAGGTATGGACCGGTGTCACCGGCACGGCTGTAGCAAACATTCCGGTGGGTACAACGGCTAATACAACCGACACTTTGACTTCATTTGAAGCGCCGACGGACTGGGCGGATAACTATGGTACTCGCGTGCGCGGCTACATAACAGCCCCTGCCACTGGCAGCTATACGTTCTGGATCGCGAGCGATGATGCATCCGAACTGTGGCTTTCAACCAATGATCAAGCGACTTCCAAGGTGAAGATTGCCCAAGTCGCGACGTGGACCAGCAGTCGCCAGTGGACGAAAGAAACGGGCCAAAAGTCTGCGGCTATCTCCCTGACCTCAGGTCAACGCTACTACGTTGAAGCATTACAGAAAGAAGGAACCGGAGGCGATAATCTGGCGGTCGGCTGGGCACGGCCCGGTCAGGCAACCACTGCGCCATCGGAAGTCATTCCAGGTTCGGTCTTGTCACCGTTCACCGGGGGGAGTTCGTCCAGCTCCAGCAGCAGTTCAAGTTCCAGCAGTTCCAGCTCAAGTAGCTCAAGCTCAAGCAGCTCAAGCTCAAGTTCCAGCAGTAGTTCCAGTAGCTCGAGTGGTACGAGTGCTACCTTGCTCAGTTGGGATTTTGGTACGAATGACGGCTCTGCTGTATCTGTGACACAGACCGCCAAGCATGCCAGTGTGAATAACTCCACTCTGGCTCGCGGTGCCGGATTCAGTCCCGGTGAAGCTTCCTATATCGACCCAACCTTTGGTAGATTCAACTACCATGCAGGAAATACAGTCCCTGCCCTGACCGATGCCAAGACGAAGAACCACTACGTACAGTTTACTGCTGCACCGGTAAGCGGGCAGACGGTATCTATCAGCACCGTCAGATTCTATACCTATACACAGGATGGGAATGCATCGTGGGCGCTCGAGTACTCGCTGGATGGTTTTGCCACGGCTGGAGTCAGCCTCGGAAGTGGTGCTACAGCGAGTGGCTGGGCAGGCGCTCTTTCCACAGTAAGTACGACAGGTGTTAGTGCCTTGCAAAACCGCACCTCGGGCACTGTTACCTTCCGGATATTCTTCTATGGCGCTTACACGAATGGCTATGTTGACCGCGGGCTTGGCGGCGTCTCCGGTGCGAACAATGACATCGAAGTCATCGGCATAGTTGGTGGTTCCAGCAGTTCGAGTTCCAGTTCCAGCTCTTCGAGTTCGTCGAGTTCGAGCAGCAGTTCTAGTTCGAGTTCGAGTAGTTCCAGTAGTTCGAGTAGTTCGAGTTCGAGTAGTGGTATGGCGACAGGAACTATCTCCCGTGAAGTGTGGACTGGAATTTCCGGGACTGCAGTCTCCGCGATCCCGGTTGCAAATACACCGAATCAAACGGGTACACTCACTTCATTCGAAGCTCCCACGGACTGGGCGGATAATTATGGAACCCGTGTGCGCGGGTACATTGTGGCACCCACTACTGGTAGTTATACGTTCTGGATAGCCAGCGACGATGCATCGGAACTGTGGCTCTCTACCAATAACCAAGCCACCAGCAAGGTGAAGATTGCTCAAGTCACCGGTTGGACTAGCAGTCGCGAATGGACGAAAGAAGCAGGGCAAAAGTCTGCTGCCATCAGCCTCACTGCCGGGCAGAGTTACTACGTAGAAGCCCTACAGAAAGAAGGTACGGGTGGGGACAATCTCGCCGTTGGTTGGGCGCGGCCAGGGCAGGCTACTACAGCTCCCTCGGAAGTAATCCCGGGCTCCGTGCTGGCACCATTTTCGGGTGGGTCCTCATCGAGTTCCAGTTCGAGTAGCTCCAGTTCCAGTTCTAGCTCAAGCTCGAGCAGCTCTAGCTCTTCGACTTCCAGTGGTTCTGCCACCAGGCCAAACCTTCCCATGGGTATCAACCTCAATGGTATTAATGACTGGAGCCCAGAACTGTTTTATAAGGACTGGATAAAGTTCGGTCGTACATGGAACAACGCCTCGTATCCCACATACCCCGGGACACCAGCAGGGATGACATTGGATGCCAATGGTTGGCCCACTAATCTTGGTGGTGGTACAGCCCAGATGCTCTGGGACCGCAGCGGTTCACGCACTGAGGATAAGGGTGCCTTTGTCTGCCTGTACGATGGCAGCGGAAACATCGACATCGGTGGCGATGTGACGAGTGTGGTAAAGACTGCCGGTCGCATTACATTCACCTATAATGGCGGCTTCCTCACCATGACAATTACTGCCACCACGTCGGGGAATCATATCCGGAATGTGCGTCTTATGAAGACGAACTATGAAGCCAACTACCAGAGCGACCCATGGAACCCCGTTTTCATCAGCCGGATAGTCAGCAAGTTTAACTCCATCCGCTTCATGGACATGATGAACACGAACTGGAGCGCGGCCGGTAACTGGGCGACCCGCATCACCCCGAGCTTCTACACGTGGTCCGGAGCTAGTTGGAACCATATTCCCATGGAAGCCATGGTGGACCTGTGTAATCGCACCGGCACGAATCCGTGGTTCTGCATGCCACACCTTGCCACCGACCAGTATGTGCAGAACTTCGCCAACTATGTTCGTGCGAATCTGCGCTCAGACCTCTCCGTGTATGTAGAGTTCTCGAATGAATGCTGGAACTGGGACTTCGGGCAGGCACAGTGGTGCGCCTCGCAAGGCACCGCGGAAGGCATCAATGCCTACCAGTACTACGGCAAGAAGGCTGCTCAAGTCATGGAAATCTGGCGCGTGGCATTTGCTGGAGCAGAGTCGCGGCTCATTCGCGTTGCCGGTGCCCAGGCGGGCTACGGTAATGCCGGGCAGGCGAATGAAGCCTTGAATAACATGACACTCAACGGGCGCAAGACGGGTACGTACTTCGATGCCATTGCCATCGCTCCGTACTTTAACTCGAATAACATCAGCAGTTCGGTAACCGCCACCCTCGATGCCTGCCAGACATCCATAACGACGGATGTGCCCACCATGATGCAGTGGCATAATACCTTGATTAATGCACTGCCCAATAACGACCGCGGGAACAAGCTTGTTCTTGTTGCCTACGAAGGCGGCCAGCACCTTCAGCCCAATGGCAATACCACGATTGAGCCGATCTGGACTGCTGCCAGCCGCGATGCACGCATGGGGACTCTCTACACCCAGTACTTGAATACCTGGCGCTCCAATGGTGGCCAGATTTTCATGCACTTCTCAAGCATTGGACAGTATGGCGTATGGGGAACCTGGGGACTGCTGGAGCATGTCGATCAAACCTCCTCCCCGAAGTATGACGCCACTCTCAACTGGATGGCAGCAAACCCCAAGTGGTGGTAACACTACCGGCTCCTATGTCCTATTACCTTTGGATAGAGATAGAAATGTATAGATTGTAAGGGGTACTTAGAAAGGGTTCATAGGAATCCTGAATGAATAGAATAGGATCACTAGGATACATAGGATAGAATAGGGCACTACAAGACAGGGTCGCTTTTTCGGAAGCGACCCTGTCTCTGTTTATTCATACACCCTGCCTTTTCACATATAAGCAGTTATTATATTGTGTATACTCCAGCATCAGCCACGGTGTATTCTATTCCTTGGATTTGTCACTGCTCAGGACATGGATAATTAGTTAATGCACCAATTTCAGTTAACTAATCATCGATAGCCTGCGAAATATGCCAACTAACGAACGCCTAATAAGGAACATCACAAGGGGACTACTGTTCCTGACCGCTATAGTGACAGCCAGTGTCGCCAGTGCGGGCAACCTCTACTGGCAAACGGCCACGCCCCTCACCGCAAGCGGACCTCAGCGTACCTTCCACGATGGAGAGGGCGCACTCTATGCCTATTTCCAGCCAGTGGATATCGTGAATGGGAGCTTTGCAGGCGCTCCCATCCGGCTACTGGAATCAAATGGAAACCTGAATGAGAGTTTTAATCTGCGGGGCTACCTGGACTCAGTCAGCACCATGGCGCGGCAGAGCACTGGCAATGTCATCGTTGCCGGAGTACGTGCAGGGGTGGCGACTGTTGTACGAGCCTTGCCGAGTGGAGAAATAGATTCGACCTTCACTCTTTCAGCCTATGACCGAAACATCCGCTTTATCACCGTGCAGCCGGATAACAAAATCCTCGTCGCCGTGGTTGATGTTCGTCTGTCTATTCCGCCTTCTGACTTGATACGAGTCGTGCCCAACCCTTTGCTATTACGGTTAAATGCGGACGGGACAGTAGATTCCAGCTTTACTCCAGTGGAACTGATGGACGCGGGAGCGATTCTATTTGTTCCCCCTGTGCTCGATGCTGCTGGTAACATCTATATTGGCGGCTACTTTAATACCATCGGCGGGCAGCCTCGCCAGAACTTTGCCCGACTCACACCAAGCGGCACGCTGGATACCAGTTACATGGCCTCTGCATCCATTTCGCAGCCATTCTACAGCAATCAGGTGCGCGGGATAGGATTGCAACCTGACGGAAGTGCCGTCCTCGTGGGCGACTTCTATGTTGGCGCAGGCGTCTCCAACAATGTCCGCTTTGGGAGTATCCGCTTTAATCCGCAAGGCAACTTTGATGCGAGTTATCCACGGCTGAAACTCTACTCAGATCTGGGCATAAGAGTCGGCGTGCGTCCGCGAGCCATGGTCATGAATCCTGACGGTTCCTATTATGCTGTCTCGGATCGTATCTGGCGCTTTCTGGCCAATGGTACCCTCGACACGACCTGGCCTACACCCGTCTTTGATCAGGAAGCCTTCTGGCTTAGCATGGGAAGTAATGGGCACATCTACGTTCCCGGAGTATCATCCGTATCTGGGCAACCAGTAGGAGGTATTGCAGCCATCAAAACCGATGGCACACTGAACTCCGCCTTTAATCCTGGTGGCTTCGGAGTGGCGCGGTTTCCCTCCAGCGCAGTACTACTTGGTGATGGGAGAGTGGCTATTGCGGGTGCCTTTAATCGCTATGGCTCGGAGCAGATACGCTTTTTCACCTACCTGGAGGCGGATGGCAATCTCTCACCCAACCAATTTCATGTCGAAGAAGTCCTGCCGGAAGCTGAGTTGATCAACTACGGAGCTATCACGCCCGGGCCGAATGGCAGTATCTACGGTCTGGTCAACTACACCACACCTACCGGCACAAAGGGTTCAGGTATCGGGCGAATCAATGCCAACGCTGTTCTGGATGACTCGTTTGAGGTGGCCAATGAGGAGACACTGTTGAAGAGCTATAACACTATAGCCAGCTCACCCGATGGCAGCCTCTATCTGGTATATTCCGGAGGTGCACAGTCCGTTGTTGATGGCCTGTCCAGCCCCGTAATCAGGCTAATGCAGACTGGTGACCAGGATACCACTTTTGTCCTCGCACAAAATCTCTCCAGCAAGATTGGGTACGTTACCCGAAATGCAAACAACGATATCGACCGGATCGAAGTCGGTGGCATCCATATCGCGCAAATCACCGCCAATGGCCGCCTATACGCGATCCTCAACCAGACGGATGGCGAATGCCGACTGCTTCGCTTGCTCCCCACAGGAGAGATTGACGCCGGTTTTAATCCCCCTGGCATCGGCACGAGCATTCCATCCCAATCCTTTCCCACGGTGTTTGACCCGGTGAAGTCACAAAGCGTGCAGCCATTGAGCGGTGCCTTTTTCTACAACAGCACGGCTATCACCGATGCGAGGGAGGCCCCCGAGGGCACAGTTTACGTCTCGGGTAATTTTAGTCAGGTCAATGGGCACTCCACCAATGGCATCGTGCGGCTGTTTGCCAATGGTTCTGTTGACACCAGCTTTTCGATGCCCGCCGACCCCGCTGTGACACCCAGTCCTTTTGTGCGAAATACGACTGTGCAGAGCCTTGCCATTGATGATTACGGGCGGATTTATGCGGCTGGTAATTTCACTACCTATGGGAACAGGGAGACCTCAGGGATTATCCGATTGAAGGCCTCAGGCGCGATCGACACCGAGTATTCTCCGAACATCAAGGTCTTTGCCTACAATGATGCCCCCGTGAAGCTTCAGACTCGTGGCGATATTCTCTATGCCTTTGGCGCAGTTGGTAAGAAGTCCGACTTGTTGCCGGGCGGTTTTCAGTTCGACAGTTTGAATGAAGTGCCCATCACCGAAACAAGTTCAACCACCTACGATTTGGGCAATGGCTTCAAATACAATTTTAACCTTGGTTACATCTACGACGGGTTCTACCCGTTTCTCTATCTCTATGACCGTGGGGGATGGATATATGTCGTGGGGAAAAATGAAGCAGGCTACTACTTCTTCCATTTCGGTCGCGAACACTGGGGCTATGCAGGAGTAGGTTTCTACCCCTACTACGTAGTACTCGGTGGCCCTCAGGACGGGGCAGTTCTGTCCCTAGATCCCGCGCCGTAATTGCACGGGGTCGTAATTGCACGGGGTCGAATACCTTATGCATCGATTTCGTGTATGCAGGGTGGCATCCTCTGGAGTTTGGCCAATAGGTGCATTACCATGCTTTACCTCATCCCCGGTATGGGAACAATGTAGTCCCCTTGGGGACGACCTGCATCTTAGCCCCAGGTTTTAACCTGGGGGAATGCTGAAGGGATGTCATCAAACGAGCCGGTGAGAATGTTTCCCTATCCCGTATGGCAAACGTAAAACCCTTCAGCCGTCCCTACGGGACTTGTGTTACTTAATATACCGTTACCCCAGGCTGAAAGCTGGGGCTAAGATGCATACCGTCCCTTTGGGACGGATGTGTCCCAGAGGGACACAATGTTGGTAGAAACAGGCATCATAACACACCCCGTCCCGGAGGGACGGAACGTGGGTAGTGAAGTAACAGTCGTAATGCCAAGCACAACCGCTACAATGTTCATCGAAGGCGGGTGGTTGCGTCCCGACGGGACGCAGGGATTTAAAGGCTGTGTTTTCTACCGACATTATGCCCCTCCGGGGCATTCAAGGATTCGCAAAATTGGCTAAAGTCCGGGGGATGCCCGCAGCATCCTGGGAAGGGCTCCTGGTCGGCACACTCCATTTTCCTCTTCTTTAGGATCCTATTTCCCCCCCACATCAGGATACCTCGTCCCTGTTCAACCTGCCTTCCGAACGCGCGCATTTGCTTGCCACCACACACCACACCTGAAAACGTCGTGACTAAATCCACGGGCAACCCGAAGCGACAGCCCAGTCCCGACCACCCATGACCAATCGCGTTTGATGAGCAAGCCTCTACTCGAAACCAGTTACCGCAGGACTTGGATTGCGGAAGCAATCTGTCTGTTAGTTGCGATGCTTGCCACCACCTGGTTCTTTTGGACGACTCCAATGGATGTCAACGTGGCTTCCCAGTTCTACGATGCCAACGATGCGCATAGCCAATGGCCGATGGAGTCGCTGTGGCTTTGGCAATGCTTCTATCGCGGTGCGCCCTGGATCACCGCATTAACTGGAGCGGCCGGGCTGGGGCTAATCATCGCCAGTTTGGTCCGCCGGGAGAAGCGGTTGTGGAGGGCGTATGGGGTGTTTATAATTCTGAGTGTGCTTCTCGGGCCAGGGCTGCTTATTAACGCGGTCTTTAAGGACAACTGGCAGCGTCCGCGCCCACGGAATATTGAGCAGTTTGGTGGTACGCAGCCGTATGTGCCACCGCTCGAAATAGGGCCGGAGGGCAAGTCCTTCCCGTGTGGGCATTGCAGCGTGGGCTTTGTTACTGTTGTATTCTACTTCTTGCTCAGAAGGCGCCACCGGCTTCTGTCGATACTGGCGTTACTTGCTACCTTTGCCCTTGGGTTCCTCATGGGCTATGGGCGGATGGTGGCGGGGGCTCACTACCTGTCCGACGTGCTCTGGGCCTGCTTCATTACAGTCGGTGCAGTCATGTTCGCATATTACGGGATCGTACGCATTCCCCAGCGCGAAGAGCAGCCGGAACGCTTTGCAAAGGTATCATCAGAGACCCCGCGCCGACTCAGTAAGCGCACTCGCTGGACTCTCGCTATTACCGGACTTTCACTGCTTCTACTGGTGCCAGTGGTGTTTTTCATTCCGTTTGAGCAGCGTTTCTCCGCCGCCATTGCGGTGGGAAGTATCGGTGGGCAACCCACAGAGATAGTGCTCGAAGTCACAGACGGTGACTTCGCCCTGTCACTCATCAACGAGGGTGAATTGATCCACTATGAGGAGCGATTCAAAGGATTTGGCATCCCGGGTAGCAGGGTAGCCATGCGCAACGTCGCAAACACCCCAGGCAGTCTCTACCATATGCGGTGGCATCCAAAAGGCTTGCCCACCGAAATCGAGGGCGGTATCACAGCCACCGTTAATATCAACCACCTCAAATCAATACGGTTACTCGTCCCCAGGGGCACAGTCTCCATCGAGAGTACGCTTCCTGCCGCCCTGTACCCGGAAATCATAGTGGACTCCCCATCACTTCGTCTCGGCAAGGATGTGCCCGTGGATAAAGTCCAGTCTTCCCATTCGCGTAAGTAATCACTGCCCAACCTGAGCCAGTGCTCGTAAGAAACAGAGCAATTTATGAAACCCTCAATCTCGAAGATTATACTGAATGACTTTCCCAGTCTGTTCTCCTTACTCTCACTGGTTATCCTCTGGCTACCTGCCGTACTGGTGGGGCTGCCACTGGCTTTTCACTTAATGATAAGCTTTATGCCTGCGGCAGTACTCATTTGGCGGGTACTGCGCATCAATGAGTTTTTCAAATCCGGGATGCTGGCTGAAGGCTGCGTGGAAAGATTGCAGTTCGTGAAGGATCGCGCCCGGTTGGAATACTCCTATCGCGTAGGTGACCAGAAATTCAACGACTGGTGCCCGGTACATAGAACAAAACGCACCAAAGGACTCCGCCCTGGGATGCCAGTCGCTGTACTCCACGATCCGCATCATCCAGAGCGTTCCATTATTCGGGATCTCTTTGAAGCGAAACGATGACCCCGCAATTGCTAATAACAGCGGAAGCCATTACTCTAATATAATATGCTGGAATCTTTGGAATTACCACCGGAGGGCGAACGGGCGCTGCTCGTAGGTATTGAATACCCCAAACATACGATGGGGGAAGCGGCCACCCTTCTTGACGAGCTTCGGGAACTCGTCACCAATCTCGGTCTCGTCGTCGCCGATGCCCAACTCGTTCGCCTTCGCGAACCTCATGCACGCTTTCTGATTGGTTCAGGAAAGGCCGAAGAGCTGATGGCACTGGCGAAGACACTCGACTGCGGTACGATCATCTTTGACGACGACCTCGCGCCCGCCCAACAGCGTAACTGGCAGATGGAGTGCGGGCTGAGCATCATGGACAGGCAGGAAGTCATCCTGGATATCTTCTCCCGTCGTGCTCACACCAAGGAGGCAAATCTTCAGGTGGAACTGGCTCGCTTGGAATACGCGTTGCCACGGCTGCGCAATGCATGGTCGCACCTTTCCCGCCAGCGCGGCGGTGGCAGTGTCACCCAGCGCGGCGAGGGTGAGGCCCAGCTAGAGCTGGACCACCGGATGGCGCGCGACCGCATAGCAAAGCTAAAGCGTGAGCTGGAGGAGGTAGTCAAACAGCGCGCCACCCAGCGCAAGCTGCGCCAGCGTATACCCGTGCCCACCGCTGCGATTGTGGGCTACACCAACGCAGGCAAAAGCACGCTCCTGCGCGCGCTCACTGGGGCGAATGTCTATGTAGCCGACAAACTCTTTGCCACGCTCGACCCCTCCACCCGCCAGCTCATCCTGCCGGATGGTCAGAAGCTACTGGTCACAGACACCGTGGGCTTCGTGCGGCGCTTGCCTCACAGGCTCGTCGAGGCGTTCAAGGCCACACTCGAAGAGGCCGTGCAGGCCGACTTCCTTATCCACGTTATCGATGCCTCCAGCCCGGATGCCGCCGAGCAGGCACAGACCACACTCAATGTTCTGAAAGAGCTGGGCGCCGAGCATAAGCCCATTCTGACGATTCACAATAAACTCGATAAGCTGGACCAGTCCGATCACCTCGAGTTCCGCGACCGTCGCGATCAGCAGTCCATCGCCATCAGCGCAGCGACCGGAGAAGGCATACCCGAACTGCTTACCGCTCTGAGCGAACTCACCCTCGGCAGCGGAGTGGTGACCCAGCTCCTTATCCCCCACTCGCGCTACGACATCATCCACCGCCTGCACAGCAACGGCTGCGTCCGCGAAGAAAAGGCGACGGACGACGGCGTCCTGATCGTGGGCTGCATCCCCCAGCGCCTGCGCTCACTGGTGGAACCGTTTCTGACGACTATTGCAACCGCATAGATTGAGCGGAGCGTGGGCGATCTTCTTCCACCTGGGTACAGGGGCCTGCTGCTCCGGTAGGTGTGCGCTGGGAACGCCGACGTCCCCGTCGGCAGTGCGAATATCAAGGTCGACGAGGCCGTCGGCACTCCCAGGGTTGGGTGCTCCCACGGAAGGCACTCCCGGGGAAGGCGCTCCCAGATCCCGCGTTATGCCGGAAATAACTGCAAATGTTCCCGAAAGGATGGCATCCGGGGGAGATAGGAGCACATCTGAGGGAGAAAATAGTGTATCCATTGTTAAAATAAGGTAAACGCGCGGATGTAGGACCGTTTCGGGAGGAGAAAAAAGTGTTCCCGCTGTAAATAAAAGGTAAACGGCAGCGCGTAGGAGCGTTTCCGCAGGAGTAAAAAGCATTTCGTGATGAGTAAAAAGTGTTTCGGCAGGAGAAAATACCATTCCCGCATAAAAAAATACCATTTCGTGATGAATAAAAAGCATTTCGGCATGGCGTAGGACCATTTCGTGATGGAAAAAGAGCGTTCCCGCGTGACGTAGGAGTATTCCCGCATGAGAAAATACCATTCCGTGATGAGAAAGGTGCGTTCCTGCGTGTCGTAGGAGCATTCCCGCCTGTCGTGGGAGTACTGCTGCCTGTTGAAGGAGCGTTCCTGTGTGTCGTCGAAGCGCTCCGGGATGAAAGAGGCCTGCTCCCTTATGAAAAAGGAGTGCCTGTAGACCGAGAGAGAGCAGTCCCTTATCTGAAAGGTGCGGTGACGGCTCCGAATAGGCGCTCCCGATTACGAACCGAGCGTTCCCGCCACGGAAAGGACCATTCGCGCAACAGCGGGGAGAGCTGCCGGAGGGTGGACCTGCTGTCATCAGAGTAGCTCATGCTTCCAACTTGAGCCCCCATTCCCGAGCAAGCAGGATGCTTGCACTACTCTTCATCCAGCTTGTGGCCTATTCTTCGCCAGTACCGATACCTATGCCGGAACTT
Organism: Verrucomicrobiota bacterium; assembly: GCA_033762955.1. Taxonomy (GTDB): domain Bacteria; phylum Verrucomicrobiota; class Verrucomicrobiia; order Opitutales; family Oceanipulchritudinaceae; genus JANRLC01. The sequence continues at coordinate 99,037 of JANRLC010000068.1, read as the reverse complement.
CTGCCTCCTGCCTCCTGCCTTCTGCCTTCCCCATCTGTGACTCGATGAATTGGCGGAACTGGGTGGCGCTGTGTTCCCAGGAGAAACGGGCGGCGCGGGCGAGGCCGAGTTTGATGCGTTCTTCGCGGATGGGGCCCATCTGGATGCCGGCTAGCCAGGAGGTTAGGCTCTTGGAATCGTCGAGGTTGAAGTAGATGGCGGCGTCGCCACCGACTTCGCGATGGATGGGGGTGTCTGAGGCGAGAACGGGGCAGCCACAGGCCATGGCTTCGAGGATGGGGAGACCGAATCCCTCGATTTTGCTGGGAAAGATGAGGCCGACGGCTCCGGCGTAGGCGCAGGCGAGGTCGGCGTCGCTCATGCGGAACTCGCGGACGGCGTAGTCGCGGCCACGCCAGGCATCCAGCCCGTGGGCGGAGGCGCAGACGACATCGAAGGCCTGCCGCGTGTGGAGCATCTCAAACGCGCTGAAGAAAAGGTCGGCATTCTTATAGTACGGCGAGGGGCCGACGAGGAGCCAGTAGGGCTTCGTGAGGCCGTGGCGCTGGCGGAACCAGGCTACGGCTTGCGGCTCCGATGCCTTGAAGCGGCTGGCCAGGTGCATGACGGTGGCTGGCCGTTTGGCGGAGTAGGGGAAGAAGTGGTGGAGGTCGTCGAGCGTTTGCTGGGAGTTCGCGACAAAGCTCTGGGCGCGCTGGATGGCGAGATTCTTCTCGACCCACATGGGTTCGCGCAGGTTGAACCAGCCGCGCTCGGGGATCATGTCGTGCGCGAAGAAGAGGGTGGGGGTGCTGACGGGGCGGCTGTAGTAGGTCGAGATGAAGAGGCGCGCGTGGTAGAAGTCGCAGATCTGCTGGAGGCGGTCGCGGTCCAGCTCCATGGTCTCATAACGGTGACGCGGGAGCACGACGTACTCAATGCCGGGGATGCGTGGCGCGGTGTACTCGCGGTCCACCACAATGATCTGTTTGGCGAAACCAGTGCGTGCCCACTCGGCCAGAACGCTGTTCCAGACCTGGGCAACGCCGCTGCTGGTGGAGCGTTGGTAGAAGATGCCGTCGATAACGATGCGGTTGCAGTCGGAGCTTTGGATAATGGCCTCGCGCCGCTGCGAGAGCCGTATCGATGGGGCTCCGCTGTCCGCATAGTCCACGAGGGTGCCGTCCTTTACCCAGGGGAAGAAAGTTTTTAACTGGCAGGGCAGGGCATCTATCTCTTGCAACCGCTTCCAGTGGCGTACGGCGTCCTTGTAGCCGTAGTAGCGCTCCTTAAATGCTAACTGGGACTCTTCCACATAGGCGAAGTGGCGGAAGACGCAGCCTGCGGCCGCCATCTCGTAGTGCAGAAATGGGTGTACCGGGGCCACATCCACGGGCTCAGGCCCGAGGTCGAACGCGACGAGGGTAGGGGGCTCGTGTGCGAGCCACTGCATGCCCGGGCGGAAGCGCCAGACGCGGAGCCATTCGCCGTTCATGTTGTTGCTGTACGTTTGCAGGGTGCTGGTGACGCGGTCCGGGCCTACATGGAAGTCGCAGAAGAAATAGGCTGCGGTGCGGCTGGCATCGCGCTGGAAGTTCTCGTACACGGTCTGAATCTGTGCGGGCGACCAGAACTCGTCGGCGTCGATCTGCCAGAGGAGGCACTCTTCGGTGAGCTTTGCCGTGAGGGCGCGGATCATCTCCACCTTGCCGTTGAAGAATCCGCCGCCGCTGCGGCGATAGACTGTAATGTTCTCCGGGAAAGCCGCTTGTAGGGCGTTCAGGTAGGCTGTGGTGCCGTCGATGCTCAGGCCGTTGCGGTGAAAGTCTGCGGGGACGGTGGCGCCGTTTGGCAGGCTCCATGCGGTATCGCCTACGAGGTCGGCCACGCCCTCCACTAGGTGCCAGTGCCAGGGCATCTGAAGTTCGCGAAGTACCTCGATATGCTCCTCGATAAAGGGGCGCCCGTTTAGCACTATGGTAAAGAACTGGATGGAGAGGGCGGTGTCCGGGCGTTTGAAGACAGCGTACCCGTTGCGCAGGCTCTCGTTCTTGCGGATGAGTTGATAACGCGGGTCGCGCATGAGGCGCTCGAAGTTTCGCGCGTTTTTATGGACGTTGATATCATCCAGCAGGATGATGCGCGCACCATCTATCAGCGCACACTCGGCCTCGCCGGTGAATTCCGAGCCGTCTATCAGGACGACATCGAAATGCTCGATACCGTAGGCAGCCTTTATCCTGCGAATACCATCCTGGGGTATTCCGGCGGTCTTCTCGTAGTCGATGCCTTCCTCGCGCCACTTGAGAATGGTCTCCAGAGGGAAGGCGATGCGCCCGGGCACGTAGCGCTCCTGCACATCGGCGGCTGACATGATCTCCGCCTCGGTGACTGAGGACGTGTTATGGCAAATGACACTTGGGTTATCCCGGTAGCGCTCAGCAAGGAGCTTGAAGCGCTCGCGACTGGCCTCAATGCAGTGAATAACCGGGTGGTTCGGGTTCTCCATCAGCCCGCGCACAAGCGAGGCGGTGCTACCATCTCCGCTGGAGGAGCCGATCTCAAGAATGGGGCCACGCGCCTCCTCCCGCGCTACTCGCTCAAGCTCCTGGGAAAACTCATCGCCGCATATTTCGGCACGGATGATCTGGTCTTGCTGCATGGTGAGGCGGGGGATTGGAGTGAGTTGTGAAAGTATCGACTAGTTAAGCTGCGAGATGCGTACGAGTGCATCGAGAGCACCGTCGTGCCCACTGGCGGCGGCAACTTGATAAAGCTGCTTGGCTTTGTCCACATCGCGGGGCCAGCCGTCTGGTCCGTTCTCATAATGATACGCGAGATTATAGATCGAGGGCAGATAACCCTCTTCGGCAGACATGACATACCACTCGTGGGCAAGCTTCGGGTCGGAGTCGATACCGATACCAGCATCCAGGCAGATGGCGAGGTTATGGACGGCCTCAACCAGGCCCTTCTCAGCCGCTGCCATGAACCAGCGAACGGCTTCCTGTGCGTCTTCAGTGACCCCACGACCATGGAGGAGAGCGAGCCCGTAGTTCATCTGTGCCTCGGGGTGCCCGAGACGTGCAGCTTCGGCATACAAGGTAACGGCCTTCGGGATATCGCGAGTTTCGCCGAAGCCTTCCTCGGCGAACAAGCCGAGATTAAAAAGAGCGTCCGCCTGGTGCTGCTCTGCGGCGCGGTCCAGCCAGCGCCGCGCTTCGAGTGGGTTCACATCCACACCGGCGCCTGTTGCGTAGATGACACCAAGATTCGTCTGGGCTTTTGCATGACCCTTTTCGGCGGCCATCTCCAACCAGTGCAGGGCGCTGGGTAAATCCCGCTTGCTGGAGCGACCGTCCAGATAGATTAACCCGAGCTGGTAGCAGGACTCGATGTCCCCGCTATCGGCCTTGGTGGCGAGTTCGTCGATGTGTTCAAGCTCCGGGGCATGGGTACTCATTGCGTATTAGTGTTGATGTTAGAGGTAATCTAAAAGACTGGACTGGTTCATACTCCCCGCGACTTGCAGGGCGGCCTCGTAGGAAATTTGAGTCTGCTTCAAAGCCAGCATGGTGTTTGCCATATTGATGCCTGCATCCTGATCGTGGAGATCGACAAGCTGATTAAAGCGTGCACTGTTCGACTCGCGGGCAATTTGTATCTGGTACTGGGCGGAGGCGTTGTCGGCCTCCATCAAGAGCAGTTGATCCTCGTTATCCGCCACGCCGTTCTGGAAGGTGTTCGTTTGGGTGACATCACCGGCTGAGATGGCATCTCGAAGGCCGACCAGATTGTTCAGGAATGCGGCCAACTGGGAATTCTTTGCACCGTTGTTTAATGGACTGACCGAGAGCTGCTCACCTATCTGAATGGAGGGGGCGGATCCGGCGGTGCCGTTATAGGTTACTCCAGTGATCTTTCCGCCGGCATCCCTGGTGACTGCGAAAGGGGTGGTGGTAAACTCGGAGCCGCCATAGAGGTTGTCGCCATTATGGCGGGAATTCACCAGGGAGAGACTGGTCTCAAGAATGCCGTTGATCTGCTCGCTCGACAGAGAGCGTTCAGCGGGGTTCTGACTGGCGGCACCGACTGCGACATTGTAGGCTCGGTTGCTCATGTTCTTGAGCTGGGAAAGATGCATGCCGTTGAGAACAGATGCCTGGTTGGCCATCTCGGCATTGTTATCATACTGCTGGACCATGCGCTTGCGGCTGGAGTAGTCCATCAAGCGATTCGCAGCGGAGGGGTCTTCGCTGAGGGACTGCAGCCGCTGGCCAGAGGCGATCTGTTGGGTGTATCGACTCTGGTCCTGGCCCAGGCGCTGGAGCTGGAGTTGGAGTTGATCCGTCAGTGTATTACTGGTTATGCGCATGGCTTGAGGAGGAATAGAGGCTGCAAGTCAGCCAGGTTATTTACCCATGTTTATGATATCGCCAAGGAGCTCGTTCACCACGGAGAACACCCGGGATGAGGCCTGGAGTGCGCGCTGGAAGCGGACCAAGTCCGAGGCTTCCTCATCGAGCGAGACACCGCTGTAGGAGTTGCGATGGGTCTTGAAGGTTTGGTTGAGCAGGTTGCTGTCTTCGAGGCGGCTATCCACATCATTCACCTGGAAGCTGAACCCGGAGATGAGGCGGTTAAGATTGTTGGCAGGAGTGTCACCGCCAGAGAACGTATTATCCTCGGCGAGAGAGGCGATGGCGAGGGCGTTGGAATTGTCCCCGCTGGGGTTGCCGACGTTACCCGCGCGGAGGGTGGCACTGGTGACGGTGCGGGTTATCGTCCCTGCCGTGGTGCCCGCCGCAGCGAAGAAGTCGCCATTGGTGGTAGCGTTGTAGGCGGTGTTTACCTTGGTTACCAGATTCGAGACGAAGCTGTCCAGGGTGTCGCGGAATGACTGTACATCCAGCCCAGCTTGAACTTCGCCGTGGAGTCTTCCGCCGGTCACATCGAGAGTTACGGTGCTTCCGGTGGTGGGCTGCCACTCGAAGTCAGAGCCATTGCGACTGAGCGTACCAGTCAGAATCCCGCCATCCACCAGATCAACCTGGGTGCTAGTTGAGTCCTGCAATTGGATAGTCACCAGGCCATTGGACTGCTCGGTGCTGGTAAAGTTTATTAACTTGGACAGGGACTCGATGGACTCCTGCCGCTTGTCGCGAAGGTCCAGGGCGGAGCCGATATTCCCAATCTCGGCGGAGCCGATCTGCTTGTTAAGGTCTGCAATCTTGGATAGCAGGCCGTTGGTCGTGCTTACGTCGTTGTCGATCTGCCGGGTCAGACTGTTGGGGACAACTGTTGCTGGCAGGGCAACATCCGCCAGTCGCGAGTCCGTGAGATTGAGCTTGTTGATAAGTGCATCTGTACGGTCCAGAAGGAACTGCTTCTGCACCGGGTTGTTGGGCTGAATGGAGAAGTCCTGCCAGGCATTGAAGAAGGCATCGAGTATATCAGGTAATCCCTTCGGAGCCGTGGGAGTGTCACCAATGGTTTCCACGCCACTGGACGACGAGGCGAGTGAGCCGTTTTCCAGCCCGGAGAGTACCTGATGTAATAGCTGGGAGCGAGACTCGAGGGAACTGCCGTTAAACTGCTCCAGCACTATCTGGTTATCCACCATGGCGTTGCGGTACTGGGCGAGTCCAACTGCCTCGACTCCAAGGGACTGCGCCCCGAGGGTGGTTTGCATGGAGCCGCGGTCTCCAAACACTACGCGCTGCCGGGCATAGGCCGGGTTGTTTACATTGGCCAGGTTTCTCCCGGCGACATCAAGGGCTGAAGTGTGCGCCTTAATCGCATTCACTGACGTTCCAAGTGTTCCCATGAGTCCTGCCATAAGATTCCTTTAAACGGTGAATTGATGTTTGCTGGCAGTCTCCACGAGGGAGAAGTGTACTGCCCCATGCGCCGTGTAGGTCTTGGCAAACGCTGCCGGGCGCATTGCGGGCAGGACCATGTGATGCAGCTCCACCAGCCGGGTGAGTAGAAGATGATTCTGGCGAGAACGACGGCGCATGGAGCTTATCGTCTGATTGATTTCCTGTATAAGTGCGCCGACTAGCAGGGCTATTTCCTCGGGCAGCGCCGGTAGCAAGTCCTGGAGCGTTGCCACTCCCGGTCGTTGGAGCATCCGCCCAAGGGTATTCACGCAATGCTCCCGCTTCCGACGCAGATCGAGCAGGATGGTGGACTGGCTCTCAATCTGTTCCGCGAGCGCGGCGACTTCCTCGGCCTCTCGCTTGACGATGCGGGTTTGCTGGTCATTCATCAAGGCAAGCATGGCGCCGTTCTCTTCGAGTTCAGCGCGCAGGGCCTGGATAACAGGCTGCCATGGTTTGTCATTCATGGGAGGAGGCTTTCTTTGAAATGGATGGTGCGGTGGTGGCCGGCGCTCCGGCATTCTTATCAAGATGGGAAATTAACATGGAGGCCATGCCCAGTCCGGGTCCGGAAGAGGCCTCTCTAGCCAGGACATCACTGCACATGTCGCGATAGACGTCGCCCGATAGGGAGCTGTTCTCCTCGGTCTTGTGCAACATGGGGGAGAGCGCGTCCTTGAGCATTTGGCGAAGGAAGATGGCCTCGAATTCTCGAGCGGCATGCTTCGCGGCATCCGGGCCCTGGGCTTCGCGGGTGAACTGGTTGGCCGCCGAGGAGGGGTCGGAGTAGAGTGGGGTGATGGATGCGGTGTTCATAGTGCAGTTACTCGATGATCAATTCCGCCTGGAGTGCGCCGGCTTTCTTTAAAGTCTGGAAGATGGCGAGCATCTCACGGGTGGAGACGCCAAGCGCATTAAGCGCGGTGGCTAGCTCCTCAACGGAGGGGGCTTCTTCGACCACCTTGAAACCGCCGCGCATCTCGGTGACATCCGTCTGTGTGGACGGAAGGATAACTGTCTGCCCGGAGGCCAAAGGGTTCGGCTGGCTTGCGGCGAGATTGGAAGCGATGCGAATGGTCAATGCGCCATGGCTGATGGCTGCCTGTGAGAGCCGCACATTCCCATTGGCTACGATGGTACCGGTACGCTCGTTAAGGACTATCCGCGCCACGGTGTCCGGTGTGGCCTGGAGTGCACCCACCTCCGAGACGAAGGCGACTACCTTGCCGCTGTACTCCTCGGGAACGGTCACCGTTATCGTGCCTGCATCCGTAGCCGAGGCGAGCCCCGGGAAGCGCACGTTAATCGACTCCGCCAAACGAGCTGCCGTGGTGTAGTCCGGCTCGCGCAGCAGCAGTTGCAGAATGCCATTCTTGGAGATGGTGGAGGCAATTTCTTTTTCCACCAGGGCACCGTTGCTGATTATGCCCACCGTGGGGTGATTCTTCTGCACGGTCGCACCGCCCGGGCCGGCACTGCCACCGAGGAATCCACCAATGGCCACCGGGCCTTGTGCCACGGCATAGACTTCGCCATCCGCACCGATGAGTGGCGTCTGGAGTAGGATGCCGCCTTGCAGGCTCTTTGCATCGCCGAGTGAAGCGAGGGTGACGTCGATCTTGTTACCCGACTTGAGATACGGGCCGATGTCTGCCGTGACCATGACGACCGCGCTATTCGCCGCCTTGATTTCGTTCTGATTCACCTGCATGCCAAAACGTTGCAGCGCGTTGGCCACACTCCGGAGCGTGGCAATGGAAGAGGTGCTGTCGCCATCTCCAGCGAGCCCGACGACCAACCCATAACCGACCAATTGGTTATCGCGCCCGCCTTCGACCAGCACCAGATCCTTGATCCGGGCCGCGGTGCAGAGCGTGCTTCCGAGCACTGCGAGAAAACTGCCTATGAATAGGAGAAGTCGCATATTAATAGGGGCGCAGCTTTTCAAATATCTTGGTCAACCAACCCTTCTTGGCCGCATCGCTTAGCGAGCCTTCGTCGATGAACTCCACTTTCGCCTCGGCAATCTGCGCGGAGGTCACGGTGTTTGCCGCGGTGATATCTTGGGGGCGCACGAGACCAGAAAGAACCACGAGCTGGGTTTGCCCACCGAAGCTGACTTTGCGCACGCCCTTGATGGCAAGGGTGCCGTTGGGCAATACGTCTTCCACGAGCACAGCCGCCTTGCCCAGTGCGCTCTGGTTGTTCGAGACGGAGCCATCGGCTGAGAATCCGTTGCTTCCGGAGAAGCCGGTGCTTGGGAGTTTTCCGCCAAGGCTGCCGATGGCACTCGCCTCGAGAGGATAAAGGAATGAAGAGACCGATGCCTCGGCACTCGTCTTCTTTGTGTTCGAGGTTGACTGGCTGTTCTTCGTCACCACGGTCTCCGAGATAACGACTGTTAAGATGTCGCCCGCCTGTGCTGCCTTGTGGTCCGAGATCAAGCTCCTAACCTGGCCCCCGGCATTTCCCCAGAGAGACTCGGCACGCAACACCGGGGACAGCGACAGCAGTGCCACCATCACGCCGGCTATGTTATAAAGAGATTTGCGCGAGGTTTTCATCGATGATTACAGCACTTATGTTTTTGCGGGACTGTAGATTGCGTAAATTTATGCGGTCTCCCCGGGCTCCGGTCTCCAGCGCCTCTGCCTTCATGCTGATGGAGAGCGCGCCCTGCCTGATAATTACGTCCACCTGAGAGCCACGCTGTACGAGGATGCGCGAGGTCACTTCCCGCCACGTGAGGGCACGCCCGGGAGCAATAGCGCGAGACGCGGTTAACTCCTTGAGGTTGGCATCCGTTGGGAGAATCTCCTTCTCCCGCAGACAATTGGTCGCGCGCAGTTCAAAGTCCTCCATCTGGAGGGTTTCGCCACGCAGTATGGGCCGCTTGGCGAACCACGCGGGCTTCGTCCACTCCGCACGCAGCGGCAGGTTCCATGTGCCCACGCGCTTGCCATCTGCATCGATGGCGCACCGCACAATCATCGAGGTAGCCGGGCCTTCGCCAGGCTTGTCGAGGATCAGCAGCTTCCATGTTGGAGAGATACCTTTCAATGGAATCCACGGGCGACCGAGCTGTAGGTGGAGTTCGCCTTCCAGAGCGTAAGCCGTGGTGAGTTCCGTCTGCAAAGCTTGTTCAATGTCGGTCACACCCACCGTGATGGTAGCGCTAGCTGTCGGTGTTGCCACGCTTTGTGCCGCGATATCCACCGTTGCTCCATGCACCGTGGTTATCAGAGCCAGTGCCAGTCCCATACGGCATCCCATCCGTCTGAGCAACCCGCATATACTCGAGGAAATAGATGTCATATATGCCTGCACCTAGCGCTTGAGGTTGTTTACCTGCTGCAGCATTTCATCCGAAGCCTGAATTGACTTGGAGTTAATCTCGTAGGCCCTCTGTGCCATAATCATGGCCACCATCTCGTTAACCACATTGACGTTCGAGCCTTCCACATACCCCTGCATCGTGGACCCGAAGCCCGCATTCGCCGGTGTGCCCAGCTCCGGTGCTCCACTGGCAGGACTCTCCGCCAGCGTATTACCGCCCAGATTTACCAAGCCAGAGGGATTCGCAAAGCGGGCGAGTTGTATCTGCGCGGTCGTGTCACCCGCCGCGGAGCGCACAGTCATCACACCGGTTTGCGAGAGGCTGATAGCTGTTGTCCCCGCAGGAATAGTCGGGAAGCCACTCAAAACTGGCAGTCCATCACTCGTCACCACCTGTCCGGTCGAAGAAATCTTAAATGACCCATCCCGCGTAAATGCCGAGGTGCCATCCGGGCGCTGTACTTCGAAGAACCCATCGCCCTGTATCGCGATATCCATCTCCGCATCCGTCTGCGTAAGGCTGCCCTGCGTAAAAATCTTTGATGTGGACACCACCTGGCTGCCGTTTCCGATTTCCACCCCAGTCGGCACACGGTTGCCACCCCCATTTTCAGCACCCACTGCGCGCGGGTTCTGGTAAAGCAAGTCTTGGAACTCTATGCGGCTCTTCTTGAACCCCAGCGTATTCACATTCGCCAGATTGTTGGCGATGGTATCCAGATTCATCTGTTGGGCCTGCATGCCCGTGGCGGCGGAGTAGAGTGAAAGGTTCATGGTAGTATGTGGAAAAGATTAGCCGAGGTTGCGGATCGCCTTGTCTATGAGTTCATCGTGGGTAGTCATCACTTTCTGCGAGGCTTGGTAGGCACGGGAGACGGTGATCATGTCCACCATCTCGCGGATTGCGGAAGCGTTGCCCGATTCTATCGCTCCCTGCTGCACGCGCCCCTCGAACGGCTCGGGCACGAGGTTCGACGGAGCGGCGAAGTAGCCGTCCTCCACGGGAATCAGCTTCTGCGTGTCGTTAAAGTTCACCACCGAAATCTTCCCGATGATGGTCGCCCCCTGGCTTATGCTCCCATCCTCGGCAATGGACACATCCGGCTGGTCGGGTAGCAGTTGGATGGGGGCGCCACCTTGACCTAGCACCTCATTCCCCCGGGCATCCACCAGCGTACGGTCTGCGCGCGTGGAGAAGCTCCCGCCCCGCGTGTACAGAGTCGTCCCATCACTGCGCTTTACCTCGAAGAAACCCTCGGACGTAATCGCAACATCCAGCGAACGCCCCGTGTTGACGACATTTCCCTGTTTGAAATCAATCCCCAGCGTCGACGCCGGGAAAAACGCCGCCTGTTTTGGCTCGTTCGCCGCCTTTGTGCGGCTGACCTGCGGAATATTGCCAAAAGCCTCCGCGCGGAACGCCGTATTCGTCCTGCGGTACCCGTTCACCGAGCTGGATGCCAGATTATGGGCAATCGCTTCGTTCCAGCGGTCCAGTGCCGACATCGCGGCTGCGTTTTGATAAATCCCCAGTTGCATACGGGTAACCTCAAGCACTATCCATACCAATGCACCTAAGTCCCTCAATCAACGGGCTTTCGGATTCCAGCACGAACACCGGAAAATACATCCTGCACACCGCAGGAAAATTCTTCCACCCCGTATCCGCGTGTAACAACCCCAGTAGTGGAGTCGCGTGGATATATCCCGGATACGTTGCCGCCACTCGTGCCACCGTTGCCGCCACTCGTACCACCGTTGCCGTCACTCGTACCAAGGTTACCGCCACTCGTACCACCGTTGCCGTCACTCGTACCACCGTTGCCGCCACTCGCGCAACCGTTGCCGTCACTCGTACCGCCGTTGCCGTCACTCGTCCCGCCGTTGCCGTCACTCGTACCACCGTTGCCGTCACTCGTACCACCGTTGCCGTCACTCGTACCACCGTTGCCGTCATTCGCGGAACCGTTGCCGCCTCTCCCCGAGAAGTTACCACCACTCGCCGGAAATGCAAAAGGACAAATAGGACGAACGGGACTAATGGGACGAAAGCCCGCCTGCCACTGCCGAACACTGAACACCGAACACCGAACACCAACTTCCCACTGCAAACTGGCAACTGCAAACATCCCACTGCAAACTGCCCACCAACAACTAACAGCTCACTTCCCCCGTCTGCACGCGCCAGAGCGCGGCGTAGAGGTTGTTATTGGCGATCAGCTCAGCGTGAGTGCCAGCTTCTGCCACCTGTCCGGCTTCCAGGACCCAGATGCGGTCGGCATCGCGAACAGTCGAGAGCCGGTGAGCGATTACAACTGCGGTTCGGCCCCGGGTCACCCGAGCGAGGGAGCGCTGAATCGCCGCCTCGGTTTCATTATCCACAGCCGAAGTCGCCTCGTCGAGTAGCAGAATTGCTGGTTCCCGCAAGATCGCACGCGCCAGGGACAAGCGCTGCCGTTGCCCACCGGAGAGCTTCACCCCGCGCTCGCCCACCAGGGTATCGTAGCCATTCGGCAGCTCCAGTATGAACTCATGGGCCTCAGCCGCGCGGGCTGCGGCCTCAATCTGATCCACCCCCGCATTATCCTGACCATAAGCAATATTCTCCCGCACCGTCCCGTGAAAGAGGAAAACATCCTGACTCACATAGCCAATCACCGAGCGCAGCCCACTATAGCTCAAGCCCGTAATAGCCTGCCCATCGATCAACACCTGTCCACTTCTCGGATCATGAAAGCGAAGGAGCAACCGAATGACGGTGGATTTCCCCGCGCCCGTCGCGCCGACAATCGCATGCGTCTCGCCAGCAGGAATGCGCATGGTAATCCCCTTGAGAATGTTTACCCCATTCCCGTAGCCAAACGTTATGTCGCGAAGCTCGATCTCGCCTTTGACGGGTTGTTGCAGCACACGAGTGCCCGCCTGCATCGTCGGCTTCACATCCAGCAGCCCAAATATCCTCCGCGTCGAAGCCATGGCCCGTTGATACTGGTCCAGCGTGTCACCCAGTGCCGTCAACGGCCAGAGCAGGCGCTGTGTCATGAAAACCAGCACCGAGTAAATGCCCACCTCCATCCGCTGATGCAGTACCAACCACCCACCGATGACCAGCGTACACGTAAACCCAGCCAGAATCACCATACGGATAAGCGGTACAAACGCCGCCGAGTAGCGGATGGCCGCGCGGTTCGCCTCCCGGTAGTCATTCGAGACCGCGGTGATTCTCTCCGCCTCCCGTGCCTCCGCAGTGAAAGCCTTGATAGTGGTAATACCACCCAGATTCGTGCTCAAGGTGGAGCTAAGCTCACCCACTGCCTCTCGTACCCGCGCGTACAACGGCTTCAGATGCCTTTGGTAACGAATCGAGCCGAACACGATGATGGGAATGGGCAAGAACGCAAACACGGTCAGCAGTAATGAACTCGCCGCGAAGACCGCCCCCACCAGCACCACATTCCAGAACACCACGATGATCGCACTGGCTCCGCCATCCAGGAAACGCTCAAGCTGATTGATGTCGTCATTTAGGATACTCAGCAGCCCCCCGCTACGCGTATCCTCAAACCACGCCACCTCCAGGCTCTGCACATGGCGGTAGAGGTCTGTGCGCATCTCATGCTCGATAGTCTGCGAAAGATTCCGCCAGCTAAGGGCGGCAAGGTAGCCGAAAAGCGACTCGAAAATCCAAGCCAGCGCATTCGCCACAGTCAGCACCAGCATCTGGTCCCAGCGATCCGCAATCCCAAACGCACTTGCCAGAAACGAATCCTGCCCCCGCACAATCACATCGATCACCGCCCCAATCAGCACCTCCGGCACCACATCCATCACCTTCCCCATCGTGCTGTAGAACGTCGCCAGCACCACCCGCATACGCTGCTTGCGCGCATAGTTCCACAGCCGTGGAAGCCCCGTACCCGCACTCGCGGACTGCAAAGGGGCGGTAGCGCCGGGTGTACTGGTGGTATCGCTGGGGTCACGCATGGGGTCACTCATGACTGGAATGGTTTACTGGGATGGTTGACGGGGATGATTACGCGATGATCTGAGGTGATTCAGATCATCGTTCGGTCCAATCAGGGAAAACGGTACACACCCGAGCGCAATCCTATTCGTATGCACATCGACGCCATCCCTGAGCAAGTGCCTGATCAATCCTTCTGATTTCTGATCTTTTCGATTTCTTTATAAGGTATAAAAGGCACACAGTTTATCCACTAAAATCACGAAATGCACGAAAGCGATTCAGGGTCAGTAAGGTGCAGGACGTGCAGGACGCCGCAGGGATTGTCTGCATTTACATTTTAGTGAGTTTCGTGAATTTAGTGGATCGATCAAAACCGCCAACTGAGTGGCACGGGCATCTTGCCGGCATCTTGCCCGTGTGTCTTCCCGCGATCATCCAAGGCACCGCACATGGGCCAGACGCCCAAGCCACGACCGGCATTCGGCATTACTTCGTAGGCACAATGAATTCGAGATACACCCCTTGAGCCCTTTCCCAATTGTTATTGCTTGCAGATCGTGCGGGGAATCCCTAACCAACACCTGCACCTAATAACTCCCTCTCTCCTACTATGGCTGATCCCATCTCTAAACTCGGAGCCGATGCTCCGCTGCAATCAGAGGAAACACGCGAATCCATCCACCAGCCACATGACAAGTTCTTTAAATCCAGCTATCGGGATATTCCCACTGTTATCGAATTTTTCAAAAACTACTTACCTCGAGCCCTGGTCGAGGGCATTGACTGGACGACCCTGGAACTCATGCCCAGTTCCTTTATCAGCAACGAGTTAAAGGCCAGCGAGGGCGACCTGCTCTACTCGGTTCAATTTAAGGGCCAGAAAATCCTCCTATACCTCCTTTTCGAGCACCAGAGCGAAGAAGACCAGTGGATGCCCTTTCGCCTGCTCTTATATATGGTACACGCATGGAACATTTTCCGGAAAAATAACCCGCAAGCCAGGAAATTACCGCCAATCCTCCCTGTCGTACTCGCCCAAAACAACAAGGACTGGACGGTCTCCCTCCGGTTCATTGATCTCGTAGATATACCCGAAAACCTAATCCCGGAACTCAAACCCCATATCCCTGACTTTTCCTACCGCCTCTTTGAACTCAGCAAATACAACTATGAAGAGTTCTGTGGCACACCCCTTGGCATAATGGTCTTGCGCCTGTTAAAAGCCGAGCGACTCGGTGACTGGTTCAATCCCAAAGTAATGGATGAAACCCTGATGACGCTTCTGGCTCCAGAGGATTTGTACCGCGCCCTCCACTACATCTTCCATGTGGGCAATCTTGACACTAAAACCATAGAGACTATCATTCAGGGTATCAAAGCGGAATCCATCCGCAACACCACCATGACACTGGCTCAACAGTATATTCAAGAAGGCCGACAGGAAGGCCGACAGGAAGGCCTTGATAAAGGCCGTTACCAAGGGCTCTTAGCAGGAAAGATTCAGGTATGTCAGCAAATATTGGGCGAGATGGAGACAGCGATGGAGGAGTTGACTGCCCTGCCTTTGTCTGATCTGGAGAAGCGGAACCAGCAGTATCAGGCGAAGGTTGCCCAGTTTATTAGACATTAAGGCGTGGGGATTCCATGGCGGGGAACCGCTGTATGCGCAGAAAGGTGCTCCCACTACATCGAGTCGGCAAAACAACTCATACTTCCAGCATGTGCCTCCGAAGTCCGCGTGCGTGTGGCCCTAATTACATTGGTCTCGATCCTGAGATCTATGAAGAACATACTGTTTCCCAGAATTAGCTGGAACTCCATTTATGTTTTCGTACTGACTTCGGAATGTCTGACTTTTGGCTATTTGCGTCAATTCTGCCTATTCCATCTGCCAGCACCCCCGTTTTGCACCTACTTCCGGCCAAGAGGGCGACAAAAACCATGCTCAGTTACACATTATTTCCTTGCAGCCCCATAACCAAGCAGTAAATTCGTCGACTTCTATGGATGCTGTGGCGTTTTTAGGCTGCTGTTTTTCCACTAGTTTCCACTTGCAATCTATTTTCTCTTGACGAAGCAAAATTTAATGTCCACTTTTTATCCCTTTCACGGAATCCGTGAAGTCACTAGTTAATAGCTTTCCCTGCCCCTGTAGCTCAGTTGGCAGAGCGCGTCCTTGGTAAGGACGAGGTCGGCAGTTCAAATCTGCTCGGGGGCTCCACTTAAATACCGAATCACCAAAAACATCACCTAACTTCGTACCGCAATGGCCAAAGAAGTATTCCAAAGAACAAAGCCACACGTAAATGTCGGCACCATCGGTCACATTGACCATGGAAAAACTACCCTCACCACCTCTATCCTTAAGGTTCAGAGCGACAAGGGTCTCGCCGTGTTCAAGTCTTATAAAGACATTGCCAAAGGCGGTACCGTGCGTGACGAAACCAAGACGGTGACCATCTCGGTGGCTCACGTTGAGTATGAGACGGCTACCCGTCACTATGCTCACGTTGACTGCCCGGGCCACGCCGACTTCGTTAAGAACATGATCACTGGTGCCGCCCAGATGGACGGTGCTATTCTTGTTGTTTCCGCCGCTGACGGCCCGATGCCTCAGACGCGTGAGCACATCCTGCTCGCCCGCCAGGTGAATGTTCCTTACATTGTTGTCTTCCTGAACAAGGTTGACCTCATTGACGACCCGGAACTGCTCGAACTCGTCGAAATGGAAGTCCGCGACCTCCTTTCCAAGTACAAGTTCCCCGGTGACACCATCACCATCGTCCGTGGCTCCGCCACAGCTGCTCTTGAAGGTAAACCAGAAGGCGTCGCCGCCATTGGTAACCTTATGGATGCCATCGACAAGGACATCCCGCTGCCACAGCGCGAAGTCGACAAGCCCTTCCTCATGGAAGTGGAAGACGTCTTCTCGATCACTGGTCGTGGAACTGTTGCCACCGGTCGTATCCGCCGTGGTAAAGTCAAAGTAGGTGAAACCGTTGAACTCGTCGGCCTCGAAGAAACCCGCAGCAGCGTCGTAACTGGCGTCGAAATGTTCCGCAAGGAACTCGGTGTTGGTGAAGCAGGCGATAATGTCGGTATTCTCCTTCGCGGTGTGGACAAGGATGCTATCGAGCGCGGCATGGTACTCGCAGCACCGAAGACCATCACCCCCCACGCCACTGCCAAGGCTGAGATTTATGTTCTCACCAAGGAAGAGGGCGGACGTCATACTCCGTTCTTCACCGGTTATCGCCCCCAGTTCTACTTCGGTACTTCCGACGTGACTGGCGTTCTGACTCTCAACCCCGGTGTTGAAATGGTCATGCCCGGTGACAATCTTGGTGTAAATATCGAACTCTCCAAGAAGATTGCCATGGAGCCCGGTCAACGCTTCGCTATCCGCGAAGGTGGTCGTACCATTGGTGCCGGTCGTATTACCGAAATCATCAAGTAACTTCTCCGATTTTCGAACTCGGCCGCGTGGTCGCCCCCCGGGGCGACCACCGGCCTTTACGCTTAACAAGGAATTTGCTCACAGGGCAGTAGCTCAATTGGTAGAGTAGCGGTCTCCAAAACCGTTGGTTGGGGGTTCGATTCCCTCCTGCCCTGCCATTATAACCCCGCCAACCCAAAGAATTTCGAAGATTGTACTATAGAACGCTTTGCCATCGCCTCTCGCTCCAAGTCTAATCTTCGCAATTCTTAGCACATCAGATACTCATGTTTAAGTTCATCGCAAAAGTCCGGCTCTTTTTAAATGAAACGGTCGCAGAGTTAAAGAAGTCATCCTGGCCAAGCTGGGAGGAGCTTCGCGAGTCCACATTTGTCGTGTTCGCTGCGAGTATTCTAATGGGGCTATACATTACGCTGAGTGATTTTTCGGTCTATAACTTCATTAGTGCTTGTACCCATGCAGTAGTGAAGCTGGTGACCTCTTAACTCTTCTTCAATGAGCGAATCTACCGCCAAAGCGACAGGTCAGTGGTTTGTGGTTCAAACCCTCTCAAATAAAGAGGGTGGGGTGAAGCGCTACCTCGACCGGTATATCGCCTCCGAGGAGATGGACGATTTTCTCTTTGAAGTGCTCATGCCCGAGGAGTTGGTAACCGAAGTTAAAGGGGGCAAGAAAACCCAGAAGAAGCGCAAGCTGTATCCGGGCTATGTCTTTCTCCACATGCGTCTGTATGACGAAGAGGGCAAACTTCTCCAAAAGCCCTGGTACTATGTAAATGGTGCCGATGGTGTGATTGGTTTTATTGGTGGACAGCGTCCCCATCCGCTCAAAGACTCTGAGATCAAAGAAATCTTATCTCGCGTTGCCGAGGCGGAAGGCAAGGAAGTACCCAAAGTCGCCTACGATGTGGGTGATGAGGTACGTATTACCGACGGTCCTTTCCAAAGCCTGACCGGACGTATCGACACCATCGACCCCGACCGTGGAAAACTCAAGGTGTCCGTATCGATCTTCGGTCGCTTCACACCGGTCGAATTGGAATACTGGCAGGTTGAGCGTGTTATACAGGAATAAATTTACTTTACAGAAACCTTTTAAAGCAAAGCAAAGTCATGGCCAAGAAAGTTACCGCCCTCATTAAGTTACAATTGCCAGCAGGCGCCGCAAATCCTGCCCCCCCAGTCGGTCCCGCCCTCGGTGCCGCAGGGGTGAATATCATGGCCTTCTGCAAAGAATATAATGCCCGTACCAAGGATCAAGCAGGGCTCATTCTGCCGGTAATTATTACCGTATATGCGGACCGCTCGTTCACCTTTATCCTTAAATCACCACCCGCCTCGGTTCTGCTCAAGAAAGCAGCTGGTGTGGCTTCTGGCTCCGGTGTACCGAACCGCGACAAGGTTGGCAAGGTAACCAGAAAGCAAGTCCTCGACATCGTGAAGCTCAAGGTTAAGGACCTCACTGCTGGCAGCGATGAAGCTGCAATCAAAACCATCGCCGGCACCGCCCGCAGCATGGGTATTGAAGTCATTGACTAAATTTTTCTTTGTCTGGCGGAAGTCCGTGCTAACAAGCAATTGCTCATAGCACTCTGGCGGAAGCTACCAATACAACCAATAATAACACAAAAACGGGAAGGGAGTTTGCACTTATGATTACTCACAGCAAACGTTATCGCACCGCCCGGGATGTGGCCGACTTGACGAAGGCGTACCCGCTTAAAGACGCGGTCGCACTTCTGGCCCGCATGCCGAAGGCTAAATTCGACGAGACTGTCGAACTCTCCATCAAGCTCGATGTGGACCCAAAGCAAAGCGCGCAAATGGTCCGCGGCGTTGTAAACCTGCCCAAGGGCAGCGGTAAGAAAGTACGAGTCCTCGTATTTACCGACAGCCCTGCCGATGCATTAGCAGCCGGAGCCGACTTTGCCGGACTCGGTGAGTTAATCACCAAGATCGAATCGGAAAACTTCCTCGGGTTCGACGTGGCTATTGCCACGACTGCCGCGATGAAGGAAGTGCGCAAACTCGCACGTATCCTCGGTCCCCGTGGTTTGATGCCAAACCCCAAGACCGGAACGGTAACGGACAATGTCGTCAACGCCATCAAGGATATCAAACTCGGCGGTCGCGTAGAGTTCAAGATGGATAAGACGGCAAATGTCGGCGTAGTTGTTGGCAAACGCTCTTTCACAGCAGAAGATTTAGTGGAAAACATCAATACAGTTGTAGATGCCGTCCACAAGGCTCGCCCAAATGAAATCAAGGGTAAGCTGGTTAAGAGCATGACCATCTGTTCCACCATGAGTCCGGGTATCAAGCTCGATCCCGCCATTTTTAGCAGCTTCTAATTTATCAAACCATGAGACCCGAAAAACAATACCTCGTCGATGAAGTTGGTCGCTGGATTGAAAAATCCGAATACCTTTTCATTGCCAGATTTACAGGGCTGAGTGTTTCCGACACCGCTGAGTTACGTGGTGCCCTCAAACCCTTTAATGCCGAGTTTCACGTGGTAAAGAACTCGATCCTCAACGTGGCAGCCACCACCCGTGGCATCCCGTCGATGGATAATCTCCTGGTTGGACAGAATGCCATCGTTGTCGGTGGCAAGGACATTGCTGGAATCGCCAAGGCTCTTGAAAAATGGTTCAAGGATAAAGCCAAGGGCGAACTCAAAGGTGGAGTCTTCCAGAAGAAGATTTTAACCCCGGCAGATGTTACCGTCCTTTCAGAGCTGCCCCCGAAATCGGTTCTTCAAGCGAAGTTCCTCGGATTGCTCAACACGCCAGCTTCGAGCTTGGTCCGTGTACTCAATGCCGCTCCTCAAGGCTTGCTCAATGTGCTTGATGCCAAATCAAAGCAGGGTACGGAAGCAGCCTAAACACACTCTTTTTTTAACAATCAACCTGTAACGAAGCGGTTAGGGGAATAGTCCCTTAAATGTGAAAGCACTGATGTGCCTGTAGCGCTAACCATTCGGAAAGGAATCACATGGCCGATATCACCAAAGATCAAGTAATAGAATGGCTCAGCAACCAGACCGTGATCGACATCGCGGGTCTAGTTAAAGAGCTCGAAGCCAAGTGGGGCGTATCCGCTGCCGCTCCTGTAGCTGCCGCTGCTGCTGGTGCTCCAGTCGCTGCTGCCGCTGCCGCTCCCGTTGAAGAAAAGACTGAATTCTCGGTCATTCTCAAGGCTGCTGGTGCCAACAAAATTGGCGTCATCAAGGAAGTACGTGCCATCACCAGTCTCGGGCTCAAAGAAGCCAAAGACCTGGTGGAAGGTGCTCCGAAAGCCGTCAAAGAAGGCGTCAACAAGGACGAAGCCGAAGACATCAAGAAGAAGCTCGTCGCCGCTGGCGCCGATGTGGAAATCAAGTAACTCCTGCCAAGCTCAATTCACAACTTCATTTCGCGACCAGTCGGGTTCTTTATGGACCCGACTGGTTCGCTTGTCTTTCGAACTCATTGAATTACGAACTGAGAGCCGCGCCCACTATTTAATCCATTCCATGTCGCGTTTCCCACTTCGTCATTCCCCCCTTTCGCTTTTAACCCAAGCCCGCTAAAACCATGTCTGACCGCATTAACTTCGGCAAGCTCCGGGAAGTCATTGACCCTCCCAACCTGATACAACTCCAGATAAATTCGTTTAAGGAGTTCATACAGGCTGACTTGTCGCCATCGCAGCGCAAGCATTTGGGACTCGAAGCCGTGTTTCGTGAGGTATTCCCCATTGAAAGCTATGATGGCCGTTGTCAGCTCGAGTATGTGTCCTACACACTAAACGGGCCAAAGATGACAGAGATGGAATGCATCCGCGAGGGTGTCACCTACTCCATCTCCCTCTATGTAAAGCTCCGCCTCAAGGAGGAGGATGCCATCAAGGACGAGGAAATCTACATGGGTGAAATGCCTATGATGACGGAGCGCGGCTCATTCATCATCAACGGTGCCGAGCGCGTAGTGGTCTCCCAGCTCCATCGTTCACCGGGTATTTGTTACGAAGTCACTTCCCATACCAGCGGTAAGAATCTTTACAGCTACCGGATAATCCCGGATCGCGGTACCTGGCTGGAGACACAGTTCGACCAGAACGATCTCCTGTATGTGTATTTAGACCGCCGCCGCCGCCGCCGGAAGTTCCTCATCAGCACACTGCTTCGCGCAATGGGCTATGGTTCGGACCAGGAAATCTTAAATTTCTTCTACGAGGTGCAGACCTTGGAAATAGCCAAGGCAGTGGACATGGAAAATCTCAGCCGCTTGGTCTTGGTTGAAGACTTGGTGGACGCCGAGCGCGGAGTGGTACTCGCCCGCTCCTTTGAGCCACTGACCAAGATGGCCGTCCGCAGTATTGAAAAGGCCGGTATCTCCACTGTACGTGTAATCGACACCAGTGAAGACGAAGGTGCTCTCGTCCGTTGTTTGAAGAAGGATCCCACGCGCAATGAGGAAGAAGCCCTCAAGGATATTTACAAGCGCCTGCGCCCGGGTGAACCGCCGACAACAGCCAATGCCAAGGCTTTGCTGAAGCGCCTCTTTCACGATCCGAAACGCTATGACCTCGGCAGGGTAGGGCGCTACATGCTCAACAAGAAGCTGGGTCTCTCCACTGATATCGAGCAGCGTACCCTCACTATCGAAGATATCATCACTGCCACCAAGTATTTGATCAAACAGAAGAAGATCAACGGGCGCGCAGACGATATCGACAATCTTGGCAGCCGCCGAGTTCGCAACGTCGGTGAACTGCTTATGAACCAGTGCCGCATCGGATTGGCTAGGACTGAGCGTCTCGTTAAAGAGCGCATGACCCTGTACGATCAATCCGTGGATTCGATCACGCCTCAAAAGCTGATCAACCCCAAGGCACTTAGCACGGTCATTCGCGATTTCTTTGCTCGCAGCCAGCTCAGCCAGTTCATGGACCAGATTAATCCTCTGGCCGAACTCACCCACAAACGTCGTCTCTCCGCTCTCGGGCCTGGTGGTTTGAACCGAGACCGTGCCGGATTCGAAGTGCGCGACGTTCATCCTTCGCATTATGGCCGCATCTGCCCGATTGAAACTCCGGAAGGTCCGAACATCGGTCTGATTAACTCGCTCTCCACTTTCGCCCGGGTCAATGAGTTCGGCTTTATTGAAACGCCGTACCGGGTAGTGAAGAATGGCAGCGTGAGCGATGAGGTGGTGTACCTCGATGCCAATCAGGAAGAGGGCATGATGATTGCCCAGGCAAATTCTGAAGTCGATGACAAGGGCCACCTTAAAGGTCGTATCACTGCCCGTCGCGGGGATGATACCCTGGAAGTCGAACCTACGGAATGTCACTTCATGGACGTTTCGCCAAAGCAATTGGTATCCATTGCCGCAGGGTTGATCCCGTTCCTTGAACACGATGACGCCAATCGCGCACTCATGGGTTCAAACATGCAACGCCAGGGCGTCCCACTGCTTCAGACAGATGCGCCTCTGGTCGGTACAGGTATCGAAGGGCGGGTAGCTCGCGACTCGAAAACAGTGCTTACCGCTGATGCTGATGGCATCGTAGCCAGTGTGGATGCCAAACGCATCATTATCACTCCAGATGGCGCCATGTCTCCTCGTTTGGAGAAGAATCCAAAGAGTGATCTAAAGAACGGTGTGTATGTCTATCCGCTGCGCAAGTTCCTGCGGTCCAATGCAGGTACCTGCTTTAACCAGAAGCCCACCGTTAAACGCGGGCAGAAAATTAAGCAGGGGCAGGTGATTGCCGATGGCGCTGCAACGCAGGGTGGAGAAATCGCACTCGGGCGCAACGTTCTCGTGGCATACATGCCTTGGAATGGGTATAACTTTGAGGACGCTATTTTGGTGTCCGAGCGTCTCCTCGGAGAGGACGTCTTTACCTCCATTCACATTGAGGAATTTGAAGTCACCGCTCGCGATACTAAACTGGGGCCTGAAGAGATCACCAGAGATATCCCGAATGTCGGCGAAGAAGCGCTGAAGAACCTTAACCATGATGGAGTAATTCGCATTGGTGCTGAAGTTAAGCCGGGCGATATTCTCGTGGGCAAAATAACTCCAAAGAGCGAAACCGAACTCGCCCCCGAAGAGAAACTCCTACGTGCCATCTTCGGCGAAAAGGCTGCCGATGTGAAGGATACTTCACTCCTCGTGCCTTCTGGCTGTTATGGTATTATTATGGATGTGAAAGTTTCGAGCCGCGTGGAAGGTGAGAAGGAAAAACTCTCGCCGTCGGATCGCCGCCGCCACATCAAGAAGATCAATGAAGAGTACCGGGCACAAAAGGATAAACTCCAGGAAGCGCTGACCGAGTCCCTCTCAAATATCTTGCTGGGTGAAAAGATTCCTCTGGATGTTATCAATTCAGACAATGGTGAAGTCATCATTCCTGCGAATCGCAAGATAACCAAGACGCTGTTGCGCCGTCTTGCCGCTGTTTACAAGTCGATCGAGATAGATCCTTCTCCTGTTCGTATCAAGATCATGGAGATCATCAATTCATACAAGTCCAAGTTCGACGAACTCGAACAGGAGCAGGACCGCAAGGTGGACACTGCCGAGACAGGGGATGAGATTGATGCTGGCACTATTAAGAATGTTAAGGTTTACATCGCCACCAAGCGCAAGATTCAAGTCGGTGACAAAATGGCCGGTCGTCACGGTAACAAAGGTGTTGTCGCCAAGATTGTGCCGGTTGAGGACATGCCTTTCCTCCCCGACGGTACTTCCGTGGACCTCGTGCTGAATCCACTCGGTGTGCCTTCCCGAATGAATGTAGGCCAGGTGCTTGAGTGTCACTTGGGCTGGGCGTGTAAGAAGCTTGGTCTGCGCATTGCCACCCCTGTCTTCGATGGTATCGAAGAACATAAGATCAAGGAATACCTCAAGCAAGCCGGTCTGCCGACCGACGGTAAGAGTGTCCTGCATGACGGGCGCACCGGTGAACGTACCGACCAGAAAGTGGTCGTAGGTTACACCTATATGATGAAGCTTAACCACTTGGTTGCCGATAAGATTCACGCTCGCGCGGTCGGCCCATACAGTCTCATCACTCAACAACCCCTCGGCGGTAAAGCGCAGTACGGAGGTCAACGTTTCGGCGAAATGGAAGTGTGGGCTCTGGAGGCCTATGGTGCCGCCTACACACTTCAGGAGTTGCTGACTGTTAAATCCGACGATGTACAGGGTCGTACAAAGATATACGAATCCCTGGTCAAGGGCGACAACTCGCTCTCGGCTGGTATTCCGCAGTCCTTCAATGTTCTTATGAAGGAAATGCAGTCCCTATGCCTTGATGTACGCCTCGAAAATGACGGCACTCCCACTGCTGTCTAATCTGCCAACGACCCAACTTTCAAAAACATTTCAGCCCAATCTGCCATGAGCGACCAAGATACGAGAGATGTGCGTGAGTTCCTTGGATTCGAAAAGGATCAGTCATTTGACACAGTTTCCATCACAATTGCTTCGCCTGATATAATTCGCTCCTGGTCTCGCGGAGAAGTAAAAAATCCCGAGACCATCAATTACCGCACCTTCAAACCGGAGCCAGGTGGTCTTTTCTGCCAGCGTATATTCGGTCCAGTGCGCGATTATGAGTGCGCCTGTGGCAAGTATAAACGCATCAAGTACAAGGGTGTTATCTGCGACCGTTGCGGTGTCGAAGTTACTGTAGCCCGAGTGCGTCGTGAACGCATGGGGCACATCGAGCTGGCGGTGCCGGTATCTCACATTTGGTACCTTAAGAGCATGCCAAGCCGATTGGGCTTGCTGCTCGATTTGACCGCCCGAAATCTGGAGCGTGTCATCTACTACGAAAACTACATGGTGACTGATCCCGGGCGCACTCCGCTTGAGGAAAAGCAGCTCCTGACAGAACAGGAATATCAGCAGGCCATTGATGAATACGGTGAAGACGCATTCACCGCAAAGATGGGTGCAGCCGCTATTCGCGATGTACTCGGTCGCATGGAGTTGCCCGGGCTTGTAGTGGAGCTTCAGGAGCAGATGCACAACACGCGCTCCAAGCAGATCAAGAAGAAGGTCTCCAAGCGCCTCAAGGTAATCCAGGGCTTTATCAGTTCCAAAGCTCGCCCAGAGTGGATGGTATTGGAAACGCTTCCGGTTATACCTCCCGATCTTCGCCCACTCGTCCCTCTGGAAGGGGGTAGGTTTGCCACTTCCGACCTGAACGACCTTTATCGCCGGGTTATCAACCGCAATAATCGTCTCAAAAACCTTCTCCAGCTAAAGACTCCAGACGTCATTATTCACAACGAAAAGCGCATGCTGCAGGAAGCAGTGGATGCGTTGTTTGACAATGGTCGCCATGGACGCGCCGTTACAGGCGCAGGCAATCGCCCGCTCAAGTCACTCAGTGACATGCTCAAGGGTAAACAAGGGCGTTTCCGTCAGAACCTTTTGGGTAAACGCGTCGACTACTCAGGCCGTTCAGTCATCGTCATCGGTCCTGAACTCAAACTGAATCAGTGTGGTCTGCCCAAGAAGATGGCACTTGTTCTATTTGAACCCTTTATCATTCGCCGTCTGAAGGAACTGGGGTTTGTCCATACAGTTCGCGGTGCGCGCAAAATGATTGAGAAGAAGTCTCCCGAAGTATGGGATATTTTGGAAGAGGTTACCAAGGGTCACCCCGTATTACTCAACCGTGCTCCCACGCTGCACCGTCTGTCCATTCAGGCATTTGAACCCACATTGATTGAGGGTGATGCCATCCGGGTGCATCCACTCGTGTGTACTGCGTATAATGCGGACTTCGACGGCGACCAGATGGCGGTTCACGTACCGCTGTCACTGGAAGCTATCATGGAAGCGAAGCTTCTCATGATGAGTGTGCACAATATCTTCTCGCCATCCAGTGGTGACCCGATTCTCACCCCATCACAGGATATTGTTCTAGGCTCCTACTACCTCACGCTGAATCCAAGAACCAAGCCACCGGTAGAGCCGGCACAAATTGCCAAGCTTCCGCTCTTCAGCAACACTATGGAAGTTATGCTGGCAGATGCCGATGGTGCTGTGAAGAAGCATCAGTGGGTCCGTATTGTAAATCCGGATTTTGGCCGGGATACGGTGTACGGTAAGAAGGACGTGAAGGTTATCATCACGACGCCCGGGCGGATTATCTTCAGCGAAATATGGCCCAGCACGCTTGGGCGCATCAATTTCTCTGTAGCCAAGAAAAAGCTCGGTGAGTTGATCCTGAATACCTACCGAACCACTGATAAACCGACCACGGTGGAGACATTGGACAAGCTCAAACAGCTTGGGTTCGTAACGGCAACCAAAGCTGGTATCTCCATCGGTATGGAGGACATGATCATACCCCCTGAAAAGGCGGGTATTGTCGAACTCGCACGTAAAAAGATTACCGAGGTTACCAATCAGTACCGTCGCGGTATCATCACTCAGGGTGAACGTTACAACAAGGTCATCGATATTTGGACCAGCGCTACAGACGATATTGCCAAGAGCGTGTTTGCCAGCTTGGACCTTAACAATCATAAGGAGGAAGTTAATCCAGTCTTCCTTATGATGGATTCCGGTGCACGTGGTAATCGCCAGCAGGTGCGTCAGCTTTGCGGTACTCGAGGCCTCATGGCTAAACCATCCGGCGAAATCATTGAACGACCGATCTTGTCCTCATTCCGCGAAGGTCTGACTGTATTGGAGTACTTTATTTCCACTCACGGAGCACGTAAAGGATTGGCCGATACGGCGCTTAAAACCGCAGATGCAGGCTATCTAACCCGCAAATTGTGCGACGTAGCCATGGACATTATCATCACCTGCGAAGATGATGGTAATCGCGATGGCATCTGGAAACAGGCCATTTATGATGGTGACTCCGAAATCGTGCCTCTGCGCGACCGGATCATAGGTCGCTATTCAAGCGATGACGTCACGAATCCGATAGCACCGGATGAAGTTATCTCACGTGCCGGTACCTTGATCACAGAGGCTATAGCTGCACGGATGGATCAAGTCGGTGTGGAACGAGTAAAGATACTTTCTCCACTTACCCATGTTCGCAAAGCCAGCTTGTCGGGCTTTGCATACGGGATTAACCCAGCGACGAACAAGTCTGTCGAAGACGGTGCATCCGTAGGAATCATTGCAGCCCAGTCGATCGGTGAACCCGGTACGCAGCTTACCATGCGTACCTTCCACATCGGAGGAGTTGCAGCAGCACGCGCGAAGAGCAACGATATTCAGATTCGTCAGAATGGTACCATTCGTTATCGCGGTATTCGTACCACAAGCGTAGGTGAAGGTACCCGTATTGCACTGAATAAGACCGGTGTGGCCCTTCTCGTTGATGAAAACGATAAGGAAATCGAAACCTACAATATTCCTGCGGGAGCAGTTCTACTAGCTGAAGAAGGTGCCTTCGTTAAGAAAGGGCAGATTTTGGCTCAATGGGACCCCCATAATGTGCCAATTCTTTCTGAAAAATCAGGGGAAGTGGTGTTCCGTGATATGATACCGGGTGTAACCATTAAGCGAGAACTCGACCCGGCAACTGGTCGTACTGCTTTGGTGGTTGTTGAGCACAAGGAGGACCTCAATCCGACCATCGAAATCTATGAGAAGAATGATAGTGGGGGCAAGTCGCGCTTACTCGCTTCTTATGCCATTCCGACCATGGCGCAGGTGCAGGTTACTCAGGGTGACATGATAAACGCAGGTGGGCTTCTGGCTAAAACACCTCGTCAAGCATCCCGTACCCAGGATATTACCGGTGGTCTTCCTCGAGTCGCTGAACTGTTTGAAGCTCGCCGTCCAAAGGAAGCAGCAGAAATGGCTCGTATCGATGGAATTGTGTCTTTCTCTGGTACACTTCGAGGCAAAAAGCGCCTCGTTGTGACAGACGCAGAAACAAGCCAGCAGGAAGAACATCTGATAGCGCACGGTAAGCACATTATTGTGCAAGCTGGCGATATTGTTCATAAAGGACAGCTGCTAACCGAAGGCGCCCCTGACCCGCATGAAATTCTGGAGATTCTTGGCCCGAGTGCGGTACAAGAGTACCTCATTGTAGAAATTCAGAAGGTTTATCGCCAGCAAGGTGTAACAATTAACGACAAGCACATTGAGTTGATCATTTCGCAGATGCTCAGAAAGGTGCGTATTACCGATCCGGGTGATACTGAATTTTTCTGGGGTGAGCAGATCGACAAGGAATCGTTCATGACTGAAAATGAACGGATATCTGAAGCGGGTGGTAAGCCCGGTGAAGGCGAACCCATTCTGCTTGGAATCACCAAAGCCTCGGTGGAAACGGAGTCATTCATCTCGGCCGCATCATTCCAGGAGACTACCCGGGTACTCACTGATGCCTCCACATTGGGCAAGATTGATAAGCTTGAAGGTTTCAAGGAAAACGTGATCATGGGTCACTTAATTCCTGCCGGTACGGGTTTACCCAAGTATCGCCGCCTGAAGATTGTCACATTGGGCAGTGATGTTGCAGAACCTGCGCTAATGGCCACCAACGTTGAGGAGGTTGGCTAATTCTTTCGTTTCCGCATTTGCTTAGCGGGAATCTCAATCATTTTAGGGCTCTCGTTTAGTGCCTTCACTAG
The DNA here is from genome assembly GCA_033762955.1 of Verrucomicrobiota bacterium. Lineage (GTDB taxonomy): Bacteria > Verrucomicrobiota > Verrucomicrobiia > Opitutales > Oceanipulchritudinaceae > JANRLC01. The sequence continues at coordinate 70,797 of JANRLC010000068.1, read as the reverse complement.
GCGAGAGCCCTATGTTTCAAAATTCAAGATAGATTTTATAAAAAATATCTTGATTACCTAGCCCACGAGTCTACTATTTTAACTTTTCCACAAATTGCGTTCGTACCATGCCCACAATTAACCAGCTCATTCGTCAGCCACGCGTGCAACCTCAAAGCAAGAGTAAGGCTCCTGCTCTCAGGCAGAATCCCTATCGCCGCGGTGTCTGCGTTCAGGTGATGACCCGAACCCCCAAGAAGCCAAACTCAGCCATTCGTAAAGTGGCTAAGGTTCGTCTGACCAATGGGATTGAAGTCATCGCCTATATTCCTGATGAAGGGCACAATCTACAGGAGCACAGTGTTGTTCTTGTTCGCGGTGGTCGTGTTAAGGATCTTCCCGGTGTGCGCTATCACATTGTCCGCGGTACCTTGGACTGTATGGGTGTGGAGAAACGCCGCCGCAGCCGCTCGAAATATGGTGTGAAACGGCCAAAGCCAGGGGCTGCTGCCAAGGCTGCCAAGAAATAACCAAAGTCAGCACATTTAACGAATTTTTTTATGTCACGTCGTCACCAAGCCGAAAAACGCGATCACAAGCCGGATGTCCGCTATTCCAGCCCATTAGTAAGTCACCTGATCAATGTTATTATGCGAGCTGGGAAAAAGTCCACAGCACAACGTATCGTATATGGCTCGTTCGAACGGGTTGCAGAAAAGCTTGGTAAGGGCGACCCAATCGATGTGCTCTTGGGTGCACTCGAAAACATACGCCCCAAGCTAGAAGTCAAGAGTCGCCGCGTCGGTGGTGCTACCTATCAGGTTCCATTGGAAATCCCCTATGAGCGCCAGCAAAGCCTTGCATTCCGCTGGCTTGTAATCGCTGCTCAATCACGCAAAGGCGCGATGAAAGAGGCCTTGGCTGCCGAGATTATTGATGCCTATAACAATACCGGCACTGTTGTTAAAAAACGTGAAGATACTCATAAAATGGCACAGGCCAACCGGGCATTTGCTCATCTCAGATTTTAAGCTTACCGCAAGTTTCCATTGTTTGGAAAAAATCACATGCTTTTCGATCCTAATAACATTTCTCCGTTGAATTCCGCTGGCCGTCGTAGCCCACTGGAATTTCACCGTAACATTGGTATTGCTGCTCACATTGATGCTGGTAAGACCACCACTACGGAGCGCATTCTATTTTACACCGGTAAAATACATAAGATGGGCGAAGTCCATGACGGCAGTGCAACCACCGACTGGATGGAGCAGGAGAAGGAACGCGGGATAACCATTACCGCTGCCTGTATCACCACCGGATGGCGCACGCCGGAAGGCCCGCGTGCAGGTATTGAGCATGTGATCAACATCATCGATACCCCCGGCCACGTAGATTTCACCGCAGAGGTCGAGCGTTCGCTGCGGGTACTGGATGGCGCAGTAGCTGTATTCTGTGCGGTTGCTGGTGTGCAGCCTCAATCGGAGACAGTTTGGCGTCAGATGAACAAATATGGCGTACCGCGTATTTGCTTCGTCAACAAAATGGATAGAACAGGCGCGAATTTTCTCCGTGTTGTCAGCGAGATTCGTACAAAGCTTGGGGGTAATGCACATCCGCTTTTCCTGCCCATAGGGGCAGAAGAAAAGTTCATCGGGCTTATCGACCTGATTGAGATGAAGACTCAGATCTACGATGCCACTGATGCCCTCGGTAAGCATTGGACAGAAACCGAGATTCCTGAAGATTACATGGCGCAGGCTAAAGAGCATCGCGACAAATTAGTCGAAGATCTAGCTTCTTTCGATGATGACCTCGCCACCAAGTATCTCGAAGGTAAGGAAATTACTAAGGAAGAGATTATGTTTGCGATCCGCAAAGCTACTCTCTCCCATCATTTTATTGGAGTTATTCCTGGCTCTGCCTTTAAAAATAAGGGAATTCAGAAAGTACTGAATGCTGTCATTGATTATCTTCCTGGCCCATTGGATCTGCCACCGATGCGTGGTCATGATAGTGAAGGTAATGAACAGCATGTTGCCCCCAATGACACAGCCAAGGTTGCCGGGCTTGTATTCAAGTTGTGGAGCGACCCGTTTATTGGAAAATTAACATTCTTCCGTGTCTATCAAGGAATGTTGAAGAAGAGTGCTGGGTTGCTTAATCCACGCACAGGCAAGACCGAACGTATCAGTCGCTTGGTCCAACTCCACGCAGATCGTCGCGAAGACATTGATATCGCTTATTCTGGTGACATCTGTGCTATTATTGGCGCACGCGAAGTCCGTACCGGCGATACGCTATGTGACGATAATTTGGATATTATCCTCGAACCGCCCACATTTCCACAGCCGGTTATTTCCATGTCGGTTGAGCCCAAGACCCGCAGTGACCAGGAAAAGCTTTCGCTCGGTTTGCAACGTCTTGCGGATGAAGACCCAACCTTTATTGTCTCGTCCAACTCAGAAACAGGTCAGACGATTATCGCAGGCATGGGTGAACTGCACTTGGACATCATTCGTGATCGTCTCTTCCGTGAATTCAAGGTTGATGCGACTGTAGGCAAACCGCAAATTTCCTATCGCGAGACGATCACTCATCCCTCTCATGGAGTGGGTAAGTTCATTCGCCAGTCCGGTGGTCGTGGTCAGTATGGTCACGCAGAAATTAAGATTGAACCGAATGAAGCAGGTAAGGGTCTGGAGATCATCAACGAAATCGTTGGCGGTGTAATTCCCAAGGAATATATCAAGCCTACTGAAGAAGGTATTAAAGAAGCCTCGCAGAACGGTACAATTGCTGGATTCCCTGTAATTGATTTCAAAGCTCGTATTGTCTTCGGTTCATTCCATGAAGTTGACTCAAACGAACTGGCATTCCGTATGGCTGGTATCTTTGCATTCCGTGATGCAATGGAAAAAGCCAAGCCGATTCTGCTTGAACCTATCATGAAGGTTGTGGTCGATACCCCTGAAGACTATCAAGGTGATATCGTGGGTGACTTGAATCGCAGACGTGGACAAATTCATAGCATTGAGACCAAAAATAACATAGTAAGTATTTTTGCGAATGTGCCGCTGGAAACCATGTTCGGCTACGCCACTGACGTGCGCTCCATATCCAAAGGACGTGCTTCCTATGTTATGGAACCTTCCCACTACGAACAGGTGCCAGCTAATGTCCTCAAAAAGATTGTAGAGGCGAATGCCAATCGCGCTGCTGCACGTACCTAAACCCGCATCAATTTTCTTTAGTTCTATCAAGCCATGAAAGGCCAAAAAATACGCATCCGTCTCAAAGGTTACGATTATCGTGTCATCGATCAAAGTGCCACCGACATTGTAAATACAGTTAAACGTACTGGCGCAAGAGTTGCCGGGCCAGTTCCACTACCCGTGCGGATTGAGCGATATACAGTCAATCGTTCTCCACACGTTGATAAGAAATCAATGGATCAGTTTGAGATCCGTACCCACAAGCGCCTTATTGACATTATCGAGCCTACTGCGCAGACGGTTGATGAGCTGAAAAAGCTCAATCTACCAGCAGGGGTTGACATTACAATAAATGTTTAAAATAGGTGTTGACAGAGGCTAGTCGGTTCTTCACTTTCCTCTGCTTTACTGAATTGTATTCCACTTCATAGTGAAAGTGATCTTAACCGATTCAACTCATTATGAAATCTACAAACAACCAAATTTTCTCACAGTTAACAACTAATGCAGGCCTAAATTAAACAGAGTCTCCGATGTGCGACTCTTCCTGCCACTTAGATTATGCTATATACCCTATTAGGTAAAAAAATTGGGATGACCCAAATTTATGACGAACATGAATTGCTTATTCCTGTTACTGTCATAGAAGCTGGTCCATGCCCAGTTGTTCAAGTAAAGACAAAGGCTACAGATGGCTATAATGCCATTCAGATTGGTTTCAGTAATGCTAAGGATAAGCATACGACCAGTCCGCAAAAAGGCCATTTCGAGAAACACGGTGTAAAACCGTTGAAGAAAATTCAAGAAATTCGCTGTGATTCAGAGCCCACTCAAAAATCCGGTGACATTTTGACTGTATCTCAGTTTACAGTAGGACAATCGGTTGATGTCGTAGGTACAGTAAAAGGACGTGGCTTTCAAGGAGTCATGAAAAAGTTTAACTTCCAAGGTGGACCTGCATCGCATGGTTCTATGTTCCATCGCCGAGGTGGATCTTACGGAATGCGTCAAACACCTGGTCATATTTTCAAGAATAAGAAAATGCCTGGTCACTTGGGTAATGTATCCCGTACTGTGCAAAATCTGACTGTTGTTAAAGTGCTTTCCGATAAGAATATTATTCTCGTTAAGGGTAGTATTCCTGGTGCGAATGGTACAGACATAGTTCTTCGTAATTCCATCAAGTCCGCTATCAAGGCGGCTCAAAAAGCTTAATCTGAAGGAATTCCCCATGGAGCTTAAATTTTATTCCGCAGATGGTAGCACGTCCTCTACAAAGGACTTTGCCATCCCACAATTCGAAGGCGACAGAGGCAACAAAGCGCTGAGGCAAGTACTGTTGGCTTATCTAGCCAATAAACGCTTGGGTACTCACAGTACTTTGAACCACGCTACTGTGCACGGTACAGGCAAAAAGCCTTTCCGTCAGAAAGGAACTGGACGCGGTCGTCAGGGTTCAATGAACGGCAATCAGCACTACCATGGTGGTACATGGAAAGGACCAAAGCCGCGCGATTATTCCCAGAAAATCAACAAGAAAATGCGCGTTCTGGCGCTCCAACGCGCCATATTTAACCGCGCAAGTGCCGGAGATTTGAACGTTATAGAACGCTTCGAAGTTAACGAGCCAAAGACTCAACTGTTTAATGTAATTATTAACCGGATACAAGACTCCGGACGTCTATTGATTGTAGATGATATCTGGACAAAAAACAGTGCACTCGCCGCTCGTAACATCGAACGGATTAATTTGTCTGAGGCATGCAATATTAATGCTTTAGATCTCAGTCAGTACAAAAAAATTATCGTCAGCGAAAAGGGGTTACACACCATTTTGGCGCGCATAAACGGAGAAACGTTGTAATGATCCAAGACCATAAGATATTGATCCGGCATATTATTACCGAAAAGGCAGCCAAAGGCTCATCGGACTTTAATCAATACACATTTGAAGTAATTAGTACCGCGAACCGAGTTCAGATAGGGCAAGCAATAGAAAAAGCTCTTGGTAAGAAGGTTGCTAAAGTTAGAATCATCAATGTTAAACCTAAGGCTAAACCGAGTCGCATACAGCGTGGTCGCATGGCCTTGGCACCAGGTTATAAAAAAGCGATAATCTCGCTTAAAGCTGGTGAATCAATTGAAATCGCTTAAATAAGATAATTCCATGGCTTTAATTAATAAACGCCCAATTACTCCGGGGCAGCGGTTCAGAACAGTAAACAAAGCTGCCTATCTATCTGATAAACGCCCTGAGCGTTCTTTGGTGGAATTTATTGCAGGAACTGGCGGACGTAATGTCTACGGTCGTATGACGTCCAGACACTCCGGTGGTGGACATAAACGTCTCTACCGTCAAATTGACTTCCGCCGCAACAAACACGACATTCCCGCAACGGTAGCCTCTCTCGAATACGATCCGAATCGTACAGCACACATTGCATTGTTAAATTTTGCCGATGGCGAAAAGCGCTATATACTTGCACCCAACGGAATCAAAGTCGGTGACACTATCATCAACTTTAGCAAGATAGGGGAGTTTAAAACTGGCAATAGCATGCCGTTACGAGTTATTCCTCCTGCCACTTTTATTCACGCTATTGAAATGTCTCCAAACACCAAAGCTCAACTTGTTAGAACGGCTGGAACTGCCGCTCAACTAGTGGGTATCGATGGTGACAAGGCTACAATTAAACTTCCTTCAGGTGAAATTCGCTTGGTTAATGCTGATTGTCGCGCCACAATTGGTACTATAGGGAATGCGGATCACCAAAATGAGACTCTGGGTAAGGCAGGACGTGCCAGATGGAAAGGTCGTAGACCTCATGTACGCGGCGTTGCAATGAATCCTGTCGATCACCCAAATGGTGGGGGACAGGGTAAGTCCAAAGGTGGTGGTGGTCGTCAACACCTGACCTCTCCATGGGGGCAGATAGCCAAAGGCAAACCCACTCGTAAACGTAGCAAGACTACAAATAATCAAATTGTAGTCAGAGCTAGTGGTCGTCCCCTTAAAAAGTAATTAACCAGGAGAAAATTTACCATGTCTCGTTCACTAAAAAAAGGGTTTTACGTTGAGCCTCCTCTGTGGGATAAAGTTACGGCAGCACAAAAAGCTGGTCTGCGTAAACCCATCCGTACTTGGTCTCGCCGATCAACTATAACTCCGGAATTCGTTGGACTTAATATTGAGGTTCATAACGGCAAGGTATTTATGCCATTATATGTTACCGAAAATATGGTAGGTCATAAACTGGGTGAGTTTGCTCCTACTCGTACGTTTAAGGGCCATAACCCACATACACAAAAGAAGTAACTAGACCGAAAAATTGCCATGGAAGTTCAAGCCATTACCCGCAATACGCGTATATCCCCATATAAGGCACGACATATTACTCGTGCTATCCAGGGAAAATCCGCAACAGTAGCTCAGGAGATGCTTAAGTTCATCCCCAGAAAGGCTGCTAGACTCATTATCAAGACACTTAACAGTGCCGTAGCTAATGCAGAGAACAATTTCAATCTTTCTTCAAGAGACCTCATTGTACATCGTGCATTGATTGAAGAAGGTCCAGCATTCCGTCGTTTTGTGCCTGCTCCGCGCGGTATGGCACATCCCATTAAGAAGCGTACCAGTCATATCCGTATCGTCCTCTCCGACGAAGCGAAATCCTAACTTTATCTATTGCCATGGGTCAGAAGACCAATCCTCTCGGCTTTCGCCTTCCAGTTCGACGTAATTGGGAATCACGCTGGTATGCTAAAAAGCGCGATTTCGGAAATCTTCTCGAAGAGGATTTCAAGATTCGCGAAATGCTTCACAGCAAACTTAAACAAGCTGCGGTGCCACGGATTTTTATAGAACGCGCTGGAAATCGTGTTCGCGTCAAAATCTATACTGCACGGCCTGGCATAGTGATTGGCCGTAAAGGGCAGGAGCTTGAGAAATTAAAGGAAGAACTGAACAAGATTATTGGCAAAGAGGTATTGCTAGATATTCAGGAGGTTAAAAAGCCTGAACTCGTCGCCTATTTAGTTGCTGAAAATGTAGCGCTCCAACTTGAACGCAGAATATCCTTCAGACGAGCTATTAAAAAAGCGATGCAGACTTCGCTGAGTGTCGGAGCACAGGGAGTGAGAATTCAGTGCTCAGGTCGTCTGGGTGGTGCGGAAATTGCACGCCGTGAATGGCAACGCAGTGGACGCGTACCCCTTCATACTCTCAGAGAAAATGTCGACTACGGATTTTGTAAGGCAAATACAATGTATGGGGTAATAGGGATTAAGTGCTGGCTTTGCCTTCCACAGGATGAACGTATTTTTAACTTTTAAATTTAAAGCGGTAAACAACTAGCTTATAGAACGCCATGGCGCTCCAACCTTTCAGAACAAAATACCGTAAATGGAATCGTGGCCATATGTATGGCAAAGCAACACGATGTAATTCCCTTGCGTTTGGTGATTTCGGAATTCAAGCTATGGAAAGCTGCTGGATTACCGGACAACAGATAGAAGCTGCGCGAGTTGCTATCAACCGTTACCTAAATCGTCGCGGTAAGCTTTACATTCGCATTTTCCCACACCAACCAATTACTAGAAAACCAGCCGAGGTTCGTATGGGTTCTGGTAAGGGTAGCGTAGAGTATTATGTTGCTGCCTGCAAAGCAGGAACAGTAATTTTTGAAGTGTCGGGCGTGCCGTTGAGTGCTGCCAAAGAGGCGATGCGCTTAGGAGATACAAAACTACCATTAAAGTGCCGTTTCATTTCTCGCGAGGAAGCGTAAACTATCCAAAATCCAGTTATGAAGAACAAAAAGAATAATGATCTGCCTGCCGCTGAATTAGAGAAAAAACTTCGCGATAACCGTGCAGAACTCTTACAACTACGACTTCGTAAACATACGGGTCAATTGGAGAAGCCACATTTGTTAACTTCTATTCGACGCGATATCGCACGAATTGAAACCGTACTTCACAAAAAGAAGAGTGTATCTGCTTCTTAATCTAACTTTTACAATCGAAGTAATCAGACCATGAGTCTATCACAACGTACCAGCCGAAGCAGCATTACAGGTATAGTTACTAGCCTATCAGGCAATAAAACTATAAAGGTAACCTACGCGTACAAAATCCCCCATCCTGTTTATCGAAAAGAAATCAATCGTAAAACAGTGCTCCACGTACATGACGAAAACAACATTACTAGCATCGGCGATAAAGTTAATGTAATGGAAACACGCCCGCTTAGTAAACTAAAGCGTTGGAGAGTTGTTGAAGTATTGGAAAAAGCCGTTGCTGTTGAATCAATACCTGAAGTCAATATTTAAGTTATAAGAGGAATCTACTGCTATGTTGCAACTTAAAACACGCATTGATGTGGCGGATAATACCGGCGCTAAATCAGCACGGATGATCCGAGCTCTCGGACATGTAAAACGATTTGCCAGTGTAGGTGATATCATTGTGGTACACATCAAGGAATCCAGTCCTGATGCTACTGTTAAGAAAGGCACTGTTGCTCAAGCAGTTGTAGTCCGGACTAAAGCTCCTATTCATCGTAAAGATGGTAGCTTGCTTCGCTTTGACAGTAATGCTGTAGTTATAATTGGCACCGACGGGAATCCCAAAGGTACTCGTATCTATGGTCCTGTTGCACGGGAACTGCGCCAAAAGAAATTTATGAAAATTCTCAGTCTTGCACCGGAGGTTCTCTAAGATATGAAAACTAATGTGAAAAAGGGAGACGAAGTCGTAGTAATTGCAGGCAATCAACGGGGCCAACGCAGCAAGGTACTGCAGGTATTGCCAAGTATAGATAAAATTCTCGTGGAAAACGTTAACAAACGTAAACATTTCGAAAAGAAAACCAAGGAAAATGAATCAGGTTCTATTGTAGAGCGAGAAGTACCAGTACATATTTCTAATATTATGCTGGCAACCCGCTACGACACCAGAATGGCTAAACGTAAATCTACCACTACTGCCTAGCCCTTAGGGCCCGCATATCATGATTGCAGAACTTAAAAAACACTACATCGAACAGGTAATACCTGAGATGACCAAAACCCGTGGATATAAAAATATTCACGAGGTTCCGGCTATAAAAAAAATAGTAATTAATTCTGGCTTAGATGCTTCTCTGGACAAGAACGCCGTAGAAGAGACAGCCAAAGAAATAGGTTTAATTTCCGGTCAAAAGCCTATCATAACCAAGGCAAGAAAGAGTGTGTCCAATTTTAAGGTACGTGAAGGAATGCCACTCGGTGTTAAGGTTACGCTAAGAGGGAACGCAATGTACGATTTCTTATCGAGATTAATCAACGTTGCTTTACCTGGAATCCGCGACTTTCGTGGCGTTTCAAATCGATGTGATGGCAACGGAAATTATACACTTGGCATAGCTGACCAAAGTATTTTTCCTGAATCTTCTTTGGATCATAACAAGAGAACTATTGGTATGGATATTAGCATTATTACTAGTGCTAATTCAGATGATGAAGCACAGGAACTTCTCCGCTTAATGGGGATGCCATTCCGTAAACGTAGCTAACTTTAAGAATATATCTACCATGGCTAAGACCTGTATGCTAGAACGTGAGACCAAGCGTAAAATGCTTGTTACTAAGTTTGCCGCTAAACGCGCTGAACTTAAGGCCACTATGGCTAGTCCAAATACCACAGATGTTGAGTTCTATGATGCTCAACGAAAACTTGCCAAGCTCCCTCGCAATTCTTCAAAAGTTCGTTTGCGTAATAGATGTTCACTCACTGGACGTCCTCGTGCATTCTATCGCAAATTTCGTGTTTCACGCATTACTTTACGTGAACTAGCTTCGATGGGTAAAATACCAGGTATGACCAAGGCTTCTTGGTAAGTATCGTTTAACGCCGCAACCACCGCCGTCATGTCCGACTCGATAAGTGATTTTATTACCATAATCCGCAATGCATATGCAGCCCGTAAGGATGCATGTCTGGGTAAATACTCAAAAATGCATTTGCGGATCGCCTTAATTCTTAAGGAAGAAGGCTACATTCGTGATGTTCAAGAAGAGACCAACAACGGTCATAAATGCTTGAAAGTCACTCTGAAATACGTTGATGACACGCCAGCAATCACTGGGTTAAAGAGACATAGTTCACCCGGTCGCAGGTTGTATTATGGGTCTGACAGCATCCCCCGCGTACTTGGAGGATTAGGAATAGCAATTCTTACTACATCTAAGGGTGTACTCAAAGATCGGGACGCACGACGTGACAAAGTCGGTGGTGAGATGATATGTAGTGTCTGGTAAGTGTAAAAAATAATATAACAACACCTTTCAATAATTATCGCTATGAGTCGCGTAGGAAAAGTACCAGTAATCATACCGCCGAAGGTAAAAGCTGTCGTCAATGACCAAAAAGTCATGGTGGAAGGCCCAAAAGGTAAGGTAGAAAAAACTTTTAATCAAGTCGTCAAAATTTCTATTGACGGGAATACCATCATCGTCAAACCCAATGATGACTCAAGGATTGGGCGCGCAATGTACGGCACTGCGCGTTCAATTATAGCAGGTATGGTCAAAGGGGTTACCGATGGATTTATTAAGAATCTAGAGATACAAGGTGTAGGATTCAAGGCTACTCTCAAAGGTAAAGTACTTGATCTTGCCTTAGGCTATTCGCACCCAATATTAATGCAAATACCTACTGGAATTAACGTCACAGTAACTGAAAACGCAGCAAAGAATCCAATCATTAAAGTTGAAGGTGTAGATAAGCAAATGGTCGGCCAAGTTGCGGCAAAAATTAAGAGTTACTATCCTGTTGAGCCTTATAAAGGTAAAGGTGTGCGTATTGAAGGTGAGCATGTACGTCGCAAGGAAGGAAAGAAGGCAGGATAATACAATCTATATAACTCAATCAACATTTACATGTTATGGATTTAACTAAGAAAAATACATTAAGACAGAAGCGCATGTGGCGTATACGCAAAAAGGTGCAAGGTAGCACATTGCGTCCACGGCTCTGTGTTCATTTTTCAAATAAACACATTTATGCCCAAGCAATTGATGATGATTTGGGCAAGACCCTGGTTTCGGTTTCAAGCTTGGATAAAGATATCAAAGAGCAGAAGCTAAAACCCAATAAAGCTAGCTCTGAAATACTCGGGAAAATATTCGCTGAAAAAGCTGTTGCTTCCGGTATCACTAAGGTAGTGTACGACAGGAATGGTCGTATCTACCATGGTACCGTAAAGTCTTTTGCTGAGGCGGCCCGTAAGTTCGGTTTACAATTCTAAATTTATAGAACATGAGCGCCCAGTATAATAAATCGAAAGATAAAGGAAGTAATTTTTCCGACTCTGAAGGGTCCGGATTGATTGAGAAGGTAGTTCATATCAACCGTACAGCTAAAGTTGTGAAGGGTGGTAGACGCTTTAGTTTCGCTGCTCTTATCGTTGTCGGAGATGGCCATGGCAAGGTCGGTGTAGGCTATGGTAAAGCTAATGAAGTGCCTGACTGCATACGGAAAGCTACTGAACAAGCATCAAAAAGCATGGTCACTGTTCAATTAAGAGGTGATACTATTCCACATTATGTGGAAGGAGATAAGGACGGCGGTCAAGTTATTCTCAGACCAGCCAGTCCGGGTACAGGGGTGATTGCCGGTGGAGCTGTTCGTGCGGTGTTGGAAGCTGCAGGTGTTAAAAATGTTCTATCAAAAAGTCTGGGTTCAAATAATCCAGGAGCCGTCGTTAACGCGACATTACATGCCCTCACCCAACTTCGGTCTGCAGAAACTATTAAAACATTACGCTCAGCGTAACTTAGTTAACATTTAATTATTTTAGTCATGCTATTGCATAACATTATTAGTCCTGCTGGTGCCACTCATCGTCGTAAACGTGTAGGAAGAGGTGAGGGCAGCGGAATGGGAAAAACATCATGCCGAGGCGGCAAAGGACAGACTGCGCGTGCAGGTTTTAGTCAACGCCCGGGGTTTGAAAGCGGACATGTGCAAACCCATCGTAAACTGCCAAAACGAGGCTTCAGTAATTACAACTTCAAGAAGCAGTTCGCTATATTGAATGTGTCAGATTTGGAAGACTTGGGCTTGCAAACCGTAGATCGGGCAATTCTTTTAGAATCTGGTGTGATCAGAGGTAATGAAGGTGTGCTAAAAATATTGGGTAATGGCGACATTACTATAGCGGTTACTGTTACGGCCGCACAATTTTCAAAATCAGCACAAGCTAAAATTGAAAAAGCTGGTGGTAAAGTAATTTGTTCTTAACACATTGCTTATACAACAGAATCGTTTTTCATAATTTAGTCGTTAAACCCCATGATTTCGGCTTTCCTAAATTGCCTAAAAATTCCTGAACTGCGTGATAGAATTTTCTTCACGCTGTTTATGCTATTCATTGCTCGACTTGGGGCGCATATTCCACTTCCCGGATTAGACCCTATTCCACTTCAGGAATTTTTCAGAGCTCAAAGTGACTCTGCGAATAGCGTTCTTGGGTTGTATAATATGTTTACCGGTGGTGCGCTCCTGAAGGGGTCTGTATTTGCATTAGGAATCATGCCTTATATTAGTGCTTCTATTATTATGCAGTTAATGGGAGCCGTAGTTCCAACATTATCGAGACTTGCACAGGAGGGCGATGTTGGCAGACAAAAGATTACTCAATATACGCGCTATGCAACATTGATTATTTGTATCGTACAGGGATTACTACTCCTTTTAACTTTAGAAAACCCCAGTCGCTTATTTCCAGGATTTGATGCACAAGTTTATGGAAATATTGTAATAATGGGTAAATTCCAATTTCTCTCCACCGCAATAGTATTTTTGACAGCAGGTACGATGCTGTTGATGTGGCTAGGTGAGCAAATCACACAAAGAGGTATAGGGAATGGAACATCACTCCTGATCGCTGTAGGAATATTGTCCGATATACCTGGTGCTTTTACTTCAGCTTATAATTTATTCTTTGGTCCCGTAGGAAGTGAAGCAACATTAAACATAGTATGGATTGTAATATTAATTGCCATGTTAGTTGCGGTAATTGCTGGAATAGTAGCTATTACTCAGGCACAGAGAAAAATACCTGTGCAATATGCAAAGCGCGTTGTCGGTAAGAAAGTTTATGGTGGACAGAGTTCTTTTTTACCACTTAAAATCAACTACTCCGGAGTAATGCCAATCATATTTGGCAGTGCAATTTTGCTTTTCTTGCAGACTATCTTTGGCTGGATGGGTAGCGCCTTCAATGTACCTTACATAGTACAACTATCAAACCATTTCCAGCATGGCCAAATGTGGTATTATATAATATATTCAACACTTATATTTGCTTTCAGTTATTTCTGGGTATCAGTGATGTTCAAGCCCGTACAAGTTGCAGATGATCTGAAGAAATATGGTGGTTATATTCCCGGAGTCCGACCAGGAGACGCAACAGCAAAATTTTTGGACTTTGTGATGACTCGGCTAACATTGGCTGGAGCGGTAACATTAACAATTATTGCTGTCATGCCTGATCTTCTATATTTTACTGTGAATATACCATTCAATGTTGCCCAATTTTTCGGGGGTACAGGTATGCTTATTATAGTAGGTGTCATGCTAGACACCTTGCGTCAGGTAGAGACCTTCTTATTACAAAGACACTATGACGGATTCCTTAAAAAAGGAAGAATTCGTGGTCGTTCAGTAGGTGCCGCTCGCCAGACGATTGACACGTCAGCTCTGAAAAATGCCAAGCAATTCACTATTGCATTAATATTTGGAATTACTATCGGACTAATTTGTGCAGGTTTAAATATGTATTACTTTAAGTAAACCGTACATTATGAAACACAATATTGTTCTTTGATACATCTGTAGATTTACACCTAGGCCTGTTACATGATACCAATTAAGACACCTGTTGAAATACGTAAAATGAGAGAAAGCTGCCAAATAGCAGCTAAAGTACTGGAAGAAACTGTAGCTATCATTGCACCTGGCGTTAATACATGGGATATAGATCACTTCGCGAAGAACATTATAGAAGAGAATGGTGCTCGAAGTGCCTGTCATCTGTATCAAATTGGCAGCAAACGCTACCCATCATACACTTGTCTATCGGTAAATGAAGAAGTAGTGCATGGAATTGCTAATATTCGCAGAGTCTTAAAAGTCGGTGACATTATAACTGTAGATGTCGCAATCTCGTACAATGGGTATATCGGAGACAATGCTCGTACTATAGCAGTGGGAAGAGTTCAACCAGAAGTTGAACGTTTACTTCGAATCACTGAAGAGTCTCTTTATTTGGCAATTGAAAAGGCTCGTAACAATAATCGAGTCGGTGACATTTCGAATACCGTACAAACATTCGTTGAGAGCTGCGGCTTTAATGTAATAAGGGATTTCGTAGGCCACGGAGTGGGCCGCTCTCTTCATGAGGAACCGCAAATTCCTAATTTTGGTCCAAAGGGTAAATTCGATAAACTTAGACCTGGCATGACCTTGGCGATTGAACCAATGGTAGCGATGGGCAAGCCCGAGGTTGATGTTTTATCTGACGGATGGACAGCAGTAACTAGAGACAGATTACCTGCAGCTCATTTTGAACATACCGTATTGGTAAGTGACGGAGCGCCAGAAATCTTGACAAGATATAAAAAATAGAATTTTCTTAAAAGTTTTCCTTTCACAAATAGCAAAATCAAACAACACCAGCAAAGACTTATGCCACGCATACTTGCAGTTGACATCCCCGGCAATAAGAAGCTGCCTTTCGCACTTCGTTATATCTATGGGATAGGCCCGACCAGGGCATCTGAAATCATAGCTCACCTTGGCCTTGATACTGAACGTCGTGCTCATACACTGACGGAAACAGAAATACAGCACATCGCTGAGACTATCATTGCACGTGGCTGGCGAGTCGAAGGTGATCTTCGCCGTGAAGTCACTGCTAACTTAAAACGCTTACAAGCCATTCAGTGTTATCGCGGCATAAGACATCGTCGTGGTCTTCCTGTAAGAGGACAACGCACACGGTCCAATGCACGTACCAGAAAAGGTAAGCGCAAGACCGTGGGTATCCAGAAAGCTGCTCCTGCAAAGTAGAACAACAATCTCTAGCAATTAAATATTTCGTACAATGAGCGAGGCTACAAAAAAAGAAACACCGGACAATAAAGCATCCGTCGAGGTTAAGAAACAGGCAAAAGAATCCAAGCCAGCAAAAGCAGTTAAATCTGAAGCTAATGCAAAAGGAGATGTTGTGGCTGATGGTGCAGTAGTTGCAGCCACGGAAGGAGCCCCAGTCGAGGAGAAGAAGCAATCCGAGATTACAGGTGCTGATCTGCTGAAGGCCGATATTACAGAGATTAAGATACGTCGTGCAAAGGGTAGTAAGAACATATCCACAGGAATTGTTCATATTCTTGCAACCTTCAATAATACAAAGGTAACTTTTACGGATAAGCCCGGGAATGTTATATCCTGGTCAAGTTCTGGCAAATGCCAGTTCCGCGGTTCACGCAAATCCACTGCATATGCCGCACAGGTAGTTACACAAGATGCAGCACGTGTAGCGATGTCACATGGTTTGAAGGAAGTTGAAGTTCATGTAAGTGGACCAGGAATGGGACGTGACTCAGCTATTCGCTCGTTACAAGCGCTCGGGTTAATTGTTACATCGATTATAGATGTTACACCAGTGCCTCACAATGGATGCCGCCCGCCAAAACGTCGCCGCGTATAGTTCATACTTCAACAGACCACATTTAAATATTTCTAATCATGGCCCGCTATACTGGTCCTACTACACGAATTAATCGACGCTTTGGAATTGCGATATTTCCCGCCAACAAAGCATTTGAACGTAAGCCACACCCTCCCGGGGTGCATGGTCCCCGTTTACGCCGCAAGAACAGCGAGTATTCTCTTGGCTTAAACGAAAAGCAAAAGCTGCGCTATTACTATGGACTGACTGAAAAGCAGTTCCGTATTACCTTTGAAAAAGCGAAGAAGCGCCGCGGTATCACTGGAGACCATTTTCTACAACTGCTAGAGACACGGTTGGACAGCGTCATCTACAGCCTGGGTTTCGCGAAGACCCGCCGTGCGGCCCGCCAATTCGTTGGCCATGGACACGTGCGCGTTAACGGTCACAAGCTCGATATTTCGAGCGCCTTGGTTGCCCCCGGCGATGAGATCGAAGTCAAAGGTGACACGGCTTCACGCCAGCTTGCTACTCGTGCGATGGAAGATACTCGCATGCGCAACGTTCCGCATTGGTTGACGAGACACGATGACACGCTCAAGGCTGTTGTCAGTCGCCTGCCCACGCGCGAGGACATTGAAGTACCGGTCAACATGCAGTTGATCGTAGAATTCTACAGCCGGTAAACCATTGGTATCACGGGGAATTTCAGCCCTAATCACATTTTACACCAGGTACAGCTATGGCCATTCGACTTGGAAAATTCCAGCTCCCCAACCGCCTCGTTAAAGATGAGGCCGCATCAACGGCGACTTATGCCAAGTTCACTGCCGAGCCTTTTGAGACTGGCTACGGCCACACCATTGGGAATTCACTTCGTCGTGTGTTGCTCAGCTCCATTGAGGGGGCTGCGATCGCTTCAGTGAAAATCGACGGTGTCCAGCATGAGTTTCAGAGTGTTGAGGGCGTTGTAGAAGATGTCACAGACATTGTTCTTAACCTCAAAAAGATTCTGATTGTTTCCCAGAAGCGCGATATTACCCGACTCATCCTCGATGTGAATAAGGAAGGCGAGGTCACAGCCGCCGATATCCGCCCTGACGCGAACATTCACATCATTAACCCTTCACAATTGATTTGCACGCTCGACAAGAAGCGTCGTCTCTTCATTGAACTTGAGGTTAAGGTTGGCCGAGGCTACTGCCCCGGTGAAGATAATAAGACGCCGGACCAGGCAATCGGCGTGATCGCCATCGATTCGCTCTTTTCTCCCGTTCGTTTGGTCAAGTATGCGGTTGAAAACACCCGCGTCGGCCAGATGACGGACTATGACAAGCTCATCCTAGAAATCTGGACCGATGGTCGCATCACTCCAGATGAAGGCTTGAAGCAGTCAGCGGCCATCGTGAAGCATCACCTCGATGTTTTTGATAAGGTCAGCGACGACAAGGTTGAGTTCGAGAACCAACAGACTGAGGTATCCGAGGAGCAGAACAGGCTCCGGAAGCTCCTCAATATGTCGGTCAACGAAATCGAGCTTTCTGTCCGTGCTGCGAACTGCTTGAACAACGCCAACATTACCACGGTTGGAGAGTTGGCCATGAAGTCCGAGCAGGAAATGCTTAAGTACCGCAACTTCGGTAAGAAGTCGCTCAACGAAATCAAAGCCAAGCTCGAAGCTCTTGGTCTCTCTCTCGGCATGAAAATTGACGAGCGTCTGCTTGAGCCTCGTGCTGATCTCTAATGGCATAAGGCTCGTAGCCGCTGGTTCCACCAACAGCTACAGCATCACCGAACATCATTTAACCATAATAAAGCCAATAGCCACTCGCTAGCCGCTTACCGCACAAGTCATGCGCCACCGCAATCATCGTCAATCTTTAGGAGTCCGTCCGGAACACCGTGAAGCTCTCATGGCCCAGCTCGCAACTGCTCTCTTCACCCACGGAGAGATCAGGACAACGCTTACCAAAGCTAAGGCACTGCGTCCTTTCGCTGAGAAAATGATCACATACGCGAAGAAAGCCCATGGAGCCGATAAGGCCCGTTCGCTTCATCTTCGTCGTCTGGCGATAGCGAAGGTCCGCGACCGTACTGCGGTTAACAAGCTCTTCAACGAACTTGTTACCCAGTTCACAGCGCGTCCGGGAGGCTATACCCGCATCTATAAACTCGGTGCGCGTCGTGGTGATGCCGCTGAAGTCGGCTTGATCAAGCTGATATTTGCCACGGACGAGGGCTATCGTAACAAGGCGTCGACAACAACCGTTCCGGCGACTGCTGAAGTCGTTGCTGCTCCGGCAGAAGCGACGAACAGCTAGCTTGTAGTACACCTTTTCAAAGCCGCTGCCCACAGGTTCGACCAGGCAGCGGCTTTTTGCTTTCCTAGATACAATGTTTGAAGTCTCGATCCAGTGGTTGATAGCACTGCTTATTACAGTAGGGCTACTCATTGTGTTCGTACTGTGGCTGTATTACGATAGGCGGGACAGGCTACTTTATGCAAACGAGCGAAATCAGCGTACTTATCACTGCATTCGCTGTGATCACCTCTACACGGGCGCATCGACGACAGAATCCGCACCTTGTCCCCGGTGCGGTCATGCCAATGCCCGTCTAAAATTCTAAGCAACGGGAGCATTTTATGCTTCTATTCCCTCGGTAAACACCATTTATTCCTCAGTTTTTCCTTGCCATGGCCCAGACGCTTGCGGTTATCGATTTTGGTTCCCAGTACACTCAAGTAATTGCCCGTAGGGTGCGCGAGTGCTCCGTGTACTCGAAGATATTTCACTTTAAGACCAAGGCAGCCGACCTGAAGAAGGAAGGAGTTCACGGGATCATCCTTTCCGGCGGTCCGTCGAGTGTTTTCGCAAAGAAGGCACCCCTTCCAGACCCTGCGATATTCGATCTCGGCGTTCCTGTGTTCGGGATATGCTATGGGTTGCAGCTCATGGGGCACTTGTTGGGGGGGAAAGTAGATCCCTCAACGGCCCGCGAGTATGGGCACGGGCAACTTACGCTCATCAAGAAGAGCGATCTCTTTAACGGCATCCCTGAATCCATCCGCGTATGGAACTCCCACGGTGACAAGATGACCGCGCTCCCCAAGGGCTTCCACGCCGTGGGCAAGACCGAGAACAGCGCCTATGCGGCCATCGAGGATACGAAGCGCAAGCTCTACGCCATCCAGTTTCACCCCGAAGTTTTCCACACCGAGCGCGGCGTGGACATCATTAAGAACTTCCTTTTCGGTATCTGCGGCTTTGCCGGCGACTGGACAACCGCCAACTTTATTGACCAGTCCGTAGCCGAGATTCGCAGCATCGTTGGCAACAAGCGCGTCATCCTCGGCCTCAGTGGCGGGGTGGACAGCTCCGTCGCCGCCGCCCTCATCCACAAGGCCATCGGCCCACAACTCCACTGCGTCTTCGTTGATAATGGTCTCATCCGCCTTCACGAGCGCGCAGCCGTTGAGAAACTTTTTGGGGATAACTTTAAAATGAATCTCCGCGTGGCTAGCGCGGGAAACCTCTTCCTGAAGCGCCTCAAGGGCGTGACCGACCCCGAGCGCAAGCGCAAGATCATCGGTCGCACCTTCGTTGAAGTCTTTGACGACGAGGTCACGCGCCTTGGCAAGAAGGCCAACGTCGCCTTCCTCGCCCAGGGCACACTTTATCCCGACGTCATCGAGAGCGTACCCATCGAGGGAAACCCCGCAGCGCTCATCAAATCCCACCATAATGTCGGCGGATTGCCCAAGAAGATGAAGCTCAAGCTCCTGGAGCCCCTTCGCGAACTCTTTAAGGATGAGGTACGCCGTGTCGGCGCCGAGCTAGGTCTTCCGCAAGAGGTTGTCTGGCGCCAGCCCTTCCCCGGCCCCGGTCTGGGCGTGCGCATCATGGGTGAGATCACCCGCAAGCGCCTTGAAATTCTCCGCGCAGCCGACGCCATTCTCCAGGAAGAAATGATCAGCGCCGACCTTTACTATAAAGTCTGGCAGAGTTTCGCCGTCTTTCTCCCCATCCGCACCGTCGGAGTCATGGGAGACGAGCGCACGTACGACTTCGTCATTGCGTTGCGCATCGTAGAGAGTGTGGACGCCATGACTGCCGACTGGGCGCGCATCCCGCACGAGATATTGGGCAAGATTTCCTCTCGCATCATTAATGAAGTCAAGGGCGTCAACCGCGTCGTCCTGGACATCTCTTCCAAACCACCATCCACCATCGAGTGGGAATAGTCATGAACCGGCCCCATCCGTTTGTCGTGCTTTCCCGCGCGTTCACACGGGATTCCCGCGAGTTCGCGCTGGGTAAAGTTCATCCGTTTCGCGCGCTTTGCGCCATCGCCAGCATCACCGCCTGCATCAGCGTGGCAGCGCCACAGTTGTCAGCCGCTGATCCGGCTCCGGCCAAGAGCGCAACTCCTACCAAAGCCGCTGCATCTCCCACCAAGACCCCCGCCACTCCGGGCAAGTCGGCTAAGACACCCACCGTTGCAGAGATATTGCACTTGGCGCGCTCTTACATTGGTCCAGAAGAGAAGGTAAGTGCCATCAAGACCATCCGCTACAAAGGCACCTACACTAATTTTCAGGAAGAGAAGGAAGGCGAATTTCAAATCTGGCTTAAAGCGCCTTCGAAACAACGCACCGAGTTCACCGAAGGCCCCAATCTGCGCACCACAGCCACCGACGGCCTTGAGGCCTGGACGAGAGTAGTCATCAAACCCGACGCCGCGGCCACCGCGTCGGCAGCGGCCACTGCATCACTGACTAAACCCCGGGAAAAGCTCGAAACACTTACCGCTGCGGAGCTTGCACGCCTTAAGTTCAACGCCTTCGACAATCTGCACTTCTTCAGCGATCTTTCCCCCATCTTTGGAAAAGTTACCGTTATCGGCAAAAGCTGGAAGGACGGCTTCGAATGCCACCAAGTGCGCTTTATGTTTGATGAAGGCTACGTCATCGAGCGCTTTTTCAATGTTGAAGACGGCGAACTCGTGGCCACCATCGCCCCTAGCGGTGCGACAATTCGTGAATACGGGGAAATCCGTACGGATGGGCTCCGCTTTCCCCGTACCGTGGATGCCTATGTGAATGGCAACTTGGTAAACCGTATCGTTTACTCCGAAGTAAACATCAACGAAGACTTGCCAGACATACTTTTTGACTACCCCGTGCTCGGTCCGCGTGAAGAACTCCCTGCAGAAGAAGAGTAGAGCTTGCAGAAAAGCTGAATGCTGACAGCAGAAAGCCGTAACCTGACAGCAGAAAGCGGAAACTAAGTACGGAAAAGCGGAAAGCTGACAGCAGAATACTGAAAGCTTACAGGCTTTAGCTAATTTCCTCACATTCAACCCCCATACATCCATGCTCACACTGAACTCACACTCGGCGGACTTCCAGAATCAACTCGATTCGTTTCTCGCGCCATCGGTTACGGATAGCAGCGTCTCGAAGGCAGTGGAAACTATCTTGCAGGATGTGCGCCTGCGTGGGGATGCCGCCCTGATCGAGCATTCGGAGCGGATTGATAAGGTGCGGCTGACTCCCGAGACACTGCGCGTTCCCAAGAGCGAGCTGGAGCGTGCCCTCGGCACACTTTCCCCCGCCCAGCGCACCGCTATTGAGGCATCCATCGCCTCTGTGCGTGCCTTTCACGAGCGTGGGCTCCCGCAGAACTGGCGGGGTACGAATCTTCACGGCGCCACGGTTGGCGAGCGGTACTACCCGCTCCAGCGCGTGGGTCTCTATATCCCCGGCGGTCGTGTGCCACTCGTCAGCACCGTTGTAATGACGGCCACACTTGCCAAGCTTGCCGGTGTACCCAGCATCGCCGCCTTCACCCCTTGTGCGGCAGACGGTACCATTAACTCCTCGCTCCTTGCCGCCTTCGCGTTGACAGGCATCACCGAGGTTTACCGCCTTGGCGGACCCATGGCCGTGGGCGCCATGGCTTATGGCACCCGCACCGTTCCCGCAGTGGTTAAAATATTTGGCCCGGGGTCGGCCTATTTAAATGAAGCCAAGCGCCAAGTCTTTGGCACCATCGGCATAGACCTGCTTGCCGGCCCCAGCGAGGTCATGATCATCGCTGATTCCACTGCCAACCCCGACTTTATCGCCGCGGATATCCTCGCACAGGCTGAGCACGACCCCCGCGTGCGTATTATCGTAATTACACCGGAGAAGGCCATACTCGACGCCACGCTTAGCGCCATCGAGTTGCAAAAGACTACCCTCAAACACCGCGCAGTGATAGACACCGTCCTTGCCACCGGCACGCTCTGCATTCTTACAAAGCAGCTCACCGACAGCATTGCCATTGCGAATCACTGCGCCCCCGAGCACCTCGAGTTGCAGGTGGCAGAAAGCGCTTTGGACAGCCTTACGCAAGGTATCACCACGGCAGGAGCCATCTTTGAAGGTCACCACACCCCCACGGTGCTCGGTGATTTCGCCGCCGGGCCGAACCATACGCTCCCCACGGCCCTTGCTGGTCGCTACCTGAGCGGCCTGCGCATTGTGGACTTCTTTCGCCGCAGCTCCACCACCCGCTACGACAGCAGCAGCGTGGCAAACGCCGCCCCCACCGTGGCCGAGTTTAGCAATATGGAGCAGCTCGACGCTCACGGACGCTCGCTTACCATTCGTCTCTAGAGCACGGACACTGGCAGCAAGTCGGGAGATTCTATCTGTTTCCCTAGTTTCGGTATCATCAGTCACAGATACTCTGAAGCTCGTAGGAAATAAACTGGGTCCTCTCTGCATTCGTAGCGCCAACGGCGCGTAACATCTATAGCCTGGGCCAACGGCCCAGGTTTAATCATAATATCGACATGAGCGCTGAAGGCGCGAAACAAAGAAATATCCACAAATGTTTTGTTTCGCGCTTTCAGCGCTTGTGATCTTACTAAACTTTCTACCTGGGCCGTTGACCCAGGCTATAGATGTTACGCACCTTTAGTGCTTCCACGCCTCGGAATAGCTGCATGCCACATACTCACTTGTGCATACGGTGACCGGGTGCTACCCTTAACACCTGGCCACCGTACTACCCTTAACCATCAGTTCGCGCGGTGCAATCAACCCTTGCACGGCACAAAGCGCAGTTGGAATTTTCTACCCCAAAGTCGCACCCATTGTGATGCGCATGCAGCTATTCCGAAGCGTGGCATTAGCTCATTGAGAGCCAATCCGAGCCGCTACCAAACCCATTTCCTGTGCATCAAGGGGAGTATCCGGTGTACTGCATAGACCGGGTTTCCTGTTAAGTGTGTAAGATGACACAGGAAATGGGGAATAGGCGGCTTCCCTACAGTATCGGGCATAAGAGCAACCGACACTAGCGATGGCAAAGAACGTTCGTGCTTCCAGCTAGGCGGCTAGAGGATGCACGACTCCAGCATTACCCGGTGCGGCACAGGAATGTGAGTGATGAAGAGCCGCGTGCGCGCAGCAAACTCCACTCGCTCCACCGTCAGCTCACAGTCGTAATTCCCAATAGGGCGCAGGTGTATCACCACAGTGCTAAACTCGGGCTTGCCCTGAGGACGCACTTCCGAAGATGCATTATCCGTGCTGGCCAGAGTATTTATGTTAGTTGGCAGTTTAGATCCTGAATTCATTGATTAATAAATTTAGTGGCTTATGCGCGGGTGATTTTTACCGTATTGCTACCGCGCTCATTACCTTCGTTGGTAACTACGTAGAGGCGAAAGAGAGCGCTGCTACCCGCGGCAGCGAGGCCGGAGAGCGTGAGGTACTCGACCTCTTCTTTATCAATCTGCGCCACCACAAACTCATTTGCCGTGGTGTATTTCGTACCTATGCAGCTACGCAGCGAGTAGGAAGCCAGCGCATTGTGTTCGGAAGGCGCCCAAGCCAGCTTGCCCTTCTGAGAAGCGGGGTCCCACATCCCGCTAAGTACCACCGCATTCGGCGTGGAGAACTGCGTAGTCTTCAGCACCGGTAGTGTGTCAATGAATGGGCTTCCGGCTGGGAACTTTGCCACTACGGCATCCCTGTACTGCTTTAGGCGGGGGTAGATCTGATTAAACAAGTCGTCACGCATCTGGCGGGCGCGCTGAGCTTCGCTTTCGGCCTTCGTTACACTATAAAAGCTTGCACGCAGCGCGGCTATATCTGTCAGGAAAGTCTCGTGCAAATAGCCGCCGACCAGCTTTAAGGGGCCTGTGAAACCTGCGATAGTGTCTGAATTAACACGATCCCAAAGGCTTGCCGCATCATCAAGGGCCCGAAGAAAGCTGGACTCATTCTGAGAGAATGCGGGCAGCTTTGGCATCGAGTTGTAGTAGGACGCCACCGGTACAAAGGCGTACATACCGCTTCGAAGCTGTGTCACGCGCTCGCGCAGACCAGCCTTGAAAATATCACGCTCGGCGCAGGCCAATTGTCGCAAGTTATCGAGATTCTCAATCTCGGTAAACAGCGCCACGAGTTCATCGCGGTGATTGTTGAGGTCTATGTACCTATAATTATTGGTCAGCACAACGGCGTTCAGGGTACCAAGAGAACCATCAACGGCACCCCAACTAATGAGGATTTCGTTAATGGTGGGTACCCAGCTACTAGTGGATGTAATTGGCATATTTCAGTAATGTTTCAGTGAGTTATTGGCTACGTGTGACAGAGTATAAACAAATACTTCTAAAGAAAAATAGTCTGCAGAATGTACAAATTAAGGTAAACAAAGGTCTTGACAGCATGCGAATACAGCACGCTAACAAATGAATAGCTAGCGGCATATAAAGAGGGGGGCGCAGGCAGCATGTAGTCGCGGAAACCTCATCTACAAAGAGAAGGAAGGCAGTGCATTATAGGCAGCACAGGAAATTACTCGGGAAGCCAGAAGCTATTGGTAATTACACAGACTCATTTAGTGAAAAAACAAGCCGTTTGCGCTCAGCAAATAAATCTACATGAAAGGAGAGAGAAATGCAGCCGCTCCAAATGGGTGCCACTCGATGGCAAATGTATGCCAATGAAAGGCAAAAATAAGAGTAAAGGTGAAGAGGGGTAGTGTGTAGTAATGAGACTGGTGTGGTTGATGGCTAGGGTAGGGGTAGGGTGTGGGAAATGGGGGTGGTGGGTGGCCAAAGCTAGTAGCATGAGGTAAAAAGCGCAGTGCATGAGAGGAAAAGCATAGTGCAGCAGGCATAAAGCTCAGTGCAGCAGGCATAAATGTTATGGTAGAGAGCGCGTAGCCTGTGGCATGCGCCACATAGCAAGCAGCAGTTGGCATCTCAGCGATTGGTGAAGCCGCATAGCACACTGCACGCGTAGCATAGCAAATTGCAGCAGGCGCATAGCAAAGCTATGCGACGCATACACTGTGCTATGCGACACATACAGTGTGCTATGCGGTGCATACACTGCGCTATGCGGCACATACACTGTGCTATGCGGCACATACACTACGCTATGCGGCACATACACTGTGCTATGCGGCGCATACACTACACTATGCGGCGCATACACTACGCTATGCGGCGCGTGCACTGCGCTATGCGGCGCATACACTGAGCTATGCGGTGCATACACTATGCTATGCGGCACATACACTATGCTATGTGGCGCATGCAGTATGGTATGTGGGGCGTGCTGTACGCGCTGAAAAGACAAATAGGTCCTATAGGCCCTATACGACCTATGAGAGCCATCCGGTAACCCGCGATCTCCCGAAAACCACCACCGCTCTCCTTGAAACCGCCACCACTCTCCCAAAAACCACCCGCGCTCTCCCGGCGCAGGCCGCCGCTCCTGCGGTTACACTCTCCTAGCTACCGGGTTTACTCGCTGGTATCGCTGCCAATTCTGCTGGCACGGCGTCTGCCGGATAAGTCGGGAAGCTCAGGGTAAGTAGTGGGGTGCAGGGCACTGTAAATGTGGTCTTGCCCTCGCTGCGGTCCACGAGGACGGCTACTGCGTCCACGATGCCACCCTTGCTGACGATAATATCAATGGCTTCCTGGACTCTGCCGCCGCGGGTGATGACGTCTTCCACGATGAGGATGCGTTCGCCGGGCTTTATCTGGAAGTTCCGGCGCAGGGCGAGCTTTGTGGAGCCGTCGGCGGCCAGTTCTTTTTCGGCGAAGATGAACCGCGAGTTGGTTTGGCGGGCCACTTCCTGGCCGATGACGAGCCCGCCCATGGCGGGACCGAGCACGGTGGTGAAATTGCGGGAGGGCAGCTTCGCGATGAGCATCTCCGCAAGGCGTGTGACGCGGTCCATGTGCTCGCAAACGCGTGCACACTGGAAAAAGTGCCCGCTATGCAGCCCGCTGCGGAGCACAAAGTGTCCGCGCAGCAACGCGCCAGTTGATTCAAAGATGGAGAGGACTTCGTTGTCGGAGGACATGGGAGGGATGCAGAGTAGTCAGTAGTCAGTAGTTAGTAGTTAGTAGAAAGGCAGGGGGAGGGGAGAGGGGAGGCAGAAAGGCAAGTAGTTAAGGCAGAGTAGTCAGTAGCCAGTAGTTAGTAGTTAGTAGAAAGGCAGGGGGAGGATGTAGATTATTGGCTGGTGCAGAGTTGTTGTGGGGGGAGTAGAAGAATCGGCGGTGGGATCGTCAATAAATTTCAGGTTGTTTCCAGCAAGTTCACTTCTCCTACTGTCTACTGACTACTGGCTACTGACTACTTTTCCGCCCCTACTATCTACTGACTACTGGCTACTGACTACTTCACTAGCAGCGAAGCTGCTAGTGCTGCAGCGCCTTACTCACGTCGAAGATGCTGGTGACGATGATGTAGGCTATGAGGGCGACGAAGCCGAAGGCGCTGCCGAGGGCGACGAAGGTGATGGTGTTTGTCATGAAGTTAATGGTCTTCGTAAGCTCGGCGCGGTAGATTTTGTTGATTTCGCGGAGGGAGTTGACGATGGAGCCGGTGTTTTCGCCGACGGTGAGGATGTCCATGGCGAGGTCGGGCATGTATTTCACGCGGCTGATGGCGGTGGCCATGCTTACACCTTCCTGAATCTGCTTGCGCGCGGCAGCGAACTTGGCCTTGAGGTGGACGTTGCCGATGGTGCGCTCGACGAGGCGGAGGGTTTCAGTGGTGTTGACCCCGGAGGCCATGAGTGTACTCATGAGCGAGCTGGTTTGAAAGATGTTTGAGAAGAGCGTGATGCGGCCCAGGGCGGGGAGGCGGAGTGTCCAGTAGTCGGTAAGGGCTCTGCCAGCGGTGGTCTTGCGGTAGGAGACGAGGCCGACCGTCAACACAATGCCGCCGACGAGTAGAAAGGGGCTGGCGTACACGAAGGCGCGGAGGCTGTTGACCACCACAGTGACGAGAAGGCTGGGCTCTCCGCCTAGAGACTTTAGCATCTTCTGGATGATGGGCAGGAAGAAGACGCCGAAGGCGAGGATGACGCCGAGGGCGATGAAGCACACGAAGACGGGGTAGGCGAGACCACTTAGGATGCGGCGGCGGTTCTCTATGTTCTCCTCGAGAAAGGCGACGTTGCGCTCCAGAATGGGGATGAGATTTCCAGAGGCTTCGCCTGCCTCGATAAGGTGGATTGTAGAGGCGTCGAACAGCTCGGGCGCTGTCGCGAACGCGGCGCTGAGGGTGCTGCCTTCGCTGAGCTTCTTCCAGAAATTAGTGCAGAGCAGCTTGAGAGTGGGGTCTGTCAGGCGCACCGAGAGAAGACGGAGCGCATCACCGAGGGGGAAGCCTGCCGAGAGAAGCATGAGAATCTGCTTCTGGAGTGCAAGGGCTGTGGACTTACCGCTGGCCTTGCGACGAGGGATGAAACTGAATCCACCGCTCTTTCCGCCCTTTTGCTTAAAGAAATCTTCGCCCTGGATGTCTTCGCTGGTGATGCTGCTGCCTCGGATGGTGGCGCCGGTGGGCGCTATGGCGGCATCCCTGCTGGTGATGGCGATGGGCTTGATACCCATGGCGGTGAGCTTCTGCACGGCAATGCGGCGCTCCGCTGTATCAAGCTCTCCCGAAACAGTTTTGCCAGTGGAGTCGAGGCCTTTGTAGGTGAAGATGGGCATGCGGAGAGAGAAGAGAGAGAAAGTTGGCAGTTGTTAGTTGGCAGTTGGGAGGCAGGAGTTTGCAGTTTGCAGTGTGCAGTTTGCAGTTGGGCGGATGAAGTTGGCAGTTTGCAGTTAACAGTTTGCAGTTGGCGGTTTTGTGGAAGAAACGGGTGGTTGAAAGTGGATGATGGAGGGGGCGATGTACTGGTTAAAGAGTTTGGTTTAAGTTCTTCTGGATTAAGAGTTGGTCTGTACTCACTGCCAACTGCACACTGCAAACTGCCAACATCCCTCTGCCAACTGTCAACTGGCAACTGCCAACTAACAACTCCTGCCTTTACGCATCCTCAGCTATTTTCGAGAAGTACATGACTTCGCTGAGGGAGGTGCGACCGAGGCGGACTTGTTCCCAGCCGGATTCCTGGAGGGTGATCATGCCGTTGGCGAGGGCGACTTCGCGGATTTGGCGGGCGGTGGCTTTTTTGACGGTGAGTTCGTGGATGGTCTCGTCCATGCGGAGGATTTCAAAGAGGCCCACGCGGCCTCTGTAGCCGAGCCCACGGCAGGCTTCGCAGCCCACGGGGTCGAGCACCCGGGCGTTAAGATCGGCATCGGTGACGGCGCGGTCGAGAAGGAGGGTGAGGCTGGCTTCGAGTTCGCTGCGGGTCATTTTGGTGGGGCGCGCGCACTCGGGGCAGAGTCTGCGAACGAGTCTCTGGGCGATAACCATCTCTACGGCGCTCGCGATGAGGAATGGCTCGAGGTCCATGTCAACAAGGCGGGTGATGGCACCGGCGGCGTCGTTCGTGTGAAGGGTGCTGAGCACCAAGTGACCGGTGAGGGAGGCGCGGATGGCGATGTCGGCGGTTTCGCGGTCGCGGATTTCACCGACCATGATGACGTCGGGGTCCTGGCGAAGGATGTGGCGGAGCGCCGCGGCAAAGGTGAAGCCTATGTCTGTGTGTACCTGGGTCTGGTTAACACCGGGGACCTCGTACTCGACCGGGTCTTCCACGGTTATGATGCGCAGGCCGGGACGGTTAATGTGTCTGATGAACGCGGTGAGCGAGGTGCTCTTTCCCGAGCCAGTGGGGCCGGTCACGAGAACGATGCCGTGGGGCAACTCAAGGACTCGCTTGATTTTCGACTGGTCGTGCTGGAGCATCCCCAGCTCGTCAAAGGAGAGGGGCTGGTTTTTCTGGTTGAGCAAGCGGAGGCTGACGCTTTCCCCGTACATGGTGGGGATGGTGGAGATACGGATGTCCAGCTCCACGTTGTTTGGCCCCTTGTAGGTAATGCGTCCGTCCTGGGGGCGGCGTTTTTCAGAGATGTTGAGCCGGGCCATGATCTTTAAGCGGGAGATGATGGCGCCCTGATAGCGGATGAGATTGTCGGGCACGCGGATGGGAACGAGTTCGCCATCGATGCGGTAGCGGATTTGGAGGGATTCCTTGAGGGGCTCGAAATGGATGTCTGTCGCTCGGTCTTCGATGGCCTTTTGGATGACATCGTTAACGAAGCGGATGAGGGCGGCGTTCTCGTCCTCGGCCTCGTCCACGGTGCGGCCAGAGTCTTCGGTGGCGATGGTGCCCTCGCTGAGGGAGTCCGCGCCTACGCCGAAGTTCTGCGTGATGCAGTTGATGACGGCCTTGGCCGGGCTGAGGTACCAGCGGGGATGTTTGCCGCTCGCCGCATAGATCCACTCGTCCATATCAGGCTCTGGTGGCCAGAGCGTGATGAGATTAATGGGGGCGCCATCGGCTGCTGGGGGCTCACCGGGCTTTATGAAGGGGACGACCTGGTATTGGTGGATGAGCCGAAGCGGGATGAAGCTCGTGGCGTTTGGCACGAGGTCGAAGCTCTCCACTACCTCGAGCTTAACGAGTTCTCCAATCTGCCTGATGATCTGTAGCTCTGTCTCGCGACGGAATTGCGCGAGCAGCGCAGGGCGATTCTGCCGTGGAGACTCCTCGAGCATGGTGCGCTGCTCATCGTCAAGACGGGAGATAAGCGGATCAAGCGGCGAAAGTATTGCGATGTCAGACATGATGGCAGATGCAGGCAGGGTGAGAGGGGGAGGGCTAGGGATTGGGGGCGGTATTGGGCTGACCACCAGTGAAGTTAGCGGGCGGAGTGAAGTTAGTTGGCGGAGTGAAGTTCGGTGGTACTAGATTTGCTGGCAATTGAGGGACGCCGCCGGACGGCGGTCCCATTGGAGGAGGAGAACTTGGTGGCGGTGTCGGCGGTCTTTGATTCGCCGGCATGTTGGCCCAGGCATTATACGCCTGCGTACCGGGAGGCGCGGGTGGCGGAGTATTCGGCGATATCACTCGCCGACGCGGTGGAGGCGGGCGGTTCGGCCCTCCGGGTCCTCCTGGCTGTCCCGGCTGCTGCGGCATCCCCGCTACAAACGGAGGCGGAGCCCCCTGCACCGGAACCGATATCCACGCCGGGCGGTCCAGCGGGTAATCCTGCTCCGTGCCATCCACTTTGAGGCGCACTGTGTTACTACTCTCTGTAAAGCTGACAACTTTATACTCCGCTGAGGCATCCCCATCAGCCACCCAGACCCCTTTGTTCAACTGCTTGTTGAATATATTATAAAAGCGCTTCTCCCCAATCGCATACACCCCGCGAAAGGCGAGATTCTGCGCCTGCGGATTCACCGGTGGCGTAGGCCCAACCGGCGCTGCCGCCTGCGGCGGGATGAACGGCGAACTCTCCGAAAGCGTGCCCGCCTCAAGCACTGTGGCGAGGCTGATGAGGGCCGCTGCTGCCATCGCACCTTTGCGAATGACCGACGCGCTATGCGGATTGTGTTTCATAATGGGTAATACCCTCAACGGGTGCTAAAGTTTCGCCACTTACGGCAGATTCTTGCGCTGGAGCGGAGGCGGTTCCTTACCCTTCTCAGGCGCTGGCTCCTTGAACTTACCATTCTTCAAGTACTCCTCAATCTTCGCCCTGCTCTCCTGCATCTTGATAAGGCGCATGGCCTCGGTGTTCGTCTCTTCCGCAGAGTTCATAATGGTCGGGCGGATGAAGATTAGGAGTTCGCTGCGTGATTCACTACGCACCCTTCGGGAAAGGAGGTCGCCTAATAATGGAATGTCTCCGATGAATGCCATTTTAGACTTGGCCTTGTTTGTATCTACGGACTGCAAGCCACCTAGAACGACTACCTGTCCATCAGCAACACTTACAAACGAGGTTGCCTGTCGTGTAAATATGATGGGACTTTCAACATTATCTGCTGTAGTTCCCTTTACGTTATCCACTTTCTGCTCAATCTCCATTTGGATGATGCCATTGGAACCGATGAGAGGCTTAACTTTGAGTTCAATGCCAACCTTCTTGTAGCTGTAATTCGATGAAAGCCCCGAGCTATTCGCCTCTGTAGTTGTACCTTGGTAACTCGAAGTACGGAAGGGCCGGTCTTCACCAACAAGGATGGACGCCTCTCTATTGTGCGTGGTTACAATCGTTGGCGCGGATAGAACCTGCACATTGCTGTTCGTCTCTGCTGCTTGGATTACCATATCGAGCGAGAATGTCGTCCCCGGGCCGAAAGCCAGTGGTGTCAGAAAGGTTGTCCCCGGCAGTCCTGGGGTAAGGAAGTGACCTTGGCCACCAACTTTGGCATCTGCTGATACCTTACCATCGAGCGATGCTGTACTGCGATTGTAGGTGTATTGGAACTGATCGATGCCACGAGTGATACCATTACTCAAACTCACCTCTGTAATAATCGCCTCTATCCGTACCTGGGGAAGAAGCGTATCTATCTTCTCAATCAATCCTGTGAGAAAGGCCAGGTCGCTGGCAGTCCCCGAGGCGATGATGGTGTTGGCGCGCTCGTCGGGGACGACGGTGAAGTAGTCGCTGAACTGGAGGCTCTTGCTCTCTCCGGAGCCGCCTGCCTGACCGGGTTGCGGAGTTGGGCGCACGGGCTGCGGTGCAGGAGCACGGCCGCCACTGCTACTGCCGGAGGACTTGCTGGGGCGGGACTGCTTCTGCCCGGTGACGACTTCCTCAATCAGGGAAGCTACATCCGTGGCTTGTGCGTGCTTCACATGATAAACCTCGGTGCGGGTGAGCGGGTCCACATCCACATCCATCTTGCGGACGAGTTCGTTGATGAACTCCTCGTTATCCGGGTGGGTGAAGATGATGAGCTGGTTCGTGCGGTCGTCGGCATCGAACGCGGTGTTGTTCTCGAGTTGGCCCTTGAGTGGACCCTGCTGGAGGGTTTGGAGGCGCTTGACGATGTCGTTCGAGGCGGTGTTCTTCAGGTTAAAGAAGAGCATCTTGAAGGGGACGGGGGAGCGGCGGTCCACCTTTACGAGTACGGACTCGATGCGCTGAAGATTGATAAGGGAGTCGGTGATGAGCAGGAGCCCGGCCTTTTCGTAGAGAAGCGGCGCACCCTGTGACATGAGCGGCTGGATAAGGGGAAGGGATTCAGTGGGGGTGAGGAAGCGAAGCTTGAAGAGCTTGCTGTAAACCTTCTGACTGGAGATGGCCCCGAGCGTGGTGCCTTCCCAGAGTGCGGGGACCTGGGTATTCGCTATTGAGGTGGGGATGGCCTTGAGGAAGTTCTCACCGACTGGTGTGATTGCGATACCGTTGAGGCTGAGCAAGCTTTCCAGTGCGAGAATGGCCTCGCCCCGGGTCATCGGCCCCTGGCTGTAGAAAGTAATCTTTACCGCTGGGAGACTCTGCTGGCGGAGGATGGGCTTCCCCGTAAAGTTCTCCAACATCTCGATGATCTCATTCGTCCCAAGCTCGGGAATCTTAATGAGCCCGACCGCTTCATCCATGTTCGGTGTGGGGTGAGGGGTGAGGGTGATGCTCTGCTCGTAGGGGATGGGCGAGTTCGAGTCGCGGCCCTCATCCGCTACTGTGGCTGTGCGCATCTGGTTGATTGCCTGTGCCATACCCTCCATCGCGGTGGCAGGCTGCTGGGAATTATTCGCAGGAGTGGGCTGCGGCTGGACGGATTGAGGGGGTGGGGCAGGGGGGACAAAACTTGGCGGAGGCGGAGGTGTCATCATCGGTGGCGGTGGCAGGGATGTCTGCGGCCCGGGTCCATGCTGTTGCTGGGCCATCATACGTGCGCGCACTTCGGGAGGCAGTGTCGGTGCCGGACCTGGTGGATGCAGGTTTGGTGGCATCGTTGGAGGGACAACTGGTGCCGACCCCGGCGCTGCGACAGGTGTCGTAAAATTCGGCACCGCTTCTGGTTGCGGAGGTGGCACAGTCTCTTGAGCCTGGCTCTGCGCCTGACCTGCGAGCACGAGTGTGGAGGCCGTCAGCACGAGGCGGACCGCGTGGCGGAAACGGGAAAAGGTGAGTGATGACAAGATCATGATTATTTCAGAGTCGAGCTGTTAAGCTCAAATGCGGTCACTTGAAAGGTTGCATCGAGGAACTTCGGGTCCCGCGAGTTGGCTTGAATTTGGAAACTTTCGAGGGCTATGTAGGGCCTGTCTTTTTGCAGTGCTGTATCGAGGGCGATGAGTTCCGCAATCTGCGCGCGGCGCACCTGGAGGCGCACCGAGTAGCGGATGGAGATGTCGCTGTTCTCGGTTTCGAGGGAGCCGATTTCGCGGTCCAGCTTCGCCTCGCGGGCGAGGTGGTCCACCCGGGCGGCGAGCTGCACGCCATTATAAGTCTTATCGGCCACGAATTGGGCCTTAATGGCCGGCAGACGCTCATCGATCACCGGTTTCTGAGCCAGCCAGTTATCCTGAGCTTCCAGTGCGCCCCTGGTTTCGACGTACTTCGTACGCTCTGCCATCAGACCGCGGGCAACGGAGCTTATCCAGAAGAGCAGACCAACCCAGAAGAACGCTGTGAGGAGTACGCGTTCGCGCAGAGAGAGAGCATTAAAGAGGGAACGGATCATGGTGCGCTCGTTGGGGGTGGGGTGGTGGGGGTTGCATCAGTTGTCGAGGGCGCAGGCTCCGGCAAATCCGGCAGTTCATTGAAGGTGAAGAGGAGACGAAACTCAGCGCGGCCATTTCTTATCTTCGGCTGATCGTTTATAACCCCTTTAACCATGGGAGAGTTGCGCAACCCATCCACAAATTGGTTAACCTCATCCAGTGAAGTTGCACGGCCCTCGACTTCGAGTTCGTTCCAGCTTTTCGAATTCACGCGCGTGAAGTAGATATTCGCCGGGCGGTTCAGATTGGTCTCATTCAGCATCGCGAAGGGCTTCATCTGCTGGCCCGTGATGTCTGTGATACGGTTGATCATGTCCAGGTTGCGCTCGACCTTGCTGACTTCCTCGCGGCGCCTTTCGATCTTGGCGGTTCTCCACCAGTTCCACCCGTGAAGACCCCAGCTAATGAACTGTAGGGCAATCAATACGAGCAATGTGTATGCCCCTACTCGGGCAACAGTCCAGATGCGGGCGCTGAGGCTGCGCTGCCGGATCTGGCGCTGGGCAAAGGCGGTATCGCGCACATCTACATCCCAGAGCCGTACCCCTTTGGCTCCGAAAATAAGGTCCTCTCCGCGAGGGGCCTCCGAGCTTTCCGTAGCAATGTGCAACTTCAGCCCGTCATGGTAAACCTCGGGCGCGCTACACTCCCACGGGGCCTTGTCTATGGCGTAGCCTTTGGTGTCCAGAGACTTTAGCCAAGTGCTGGCAAAGTCGCGCAGTATTGGGCCTTCGCGCTTATCCTCGGGGATGAGGATACTTACCACCTTGGTGGGCACAGGATTGTGCGCAGAAAGATAAACCGCCGAAAGTGTTGTCCCGCTAATACTGGCGAAGACCACGGCTTCCTTAAACCGTATGCCGTAGGAGGCGGCGAAGCTGGGGATAACCTGCTCGTAGGACGCTAGATTATCAAATCCAAGCTGGCGCAGCCTGCCGAGTGAGGCTGCATAGATATAGATATGCTTGGAGTCTGCATGGTGAAGATAACCCCAGGCGAGTTGGTCGATGGGAAAGGGGGATATGCCCTCTAGCGAGAGTTCGGCAAACTCCTGGACTTCGGCGTCAGTCACTCCATCGGGCAGGGGAAAGGAGCGCCCAAAAAAACACTCTCCGGGAAGCAACAGTACAGACGATGGAGGCAACTTGCGCTGGAGCTTTTCGAGGATTTTGTTGAAGAGCAAGGGCATGCGATTAGCGGAAAGAGTTCACGTTACTTTTAAAGAGGGTGGAGTCCATCACATTTTCGAGTTTTCGACCAGTTGAACGAATTCAAATGGATATCCGAGGGCTGCACCAGCATCAGAGGACTTCGCGGTAGTGCCGCGTTGCTGGTTGGGGTCATTGAGCTGGGCCTCCTCATTGCGTTCCTCCCGGCTCTTGCCGGAGTTGTTGGCTGTGGGGTCGGCACCACCGGTTTTGTAGCGGACGACTGCCGTGATGAGAAAGCTGGCGTCGCCGCGTTGCGCATTGATGGTGATCTTCATCACATCAATGCTGAATCCAATACCTTTGATATGGTCGAAATCGATGCGTCTTCTCAGTTCAGGATCGTCCTTGTGGAGTTGGCGATCATCCGCAGTGCCTATTTCGCCATCTGGCCCTGCGATGTACATCATCAACCATACGCTGTCGATGCCGTAGGCATTCGCAATCGTGCGAAGCGCATCCGATGTGATGGTGTTCAGGTTTACAACGCCAATGTTTATGAGTGAGAAGGCTTGCTTGAATCGGGTGAAGCGTTGATTGGGCAGACCGTTCTCATCGTAGAACACCTTGTCCCAACCATGGATCAGGTGGAATTCATCCCAGGATACCAGTTCGCGATTCGCGGGAAGAATAGGCGGGTCCAGATCGCGGTAGTCATCGCCATCGAATCCATTGAGCCCCTTGTCATCATCCGCATCCATCCAGTCCATCAGGCAATCGGTAAGCTCCCCGGCCTTCATGAAGTCGATCTGGTTCTCTTCTTCGTCGAGGTTCTCGAAGAACTTGGCGATCAGCACCCGATCGGTCTTGGTGTTGAGGGGAATCTTCCCGGATTCATCATCAATCTTAATATCTACGGAAATACCTTCCGGCGGGGTTATGCCAGCATGCGCCAATGGGTTTCGCCAGCCTTGGGTGGGCGAGGTGAGTCCTTGATCGATTTCATGATACTCGCTCAGGACGGCGAGAGTGGTCTCCAGCATCGAGTAGGCCTCGGTCCGCAAGTCGTCGCGGTTATAGAAGAGTCCCCAGTACTTAATTTTCCCAGCAGCCTCGGCAAGAAACGCGATGAGAATGGCTCCTAGCAAGGCGATGATCGCCAGCACCGCGATGATCACCGAGCCTTTGCGCTGTGAACGCTTTGGCGTGGTCCCAGATGGGTGTTGCCGGCGAAGTACTTTAATAGAGCGGCACATTTTGGTCGCGAAGGGGAAGGTAAACCGCAGTGGTGATCACTTCCTCCTGATAGGTAAAGGTAAGTTGAAGGGCATCGGGCAGGATAAACTGGCTGTTATCATTCTGCTTGGGCTTGTCCACGATATCCCACTTGTTGTCCTCGGAGTTGTAGTAAGCGTATTCGAGATTGGTTAAATAGGTGGAGAGCGGAGTGCTGCGGACATCGTTCATATCCTCCACTTTCTGGAGCTGTGAGTACCAGAGAAGACTCAGCCCCTCGCGTTTTTTATAGAACAGGTGGCAGGTAAGCGCAGGCAGGGGGATGCCAAGATCGCTAAGGATGGCGGGCGGCTCATTGAGGTGGAAAGTGATCAGTGGTTCCTCGAAGTCTCCGTACTTTGGCGGGCGTTCCCATACCACCGGGTCCTTGAGCTTTGGCTTGGCTGCCGCCGCCTTTGGGTCCTGTTCCCGGGGCGTGCCATTATCGGCTGGTTCCGTTTGTGCCGGCTGCTCGTCATTGCCTTCCACGCCTGCACCCAGAGGCACCTCTTCGGCCCGGGCAAAACAATTGGTGAGAAAGAGCGTAACTCCGTCCACGTGTTGTCTAAAGAAATCATTCTGCGAACGATTCACCCAGATGTTACTAATAGAGAAGGTGTAGGCGATGGCTGCGACTAGGACAGCGGTGGCGATGCCCAGAGCAAGGAGCAACTCGATCAGGGTGAAGCCCCGCGTATTGCGGCCTTTGAGGCGGCGCGTTTTGATTGGGTTTAGAGCCATGTACCTCCATTCCGCAGGCGCTCATCATCTATCTGGCGCTTGCGTTCATCCATGATTTTAGAGCGATCCACCGGGTCGGACCATGTGGGGCGCAGGATGTAGAGTTCGGAATTATACTTCTCCGAATCCTTGGCATCCGGAGGGCTTAGCTCTATTTCGAGAAAGACATGGAAGAGGTCGGCCACCTGGGTATCCTCCACCTTCGCAGACCACTTGGCCTTGCCCAGATCGAGCGTCTCGATATCGCCACCCTTCTCGAACTCTTCGCGGTCCGCTATTTGCAGTAGTTGCGTGCGGATGAAACGGAGCACTCCCTGCCGGTCGCTTTCGACACGAAGTGAGTCCAGAGCTGTCATGGCATTGGTGAAGGAAGCGGTCAGTATTACCATGGCCATCCCTAAGATCATCAATGCCAGCACGACTTCAATCAGGGTAAATCCCCGTGCTTTCAGTCTGTGGCTGTTCAGTTTCGCAGGCATCATTTGGACTCCACAATTTCAACGTCCGAGAACGGATCAAACCGGTGGTCGCTCGTATTGCCATCCAGGCGAATCTCCGCCTCGAATGGCATCGCCGAGCGGTCTGGGTGGAAGGGCACATATTTAACTTCCTCGCGCTTGTAGCGGCCCGTCACTTCCGCGCCCCGGTACGGCAGGATTTGGAAAAACTTCACTTTCAGGTCAGTGTCTTCACCATTTAACCCCGTCGCCAGTTGCTCCAGCTTCTGCCCCTGCATACCGCTGATGAGGAAGAGGCCTTCCTTTCCATCATAGCTGAGAAACGCAGCCTCCTTTGTATAGGCCGCCTGGAAACGCGCTTCCCGTACGGCATCCCGCAGTACATCCGGCACCGGTTTCTCACCCAAGCCCTTGAAGAGAGATTCTGCATTCATCACCACGATTGTCCCGAGCAAGGCGATTAAGGCCAGTGTCAGGAGCATTTCGACTAGAGTGAAGGCGGAGCGCGACATTTCGGCGGGAGTGAATAGGGGGAGGCACTCAAAGAGCTACTAGGAGAGTGCCAAGTGGAGCGTACTGAAGGGTAGTGGAGATAAGAGAGGCTTGGTTCTATTTAGGACTTGGGACTGTTTCTACTTATCCCAGTTGCCTATATCGTCGCCGCTCTCCACGCCATCTGGCCCATAGGAGAATAGATCGTACTTGCCGGCATTCTTTACGCCAGGGAAGCGGTACTGGTAGATGTTACCCCAGGGGTCTTCAGGTACCTTGTCGATATAGGGGCCGCGCCACTTAGCCGCTTTGGCTCCCTGGGCTGACATTAAAGAACTGAACCCTTCTGCTGTAGTCGGGTAGTTGCCCAAGTCCATTTTGTACTTCAGCAGGGGCACATCCAGGCCGGATTTACAGAAGGCCTTTGCAGTGTCTATACGGGCACCATCAAATATCCCGCCTAAGTTTGCCACGACCAGTCCTGCAAGCATCGCGATGATGCCGAGAACAATCAACATTTCGATGAGGGTAAAAGCGCGACGCATGCGCCGGATGCCTGTGCGCGGAGTTAGTGTGGATTGTGAGAAATACGACTGTGGTCTGTTTGTCATGACCATTATGAACACTATAATCTAGGGTAAGTTGCAACTATTTCGTGTTCGTGGTGCGAACGGGTCGAATAGGTCCTATAAGTCCAATGAGACCTATAAGTCCAATGAGACCTATACCGTTCCACTGCGCTCTGCCATTGACGCCATTCTAATCACCTATTAACCAACAGACTCTGATACTGTATCCCGCTGCCTAATTCCCTTCTTCCTATGTTTTCCCATATTGTTATCTTCTGGACTCATGCCGACATCGCTGGTGCTGCCGACCTTCTGGTCGCTGGTGCAGAGAAGTATCTACGCCCTATTCCCGGCGTAACCCTCTTTCATGTAGGCCGCATGGTGCCGAGTCACCGGAGCGTAGTCGAGCAGTCCTATCAAGTCGCCCTTAACCTCACCTTTGCGACCAAGGCGGATCAGGATAGCTACCAGGAAGCCCCTCTGCATCTCGAGTTCATCGCACAATGCTCGCACCTATGGACGCGAGTCGTTGTGTATGACTTCGAGTAATGCGGTCTGCTGCTGGAAATACTAGCCTAATTCAACCGGCGGACTACGGACGTAGCCACACCCTGTATCACCAGTTCGCTAACCGGGTGCAGTGTCGGGTAGTTTTTGTTCTCCGCCTTGAGATAAGGTACTTTGCCGACCTTGTTGATGAAGCGCTTCAGCGTGGTCTCCCCGTCAATTAAAGCGGCAACGATATCGTTGTCCTTGGGGGGGCATTGCTCGACGATTACGGTATCTCCATCCAGAATACCACAGTCGATCATACTGTCGCCGCGCACCTTGAGTGCGAAGCACCGCCGGCTCTTGCGAATTCCCGCGGTCTCGGCATCGATCTGCAGTCGCCCAATCTCTCCGGAGGGCTCCAAGCCATCCGGATACCCTGCGGGGATGGAGCCATAGATGGCGATGTTCACCACGTCAAAAGCATTGGTCGGAATGGAGCCATCCCCCAGATCCAGATTGATCCTGAAGGTCCGCGCACGTCCCGCTATACGGCTGATGTGCCCCTTGTTTTCAAGCGCTTTTATGTGCCCCATCACCGCATTGGTGCTCTTGAAGCCAAAATGGCGCTCTATATCACGAAAACTGGGCCATGTCCCTTGTTCCTTCATATAGAGCTGAAGGAATCCCAAAACTTCTTGCTGCCGTATAGTAAGTGTCTTCATCGTGTGAACAGTGCTAGTGAAATACACATTCTTGTCAAGTGTTGTTCATGGTGTTGGTGAACACGGAACACGGACACTGCATTGCATTGCCAACTGCAAACTTCTTCCTTCCTTCATTACTCTACAACCCTGCCGCATTCCTGTCT
Source organism: Verrucomicrobiota bacterium (assembly GCA_033762955.1). Classification (GTDB taxonomy): domain Bacteria; phylum Verrucomicrobiota; class Verrucomicrobiia; order Opitutales; family Oceanipulchritudinaceae; genus JANRLC01. Next base: position 30,891 of record JANRLC010000068.1, on the reverse strand, counting down.
GAGTGCTGTCAAACTCAGGCTCAGGTCCTTCAGAAAGTAGGCGAGGGAGCCTATCAGGCAGAGAATACTGCCGATAAAGACCGTGGCCGCAACTCCTTCAAATACGGGTGAGACGGTAAACGCTGCAAACAGGCTGAAGATCAGTACGCCCACGAGAAATAGACTACAGGTAGCCAGGGTGATGGCCTTGCGCAATAGCTGCGCACGCAGGTAGAGCACTCGTACCTGCTGCTGAATTCCCTCCTGTTGATCTGCCGGGCGCTTCGGCATCTCCGCCAATAGCGTACGTACGCGATCGATGGCACGCCCGAAGCGATTCGTCATCGAGAGCAGAAGCAATCCGACTCCCGAGATCATTACGACCGGAGAAATCGAGGTCTGCAGTATTTTAATCAATTCATCTGAAGGAAGAGCAATCATAAGAACTCTATTGTATTGCGGATTTACTGGATACTACATCCAAACATCTGCCACCGGGAACTCCGGATAGCAAGCTTTTGGCCAGGCACTACCTGTAGTTTGCCTTGATTCCGCTGGGTGATGGCTCGATTCCGGCAACGGCGAGGTGCGGCAGGGCACCGACCCAGAGACACCGGGGCACCGCAACTCCCGGACTGCGCTCATCCCACAGTATGGTGGTAATCGAGGATGGGTGCAGGAAGAAACCGGACCATACCAGCGGTGCCGGAATTGCGAGCAGGTGCGCCAACCAGGTCAACCCAAACCCTCCGTGGCAGAAGAGAGCGATGGTCTCCTCATGCCGTTGCATTACCCGGTAAATAGAGCCCTCCCGTTGATAGCCCAGCCGGGTAAGGAATGCATCAGATGCTTCAGCCAGTTTTTCTTGGACTTCCGCATACGGGATATCTGAGAAGTCCGGATGCGTAGCCCAATCAACAGCACTATTCCCCTCTGCTGCCGCTCGGATGCCACTCCCCGGCATATCCCATGCCATAAGTCCTTGGGCAGGAACCTTCAGCTCATTGATTTCCCGAGTCCAATCTTCGATCTCGATGGGTAGACCCAGTGCTTCAGCAGTATAGAGAGCGGTGTGCCTGGCACGGCCCAGCGGAGAACTAAACAGCCGGTTCACTTTCTCCCGACTGAGAAACCCAGCCAGCGCCTTTGCCTCTGTATGCCCCTTCGCCGTCAGCGAATCGATGCTGTAGTCAGGATCTCCATGCCGAATTATGTGCAATCGCATACGACCATCGAATCGAAGTTTGCACATACTCCAAGACTAATTGTTTGCCCTCCCGCACAGGGTGCATCTCCATGCGAACGGCTCGTTGGCCTATGGATGCCTTTCCTGGTCTTTGGTTAACCCCACTTCGAGCCTCGAGAATACTCCCGAGAGTCGAGGAAGCGGTCCTTCGAGCCTTGCGAACAGTGCCGAGAGATTCGGGAGTGGACCTGTGCGTTGAGGGAACGCTACTGAGAGATTCGGGAACGGTGTTATGTGCCGCGGGAATGCTCCATTTTTGTTCCGGAATGGTTCATCAACCTGCGGGAGTGCATCTTTTTCAATCGGAAGTGCTTCTACGACAGCTCGGAATGGTCTATCAACACGCGGGAGTGGTATTTTTTTATGCCGGGATACTCTTACACCAGCACGGAATGGTATAATTTCGTACCGGAATGGTATAATTTCCTGCGGATGAGGTCTAATTTCCTGCGGATGAGGTCCAACAAGCAGCGGTTTACCTTTAATTTACAAGGGAAGCGCTCTAATCTCCCTCAGAAACACTTCCCGCTCCCCAAGATGCCATCCTTTTGGGAGTATTTCCGGTTATTTGTGGCGTAACGCCTCGTCCTACGGAAGGAGCGTGGCCAGCTTTGCCGCTGTGTAGGTATAGATGCCGGCGAGCCGCCCGCGCTCCTATCGTATGCGTAGTGATTAAGAGAGAGCAAGACGGCACGCCACCCCACTACCACGTATAACCGACGCGCAGGGAGAGGGTGCGTGGTGCGGCTATCTGGAGATTCGCGCCGGTGGTGCCGTCCACAAAGATTTTCTCATCCAGCAGGTTCTGGACGTTCACTGCAATGTCCACATGCTGGTTCAGCTTGTAGTAGAACCCGGCATCCACGCGGTAGAAGGCGGGAAGATTGAGCGGGCTGTAGTTGGTGGTGCTGTTGCGAGCTGCATTGCCTCCGAGGCGCTCATCCTGCCAGACCACCCCGAGGCTGCTGCTGAAGTCTTTCAGCCAGCCATCCTTGAAATCATAACGAGTGAAAAAACTCCCTGAATAGGGCGGGGTCTTGGCCACTTCCTCCGGGAAGGGACCCGTCTCATAGCTGGCATCAATCGTGGCAAAGGTGCCGGTAACCACCCAGTTATCCAGGATGCGGTAATCTCCGCTGAACTCCACGCCCTTTGCGCTCTGGCCTTTCTGCTCCACATAATAGGGGTGGCCATTGGGATTGGTTTGCCCAAGGGTGGTGTCTTGTACAATAACGGAGTCCCGCTCGGTCTGGTAGAGCGCAACTGCGAGGTTGGCACGGTTGTCGAGCAGTGCAAACTTGACCCCGGCTTCGTAATTCACGCCTGTCTGCGGGCTGAAGGTATTGGTCTTGCCGGCATAGTTTTCCTGGGTGGGATCGGCGGGTTGATAACTGGTGGAGTAGCTGGTGTAGAAGGCGACCTGCCGGTTGAGATTAAACAGGAGTGCGGCGTTTGGGGTGACATCTCCCTTGCGGGTGGGAGCGTCGTTATAGCTTTGCTCGCCGTAGCCCAGGCCAAGGGTGAGGACCCACTGCTGGTCGAGAAACGCGGCTTGATTCTGTACGTAAGTATTCCAGTAGAAATCATCATCCAAGGCCACCGCTCCCCAGCCGGTGGAGACATCTGCCACAGGGCTGGTGGTCTCTCCTGTATAAATGTTGATGGGCGACTGTGGAGTGCTGAGTGGACCAGTGGCACTGCTTGATTCAGAGCGGTAGAAGCGCCCGTTGAACCCAGCCTGGAGAAGGTTCTTCCACCAGTCGGTCGGGACAAATTCATAGACTCCGTTGATGTCGAAATTATGGCTGTCGCGGTCGGCCCAGCTCTTGGACTGGGTACGATTCACGGTACTATTAGTCTGGAGCTGGGTCTGCTGCGCAGTGGTTGTGGCAACCGGGCTCCACTGGTTGATGTCGGTGCGGTACGCGATGAAGCGGTAGTTGGCATTGAGAGAGAAAGCATCCAGCGCGGAGCTGTGGAAATCAAACCCGGTGATGAGGAAGTCGTCCGTGCGACCGCCTTCGTAGAGATTAACAGCAAGCGGGGAGAGATCGTCACTATGGATCGGCCCGGAAACAGCATCGGGCGAGTCGGTGGTGAGTGATGTACTAGGCGAGATGACCATGGCTGAGCCAGCCGGACGATTATTTTGCGAGTACTGCACGAGCGGTGTGATTGTGGTCTTGCCTTCGGCATCGAACCGGTAGGTGAGGGCGGTGCTGAGGTAGCGGGTCTTGTTTAACACATCGTCCGTGTACTGTTCGGAATTATCCCCGGCAATAATCACGCGGTAGAGCAGGCGGTTGTCCTTTGTAATCGCACCAGTGGAGTCGAACTCGGTGCCAAAGCTGGTCCGCTCGCCGGCCTCAACTCCGTTTCCTGCATAAGTACTTGTGGTAAAGTCCAAGCGGGTAAACGAGGTCTCGGAGGGCTTTTTAGATATGATGTTTATCAAGCCTCCTGGCAGCGCGGCGGCTCCATAGAGCAACCCCGCCGGTCCGCGCAGACTCACTACTTTCTCCACTCCATAGAGACTGAGAGCGGACTGACCAGTGCTGCCTGCATAGATGCCGGTAAACCCATCGATGCGTGTCTCATCCGCCGACATCCGGAATCCGCGTGATATGTAGTGGTATCCACTACTGGCGGTACTGTTGGGAAATACTCCCGGTGTATAATAGAAGGTATCCACGGGATTGAGGAAGTTTTGCTCCCGGATGCGGTCCGCATCGATTACCGAGAGGCTGCGGGGAGTCTCGTGCAAGGAGGCAGGCAGCTTGAACGCGCTGTCATCCACCGTACTCAGGGCCGGCGACGTGACAGCGACCGGCTCAAGCGCGACCACTTCCCGCTGGGAATCGGTATCTGCGTGGACAAAAGTGGCAGCATAGTGACTGCTCAGTAGGATGATTGTGAGAATATGTCTCATTGTTTTATACTGCTTTAGGTAGGTTGGCTGGTCGGTTTTCTGTAATAAGTACTCCCTGATGAGACGAAGTCTCAGCTAAGTAAGGCGATAAAGTCTCAGATAAACATCGAAGTCAATCTTTCTCTGAGACTCTGTCTCATGAATGTGTTCCAGTTGAAGTTCCGGCTTTGTGTTTAGTGTATACGTCATCGCACCCATCACCCCGTTGGGGCGACAGTGCCCCACAGGGGCACCGCATACCAGCCCGGGGTGCAAACCCGGGAACTAATGGTGCGAAACCCCCGCGTTCTGAAGGAACGCCGCATAGATCTGGCGCGGGGTGACCATCCGACGATATGCGGCGTTCCTTCAGAACGCGGGGATGGACGGACCCGAATACCCAGGGTTGCACCCGGGTTGCACCCTGGGCTGGTATGCTGCGCCCCTTTGGGGCTGATAATACGCATAAGGCTCTTTTTGCTTGGCAAAATAGGTCAAACTCCAGTTCGCCCCGTTGGGCGACAGAATACCATGTATTCTACGCTTAACAGGAACCCTGCTTTGTACGTGTTTAGCGTATGCCAGGGCCCTACGGGACACATTCCGCGCCGAAGGCGCAACCACTCTTGAGCCCAGGGCATCGCCCTGGGTATCGATTATATTTTATTTATTGAGCCCTGAAGGGGCGATACCCGTCTTTCATCAATCGGGGTTTCGCCCCTACAGGGCTCATAGATAAAGGGGGTAACCATTCCCAGGGCGATGCCCTGGGCTCATGAGTTGATGCACCTTCGGTGCGACAGGATGCGATGAAATCTACGCTAAATTCGTCGTCTAGAGTAGCTCATGCTTCCAGCTTGAGCGCCTACTCCCCGAGCAAGCAGGATGCTTGCACCACTCTAACTACTGTCTACTAACTACTGTCTACTGACTACTTTCCGTCTCTACCCCCACATTCTTTGCCAGTTTGGTCACCTTATTCACCAGATACAGGTTGTAGCAGGCGACAAACGAGGGGAATAGATTGGAGAGAATACCCACGGAGTCATTCTTTCCGAAAATAAAGTAGGAAAGCAGGCAGAAGCTCCCAACTACGCTCATATACCAGAAGAGTTTCGGCATGACGGACTTCTTATGCTGATGCGAGGCAATGAGTTGGACGACCCATCGTCCAGAAAACATAAGTACCCCGAGATACCCGACGAGTTTCCACGCGGTTAATATTACGTCCCAGTGAAAGAACTTAAACTCCAGCAGTACTTCATTCATGGCTAAAGCGAGGTTTGCTCAGATTATGGTTTTTCGTCGATCTTGGGGAATAATACGCGGCGCTTCAAGAGCCATGATACACCGAATAGATCGTATAACCCGCGAAATGCGCGTCCCCAGTTGGTGTATTTGGACACGCCTCCTGCACGTGGACGGTGATTCACGGGCACTTCCGTCAGTTTCAATCCGGCAGACAAGAACAGGGCGGGCAGAAAGCGGTGCATGCCGTTAAAGGGTACGAGGCAGTGGACGGCTTCCCGCTTAAATGCCTTCAATGAGCAACCGGTGTCCCGCACACCATCATTCAGGAAGAGGCGGCGCACGGCATTGGCAAACCGGGAAGCTGCGCGACGAGACCATGAGTCCTTCCGTTTCTTGCGGTAACCGCAAACCACATCGTAAACGCCCTTCTCCAGTTCGGCAACGAGTGCGGGGAAGTCTGCCGGGTCATTCTGGCCATCGCCATCCATTAACGCACAATACTGTCCCTTGGCCACCTGAAGCCCGGCATACATCGCAGCGCTTTGACCGCGATTCTGAGTCAATCGCAGACAGCGAATCCCCGGCACGCTCTGGATAGTTGCCCATGTGGCATCACTGCTACCGTCATCGACGGCAATGATCTCTGCATCCGGGACTGCCTTGCGGCACTCTGCCAGAACTACAGAGGCAACTTCCTCTTCATTGTAAAACGGAATCACGATGGAAAGCCGTGGCGTCATAAAAAATAGGTAAAAAGTATTAATGCTTTGCGCATTGCGCTACAAACCATTGACATTCCAAGCCATCAGGCGAGATAAATTTATTGTCGATAGTACATTGCATTCGATGCACCCAATCGACATGTTCCCAAACTCGACCCCCCGCCCAGTATGCCCTCTATTCTCATTGTAGATGAACAAAAGGAAAGCCACGAGTTGCTGAACACACTATTGGAACCGATGGGGCATAAGATCACTTTCGTGTCTGGCGAAGAGCGCGCCCTCTCTCTCTATAAAAATGAGGCATTCGATATCGTTGTGGCCGACAATTCCGCCCCGATGAGTAGCCAGAACAATTTTATCAAAAGGCTGAAATCTGTAGACCCGGAGGCTATCGTCATCATGACCGATGCCGTACCCGATGTACCGAAAACCATCGCTGCGATGCGCACGAATGTTTTCGACTACATCAAGAAACCGCTGAAAGTTTCCGAATTCGTACAAGCCATCAACCGTGGCCTGGAGCTAAAGTACCCCACCGCAGCCTCTACCGCCAGAAATGCAGGCAAGGGAAATGGCAAGGGCAACGGGTCTGACCATCACTGTATGGCGCTCGTGGGAAATAATCCCCTGGTTACCGCCGCAAGAGAGCAAATCGACAAGATCATTAGCGAACGCAAGGCTACGGCCATCTCCATACAGGGGCCACAGGGGAGTGGGAAACGGTATGTTGTGGAGTACATCCACAGCCGCCTTGGAGCCTCTGCGGATAAACTCGCCACAGTGGACTGTAGCAAGATATCGCCGGCACAGGCGAAGGAAATGCTCATCGGCGCCGATGGGCGGGGGGGGACACTCGTCAAGCAAGCCCATGGCGGTACTCTGGCTATGAGCCAGATAAATGCGCTTCCGGTCGACGTGCAGAAGGCTTTCGTAGGCGTACTGCAAAAGCTGGGCAATCAGACTCTGGTCGTTGTCACCTGTGACGACAACCTCGAGGATGCCCTTCTGGACGATTCATTCTCGATGGAGCTTTACTACCATATTACCATAGAGGTAATCACACTGCCCGATATCTCCGAGCGCATGGAAGACATTGCTGCCATCGTCCGCGATATTGTGCGCTACTCCCCCGAGATTGATGAATCCTACCGCAAAGTGGAATTCTCAGATACCGCCATAGCACAGCTCAAGAAAATGAAAGCTTCCCACAATCTCTCCGAACTCGTGCGCATGGTAGCCGACTGTGTAGCCTATGCGGTGAAGGGTAAAGTGACAGAGAAAGAGATTTCCATTATTCTAGGGTAGGCACAAAAGTGCAAAGGTGCAAAGGCACAGAGGGTAGGTACAAAGGCACAGAGGCACAAAGGCACTAAGTCGGAAAGGCAGGAAATCTGAAATCTGTAATCTTAAAGCTTCTCCCCCTAGGACTCCGCCTGTTTGTGCGTTTCCTCAAACTCGCGGACAAACCCGGCGAAGAGTTTGGCTTTGGAAGGGTTGTTCTTCGCCGTGTACTGGCGCACAAGGTTGCGGCAGCAGCGGCAGAGTACTTCACCCACCGGAGTTGGCATCATGTACATCTCTTCGGGGAAAATTTGGTTGCTTCGGAGTATTTCCCGAACCTCTTCGGCAGTGCGTATCTGCCCCCTCTCAAATGGGTCTATATAGAGCGCATTCCCATCGTGAAAGGATGCTACCAGAAATCTTCCAGGCATGCCAATCGGCTCCAGCTCAAAGTTGATACGCCGGGAGACCATCAGATAGATGATTGAGAGCGTAATCGGTATGCCCTTGCGCCGACGCAGTACCGGCTCCACAAAGCTGTTTAGCGGGTCCTCGTAGTTATCCACATCGCCGCGGAACCCGTTCTCGTGGAAGAGCACGCGGTTGATGATCTTTATCTTCTCAAATGGCGTAATCGGCTCCACAATGAGCTCCCGGCACCGGCGGGCCAGGCCATCCACATGGGGCCAGATATGGGATGCCTGCAGCGTGGGCGTAACCACGCGGTTGAGGAGCAGCATTCCCGTCTCCAGTTCGTACTGTAGAGACTTGATGAACCTGCTGAACTCCTCAGCGGTATTCGGCCCGACGACTCGCTCCAGATAGAGTTTGGCGCGTGACGCCAGCAGCTTCTCGTTGCTTCGAAGGATTCTGCGAAGCAGCGTGACGCCCGCTTCCTCATGCGCTTTCAGCTCAGCTGTCAGCGCCTTTTCCACCAATGGCGACTCATCATCCAGTAGCTTGATGATGGCCTCCTCGCGCTGCATGCTGAGTATGCGTTCTGACACGGGCTCTATATGGCCCAAAGGTACCTCACCAAGCAACGGTAAAAGAACCTTGTCTGGTAAAATTGGCGTGAAACTAAGGCGAACTTCGTAGACTCATAGCCGTGAGCGATGTGGGGTGCTTCATCAAGTCCGCTACTCTACCCTCGAAGGTCACCATCCCTCCGTCTTTGCCGCCGCCCGGGCCGAGGTCTACGACCCAATCGGCCATGCGGATAACATCCAGATTGTGTTCAATGATGATCACCGTATTCCCCGCATCGCGTAGCTGGAAAAGCAGGTCGAGTAGCCGCTGGATATCGTCCCAGTGCAGACCTGTCGTCGGCTCATCGAGGATATAAAGGGTCTGCCCTTGCTGGCGCCGGCTCAACTCACTGGAGAGCTTGAGCCGCTGGGCTTCTCCACCCGAAAGTGTGGTGGCTGGTTGCCCCAATTTGAGATATCCCAGACCGACTTGCTGCAGGGTTTGCAGACGAGATGCAATCTTCGGAACGCTACGAAAGAGCACCAGAGCTTCATCCACGCTGAGGTTCAGCGCCTCGGCGATGCTGTAGCCCTTGTAGCGAATCTCCAGCGTCTCGCGGTTATAGCGCTGGCCGTGGCAGCTCGGGCACTCGACATACACATCGGCCAGGAAGCGCATATCGAGCTGGATTACGCCATCTCCCATGCAGCGCTCACAGCGCCCACCGCGCACATTGAAGCTGAACCGACTTGGCCCGTAGCCACGCACCTTCGCTAGAGAAGTCATGGCGTAGAGAGCACGCAACTCGTCAAACAGCTTCGTGTACGTGGCAGGATTGCTGCGGTGGCTGCGGCCTATGGGGTCCTGATCCACCTGGACGACGCTGACGAAGTATTCCAGTCCCTGTATCTGCTTATGCTTACCGGGATAAGTGCGGGCCCGGTGAAGTTTCACCGATGCGGCGCGTGCCAGGATGTCATTGATCAACGTGCTCTTGCCCGAGCCGGAGACCCCGGTCACACAGGTGAGCAGGCCGACAGGGAAACGCGTCGTGATATGCCGTAGATTATTCTCGCAGGCTTCCTTCACCACTAGCCAATCGTTCCCGGGCAGGCGGTCGTTGGTATTTTTACACACCTTAATCGTCCCTGAAAGATAGGCGCCGGTGCGGGAGTGTGGACAGTTCTGTGCCTCGGCAGGCTTCCCTTCGAAGACTAATGCCCCGCCGGCCTGCCCTGCTCCCGGTCCCATCTCGATAAGATGGTCCGCCGCGTGCATGGTGTCTGCATCGTGCTCCACGACGATCACCGAGTTGCCACGGTTGCGTAAATCGAGCAGTGTGGCGATAAGCTTGTTATTGTCATGCGGGTGAAGGCCTACAGAGGGTTCATCCAGTACATAGAGCACACCCGTCAGCCCCATGCCAAGCTGGGTAGCGAGCCGTACGCGCTGGGCCTCGCCACCGCTGAGCGTGTTAAACGCTCGCTGCAATGTCAGGTACCCAAGCCCTACTTCCTTGAGGAATCGCAGTCTATCCCTCAATCCATTAAGCGCGTCGGCCAGGCGCCTGGTCTCTGGCACTGTTTGCGGCAGAGCGTCCACGAACTCCAGGGCGCTCTCGATATCGCGGCTCATAAACGCTGCGTAATCCGTCTGCGCGAGAGTCACTTTCAGTGCCAGAGGGCTCAGCCTGCGCCCGCCGCAGCTCTGGCATTCCGAGCTTAGCTGGTACGCCATTAATCGCGCCTTCAATGCCTCGGACGAGGTTTCCAACCGCTCGCGATTGAGCTCGGCCATAATCCCGCCGAACGGCATTGCGACCGGCTTGCGGTTGCCCGGCAATAGCTTTAACAGAAACTGCCGCTCGCCTGTGCCGAATAGTAGCTGCTGCCGCGTCTGCTCTGGCAAATCCTGCCAAGGAACATCCGGGTCGAAGGGCAACTGCTCGGCCAGTTGCCTGAGCAGTGCATTGTGCCGGACTATTATCCGTTTCGAGCCGATACGCAGCGGCTTGATTGCTCCGCCCTTCACGGACTTCGTAGCATCTGGCACTACGAGATCGGGCATGAATTGCAGCGTACGGCCCAGACCACCGCAATCCGGACAAGCCCCGTCGGGATGGTTGTAAGAAAAGAACCTCGGGGTAATTGTCGGATAAACGGTACCACAGATAACACAAGCCAGATGCTGGCTCAGCGGCTTCTCCTCCCACGTACCATTGCGATCGACTAATGCCAGCGCCCGGTCCTTGCCCTCGCGCAGGGCCAGCTCAAGAGAGTCTGTCAATCGTGCCCGCTGATCCTGCGCGATTACCAAGCGGTCAATCAAGAGGTCCACCTGCACCTCTTCCGCTCCGCTTGGGATCACATCCCGCTCATCCAGGTCCCGCACCTGTCCCGCAATTCGCACCCGCTGGAATCCCCGCTGGCGCAGGTGCGGTAGCTCATCGCGCAAGATGGATGGCTTTGCCTTCAAGTAGGGGGCCAGCAACATCACCCGAGTCCCTGCTGGCTCCAGCATAAGCTGGTTGACGCAATCATCCAGCGAGCGCCGCTGAATCACCCCGCCATCCAGCGGGCAGGAAGCCTGCCCACAGAGTGCCCAGAGCAAGCGTGCATAGTCGGCAATCTCGGTAACCGTGGCGACCGTATCCCGCGGGTTGGAGTCACCCGCTTCGCGTTGCTCGATCGCAATCACGGGTGACAGCCCATGAATGAAATCCACCTCGGGGCGCTTCACCTGCTCCAGCAGCGAGCGCACCCCTGTCGAGAGACTGTCCATGTACTTCCGGTAGCCCTCCGCGTAGAGCGTATCGAACGCCAGCGAGCTTTTCCCCGAGCCACTTACCCCAGTGATCACCACCATTTGCCCCCGCGGGATGCGCAGCTCTATATTCTTAAGGTTATGCTCTCGGGCGCCTTTAATATGGATGAACGGGAGATTCTGGACAGGCTCTGGCATAGAAGGGATACCGTAACAAAGTAGCGGAAAAACGACAACCTTGCGATTGCAATTCTTAACCCTCCGCGTTAGAATGTCACCAGAAATTAACAAACCCCAAAACCAATTACTTATGAGCCGCAGCCTACCCATCCTTTACATCAAGCGTGGCTGTCCCTGGTGTCGCGAAGCTACTGCATTTTTCTCCCAACACGGCATCGCACTCGATGTGCGCGACGTCAACGAGAACAAGGCAGCCATGGCTCGCATGATAGATATCTCCGGGCAGTCCCTCACTCCCACTTTTGAGTATGGGGAATTTATCGTTGCCGACTTCTCGGTGGACGAACTCCTGGACGAACTTGAGCAGAACCCCGAGGTCAAGAAAGACCTCGGCCTCGGCGACCACGAGGACTGGAACTAGCGGGGGAAGAATGGAGTCTCCTGGGGGTATGGATGGCAGATTCCTGATTCAATGCCCCGGAGGGGCAAAATGTCGGTAGAATACACAGACATAAAAACCCCTGAGTCTTGTCGGGACGCAACCATGTCATCAAATCTACGCTAAACGCGTACGATGCCTACGGCATCCTGGGAAAAGCATGAAGCGCGTGCCCGCCATTGTCTGTTGCAGGATGATTCCTCTGAAATCGCCAGACGCTAAGCGCTACGCCGCTCATCAAAGCATTGTCCCGGTCCAAACTATTCGTCGACGGTTCACGCGGCGCATCCCCGATCCCAAACCCTACTGGATCGCAAACGGGTCCGCCGTCTTCTTCACCCAATCCTGAAGTAACCCACGAAGCCGTCCAAGTTGTGCGATGCAGGCTGCATCCTTCACAAGATTATTCATTTCTCCTGGATCGACATTAAGGTTAAAGAGTGTCTCAGGATTCGCACCTTTGGAGTATGCACAGTACTTCCAGCCATCGGCGGTGACGATCATACGGCCCACTTCATCGGGTCGGGCGGGGTCGAAGTCGACTGCGGTCACGATATATTCACGCCATCCCTGAGCCTCTTTTTGCTCGAATAGATTGCGCAGGGACAGCCCTCTCAATCCCGCTGGCCACTTGTCTGCGGGCACACCTGCGTAATCGAGACAGGTGGGAAATAGGTCCAGGCCACTGACCAGATGGTCTCGGTCAACTCTGCCTTTACCATTTGTGATCTCACCCGGGAGCAGTGCGATAAAGGGTACCTTTACCGTTTCCTGATAGAGGGAAAGCTTGGTAAACCAGCGATGAGCGGCCATCCCTTCTCCGTGATCCGAGGTGAATACAATCAGGGTATTCTTTGCCCAGCCACCTGCATCCAGCCCTTCAAGAATCGGTGTGAGGCACCGGTCCACTGTCTGTGTCATGTGGTAATAAGTCTGAAGATAGGCCCGCCAGTGGGTGGGTGAGAGATCACCGTGTTTACCGATCTCCGCAGCATATTTCATTTGCTTGCGTCTATTTACCAGCAGCTCTGGCTCATGGGGATCAACTTCGTGGTTTGCTGGCAGCGGTGGCAAGCCTTCTGCTCCAATAACATCCGCATCGCGCTCGGGCATCCCCACCGATTCATCGAGAAAGTAATGGCAGATATCGTGGGGGTTATGGAAGGAGACGCCTAGAAACCAGGGCTTACTCGACAGCCCCGCATGCCAGCGCAGATAGTGCCCTGCCGCCTGCGCATAATGCATATCCACGGCGTCGCCCAGAAAATCCCCAAGCGTACCCACTGGATGACGCAAGTAATGGAACCCCGGAATGGCGCCTGCTGGCGGATAACTATCCGGCAAGTGCCATTTCCCAGCCCATGTGGTATCATACCCCGCATCGCGCAACGCCGTGCCGATATTTGGCAGAGATTCGTGGGGTGACTCGCTGTTGTAGCGCACTCCTGTCTCATGCGGCATTCTCCCATACGTCAAGCAACTGCGCGATGGGCCACAGATTGGTGCAGGGCAATAACTGTGCTCGAACCGCACTCCACGCCGCGCCAGTGCATCCATATTGGGCGTCCTTACCCATGGATTTCCTGCGCAAGAGAGCGCGTTGATTGTCTGCTGATCCGTGTAGATTAACAGAATGTTGGGACGAGTGTCCTCTGCGCGGCGTGCTTCATTCGCCTTGCGCAAGGCAGGATGCTCGCTCGAGGGGACACGCTCTCGGTTTCTGGCCCACTCACTGGTGGGTGCATCAGCCTGCGGTTGTTCAGAAAGTGCAGTCATGGAGGGAAGGATTGCTGCACTGGCTGCTCCAGTGATTAAAGATGTCTTGATAAACTTTCTTCTATTCATGGTTGATGGGGAAGTTGCAGCATGCCAGCCATTACCACAACCAATCCTCATGCAAATAGCTTTATGCATAGATAAAAACAAGCAAACTCGTGCTGGAAAGTGCTATTCTCAGATACAGCCAGAGCGGCAGGAAGGTAGCCAATACATCTCACTCGGGTCTGGATTCGATTCTTCGCCTCCCGGCTATATCCCGCAATCACCGTTCAACCACTGACTTTCACTTGCCTTGCCACGGATACCTGTAAACCTATGAGCAACCGAGGCAACGTATCCACACTCCGGTGTTAATGGTATGGGAACAAGTCTGTAAGTACCTTGTTTCCAATAATTTAAGGTGTGAATGAACCGGCCATGAACCATGCGCACAAAAAGAACAACTTCTCTTTGCCGAAGCCGACCCACCTCGTTCATGATTGGTCGCAGTTTAGTATCTATGAGCACCCGTGGTTCCAAATATTCTCGCACGCCATCCCCGATGGATCTGACTCGCAACGGAGTCCCGATGAAGCGTCGGCTCCCATACACAGTGAGTTGGTGGCGTCTGATCACATGGCTGCCCAATCTATTCCTGCGAGCCCTGCATTGGTTCCTCGGAACGGATGAGCTGCCTAAAGGCCGGCACAAGCCGTACGGCATGGATTAGGCGGTAGCAAGCGGAAGAGTAGATAGTAGCCAGTAGTTAGTAGATAGTAGGTAAGGCAGAAGGATGACAGGCTGGTGGCTGACTAGTATATTACGTCGCACAAAACTAGCCGTCGAGTTGTACCTGTTTAGCGTAGAATTCATTCATGGCATTCTGCCTCACCAACGGGGCATCGGAATCCCAAAGGGATTCTGTCACATGCTTGCCCAGGGTAGCGCGCTCCGCGCGCAACCACCGGGCTTTGGGGCGTAATCCCTTCGGGATATTTCAGATTCTGAAAACACTCGATTTGACGCTAAACACAATGCCGTCGAGTTTGCCGAATAGCTAACAGCTAATGCCTTAGCGCCTTGAGCAACTCGACCGAGCGCTTCGGATTCAGCAGGAAGCGACGCCCATCGGCGCTGGTTTCTGTACCGAGGCGAATAAGCATGATTAGCTGCTCGGTGGTCAGGCTGGGATCGATGGCGAGGAGTTTGCCAGCGAGGTTGCAGACTTGTGGGGCAGCCATGCTTGTACCGGAAAACTTGATGCGTTCTCCTCCTGGTATGGTGCTTTCCACTTCAAAGCCACTGGCATGCACTTTCACGTTTTTGCCGAAACTGGTAAAGTTAGTCTCTTCACCTGCCTGGTCCACTGCACCCACGGCTAGGACATTGGGCAACTCGATGGAGGCGGGAATATCGCTGGTGAAACCCACGTCGCTATCACTATTGCCGGCTGCGGGAATGAAAAGAATCTCGGGGGCCATGGCCATCGCGGCTTTGAGGCCCTCTGCATTGTAAGTAAACATGAGGCGCGCCATCTCTGCGCGCTGTTGAGGGCTGTCTCCGAGCCCGTTGGCTTCGAGGGCTTCCTCGATACTCTTCTGGTCTCCACCCCAGCTCATATTCACCACGCGCACGCCGGCCTTCTTGAAGTAGGCAACGGTCTCCTTTGCCGCTTCGACACTGCGTACGGTATCAATCAAGGTTGGTGGCTCGGGGATAAGTTTATAATCAAAGGTAATGCGACAGGCCAGGAGCCGGGCGGCGGGGTTGCCTGCACTCGCTATACCTGCCACGTGAGTACCGTGGGCATAGTTACCGAATAGGCCGAGGTCTTCGAGCAGAGGCTTCATTTCGTCGGCTTGCAGGCTGGCCATGCGCTTCTTGAGCGCAGTGCCCTCCACAGTGTTCTGTGCCGCCTGTAGATCGAGCCAGCCTTTCATTAGAGACTTCGTCTGCGGGTAGGCTGAATGCTGGGCATCGGTCAAAGGGTAGAGCAGAGGAATGTCCTTCTTGCTATAGAGGTCGTAGGCAAAGCCGTGGACGTCGTCCACGAAGCCATTGTTGTCATCATCAATCTTATTATCTGGTATCTCCGCAGCATTGGTCCAGAGCTGCTTGGGAAACAGCGCCGTATCCACGCCGGAGTCCCAGATGGCGATAACCACTGGCGAGAGGTTGGGCTCTTTGGAGATGTCCACATCGCGAGCTGCCCAGATGTCTGCCTTCTCTTTGCGGTTTGCGTTTATGTAGTTGTCGAGGACGGTAATCATACCCTCTTTGAAGGGGAGAATGACCTCGGATTGATAGCGAACATTTACAATGGTGCGGGCGATGTCACCGCTTAATTGCCCTGTCTTGGCGATTGCGGGGTCCACGGTCTCTTTCACCAGCCCAAGGTAGAAATTCTTCGAGCGGATTTCCCAGGAGCCCTTGGTCTGCTCGATATTATCCTGCACCACATCCCATGGCAGGGGATTAATCAGGCCCGTATACTGGCTCTGAAAGACAGTCAACGAGGGAGCAGGCTCGAGCCCCTTGCGCAGAGTCTGGACAATGGCCTCGGCTGAGAGGTAGGCCGTGAGTTTATCTGCTGGTTTATCCTGGAGAGCACGGATCATCTGGATGCGCTTCTCTGCCTCATCGTACTTGCCTTCGAGCATATCGAGCGCGACCAGAGTGCCCAGGTAATCGCGCAAGGTGGGCTTGTCGGCGATATCGTACTTGGCAAGCACGCCCTCTATGTCTGCCCGCACTTGAGCAGCCAGTGGGGCGAACTTAGCAGCATCGGTAACCAGCTCTGTACCCGAGCCGGTGGACGCATAGTTAAAGCGCGGTAGTTGGTCGATGTTATTAACCTGTATTTTGTCTGATGCAGGTTCAGCGGCAATCGCAGGTAGCGATGCAACCAGAGCGAGCAGAAGTACTGCGAAATTAGCAAGTTGTGTAAAAGATTTAGTATTCAAGCAATGTTGATTAGTAGAAGGTGACTGCCTGGTGGTTATCCCTACGGTGCCAACAGTTTTGCAATTTGTCAAAACCATCGATGGGTTATAGCTCCTACAAGAATTTCGCGAGGGAATAACACGGAAGGCTATCAGCTTTCAGCAACTGTCCACTCCCATCATGCCTCTGCCTTTCCGGCTGTGTGCCTCAGGTGCCTTGTCCCTTGGCACCTACCGTCTGCAATGATTGGCTCTCCCTTTGTAATACTTCCACGCCATACTTTGATACGAGGAATATCCCCTAGAAAGCGACAATTCATCGATATCGAGATTAAGTCCACAAAGAATAAGCCGACCCTAGAGCAGAGACTAATTGAAAAAGCATATGAACTTACAGCTTAAGATGACGCTATGGCTCGTCAGTGGATTGCTGGTTGTTATTTTAATCTGGCAACTCTTTCAGTATTATTCCGTATCCAACACACTTGGTACCGTGCAGCATGACAACTATAACTTGATTCATAAAGAGACCTTGGCGCATGCTGAGGACATGCATGAGTCCATTCAATTCTGCATCAGCGGGTATTTGCAAAGAGGCGAGATGGATATCTTCGCAAAAGTGGGCAACTTGAAGAAGAACATTAACGAACTGGATGAGTTCTCCCTTTATAATGTCGATGGTGTACTCACTTATTCAACCAACAGCGATTTATTGAAATCCCGCCTCGACCCGCAGTTACATAAATCCTTTGTCTCTAATCATGAAATGATCATGCAGGAGACTGATTCCAATGTAATTATTTTCAAACCCTATAGTGCAGAAAAGGGCTGCATCGAGTGCCATACTGATTGGAAGGTGGGGCAATTCGCGGGAGTTACACTATGCCGCTTTAACAAAGGCGCTTTGACTGTACTTAAAACGGAATCGGCGAAGACTACCGAACTGCTTCTAAGAAACAGTCAGCTATCCACTTTTACTGGGACGCTTGTAATTGTTATCGCTGTGGTATTGTTGAGTTATTTCATCTCTAATTCCACCGTATCGCGGCTGCGAGGAGTCGTTGGGAACTTGATTCATTCCGTACAGTTGATGAAGCAAGAGTCGGAAGTGATGGCCAGCGCAAGCAATCGCCTGGCTGAGGCATCCAGCAGTCAGGCCGCATCGCTTGAGGAAACCAGTGCCAGCCTGGCAGAGGTAGCATCCATGACGCGGCAAAACACAGAGCATGCAGATCAAGTGAAGCAGTTTGCCCAGCAAGCACGATTATCCGGTGAAACCGGTCATCACGATATGGACTCGCTTACACACGCCATGCAGGCCATCAGTCAGGCAAGCGATGAGATTTCCAAAATCCTGAAGACCATCGATGAAATAGCCTTTCAAACGAATATACTGGCATTGAATGCGGCAGTAGAAGCTGCCCGGGCAGGTGAAGCAGGGCAGGGGTTCGCAGTGGTGGCAGAGGAAGTACGCACGCTCGCCCAGCGCTGCTCGCAGGCGGCTAAAGAAACTGCTGGCAAGATTGCTGTAGCCGTACAGCGCAATCAAGCGGGTGCTCTCTTGTCGACCAAGGTCGTCAGTGAATTTTCGGACATCGTCAGCAAGGCGCGCGAGGTGGATGAGCTCGCTGCCCGACTGGCATCTGCCTCACGCGAGCAGAACATCGGCATCGAGGAAGTTCACAAGGCTGTTGGCACGATGGATCAAGCGACGCAGAACATAGCAGCAGATGCAGACCAGAGTGCCCAGACCGCCGATGTACTCCGCAATGAAGCCGATGCCCTGCAAGACTGTGTGCAGCAGTTGATCCTAATTATGGATGGGAAATATACTTCGATGGCCAACACTTCAAACTCCGCATCTGAAAAGAGGATTGGTGTAAGCCCGGCAAACAGGGCAATTGCTAATGGACAGAGTGATGCGTTTTCCACGAACGGACAGCGCCGGGGTTACGGGAAGAAAGGCATCAAGAACCGCGACGTAAGTCTGACCCAGCTATAGATAAGTTGAACCACCGAACGAATCCCATCCTTTTTAAGTTAAAACAAGCCTACAAATCCGCCACGTAGATCATATAGGTGCATCGCCGGGCACCAGCGTGTAGTTTCGCTGGTACGGGTTCGACGCGAAACCCCGCCTTCGTCAATCGAATCAAAAAATCCGGGTCTTCGCGTGCTGACCAGAATACCGCACGCCCACCTGGCTTCAAGGCATCGATAATCTTCAGCAAGCCCTTGGTCTTGTAAAGCCGGGCATTGCGCTGTTGGACCAAAGGCGTGGGGCCATTGTCCACATCCAGCGCAATCGCATCGTAGTACATGGGCTCGGCCTTCTCAATCAGCCCATACACGTCGCCAATGACCACTTCAACACGGGAATCTTCCAACAGGCGACCATTCATCCCCATTAGAAACTCCTTATTCCAAGTAACCACTTCGGGAACGAGTTCGGCCACTTGGACCTTCGCCCTTGGACCAACATTTTCCAGGACGCTTTTAAGGGTAAATCCCAGACCAAGGCCGCCGATCAATACATTCGGCGCCTCGGCCTTCTTGCGCGCAACACAGAGTTCGCCAAGCAGAAGCTCCGAAGCCATCGCCCCAGAATGCATAAGCTCCTGTCCATTCAACCGGAAGCAAAAGTGCCCATCATGCTCATAGAGTGCGAGCCGTGTGCCATCCGGCGTGACGGTTTCTGCGTGTTTTATATGCGGCTTCATGGCAGCATAGTTTCGATGGGGTCAGAATGCGCAAGGTTATTTGGGAATTGGCTGAATCCAGGTGCTTGGCAGCCATTGACCCTGTCCAGAGTCACGGGTGTGGGTTGCGGTCGGCCCGCGACCCGTAAATGAGTCATGGGTGTAGGTTGCGGCGCGTCCGTGACCCGTAAATGAGTCATGGGTGTGGGTTGCGGCGCGTCCGTGACCCATAAATGAGTCATGGGTGTGGGTTGCGGCGCGTCCGTGATCCGAAAATGAGTCGTGGGTGTGGGTTGCGGACGGCCCGTGACCCGTAAATGAGTCATTGGTGTAGGTTGCGGCGTGTCCGTGACCTGTAAATGAGTCATGGGTGTGGGTTGCGGCGCGTCCGTGACCCGAAAATGAGTCGTGGGTGTGGGTTGCGGACGGCCCGTGACCCGTAAATGAGTCATTGGTGTGGGTTGGGGACTTTCGCCGACCCGATAAAGAGTCACGGGTGTGGGTTGGGGACTTTCGCCGACCCGAAAATGAGTCACAGGTGTGGGTTGCGGGCCGTCCGTGTCCCCTATTCGTCACTCTGTCGCCGGGAATGCCCTGTCCCCTAAGGTAAATGTCAGCATTGGGCAGCATTCCGAAGCGGTAGGACTCGTAGTAATTGGCATGATAGAGGTTCATGGTGGGGCTTTCTTGGATAGAATTTATCTTGTCTCTCTATAGTAGTGCCCCAAGCGCGACACGCAGTGACGCGGTGCCTTTGCAATTCTTCTGTATGGTGCCGTCTACCAGAGACTTAATCGTGGTGCGCTAATAGCGCGCAAGACCCACGTTATCAGTGTTCATCGAATGGATAGATTGCAGTCTTCGAATAGGTGCCGCCCCTTGCTACGGATCGGCCGTATCTCATAGCAACGGACTGAAGTTTG
This sequence comes from Verrucomicrobiota bacterium, assembly GCA_033762955.1. Taxonomy (GTDB): domain Bacteria; phylum Verrucomicrobiota; class Verrucomicrobiia; order Opitutales; family Oceanipulchritudinaceae; genus JANRLC01. The sequence goes on along the minus strand of JANRLC010000068.1, from coordinate 10,831 downwards.
GCCATTTTTTGACCTGTAGTATCTGTTTATCGTAGAATATATGGCATTCTGTCGCACCGAAGGTGCATCAAATCATGAGCCCAGGGCATCGCCCTGGGAGCGGATATCCCCTTTATCTATGAGCCCTGAAGGGGCTATACCGCGATTGATGAAAGACGGGTATCGCCCCTACAGGGCTCAATAAATAAAATATAATCGATACCCAGGGCGATGCCCTGGGCTCAAGAGTGGTTGCGCCTTCGGCGCGGAATGTGTCCCGTTGCGCCTTGGCATACGCTAAACACAAACGAAGCTATCATCATTCAGCTTTGACCCTATTGACCTTATTGACGCTATCGACTGACCTATACGGACGCTTCTGCCACTGTGCCTTCCCCACTTTGTGCCTCTGTGCCTTTGTACCATTGTGCCTACTGCTGTCGCGCAAGAACGGATTAGCTGGTTTAATGACACACTCCATAATGCATACTAAATACACCCCGGCCCGTTTCGGGGCTGGCTATCGTTGACTGTATAGTTAAGCGGGGTTAACGTTGACCCTGTCCATTCACGCTGGGCATCGTTCTATCTCCTAATTTGTATAATCCCCAAAGAGAGCCAGTAAGTGAGGTTTCCCCAAGCCATGACTACCTATCAAGTCCCTTCCATATCCCGGAGAAAATTTATCCATCACTCGATGCTGGGTGCAGCGGCGCTTGCAGCGCTTCCCCTGCTTGAGCGCCAGCGCTTACTGGGTGCGCCTGTAACGCCTGCCAGTAAAGTGGCACTCACGCATGGTGGCGACCAGGCGGATAATATCTACAAGGCGTTACAGTATTTCCGCGGGCCGATTGCGCGTTCCATTCAGGGGCGCAGGGTGATTATCAAGCCGAACTGTGTGATGGATCAGGACCAGCCGACTTGGCATGCAAATGGGGCCTATGTCGAACGGTCGAATACTAATGTGAAGGTGCTTGAAGGCATCCTGGAGTTCCTAAAGTCGATCGGCATCGACCAAGTAACCATCGCCGAGAGCTGCGCTTACTGTAACACATTCACGCCGATGGAGACCCTCGGGTACTTCAATCTGGCGAAGCGCTACAAGGTAAAGTTTGTGGACATGAACCAGGAGGCCTTTGACGAGACCGATGTTTACAGCGGTGCTACAACCAAGAAGGTGCGCGTCTCGCGCGTGATTTCAGACCCCGGCAACTACATCATCTCCGCGGCGAGGATGAAGACCCACGATTCCGTGGTGGCCACGTTGTCCCTCAAGAACATCGGCATGAGCAGCCCTATACAGGATGTATCCAAGAAACGTAAAGACAAAGGGACCATGCACGGCAACGCGGACGCCAATGTGCCCGGTACAGCGCAGAATCTTAATGACAATCTTACTTTGTTGGCTAAACGGGGGATTCGCCCGCACCTCGCCGTGGTGGATGCTTATGAAGGAATAGAGGATGATGGACCTATCTTTGGTCTGCCGGTCGAACACCGCGTGGCTGTCGCATCACTGGACTTTCTGGCAGCAGACCGCGTGTGCTGTGAGTTGATGGGATTGACCGATGCGCGCGCAGACTACCAACCGGCGTACCTTAAGTACTGTGCGCAAGAGGGTCTGGGTACCTTTGACTTAAGCCAGATTGAAGTAGTGGGCGAGAAACTCTCGGACCATTTGCGTGAATATAAACTCCACAGCCAGGTCGAGTGGGAAGTGAGTGGCCTTAGCCCCATCACCCGGAGTAAACGGGCATTATCGAAAGCTCCCGTACACCAAACCAACCAAACCTACGAGATGGGGCCGGACCCCCGGTATAAGAGCTAACCCCCCGTTGATAACTCCCCGCCCCTGAAGCCAATGACTCTTCCATTTCCCTCAAGTCTCATCCGTTTCCTAAAATGCATTGCGCTTGCCTCAGGATTGCTGGCAGCGCTCCCTCATGCGTATGGTGTTTTAAAAGGCCCGGACGGTGTCGTCTGGCAAAAAGTACGTCATGGGGATACGATTACAGCACAGGCTCGCAGCGCGGATGGCTCACTCCTGGTCGTGGCAAGCGACGACGATACGGTGAAGGTTTTCACCGATGGCGGACAGACGCTCCTGCGCACCATTAACATGCATCCCTGGAGAGCCACCGCACTGGCGATCTCTCCCGATGGGATGACACTGGCCGTCGGTAACTACCGGGGACGAGTTCGCCAGGTGGAGCTTGCGACGGGGGTCGATAAATCAAACATGCTCCTGTTTGACTCCAAGATTATGGGGCTTTCCTATACTCCAGATGGCAAGACTCTGGCAGTGGTCGCCGATCAGGGCTCCATGGCACTCTACAAGACAAGCCCATTTGCTTCATCGGGCACCCTCTCTGGGCACTCAGCACATATCGCAGCTCAGGCTATGTCCCCCGATGGCAAGTATTTGGCCACGGTGGATTGGACGGGGACAGCCATCGTCTGGCAGATTTCAACAAAGGCAAAGGTCAAGACATTGGCGGATACCACTGCTGCGCTTCAATCGGTGCTATTTACTACCGACGGCTCCACGCTGGTTACAGCGGGTGACGATGGGCAGCTCCGTCTCTATCGTACCACAGACTGGGCACTTACGAAGACGATGGCCACGGTGGGTGCGCCGGTCACTTCGCTCGCCATGACAACGGATGGTGCCTACTTGACTGCGGGCACAAGCACCGGGTCTGTCTTCACCTTTGAACCCCCTTACACAGCGGATCCCAAGAGTATATCCGTAGGCACGGAAGCGATCACGACCTTGGTGCCGGATACTAGCGGGGATGGCATTATGGCTGCCTGCGGTACTGCGCGCGGAATCGTAAATCCTGCCGCGAACGCCGTTTCCCAAACAGGTAATAGTCGTCGCCCGCAGGTGATCGTTTCAGCTATTTCCTCAGACAATTTCATGGTGGCTGAGGCATCGGGCGTAGAGATAACACTATTATCCATCGTGTCAGGTGCGGTTACAAATACCTTCACGGTGGAAAAGGGCTTCGTTGCCTGTATCGCTCTGTCACCCGATGGGAAATACCTCGCTGCCGGAACGAGTGGCGATGGCTCTTCTGTTGTTGTTTGGAATGTGTCCACCGGGGAAAAGCTTTATGACTTTGACGATGTTACAGATAGTATCAGCGCAGTCGCCTTCACCCCGGATAGCGCGTATCTCGCTGCCGCCGGAGCGAATGATGCCGCTGGTATTCGGCTCTGGGCGTTGGCAGATGGCAGCCTCTGGAAAACGCTGACGGGCAACGCGGCTGGCTACGCGGCCATCGCGTTCGCGGGAAATAATCTATTTGCTCTGGGAAGGTACGATGCTGCGTCCATCACCGGCTGGAATCTGGCCACTGGGCTGTCGGTTGTGAATAAAGCCATCCCTGGTGCACGGCTCATGTCACTTATGGAAGGAAGCAACCAAGCTGCCGTCGTCGTGGATGCCGCACAGATCGATCTTCAAATACTTTCACTCGCATCGCTGGCAACCGTGACGAGTATCCCACTTGAGAATGTCCCTAGCGCAATAAATGCCACCAGCAACGGACGCACCATTATACTAGCCGATGGCAATGGTGTGCGCTGGATGGACGTAGCTACAAAAACGGTTGCCTACAGCACTTCCAGTGGTATCGGCGCAGCAAGTAATACAGCACTCAGCCCAAATGGGAATCTGGCACTGCTCACAGGGCGCGACAGTTCGCTCATTCTCCAGCATAACCCATTAAGCCCGATGGCAGGAATGCTGTCTGGGCTTCAGGCTTCGCCGACAAACCCCAATAATTACAGCACTGCTTGGTTCGGTACCTTCTATGGCGGTGCTTTTCCTTGGGCACTGCATGATGTCCATGGCTGGCTTTATCTCGCCGATGCCGGTGGAGGCACCAGTTGGGCATGGGCACAGGAGAGTGAATTACAATGGCTCTGGCTCGCAGCACAGGTTTACCCATGGCTCTATTCCAGCGCGCAGACCGACTGGGTGTACTATTTCCCAGGGTCCAAGTCTCCCCGGTATTTCTATGTGCCGGCAGATGAGAAGTGGTTGACGCTGGAATAGTAGGCTGCTGGAACCCGGGCCTTCCTACCTACTCCATTCCAACATGCGCTGGATGGGGACTGCGGCACGGGTGCGGATAGCCTCGGGCAGCTCAATCCTTGGGGAAAGATTGATCAAAGCGTCGCGCATCTTTTCCAAGGTATTCAGCTTCATGTAGCGGCAATCATTACAGGCACAGTGCTGGCTGGGTCCTGCAACGAAGGTCTTTGTCGGCACTTCCTTGCGAAGGCGATGGATCATCCCGCTCTCGGTGATGACAATTATGGTATCTGCGGAAGTTTCTCTGGAAAAAGTGATCATCTTCTCGGTGGAGCACACGGCATCCGCACTGTCGCGCACGGCGGCCGTGCACTCGGGATGGGCTATGACAACTGAGCCAGGAAAACGCGACCGTAGCCGCTCGATTTCCTGCGTGGTAAAGAGCACATGCACATAGCAGTTGCCCGGCCACAGCCGCATCTGGCGCCCTGTCTTGGTTGCCACCCAGTGGCCGAGATTCTGGTCCGGGACGAAGAGTATCTCGCGGTCCGCAGGGATGCGCTCCACAATCTTGACCGCGTTGCCGCTGGTGACGATCACATCGCTCAGCGCCTTTACCGCGGCGGAGCAGTTAATGTAAGCCACGGTGTAGAGGCCGGGATTTTTCTGTTGGTAGGCGGCGAGCTTCTCAGCGGGACAGGAATCACTCAGCGAACAGCCAGCCTCGGTATCCGGGAGCAATACCGTCTTGCCGGGGTTTACTATTTTCGCCGTTTCTGCCATGAAATGCACCCCGCAAAAGAGGATCACATCGGCCTTGGCCTCAGCGGCTGCATAGGAGAGCCCGAGGGAGTCGCCTAGATAGTCGGCAATGCGCTGTATGGGTTCCGGTTGGTAATTATGGGCGAGGATGACCGCATTGCGCCACTTCTTGAGTTGCTGTATCTCCTCTTGCAGGGCGGAGAGTACCTGCACCGGCTCGCTCGCCAGGGGTGGATACACCACCGGTTCAAACTTTAAAGGGCTGGCGGGAGCAAAAGTAGTCATGGCAGGTGATTGCAAATAGGCTGGCTGGCAAAGTTTAGATGGTTTCGCGCAGCAATTCGGCAAACTGCGGATGCCCATGGAGCGACTTCAAATCGGGATCCTTCTGCATCCAGTCCAGATCGGTGAAGCCAAGTGTTATGGCGGTCTTCAGCGCCTCGATGGAAGCTGTCCTGCGCTTCTTTAGTGCGAGTGAGCAGGCTAGATTATAGTACGCAGTCGGGTTGTCCGGCTCCAACCGCACATGCTTGCGGTCGAGTTTCAACCCCTCATCCACCCGGCCCACTTGGGTGTAGAGATTGGCCAATGCCTCCAGGATGACAGTGTCATTCCGATTGCGCCTGAAGACATCTTCATAGAACTCGATTTCGAACTTATAATCACGCTTCTTGGACGAAGTATACATAGGCTATGATACAGATAACTAGCTCGATTTATGGCTGCGTTCGAGGGCAGACTGGATTTGCTTTTGTAGCGCGATCTCTCGCTCTGTTCTCTGTCTGTCCGCTCTAAAGACACTTCCCATAATCGATAAGGCCCGCTGGCGGACCGCATTGGTCTCCAACCTGGAGGAAATATAGCTGATGAAGTCCATCTGTGCTTCTGCGGATGCACGGGCATCGCGCACACGGGCCACGGCCTCATTCATATAGTAGTCCAGAGGCTTCGCCGAATCCCACTTCAGCTCCTGAAGCTTGGATTTTATCAACTCCTCTTCGGATAGGCGCAGCACATTGTCTGCATATTGGCATAGAATGAGTAGATCGACCAGTGCTTCGCGCTGCCGCTGGTTAAACCCATCCCCCTTCGCACCACCAAATAGTTTTTCAATGAAGTTCATTCGATGCACAGCGCAATCATGCAGTGCGGGATGACTTGTGCTCGCACTTACCCGTTTCTTTCAACCGTTGACAGGTGGCATGCACTTGGAGGCGAAAGGATTCAGGTTCCAGACCAACCTTTTGCGCCACGCTGTTTGCGTACCACTCCATGAACGGGGCTTCGATCTCGAAGATACGTTCACAATCCTTACAGACCACCTGTGCCTGCTGCGAACGCTGCCCGTGATTGGCTAGATAGAACTTATAATCCCGCCCCACATCAATTTCGCGGACCAATCCACTCTCTGTAAGTATCGGCAGGGTGCGGTAAACGGTTGCGCGGGACACGGAGCGATCGATCGCTCGTGCGGCATCGAGTAAGCCTTCGGCCGTAAAGTGGTCCGTGTAGTTAAAGGAGGCGTCAAAGATCGCCATGCGCTGGCTAGTCACGCGGAGGGACTTGTTCGTAAGGTACTCCTTGAAGGTGGTACGATACGTTTCGCGATCTTCGCTCTTGGGTTGTATGAAGGTGGTGGCCACAGTTCGTCCGAGGACTGCGGTACACAAATGAATTGCCTGCCACCATGCAAGATTTTCGTGCAATCCAGTGCAATCGGACAACCCGACTGGCCGGAAGCCACGCGTACCCGCTGATTAAACAGCGAGGGGTAATTCCACGATGAACTCGGCGCCACCGGATTCGACTGTGCGCGCATACACTTTGCCGTTCATGGCTTCGATGTAAGATTTTACAACATTCAGCCCCAGCCCGGTCGAGGATTCTCCACCGGTGGGTTTCGCGGAGAGCTTCATGAAGGGCTTGAAAAGTTTGGGCATGTCTTCGGGCAGGATTCCGGGGCCACCATCATGGACTTTTATCACGCCAATTGCGCCCAGGGGATAGAGCGAAACAGTAACTACTGTATTCGGAAAGGAGTACTTCACCGCATTGCTTACAAGATTGTCCAGCACTTCTCGTAATGCTTGGGGATCGGCCACCACCATGAAGGGATCTGCTTTGTGGACTAGTAGTTTGATATTCTTGCCTTGTGCAGCGAGTCTGTTGAGCGCCAGGGTTTGTTCGATCAATTGCAAGGGATCGCAGGGGCGGGTATGAATCCGGTCGTTCATGCTCTCCGCCACCTGGGCTTGAAGTATCTTTTCTGTCAACTCGAGCATGTAGTCCATACTGTCCCGGCAACTGCTAATAAGTGAGAGGAGCTGGTCAGGCTTTGCATCTGGAGCTACCGGGTGTTGCGCACGCCACTCTTCCTCAATGATGGTCAGCGATAGCCGCACACCGCCAAGGGGGTTCTTCATGTCATGAACCGCAAAGCCGAGTAACTCGCGCCGCTTTTCGTCCAGCTCCTTTAAGCGCAGATTGGCGTCCTGCAGTTGCTGGAGATTGTCCTGCAACAGTCTATATTGGTTTAGGGCTTCATCCTTTCGAGTTATAAGCTGCTCGATCAACTCCTTTTCGCGCTTGTGAGCAGCCGCCTTTTGCTGGAATAGCCGGAATAGAATGACAATAATGATGAATGCCCCGGTGCCCGCACCGAAGGCCAGATACATCATGGAGCGCGCGTGATTTTCCTGTGCCTCCAACAAAGCGATCTGTTTCTGTTGCTCCTTTACCCTCGAGGAGTTCAGCTCATTCTGCTTCTGCAACAGTAAAACTTCCTGACTCTTCAACTCAGCCTGGTATTGGAGGCGGAGTTTTTCGAGTTTCTCCATAATCGCATTCTCCTGACCGGACTCCAATAGGTTCTGGTACGCTTTCCCGGTGGACACAGCCGATTTGTAATCTCCAGAACCTTCTTCAATCGCTGCCTTCAGGCGAAGCAGACGTGGAAGCGAATCCCGATGGTGAGCCATGCTCCACTCCGTGCATTCTGTAATCATTGTTGCAGCTTCAGCCGGACGACCCAGTGCCAACAATGCTTCACACCGCGTCTCCAGCACGGCCATGTACATCTCATCATTTCCCTGTTTCTTGTAGATGGCCCCTGCATCTTCCAAATAACGAAGGGCTTTCTCGCGAAACTCAGGCTCGCTGCTATGGGCAGCAGCCAGACCCGTGACGCGGAACATATGCGCCCGTGAACTCTCATTTTGCAGTGTGCCCAACCGCAACAAACCAGTGCGCGCGGCTTCCCCGGCCGCTTCATATCGCCCAGCTTCAGTCAGCTTTTCTGTCAAACCCGCGAGTGACGCGATCTCGGTCAGGATATCCCCCGTTTCATGCGAGAGATCGATCGCGTGCTGAAACGCGAGGATGGCTTCCGCCGGGTCTTTGACATAATCATAGCCCATGTTCTGGTAAACCATACCCATGCCGACACGGTCCCCCTCCCGCTTGAAAACCTGCAACACATCCAGCGTCTCCTGCATGGAGACATCCAGGCGCTGGGCAACACCCGACGTTCCCGCGTACAGCAGTTGTCTAGCCATGCGCCGTTTATCTCCTATGCTTTCAAAGAGGCTCGCAGCCTCTCGATACGCTGCATTCCCCTCGGTGTACTTTGAAACTTCGTAGAGTGCATCCCCCTTCGCCTCGAGTGTGGTTGCCAGATCACGCACCAACACCGGCGATGAACGTGACCTCAACTCATTGCGAAAGAAAGACTCCGCCTTTTCGTAGTACGTAATGGCCTCAAGCGATTGCATGTCGACGTCGAGCCTCTTGCCTGTAAGTACGGCAAGTATCGCCTCGCCGCGCTCTAGATTCCCTCGTCTTAGTCGGGGAAGTAGCGCGCTCGCTTTCTCCACGATGGCTTTGCTTTCCGCATCACGACCTAGAAACCCCAGCGCATCCGAGTAAACCCAGAGCAGATTAATCTGATCAATGACCGGTAAACTCTCCTGCCCCGCCACAGCCTTCTCCAAAACAGCAAGCGCAGCAGGAAGGTTGGTCTTGGAGAGTTCATCCGCCTCCCCCAGCACCGTACTCAGCGGAAAGAGCGCTTGCTCAGGACTCGGCTGCTCCAGCTTCGTAAGTACTGCTCCAACTGCCGTCTCTGACGTGGAGTTTAAACCCTCCCCTTCCGCTGTTGTACCCCACAGAGGCACAATCAAGATGAACAGAACGGCTAGTTTAAGAAGACTACCTCCTTCCCCAATACATCTATAGATTAACCTGGCATATAGATCCCAGGAATGGCGTCGTGGTTTCACAGGCGTATTTGATGCTGGGTACAATCCCGGTAAAATATGACTGAATCATCGCCCTGTTCAAATCGAATCAAACGATTGTGCTCATAAAGTAGAAAACTCGCACGCCATAAGCCATAAGCGTTCAGCTTTCAGCCATCAGTGACACTCCTCCATCTGCAAGCTGGAATCTGCAATCTGGAATCTTGTCTTCCGCCTTCCCCCTTCAGCGCGGACGCTTGATAGTCAAAAGCTCCCCCAGTGGAGCATACTGGTTGCCGCCCAGACGAGCCAGAGGGTTCAGCTTAAGAGCATCGATCGACAACCGACCGCCCGTACGCGAAGCCGCCTCATCGTCCACCCACACTTCCAGGGCTTCACCGATGATCAACCCAGTCTTGCCCTTCCCAATCAATAGAATCTGGTCCCGCTTGCACAGAAATGCCACTGGCGCTGCGGTCACCCGCGGCAACGGCCATCCGGGCACAGGGCTTAACGACAGCCCCGCCAGGGAAACCTCGGACTCCCCATGTGGCAGCGACGCCGCAGTCTGGACAACCGCATTCGCCAGCGTCACCGGCGGGATATGCACCACGAAGTGCTCCCGCTCCGCGATATTCGCCCAGGTATCTTTCGGCGTACCATCTTCCTTGTGGCTGATAGCCATGGCGAGCAAGGGCGGATTCGCCCCAATTGCGTTGAAGAACGAGAACGGCGCCAGATTCAGCGAATCATTGCCATTGTCCGACAACACCCACGCAATGGGGCGCGGAATCACAAGCTGGATAAGCGCGTAATAAGCTTCGTCTGGTGAGAGCGTATTGAAGTTAAGTTGCATATGAATAAGGGGAACCCCAGTGACCTGTATTATGACAGGCGTGAAAGACCTATCTGGAAAACAGCCCGCTGTGAATAGAAATTTCACAGGTCTGTATTAATCCAGAGGCTCGCTCTTCTCACCCCCAAATACATCCCGCCAACCCCAAATACCAACCGCTACGCCCCATCCAGCACTCGGTACCGCCCTGAAGCTCCCTCCACAGCACTCAAACGGACTGCTTTTACAATCAGACGAACTGCTCAAGTCCTAATGTAAAGTGGCGAAGTCTTCATAACAAACACTCATCCTCTCAAACGGACTGCTTTTACAATCAGACGAACTGCTCAACCCCTAATGTAAAGTGGCAGAGTCTTCACAACAAACACTCAGCCTCTCACACGAACTGCTTATACAATCACACGGACTGCTTTTACAATTACACGAACTGCTTTCAGGCACAAGGGTCCCTGCCGGGGCGCAATACCTTCTCTGCAACGAATCCAATGACTTCGAGATGCACCGCGCCGTTTTCCTCTTGAAGAACAAGGTTCGGAAGGTAGGCACAAAGGTGCAAAGGCACATAGGCCCAAAGTCGGAAAGGCAGAAGGCAGGAGGCAGAAGGCAGAAGGCAGAAGCCGAACCAGTCTCCTTGTTACTCCCATCACGAAACACCCCGGCGTGTTTTTGGGCTCTTGAGGCACAAGGGGCAAAGGCAGATGGCAGAAGAAGAACACGCACCGCATGTGATTCCCATCCCGAAAATCGCGCGCGAGCTGATCTACTTTTTAGGATAAATGATCCGGACCACGGCAAACCCGGGCACGCTAAAGCGTGGTATCTGTTTAGCGTATGCCAAGGCGCAATGGGACACATTCCGCGCCGAAGGCGCAACCACTCTTGAGCCCAGGGCAACGCCCTGGGTATCGATTATATTTTATTTATTGAGCCCTGTAGGGGCGGTACCCGTCTATCAGC
>JANRLC010000067.1:0-18797 GCA_033762955.1 Verrucomicrobiota bacterium | reverse complement strand
GGAACCCAGTTGCGAGCTCCCCCTGCATTACTTCTGGGTGGATGATCAGGGCTCTTGTGATTACTAATGACTGCTTTCTTGCCTTGGGGGTGTTCCCTTTGGCTTGATCACGCACTCTTATCTGAACTGCCGGTTTTAGGTACATACATGGACCGAGTCCCGGAGGGACGACTGGATGGAGGGCATCAAAGCAGTCGAAACGAACGATCTATTTCCTTCGTCCTAAAGGCGAATTTGAAAGCCCTTCAGCCGTCCCTTCGGGACTTGTGTTACTAATTACGCCGTTTACCCCAGGTTGAAACCTGGGGCTAAGATGCATACCGTCCCTTGGGACGGATTTGTTCCAACGGGGCACGCATACCAGCCCAGGGTGCAACCTGGGGAACAGGATAGTGGAAGGAAATGCGTTCTGAAGGAACGCCGTATAGGACGGTGGCGGGATGTTGACACAACGCTATGCGGCGTTCCTTCAGTACGCGTGTATGCGTGTTGCGTAGTTCACCCGGGCGTTGCCCGGGGCTGGTATGTGGATGCCCCTTTGGGAGAGCAAGATACCTACGGCATCAGGGAAATACTAGGATTTGGCACCCGCCATTTTCCTATTTTGTGTTACTCAAAACACAATAGGACATGGTGGGTGCCAACATGTATTCGCTCCCGCAGTGTCTTCTTCCTCTTCTCCCCCACCAGCCGATTGAGTTTCCCACGCGAACTGCGCTCGTAAAGGTAGCCTCGAAAGTCGAAGCCGTCCCTGTTGGCGCACATCGACTACCTTGGTATTCTCGGGATGCAGGGTCAGCCCTACATGCTTAATCCAGTCACTGCTTCCAAGACTTCGAGGTGCATTGTTTGACTAATAACGCCAATTGTAATACTTTACAAACAGGCGGTCATTGCGCCATAATGGCAACAATTGCAGGGGATACCCACATTCATTACTCATGATTCACCTTAGTTTAACGATGCGACATAGGGGATTTACCCGCATTCTGTGAATTGCATGTAAACTGTTGATTATAAGGACTTTACGACTTGATATACGGAATTAAAAAAGCTACAACGTACACCGTGAATCAGGTATTAAAGGGATTTACGGAAGCACCGCCCGACTTTGCACTTCTTGCGGAACTCTGGCCGATTGCCCAAGCCCCGAACTCGGGATTGAACGATTTGGCCAACCTTATTGAAGAGAGTGCAACCCTTAGTGCAGCGTTAATTCGGGTGAGTAACAGCGCCTACTACGGTTCGACTACGCAGATTGATACCCTGGCAGGTGCTTTGCGGCGCCTGGGTTTCAATGAAACGATTAAGGTGGCTGCGCTCAGCACGCATCGCTCGTTTCTACAGGAATCGCTAGAGGTCTATGGTACTACGGTGGAAGAGGTCTTCGACGAGGCACTGGCGGTGGGCTTACTAATGGAGTTTCTCGCGCATGAGGCAGATGTAGATCCGGCCACGGCGTATGTATGCGGATTGGTCCATGGCATAGGGCGGTTCCCTGTGGCCAGGCTGCTCTCAAAAATCAAACCGAATGCGCGCGCTCCGCAGGTAATGGACTTTACACGGCTGGCGCGATGGGAACGCGAAGAGATTGGCTTCGACCATGCCAAGCTTGGTGGATTGATGCTCGACCAGTGGGGTTTCCCTTCGAATATTGTGGAAACCGTGGGGAGCCACTTGCATCCCGGCCTCGGTGCAGCGAACAAGCGCTTGTCATCGCTGCTTTTCGTATGCCGCCGGCTCTTGCCCTGCGTGCTGCACCCTGCGCATTACACACTGGATCAGATCGATTTGCCGTTAACCACGCTGAACTTTGCCAATACACGACGGATGGATATCTCCGCGTGCCTGCCCAGTGTGATTGCCTGGCATAAAAACACCAGGGCCATCGTCGAAGCAGAAGTGCTAAGTGCTTGATGGTCGAAGTGCCGGGGCGGTACATCTCGATTGCTGGACGGTGATAGTCACCAATGGTCCCGTAAGAGTTGGAGTTTGACCAATTTAGGCATGTCGAAACGAGGTATTGAATCCTAAAGGGATTTTACAGCCCAGCGGGCTGTCCCCGTCCCGGAGGGACAGTATGCATCTTAGCCCCAGGTTTTAACCTGGGGAGCGGGTTAGAAAACCCGCTCCCCTTTTGCTTCAAACACCCAACGGAGGGCGGACATTCTTGTCCGCTGTTATACCAACGGAGGGCCAACGGAGGGCGGACATTCTTGTCCGCCTATTATACCAACGGAGGGCGGACATTCTTGTCCGCCTATTTGCGATCACGGTGCATTGATTTATCTAGTCGGAGCCAAGCTTCAGCCCCAGGTTTTAACCTGGGGCTAAGATGCAGGTCGTCCCCAAGGGGACTGCATTGTTTCCATGCCTGGGATGCGGTGAAGCATGGTAACGCAAAATTGGCCAAACTCCAGTACAGCCCAGCGGGCTGTCGGATATTGGCCGGTGCTGCAAACCACCGGGTACATCGCACAAAATGGAGTTGCCTCTGAGACACCGGGATGCCTACGGCATTCCGGGAAAAGCAGGATTGGGCACCCACCATTTTCCTGTTTAGGGTTAGTGACTCCTTCGGTCCGGAAATACACTCCATCTGTCTGGTAAATCACTCCATCTGTCTGGAAATGCACTCCAGATGCCCGGAAATTCACTCCATCTGTCTGGTAAATCACTCCATCTGTCTGGAAATTCACTCCAGATGCCTGAATAATCACTGTAGCTGTCCGGAAATTCAGTCCATCTGTCCGGAAATTCACTGTAGTTGTCTGGAAAATCACTATAGAGGTCGAGATTTTCACATCTGCTGTGGAGAATTTCCCACCTGCGATGGTGATTTTCTCCACCTGCGACGAAAAAGTTCCCCCTTGCGATGGAGAATTTCCCACCTGCGACGAAATATTTCCCCAATGCGACGAAATATTTCCCCAATGCGACGAAATATTTCCCTAATGCGATGGTAGAATTCACCTATGCGATGGTAGAATTCCCCCCTGCGATGATGTAGGAGTATCCTGCGATGTTGTTGGCGTACCCTGGGTATGAGTTGTGCAGTGTCGGAGCTTCATTAATTCTGTTGTGCACTTCGAAATGCACTGTTGATGGTGTTGCCAGGGAGGAAACCGCATTTCAGGCGTGTCATGCCTGTAGATTTTTGGATGATGTGAAGGTTGATGTCCCCTTCTGTCCATCCCTTAAGCGAACTGGAAGCGCTGCTGCCGCAGACGCTGGTGCGTGATCGTCTCTGGATACTGAAGCGTGTGCTCGGGCCGGATGGTAAAGTACGTCATCTCAACCGGGCGGACTGGAATGTACTGCTGGACAAGGCCCATGCCTCGCGTACGCGCTGGCGGGTAAGGGCGGAGCGGCTTCCGCGAGTGCAGTTTCCCGAGGAGTTACCCATTAGTTCGCGAGCGGAGGAAATTATCCGGACTATTCGGGAGAATCCCGTGGTAATTGTCGCCGGCGAGACGGGCTCGGGGAAGAGTACGCAGCTACCGAAACTTTGCCTGGCGGCGGGGCTTGGGGCCGGTGGACGGATTGGCTGCACGCAGCCGCGGCGAGTCGCCGCGCTCTCCGTCTCCCGGCGAGTAGCCGAGGAGCTGGGCGTGGAATGGGGCCGCGAGGTGGGATGCCAGATACGTTTCCAGGATAATACGGCGCAGGAGACAGTCATCAAGTTCATGACAGATGGGGTGCTGCTGGCGGAGGTGCAGGGCGACCCGGAACTCTCCGACTACGAGGCCATCATCATCGACGAGGCGCACGAGCGTAGCCTGAATATTGACTTTCTGCTGGGTTATCTGATCGAACTGCGCTCCAAGCGGCCTGACCTGAAGGTAATAATTACCTCGGCGACACTCGATACGGAGACCTTTGCCAAAGCCTTTAATGCACCAGTCATCAGCGTTGAGGGGCGCATGTTTCCCGTGGAAGTGCGCTACCGCCCTCTGGACCACGATGCGGAGGAATCCGGGGAGATGACCTACATCGAGTGCGCAGCGGCGACCATTGAGGAGATACTTATCGAAAGTAATCACGGCGGAATCCTCGTCTTTCTGCCCGGCGAAAGAGATATCCATGAGTTGCGCGATGTGCTTCAAGGGCGCGCCTATGGTCCGCTGGAAGTGTTGCCGCTCTTTGGCCGCTTGAGCGCCGCTGAGCAACAGCGCATCTTTTCTCCTTCATCGCGGCGGAAGGTAGTGCTCGCTACAAACATCGCGGAAACCTCTTTGACCATACCGGGCATCCGCTACGTGGTGGATACGGGGCTGGCCCGCATCAGCCGCTACAGCGCGCAAACGCGAACGCTCCGCCTGCCTGTGGAGCCCGTCTCGATAAGCGCGGCCGATCAGCGCAAGGGGCGCTGCGGACGCGTGGCAGAGGGCATTTGCTACCGCCTCTATAGCGAGGCGGACCTGCTTGCCCGACCGCGCTTCACCCAGCCAGAGATACAGCGGGCAAATCTTGCTGCGGTTCTGCTTCGCATGCTCGCCTTTAAGCTGGGCAAGATAGAGACCTTTCCCTTTCTCAACCCGCCAGCGGATAAAGCCATCCGCGGGGCCTACGCTCTCCTGCGCGAACTCGGTGCACTCGAGGATGAGGAGACCGTGCTGAGCACCTGCGGGCAGCAGCTTGCCCGGCTGCCAGTGGACCCCACGGTAGGGCGCATGTTGCTGCAAGCCAGGCGCGAAGGCAGTCTGCGGGAGGTGATGGTTATCGCAGCCGCGCTCAGCATTCAGGACCCGCGCGAGCGGCCGGTGGATAAACGCGATGCAGCCGACCTGATGCACCGCCGCTTTAACCACGCGGAGTCAGACTTTCTCACCCTACTCGCCATCTGGAACGCCCTACACGACGAGTGCGAGCGCATGAGCCAGCGGCTGATGCGCAAGTTCTGCAACGAGCACTTTCTCAACTTCCAGCGCATGCGCGAGTGGCGCGATATTCATGAGCAACTTGGCAGCGCTCTGGATGACTTGGATGAGCTGCAGCTCAATGCCAAGCCCGCAGAGTATCACCAAATCCATCGCGCACTTGTCGCAGGCCTGTTGACCAATATCGCCCAGCGCGATCAGGGGAACATCTACCGCGCCACGCATCAACGGCAGGTGATGATCTTCCCGGGCTCCAGTCTCTTCGACAAGAAGGCGGCAGATGCCTCTAAGGCTAAACCGAAAGGCGCAGACACCGACAAGACCAAAGCCAAACCCAAGAACCCCGAATGGATCGTTGCCGGTGAATGGATGGAAACCTCCCGTCTCTACGCGCGCACGGTCGCGAGGATCGACCCCGAGTGGATTGCAGAGCTGGGAGTGCACCTTACCCGGTCGAGCTTCTCCGAGCCCGGCTGGGACAAGGCTGCCGGCCGCGTACTCTGCAAGGAACGCATCCTTTTGCAAGGACTCATCATCCTGTTAAAGAAGGCGGACTATGGTAGAATCAAACCCGCGGAGGCTACGGAGATATTCATTCGCTCCGCATTAATCGAAGGCGAAGTGCGCGAGAAGATTCCCTTTCTGGAGCACAACCAGCGCTTGCGTGAAAAGGTGGAGGACTGGTTGACGCGGTTGCGTCGGGTCTCCGCCTGGGGTGTGGATGAGCGCCTCTATCAGTTCTATTCGAAACATCTCCATACCAAGAAGGGCGACGGCATCTCCTCGATCCACGACCTGAACCGCTGCATTCGCGAAGAACACGACGGACGCGATGATTTCCTCCGCTGCCCGGAGCGCGAACTTATTGGCGATGAGAATCTCGCCGGTGACGCCGAGGCTTTTCCCGACACCGTGGAACTCAACGGCGCCGAGCTTAGCGTATCTTATGCCTACAAACCCGGCAGCGAGGAAGACGGTGCTACGCTGCAAATCCCGGTTGGCCAGCTCGACAGTGTTCAAGGCGGTGCGCTCGACTGGATTGTACCGGGATTCGTGGAGGAGCGCGTTCAAGCCCTGCTAAAGTCGCTCCCCAAGGAGCAGCGCGTAAAGCTCCACCCATTGGCCGACACTACCAAGAAGCTCTTAACCTTACTCACACCCGGCCCCGAACCCTTGCAGGATTCGCTTGCCCGGCTTATCAAGGAGCACTTCGGAATCCATATCTGGCCCACTGACTGGAGACTGGAGACCATAGCTGAGCACCTGCGCCCTCGAATCCAGATTGTGGATAAGAACCATCGGGTGCTTGCAGCAGGACGCGACTGGGGCGTTGTAGGCTCCGCGTTCAAGGCAAAGGTGGAGACTACCCTCAAGCAGGGCGAAGGTATCGAGAGCACACAGCTCTGGCAGCAAGCGCTTAAGCGGCATGAGAAGCTTGCGCTTACGGCCTGGACTTTCGGCGACTTACCGGAGTCGCTCTTACTCGGGGAGTTCGGCGGGGTGCCGATTAGAGCCTGGCCGGGGCTGGTGATCGAAGCAGGCAGCGTCTCACTTCGCTTGTACAAGTCTGCTCGCGCGGCAGCCGCAACCTCAACGGAAGGGTACATGAAACTTGCAGAGATGGAGCTGGGCCGCGACCTCGCCTGGCTGCGGGAGGACCTCGCCAAGGAGATTTCCAAGCATAAGGACCTGCTCTGGCACTTCACGAAGATTTCCGACCTGCGCGACCAGGCGACCAGACTAATCCTTCGCCATCTCTTTCCCCTCCCCTCTCCGCTTATCCTGACTGAGACCAGCTTTCGCAAACAGCTCGAATCCGCACGCGTATCCATTCGTAAAATTACGCAGCCATGGGGAGAACGTTTCGCGCTCTCCATGAAACTCCGCCGGGATGTCTTACTCGGTGGCAGTGGTTACCCCGGCATGCAGGAAGACGCGCAGGCGCTGATGCCTCCGAATCTCCTCGAGGTGTGCAGCCACGCACAACTGGAACACCTGCCCCGCTATCTACGCGGGATGCTCAAGCGCGCGGAACGCTACAAGCACAACCCGTTAAAAGACGCCGAGAAGTTCGCCAAGCTCGCCCCTTACCTCAAGCAGTTCAACGACTTGGCAACGAAGTCAAAAAGCAGGGCAGACATCGCCACACTCTGCGATGAGCTGCGCTGGTTTATCGAGGAATACAAGATATCCCTCTTCGCGCAAGACTTGGGAACGGCCATTCCGGTGTCCGAGAAACGCTTGCAGGAGCGCCTGGCAGGCATTGTCGCACTTCTTTCTGAAAAATGATGCCCATCAGTTCGCTATACAGTGGATTCGTGTTACACGTACCCATTCAACCTAGCATTCTGAGACATTATGGCCCGACCGACTAAAATCACGAGTACTGACACCGCACCGAAAGCGATCAGCAACATTATTCCCTGCCGCATGCGGTCGAACCAATCGATCTTTCAACCGCCACGCACCCAAGCGAAGCGCCCTCCAGCGAGCCCTCCGCGTTTTCGCTATCTAAGTGAGTAGAGTGGCGCCTGTATTACTAATCCCCGCAGATACAGATCCAACTGGCGCCATCGAAGACATAGACTTCCGGGCCTATCTCCAGCGTCGTAGTCATCCAACCAAGGTTGGGTGACCAGAGCCACAAGTAGTCACCCGAGTTACCCGCATAGTAAACCCACCCGATGGCAAAGTGATAGACCCAGGGATCGTACTTATCATAATAATACCCAAAGCTGTCGTGATAATAGATCTCCGGCAACACCTCGGTTGCATCTTTGCGAAACCCCATGAAGCGATCCTGAATCTTGGACATGGCTGCGGCATAGCGAATACCCAGTTCACGTTCCGATGCCGTGTCGAAGTGCAGTGAGTCCCCGCCGTCCGTCAATCCAGTCGAGCTTACGTAGCCAGTAAAGATGAGCTTGGTGGGTAACTGGGCTATCTGTTGATTTATCCACGTAAAGGAAGGGTATGATTCAGTCTTGAGGAACTGCCCAACCTGCCCTGCTACAAAGGGAAGAAACGGATTCCCCACCTCTGCGCGGAAAGGCGGAATTACTGTATTGATGAGCGTATTGATGTAAGTGGGATTAGTGGATAACTTGGGAATGGAGTTGGCCTCGCCTTGATGCATCAATATCCCTTTTAGAACCCCTTGCGCCTTCACACTGTTGTAGCGGCTGACTGCGCGAATGTAGTTAACATTACGTTCACGCCACGTTTCGATGGAGGAGCCGTTCACCGCACAGGGAATCAATCCGATGCTAATACTCGGATTGCTTTCCAGCATCTTGCGAGCGAAGTCCATGCCCGGCCCCACTCCGCCACTCTGGTCTGGATGCAACGGGTTCTTGGCCAGGACCCATTGGTTATCCGTATTCAGCATAAGGATGCGGGGATCGGTCCACTGGTCCAGTGCCTCAATAGTAGCCGGGCCCGCCATGTTTGACTGACCTATTAACAAGTACAGGTGAAACACCGCAGGGTCCGTAGGTACGGCTACATCCGCATGAAGCGTTGTAACCAATCGGACTAGAGCTAAAAACCAGAAGGCGATGAATACGGGTAGGCGGTGGGGGTGAAGCGATGGGTTCATGACAGTATATTTTAGTGACAAATTAGCGCATTCCACCCGGTGTGCAATTCACATCGATTCAGAGGCTCTCAAATCGGTACAGCTCGAAGTTGTGCCCAGCATCACGAAGTCATTCTGCGAAACCTCTTAACTGCGCTTCCCCTTGCCGTAGAGAATCCCCGACCGCAGGGTAAATCATCACCGAACCACAGTAAAAAAACTCCCGCATGCGGGTCCGCGGAAAGCTCAGGGCACTTCGCAACTCCTTGCCGTCACTCCAGGAACACTTGCCGCCACTCCAGGAACACTTGCCACGACTCCAGGAACGCTTGCCACGACTCCAGGAACGCTTGCCGTCACTCCAAGAACACTTGCCGCGACTCCAAGAACACTTGCCGCGACTCCAGGAACACTTGCCGCGACTCCAGGAGAGCTTGCCGTCACTCCAAGAACACTTGCCGCGACTCCAGGAACACTTGCCGCGACTCCAGGAGAACTTGCCGCGACTCCAGGAGAACTTGCCGCGACTCCTCAACGCATTGCCACGACTCCTCAACGTCTTGCCGCGACTCCTCAACGCTTTGCCACGACTCCTCAACGCCTTGCCACGACTCCTCAACGGATTGCCACGACTCCTCAACGGATTGCCACGACTCCTCAACGGATTGCCACGACTCCTCAACGGATTGCCACGACTCCTCAACGGATTGCCGCGACTCCTCAACGGATTGCCGCGACTCTGTGGCGGGTTGCCACGACCCTGTGCGAGCTTGCCGCCACTCTGTGAACCCTTGCCACGACTCTGTGGTGACTTGCCACGACTCTGTGCGAACTTGCCGTCACTCCATGCGAGCTTGCCACGACTCGGTGCGAACTTGCCACGACTTCATGCGAGTTTACCACGACTCCATGCGAGGTTACCACCACTCCATGCGAGGTTACCACGACTCTCCCCATTTTCCATTCTCCATTCACCATTTTCCATTCTCCATTCGTTCTCCTTTTTCCATTCTCCATTGCCAATAGCGATGGCTGCAATCACAGCGATCGTAGTAATTTATCCGCTAGTATAGATCACAATTTTGTTTACAAGTGGATAAAGACTATCCTTATTGTGTCATTATCACGCAATAAAACATGGCTATTGCACTACTAGCTGAATGTTACATACGTTTTTTGTGAACTACTACGCACACACTGTAGAGAATCAAGAACATCAGACCCTTTATCGGTTTCGCCAGTATCCACTCGAATTACTAACCGCAGCGGAGTTTCGCCTCAGAGAGCATCGCCATCACAACCGGGCGGACCTTTGCGCAGCCCAGCCGGAATGGCAGCCACTGTCAGTCCATCTGGAGAATGTCGCCAATCTCGCAGCCCGCTTTGCTGCGCCTTTTAACGCTTCTGAGGAAGCCCGCCTGGCTGGTCTGCTTCACGATTTGGGAAAGTATGCAGATCAATTTCAAGCGCGACTGGCCAATTCCAATCTTGTTAAGGGCATCAATCACTGGTCCGCAGGCGCTGCAGTGGCAGGGAACGAGCTCAACCAGATTGCCAGTGCCTTTGTGGTCGATGGGCATCATACCGGGCTTCCTGCTTGCAACGGAGATGGGTTGAAGCAAACCATTGCCCGGATGCGCGATCCCAAAGCCCGCGAGTCTCATACGAAGTGCACTGAATCGCTGAAGGAACTCCTCGACCGGCTGAATGCGGATGGCCTTATACTCCACAACTCCACGCCTTCCTCCAAACTGAATCGTACGGATGAATCCCTCTTTGCCGAGGCGTTTCGCATTCGCATGCTCTTCTCCTGCCTGGTGGATGCAGACTGTCTGGATACCGAGGCGCATTTCGATCCTGCTGCCGCCCGGCAAAGGACATATCCAGTGCTCTCCGAGGATCGTGCGCTTCAACTATTGCTAGACCGGCTCAATCGTTTTCCCAGCGACGGCACACTGAATCACTTCCGTCGTCAGTTACTGGAGGATTGCCTGAATGCCGCCACCAAGCCACACGGGCTGTTTACCCTCACCGCGCCTACCGGATCAGGCAAGACTCTCGCATCCCTCGCGTTTGCCCTCAAGCATGCGGTTTCCATCAATCAAGGGCTCGCGCCAGATTCTCCCGCCAGAATTCGCCGAATTATTGTAGTTATACCCTATACCAGCATCATCGAGCAAACTGCCGATGTGTACCGCAAATGTTTTGAGTCCACTTTCGGTTCAGATTACGTGCTTGAGCATCACAGTGCTACTGCACCGCGCCCGCAGCCCGATGCCATCCAACAAGACGCTGAAGATAAACGCATGCGCCGTGCCGAAATTGCCCAGCAGAACTGGGCCTCGCCAATCGTGGTCACCACTTCCGTCCAGTTCTTTGAAAGCCTGTTTAGCAACCGCACCTCCCCGTGTCGCAAACTGCATAATCTGGCAGGTTCCGTCCTGCTTTTTGATGAAGTCCAGACACTCCCGATTACCCTCGTCCCATCCCTGCTCAGTGCCGTCACCTTACTGACCCGAGATTACGGTGCCTCAGCGGTATTTATGACCGCCACCCAACCAGCCTTCACGACCGCCGCCCATGTCCTGCCCTATGGCTGGAAACCCATTGAAATTGCCTCCCAGCCTGACGCCATCGCGCAAGCCCTGCGCCGTACCCGCATCCTGCTTCCACCCAAGGATGTATCGACATCCTGGGAGGATCTGGCTCAAGCCATTGCCAGCGAACGCCAGGCTCTCTGTGTAGTGAATACTACCGATGAGGCCGCCGCCCTCTATCGCAAAGTTAAGGCCATCTCACCGGACGGTGTCTTTCATCTCTCCACCCGTCTCTGTCCTCAACACCGCCGCGAAAAGCTGGCCGCCATTCGAGCGCGGCTCATCTCAGGTGAGTCCTGCCGCCTCGTTTCCACCCAGCTTATTGAAGCCGGGGTGGACGTGGATTTCCCCATCGTCTGGCGTGCCTTTGGTCCACTGGACTCCATCATCCAAACCGCTGGACGATGTAACCGGGAGGGCCGCTCCACTGAACCGCGCCCGGTCCACGTCTTTCGCATCCCCGGAATGAAGACTCCGCCAGGAGCGTATGCCACCGCTTCGAAGACGACGGAAGCATTTCTCAACCGCTATCCGGATGTGATGGAGCGACTGCATCGTCCGGAGTTCTACGCCGAATATTTCCGCGAGCTTTATGCCATCCTTGGCCCGAATTCGCTTAAGCAGGACAAGGTATTCACCAACAGTAAACAGTTCGATTTCCCGGCGGCAGCCGAGGCGTGCAAGCTCGTGGATAATAATACCAGCTCCGTACTTGTTCGTTGGGGCCACGGTGCGGATTTGGCCGTGAAACTCGCCCGCGAAAAGCACCTCACTGCTGATGAACGCCGCATGGCCCACCGCTTCGCGGTTAACTTTTACCAGCACAAATTCCAGGAAGCTCTCAAAAACGGATGGCTCTCCAAGCCTGCCGAAGATTGGGACTTCTGGATCTGGGACTCACACTACGATGACGCCCTCGGTATCTGTCATGCCGAAGGGATGGACCTGATTTTATAATTTAACATGAATACCATACACCTTCGCGTTTGGGGCGATTTCGCCTGTTTCACGAGACCCGAAATGAAAGTTGAACGGGTAAGTTACCCTGTCATCACCCCAAGTGCCGCACGCGGGCTCTTGGAAGCTATCTTGTACAAGCCGCAATTCCGCTGGCACATCCACCGTATCGCCATCAAAAAGCCCATCCGGTTCATTTCCTTCCGCCGCAACGAGGTGAAATCCCGGCTCTCGCCCCGCAATCCCGAACCCCTCAGCGCCGAGGAAGACCGCACCCCGCGCAATACCCTCGCCTTGCGCGATGTCGAGTACGTGATCGAAGCCTCGATGAGACTCACTCCACTGGCTGGGCGACCCCGGCAGCGCCCCCCGGCGGAGGATGAACCCGGCACCGACGATAATCTGGGCAAGTATCAGGGGATGTTCCGCCGACGTGCCGAAAAAGGGCAGTGTTTCTGCCAACCGTGTTTTGGATGCCGCGAATTCCCGGCTCACTTTGAGCTGTCCAGTGCCGATGCCATGCAGGTGCCACCGGGCATGAACCCCAATTCCGCACTCGGATACATGCTTTATGATGTCTTCCCCCTCGATGTCTCTCCAGATCAGCCAGCCGGGAAAGTGTCTCTACCAAAGCCGGATATTACCTTCTTCGATGCACATCTGCGCGATGGCATCCTTGGCGTTCCCGAATGGCATGAAGTGAAGAAAGCGAATGGAGGTGTGCGATGATGCTCCAAGCGCTGTCCGAATATGCGAAAAGGCGAACGGTTGAAGACGAGACTTTCTTTGATCCTGATTTCCGATGGGAAAATGCCGCTTGGCTCATTGAGATTAGTCGATGTGGGAAACTGTTGGGTTTGATTCCGCTTACGATGAAGGAGGGAAAAAAAACTATACAGAAACGTATCCGCCGTCCTTTTACCGATTCCAATGAAATATCCGTACGTTCGCCAGGCAAAGTTGTATCCTACTTCCTATGTGATACGGCTGAACGTGTCCTGCTGTACCAAGCAAAGAAAGAACCTACTTCGAACTCGCTGGTCTTGGAGCGGAGTCGCTACTTTCTTGAATCGATTAATAAAGCGGCTGCGCTGGGTGTTGCAGTAGATATACTGGTGCCACTAGCCCAATTCCTTGCATCAGAGAGCGAATGTGAAGCAACTCGACTTCGGCTGACCGAATCTAAGGCTGATCCAGATCATAATATAATTTTCGGGGTAGAGGGAACTGATGTAATCTCCCATCCAGAAGTCGTCAAATACTGGAGAAATCAATGTCAAACGAAACGCGGAAACAGCAAACCAAACCGGGCTGTGTGTCTTGTAACTGGAAAAACCAGTGACTGCATCACAACCGCCAATAAGATCAAAGGAATTGGGGGACAGGATACAATTCTAATATCAGCCAATGAAATGGCGTTTTCCTCCTATGGATTGGATAAAGCAGAAAACTCACCAATCTCCATACAATCAGAAGAAGAAGTGAAGGCGGCACTTGATGATCTAATCCAGAAAAGTAAGAAACAGGGACTAGTATTCGACGATACCATTCATTTGCACTGGACGCGCAATCCAATACCAATCGACATCATCGATTGGATCGCAGAACCCGATCCAGAGGGGGTAAGGGCACTGATTG
The DNA here is from genome assembly GCA_033762955.1 of Verrucomicrobiota bacterium. Classification (GTDB taxonomy): domain Bacteria; phylum Verrucomicrobiota; class Verrucomicrobiia; order Opitutales; family Oceanipulchritudinaceae; genus JANRLC01. The sequence goes on along the minus strand of JANRLC010000067.1, from coordinate 5,148 downwards.
ATTCCATCAAGACTGGCCGAACGATTTATGCTTTTGATGCTGGTGCATACTATGCACTCAGCTTGTCTGTAAACGGAGCCAGAATAGTTGTTCGAGACTGGCTGGAAACATCTGTTCCAAATACTGAGGCAAGTATCGCTCAATGGTTTCAGGACCTGGCTATCATCGATCTGGATGGTCTGCAAACAAAGATAGACTTTAGTCTATGGGGATTATTATCGACTTTGGTACCGCGTAAAAAAGGTAAGCCTGATTTTTCTAGGATTGCACCTCAGGCGGCTACTGAGCTTCTCCACTCTGCTATTAACGGTGGACCACTACCGCACACAATACTGCTTGCCGCTATTCGTAGGCAACAACTTGAACCCAACAAGATTTATCCTGCACGTATTGCATTGATCAAAGCGTGTCTTCTTCGTTCACAAAACCGTAATCATACCGACTCTATGAAAGATAAACTCGATCTCGAATCCAAGGATATTGCATATCTTTGTGGTCAACTATTTGCTGTGATTTGCAGACTGCAATTATTTGCACTCGGCAAAGTTAGTGCATCCATAGCCGAGCGAACCTATGGAGGCGTAGCAACCCGGCCTGCCACAACACTCAGCCCATTGTTTACACGGCTGCCTGCGTATTACAAGAAGGCCAATTCTAAATTCCCAGGTAGCGGCACAAATAAACAGAAGGAAATAGAAACCTTGTGTGTACGTATAGAGGCACTTGACGGCCTTCCTAAAGTATTACGTTTGGAAGAACAAGGACGCTTTGCGCTCGGTTACTACTGTCAATTGGCGCAATACCGTACAGATCGTGCTGAAGCAGAAGCTGCTTCAATTGCAGAAACACAGGATGACGAATTGCTCTAACCAATGATATTATTTCTAACCTCAATCACATTATTATGAACAACCGATACGACTTCGTTTATCTCTTCGACTGTAAAGATGGCAACCCCAACGGGGACCCGGACGCAGCCAATGCCCCGCGCATAGACCCACAGGACATGCATGGCCTGGTTTCCGATGTGTGCCTCAAGCGCAAGATTCGGAACTATGTGCTGCTGGCACGCGACGGGAAATCGCCCAATGATATTTTTGTGCGTCAAGGTGCGGTTCTTAACGAACTCATCCAAGGCGCACACGATGGCTTGGAGCATCAACCCGATGCCAAATCCAAGAAATTCTCACGCCCGCAGGTGCAAGAAGCACGCGCTGCCATGTGCAGCCGCTTCTACGATGTGCGCACTTTTGGTGCTGTCATGTCCACCGGTGCGAATGCCGGGCAGGTCCGCGGACCGATCCAGCTTAGCTTCAGCCGCTCCATTGATGCCATCCTTCCTTTGGATATAAGTATTACCCGTATGGCGGTAACAGACGCCAAGGAAGCCGATGCCCCGAATCAAACCATGGGCCGCAAGAACCTGATTCCCTACGGGCTCTACCGCTGCCATGGATTCATCAGTGCACATCTGGCCAATGAGACTGGATTCAGTGATGACGATCTGAAACTGTTCTGGGATGCCTTGCAGCAAATGTTTGACCACGACCGCTCTGCCAGCCGGGGCACTATGGCTCCACAGAAGCTAATCGTCTTCAAGCACCAGTCCGCCCTCGGTAATGCCCCGGCGCACAAACTCTTTGATCGAGTAACCGTCCAGCGAAAGCCCGCCGTGGACGTGGCTCGCTCGTTCAGCGATTACGCCGTTCAGGTCGATAAAACCGGGTTGCCAGCAGAGGTTGAAGTCATCGAGTTATTGTAATTAACCATCCATAAATACACCGCATCCCACCGATCCGCTTCCGCTCTCCCTCCTCAACGATTTCCTTTACTGCGAGCGTAGAGCCGCGCTGAAGGGAATCGATGGGGTGCGGCGGGCGAACGAGCACACACTCATCGGCGATCTCGCTCATGAGGCTGTGGATACCCCCGGCTACGAGCATCGCGCCGGCTGGGAGCTACTACGAGCACTCCCAGTCTTCTCCGATCAGCTTGGTCTTAGCGGGAAGGCAGATTTGGTGGAAGTGCAACGCGACCCGGTACAGGGTCGCATTCTTCAAGCCCGCCCGGTGGAGTACAAAAAGGGACCCAAGCGAAAGTTTGATAATGATGATGTGCAGCTCTGTGCCCAGGCGCTCTGTCTGGAGGAAATGCTAGGCATCCCGGTCACTGCTGGCATGGTTTACCACGTAACTTCCCAGCGCAGACGTGAAGTTGTTTTTAATCCTGCCTTGCGGCAATCCACGCTCGATACCCTGACTAAACTAAAGGCTCTGATCGCTTCGAAAGCAATACCCATAGCGATCCTTAAACCACTCTGCGACGGGTGTTCACTCCGGGAAGTTTGTATGCCCGAAAGCGCCCATTACCAGCAGACCAGCCTCTACGAGCCTCGTTCTCTCTGAGCCCGGAGCGACTTTCGGGCTGATTGTGAATAGCAACCACAAACCAAAACCTCACCAAGCACCAAATACTCAGACTGTCGATCACCGTGTCACAAGTTCTCCAAAACACCTTGTATCTGCTTACCCCCGGTCTGTCGCTCCACCGGGATGGGCAGGCGCTGCGTGTGGAGCAGGAGCGCACCTTGAAGCTCTCGATCCCCATCCATAATCTGGAATCGGTCTTCGTCTTTGGCCCAACCATCTATGTTACCCCCGCCGCTATGCGCCTATGCTGGGAGAATCAGGCCAGTATCTGCTATTTTACCGAGTGGGGTCGGCTCGAAGCCAGAGTGGAAGGAGTGCCTCAGGGCTCTGTCATGCTTCGCCGCGCCCAACATAAAGCGGCTGACGATCCCCTGCGCACGGCCTCAATTGCCCGCGCCCTAGTGGCAGGCAAAATTCATAACACTCGATGGCTCCTGGGGCGGTCCGCCCGAGATGCCTCCAATCCATTGGACGCATCCAGCATTCGCTTATGTACTGACGAGCTTGCCAGCCTGCTCCGCCAGCTCGCCAAAGCACCGGACGATGTGGCAGCGATCAGGGGGCTGGAGGGACTGGCTGCCGCCCAGCATTTTGCCGTATTTACCCTCCATCTGCGCGAAACCCTCAGAAGCTCGTTTCCCATGGATGGACGCAACCGCCGCCCTCCGCGCGACCCCATCAACTGCATCCTCTCGTTTCTCTACGCCCTCATCCGCCATGACTGTGTTTCTGCCCTCACGGCATCCGGATTGGACCCATTTGTTGGCTTCCTTCATGCAGATCGTGCAGGCCGGGAATCCCTTGCTCTCGATCTCATGGAGGAGTTTCGTCCCCTGGTGGAGCGCATTGCCATCACAGTCATCAATCGCAGTGAGATTAAAGCCGATGCCTTTATAATTCGCGAAGGAGGTGCCTGTGAGATGACGGAATCTGCCCGCAAACTGCTCATCGCCTCCTATCAACAGCGCAAACTGGAGGAAATTCAGCACCCGCTCTTCCAGCAAAAAATCCGCTATGGCCAGCTTCCCTTCATCCAGGCCCGGCTCCTCGCGCGCACCATTCGTGAAGACCAGGAATACATACCTCATCTGTTCTCGTAATCATGCACCCTGGCGCTGGTATCGTTTTCATTAACTTAACCCATTCACGCCATGTTTCTCGTTGTGACTTATGACGTTTCCACCGTAGATGAGAAGGCCGGAGCCCGCCGTCTTCGGCGAGTGGCCAAAGTGTGTACCTCATTTGGCATTCGTGTGCAGAAATCGGTGTTCGAAATGCAAGTCGGACAAAAGGAGTGGGTTGACTTGAGAGCTCGCCTTCTTGATGAAATCGACCCGACTCAGGACTCGCTTCGTATTTACTTTATAGACCAGTCCAGCAAGAGTAAGATTGAGCACCATGGAGTCCTGAAACCGGTTAACTTGGTCGAGGACCCACTGGTCCTCTAAGATGTTGTATCGATCAGACACCCCTACATAATCACCGCGAACCCCATGCCTCGCCCAAACTCCTCACCTTTCGCAATTCAACTAAAGTCGCTAACAGACAGGGTTTATTTTAGTTTGCACATCAGGCCTAGCACCCTATTTATTGGGTTCTTTGACAGTTCGCAGAATAAGTCACCTAACATTCGTATTTAGCGCCACTTATATAGGGCGCTGTCGCTCCGCTGACAGCAGCGGAGCGCGGATTGAAACGTCAGCTTAGTCCCCTTCACCGCCGCACTAGTCGTCGCTCCGCTGACAGCAGCGGAGCGCGGATTGAAACAGGGATGTCACTGCGATCAAGGGCCACTTGCAGCGGGTCGCTCCGCTGACAGCAGCGGAGCGCGGATTGAAACACAGGTGGAACAAACTGGTACTGGCCTTTCGAGGGTCGCTCCGCTGACAGCAGCGGAGCGCGGATTGAAACAAACAGATGTCCGACTCAGGTGTGAAGTGGATGACGTCGCTCCGCTGACAGCAGCGGAGCGCGGATTGAAACCACACGTTGTTACTGCAGGTGTGGACAGCAGGCACGTCGCTCCGCTGACAGCAGCGGAGCGCGGATTGAAACACTCTGGAACCACGCTGGGCACCTGCAAGATCACCGTCGCTCCGCTGACAGCAGCGGAGCGCGGATTGAAACTAACACCTACAATGACTGCTAAAATCGTTTCGCGTCGCTCCGCTGACAGCAGCGGAGCGCGGATTGAAACTCGCTGTATGTGAGGGCGTGGTAGCGGTTGATGCGTCGCTCCGCTGACAGCAGCGGAGCGCGGATTGAAACATTCTGAAAAAGCAACCAGCGAAAAAGAAGGTCGGGTCGCTCCGCTGACAGCAGCGGAGCGCGGATTGAAACTGCAAACGACAATACGTCATAGTTTGCACTCAGGAGTCGCTCCGCTGACAGCAGCGGAGCGCGGATTGAAACGTCGATAAGTTCATCCTTGTCATTGAAGGCAATGCGTCGCTCCGCTGACAGCAGCGGAGCGCGGATTGAAACACCGGTCCACTGGGCTCCTGAAATTCCCTATCCACGTCGCTCCGCTGACAGCAGCGGAGCGCGGATTGAAACCCGCATAGCGGATCTGGGTTATCCGCGCTGGCCTGTCGCTCCGCTGACAGCAGCGGAGCGCGGATTGAAACAGGCGTTCCAGCGGTGGAGCAGCTCGCGCTGCGGTCGCTCCGCTGACAGCAGCGGAGCGCGGATTGAAACATCAAATCCGCCAGGCCCTGAC
>JANRLC010000066.1:0-40927 GCA_033762955.1 Verrucomicrobiota bacterium | reverse complement strand
ACTCAGCAATACTCCAGCACATCGCAGGCAGGGGACTCCATCCTTCCCATGCATGACGATTGGCGCCATTTCCTTTTACAATTGCAAGGCGTCTGCACCGTTCGCAAAAGCATCTTCACTGAAGATTTTCTCGCCAGCAGTCTTTTAGGCGGCACTCCAAGGAATAATTTCCAGTCAATCGATGAGTTACAAGTCGTCTGCACCGTTCGCAAAAACATCTTCACTGAAGATTTTCTCGCATGCAGTCATTCAAGCGGCAACCCAACAGATAATTTTCCGTCAATCGATGAATTATAAGCCGTCTTCACTGTCCGAAAAGGCAGGTTCACCGAAGATTTTCCACTCCTGAGGCCTTTCCGCTGCAAACCAGCGTCTAATTTTCCTTCAACCGATGAGGGATAAGTAGTCTTCGCCGTCATAAAAGGTGGGTTCACAATAAGTTAGCCACTACTAGGCAAATATGCAGGCATACACGACGGTTGGTAGCTATTTATAGCAGGCTACGGTGAGAAGTTAATGAGTAATTAATGGATTCTTCCTAATGGTTAAGACATTAGTAGAGCCTATTTGTTCTTTAGATACAGTTGTTAGCCAACACAAACTGTCAGTTACTGCATATAAGGATGCAGTTAAGCAATTAAATAAATCTGTAAGTGGCTAACAACAGTCAGGAAAATACAAACAAGAATCTGAAATAGACCCAAAACTGTCTGGAAGACACCCACAACATAAAAGAATAAGCTAATAACAAACAGGACGATATCTACAACTAATTGGAAAAAGCCAACAACTGTCAGTAATGGCCAACAACTTCATTGAGAGTGCTAACAATCAGCGAACGGGCCGTGACTTAAGCTTGACTGCCCTTTGCGGATGGTTTTCATGAGAAATCCAACGCCGAAGACCGGTTGCGAAACGCTGAATCCCGGTCCTACAAGGCTGGGGCTGGGAATATTAATCCTGATTGGGTGAATTTATCTGGCTGCCGCAAGAAATACCGCATCGAATCCCACTCTTACCACACCGAACGCCACGCCTACCGAACCGAACGCCACTCCTGCCGCACCGAACGCCACTCCTGCCCCACCGAACGCCACGCCTACCGAACCGAACGCCACTCCTACCGAACCGAACGCCACTCCTGCCGCACCGAACGCCACGCCTGCCGCACCGAACGCCACGCCTGCCGCACCGAACGCCACGCTTGCCGCACCGAACGCCACGCCTGCCGCACCGAACGCCACGCCTACTGCACCGAACGCCACGCCTACTGCACCGAACGCCACTCCTGCTGTACCGAACGCCATGCCAAACCAGTCGAACTCGCCATCCACCATATTGCCTGGGTAAAAGGCTAAAAGCTATTAGTTACCAAAATCTCATCCCCTTCACGCTCTCCACGAATGCCACGATATTTTCCCAGGGCACATCGGGCTCGAGGACATGGGTGGGAGCAACGATTACACGGGCTCCTTTACGGTGGAGTTCGGCGCACTGCTGGACTGCGGCGCGGACGGCATCGGTACTGCCAAAGGGCATGGTTGTCTGGGTGCCTATCATCCCGCTGAATGCGATCTGGTGCTGGTACTTGGCGGCGAGGGCGATAACGTCCATACACTCGGGCTGCACGGGGTTCAGGATATCCACGCCGATCTCGATGAGATCGTCCATGAGGGCGGTGACGTTGCCATCCGAGTGGTACTGGACCCAGACTTTGCGGGTTGAAGCATCGCGGATGGCATCGATTACGCGCTTGAGGCGGGGTTTCAGTTGGGTGCGCCAAGTGGATTGGGACATTATCAACTGGCTCTGCATGCCAACATCATCGCCGAGGCGGATGAGGTCCGCGCCTGCCTTTACGTAGGCGCGGGCGGTGTTAATCGATCGCTCGGTAAAGTAATCGAAGAGCCAGTCGGCAATGCCGTTCTCCTCTGCCAGGTCGTAGAATATATTCTCCATACCGCGTGCATACCAGGCGGATTCAAAAATGGTACACTCCAGGCAACCCACGGCCACTTTCCCACGTTCATGGAACGACTTGTAGATGGACTCCATGTCTGTGTAGTGGGAAGGGTCGGCAGTGTTCGCCCATGGGAGGGATTCCAGTTGCTTCACCTCGGTCACCGTCGAGAGGGGATGCAGCATCTCGGTGAGGTGTGTAGCCTCACCCAGCGTTTCCACTGGTGGGCGTACCCATGCGCTACCCAGACCGCCAATCTCGCTATGCGGTGGGTAAACGAAGCCCAGTGCCTCGGTGGCACTGCGCCACAGGGCCGCGTCCTGGTCTTTGTAGCCGCACCAGAGGTTCTTAAAGTCAGTGTCGAAAGCCTCATCCGGCCACTGGCCATGCATCTTTCGCTTTATCAACTCACACACTGGTGGAGTTGCTGGGACTTCAAAGGGCATCCATTCAGGCTTGCGCCCTTCAAGCATGCGGTGAAAATTTTCCAAGGAGTTCATCGATGCCCACTATACGCTTATTTGTCGGTGAAATACTATGGAAGGAATGGGAATTCGCATGTATGTTTTGGGAAAGAAGGCAGATGGCAGAAGGCAGAGGGTGAAGAGTAGTCAGTAGTCAGTAGTTAGTAGATAGTAGGAAAGGCAGAAAGCTTTGAAGCACCTGTATAGGTCAGTCAATCGCGTCAATAAGGTCAATCGCGTCAATAAGGTCAATAAGGTCAAAGCCGATGGCTGATAGTTTCTCTTGTTACACCCATCGCGAAACTCGTCCGCGAGTTCATCCTGCTACGTACTCGGCCCTGCACTACGACCTGCTTGTCATCCCTTGTACTTATACTTTCTTTGCAACTTTCCTGTAGACTTGGTTGGCGTGACTTTGATGGTTACGCTGTTGCTGATGCGCGAGCGATTTTCATCGGTAACAACAAGGACGCGGTAGGTGCGTATGCAGCCCAGATTGCTCATGCCTTCGGAAGTTTCATAGGCGGAGCGATCCTTGCCCACGTAGCCGACATGGAAGTCATGCCCCATTACGTACTTTTCTCCATGGCATGCGCGCACTTCGTAGTGGCTTAGCTCGGGCTGTCTGTTGGGTGGCCAGGTGAGGACTGCCTGCTTGTTTTCGGCATCCCAGTAACCACGTAGATCGACTACGATGGGCTTTACCCCTTTTGCTGCAAAGATTTCCTGCAGGGATTTATAGATGGGGTGTTCGACACCAAAGGTTTTTGTGATGCTCTTCCTGTACTCGCGTATGAATGGGATGATACCCTCTTCGATCATGGCCGTGCGGGTGGTCCTCAAGGCGGCAGCGGTGCGGGACTTGCCTCTGAGTTCATGGTTCACGTCCATCATCTTCTGAATCTCCTTGTTCACGTCTGACCGTGTGCAACCGAGAACTGTAAGCGGGATGGGCGTAACCGGGGGATCCATCGATTCGAGTTCACGCCAATATACCAGAAGCTCCCTGGTTTTTAGCTTCATGGGAGAAGGGTCCAGTTGGGCGTAGTAGTTCTTTGGCGGCTTGCGTGGACCGATGGTGGGCTCGAGCTTGCGCAGTAGTTCGATAAAGGCGAGGGCGATAACAAAGATACGCGAACGGGTTTCGTCGCGTTCGGTGGTTAATTTCACCACGGCTTCATCCACATCAACCTGCTGCCTGAAGAGTTCGCTAAGAGCGGCCATATCGGCACGAAACTGTGTGCGCGTGTAGTTGTTATTGAGGACGACGGCATTCAGGACGCCTTGCTCTTTATCCGTATCTTCCCAGTGCTGTAGAATCATCTGCAGCATGATCATCGTATGGGCGGGATTTTCTATGTTCATAGTGGTCGCTATCGTGCGTGCCCAGGTCTGGATTGGCGGTGAATGAATCTGCCGTTGTCGTGAAACCTGCTATTATGGTATGTCTTGTTCTGTTGGGTACCGTCTGTTTCTCTGATATTGCAGCGCACAGAGAGAAGCGGGGCCGGTTCTATCGAGAAGTGGGTTAACTCCTCTGTTCAAACCCATTCCAGCCCAATTGGGCCGAAACTACGAAGACCGCAGTCCCCGAGGGCGACTCCAAATCCCGAATGGCGTGGACGGTTTAACCACCGGAAGATGAAGCATTGGCAATGGGAATACTATTTGTGGATAAAAACAGAACTGTCAAATGCGATGTAGTGCGAGAAATTCAAGAAACAGCAGAAAGCGAAGAGGGCGCATCTCATTTTCTGGATAATATGAAGGAAAGCAGTTTATCCACTATAGTTCACGAAATACACGAAAGAGAATCAAGGTCAGTACGGTGCAGGGCGCAGCAGGTATTGTTAGCATTTATATTTTAGTGGGTTTCGTGAAACAACCCGGATACCAAATCCCCGGCATATTGTTAATTTTTTGCGTCTTCTTGCGGTTAATAATCCCCGTCGCCTAATTTAAGGCGTACAAGAGCACCCCAAGTAGAATACTGCGGCTGGTCCAACCTGCTGTGCGTATCCAGTTCGCACGGACAAGCATCCTGTGTGTTGGCCTGTCGAACCCTTCGTGGAGACGATTGTGCTGGGGTACGAGAATGAAAAAGGTGCTCAGTAAATTAACTACTAGCAACGCAGTGGCAGCCCCTATGATTGCGCCATATCCCGAATAGGTAGTGATGCGAATAAGCAGCCATAAGGCACACACGGCTTCCATCACCATCACTGGCACCACAATGCAAGATATCCAGAAGGTGTATCGCTGGTGATAGGCCACAAAGGCAGGTGGTGGGATATCTCGAAACAGTGGATAGATGGCTAGCTGTACGGTCCAGATTACGCCAGTCATTACCAGCGCAAATGCGAAACTGAGCAAGATGGGTAGTGTATCCATGTGAATAGGTTTGTTGACATGGTCATTGATAACAGCACCGATTCCGGCGCATGGCATCATGCTTGCAGACGATTGTCTGCGAGGGAAGTCTTAACTTCGGACAGCGAGGTGGCAGGATGAAACAAACTAGGCGATACTGTGCGACTGGGGTGCAGAACACCGCAGGTATTATCTGCATTTACCGTTTAGTGTGAAATTTAGTGGATAATAATCCGGATTCCAAATCGGTATCCAGATTAACCTGTCCAGACGCTGCTAGGAGACGCCCCCGCCAGTCTTCTTCTGCCTTCCCTCTTTTGCGTCAGTGCCTTTAGCGCTTTGTGTCCACTTCTGCCATGGCTGTGTAATCGGGTTTATCAGCCACGGAGGTATGCCGGAACTCTTTCACGATGCGGCCATGGCTTATCAGGAAAACTCCAGGCATGCGTAAGCCGTCGCCCTGGAGGCGGCCCACTTTGTAACCGCGTTTCATGAGTGCGAGACCGCGCATAACTGACTTTATTCCAAAGAGTTGGCGAAGGGTTCCCTGTCCGAGGCCAAACACAGCATAGAGTTCGCAGGCGGGATCGCTTATGGCGGACACATCGGTCAACCCCCATCGGCTGAAGGCTGCACGGCCACTGAAGGGATCGCTCATGTGAACAAGAGCAAGCTTCACGCCCCGGCTCTCAATACTTGCGCGTACCTTCTCCAGATCGGATAGTGCTTCCTGACAAAAACTGCATCCCAAATGTCTAAGGAAGACCACCAATACCGGGGATTTCTCTGCCGCTTCTGCAAGGGTTTGCCCATCGCTCATGCGGTAGTACCGTAGTGCCGCGGGAAATGAGAGCGACGGAACTTGTACCGTATGCGCCCCCGCAATGTGACGCAGCGTCTGATAGAGTAACAAGGAGAAGGGGACCCACCAAATAACATCGTTCAACAGAATCGCATACCCGGCGCGCCAGGTGAAGTCACCAGCATATACCGTGTAGAGGAAGCCTATGGGAGCGAGTAACTTGCCGAGTAATCCCACCAGCACAATCGGCCAGTGGCGGTACGGGTCGTAAGCCGCAATGAGGTACCCGATGCCGTAGATGCCTACAAGCATTCCCATCCCCTGCCAGACGCCGGGATGATTCAGTGGAGCCATGCCCGCAAACTGGAAATAAGCCTGTGGAAACAGTAGTGTCGATACCGCCCACAGAAGGTTATAGCAGCCTGCCAGCCGCAGGGCTGTGATCAACCATTTATCGGGTAGCGCTCGTTGTTGCACCATCGCTCAATCCTGCGACAATTTGTTAAATTGTCAAAATACGTCGTGCATTAGGCGGATGCGTACCAAGCCGGGCAGGTCCCACGGGATGCAGCCATGGTCCAATCCGACGTACTATGCCGCCCTGGAATGCTGGCGATGAGCTGACAGGGCTATGTCGAGGTCGCCGTAGTAAGTGAGCCCCATCGATGTAATGAACCAATCTCTGTGGGCCAACGCTTGATTGAGCTTTCTATCTTCTGTACTCACCCCGTGTTGTTGGCAGAGTAGCTCAAACTCGCCGTAACTGAGCGAAGTCAGTCCTGCACTATCGGGCTCGGCTGGCTTGCTCTGGGCTATCCGCTCCATCCGGGTGATGAGTGACTTGATGGTAGCTGGAAGACGAAGTGTGGGGACGGTATTCATGGATGGATTGGCGATGAAGGTTGAATGTTGTGCCACTACTTTAGCATAAACAATGCCACAGCCGTAGAGTTTCACGGATTGAAGCGAATTATGCGCAAACCCCACACTAATTCAGTGATTACAGGCGATACCCTCGTCGTTCAACGCAACTAATGAGCCATGGATTGACTCACATCGTCTCAGTTCTGGGAAAAATTGTCCCAATGGTGGGAAGATTATTCCCCAGGTATCACGCCCCCTGCAACCGCTCCAAAGCGTCTGCATCCTCCAGGGTATCTACACCCTGCGTTGGCTCATCGGTCTCGCCGGCAAGGATGGTAAACCCATTCTCGAGGGCGCGGAGCTGCTCGAGTTTTTCGATTTGCTCGAGCTTACCCGGTGCCAGTGTGCGGAAGGTGCGAAGAAATTGCGCCGTGTAAGCATACATGCCCAGATGGAGATAGCATTGTTGCTCTGCCAGCCACTGCGGTGTAGCCTGCCCCCGGAGGTCGCGAGGGTAGGGGATGGGGGCGCGGGAAAAGTAGAGAGCGCGACCATCTCCGGCTAGTATCGCCTTTACGCGGTTTGGGTTATGAAACTCCGCTGGGGTGCGGAAACGGGTAACGAGGGTGGCCATGTCCGCCCGTCCTGTGAGTATCAGTTCGGCCAGCGTGTGTATCTGCCTGCGGGTGACGAGAGGCTCGTCTGCCTGGACATTAATCACTGCAGTGGCATGAATTCTTAGATTTGCGGCGGCTAGGCGGTCTGTACCGCTGGGAAGTGCCGGGTCCGTCATCACTGTGGAGAACCCTTCTGCCTGGAGCACTTGGGCCAGCTCATCCTCCGCCACCGCAAAATGCAGCGGATACTCCGGCGACTGATCGCGAATCCTCTCGGCAGTGCGCAGTATCAACGCGCGCCCATGAATCGGGTGCAAGAGTTTGCGCGGAAACCGGGTGGAGCCCAGCCGCGCTGGTACGATGATGGCCAGTGGTACGGGTGTCATGTTCCTACCTGTATGTTAGGTTGGGGGATTTGTAAAGTTCGTGTCTGTGTGCTTCAGGCCAAACAATCGCCTCCAAGCATTTCCAGATGTCTTGCGTGAAGAAACTTCTCCAGTTCAGCTTTCGAGGGCAGCTCGATAGCATACTTGGAGACAAAGAGGTGATTGTCCATGCTGGCGGTGGCGTATTCCACTAGAGTATGATCCTTTCCGGTGCAGAGTAGCAACCCTATGGGTGGGTTGTCACCCGCGGACATCATATGCTCGCGGTACCAGGTGACGTAGGTGTTGAGCTGGCCAACATGCTCGTGTGTAAACTCATCCACTTTCAGTTCCACCAGCACATGGCACTTTAGAATGCGGTGGTAGAAAACCAGGTCCACAAATCCCCGGGTCTTGCCAATGAGGATGCACTTCTGCTGCGCCTCCAAACAAAATCCATGACCCAGTTCGAGTAGAAACTCCCTCAGATTCTCCACTAGCGCAGTTTCCAGATCGGTTTCGGAAACCGCATCCTTCGCCCGCAGTCCGAGGAATTCGAATATGTAGGGGTCGCGGATGGCTAGCTTCGGCTCCGCGGACTCTACTCCCTTCTGCACCATCGCCGCTAGTTTTTCCTTATCTTTCGACAATCCCGAGCGCTCGAAATACAGGGTGGCGATCTGCCGCTTTAATGCACGCACCGACCAGTTACCCCGAATGCACTCGATCTCGTAAAAGGCGCGTTTCAGGGGGTCTTCGATAGCGATGAGTTCGGCGAAGTGACTGAAAGAAAGTGAGTTAATGAGCTTCTCTGCCGGAATGGCCAATGCGGAAATTCCTGTATTCTGAATTTGCATATCGGAATTTTCCTCAGACCGGGCAGACACCAACTGACAAATTCGAGCAGGCTTTTCGGGAGACACTGTCTCCTGAATTGGGAGAAACGGCAATTCGAAGGTGAATTCGGGGGACAGTGTCTCCCGAATCATAGGGTAGGTGACATAAAAGGTCCGATACCTTCTCAACTCACGTTCATCTATTCTTTGATGTCGATTCTCTTTAAGTCGTTCGGCAAGGCGCACCAGTAGCTCATCCCCGTATTTCGCCCGGTCGGCTCCACGTTGCTCGTATTCCCGTATATAACCGCCGATAACCCAGTTCCGCAGGGTCAGCGTGGTGTTGACAGTACGATTGACAATAGCCGCGCTCTGCTCGTGTGCACGCCGGATGGCTTCCACCAGCGCTGAGAAGTTAAGGCTGCCGTCCTCAGTGCTATCAGTGCGGAGCACGTGGCGGGTGGAACTGCGTTTTGATATGGAGGTTTTCTTCCTGGTGGGCATGACTTTCCTCTTTATTCTGTGTGGTTCTATCGTGTTAGTATTTGATAGAGTCGTTCAGAATTAAGCCAGCTTGTTTTAGTATTACCGTAATGTTTCACCATTCCCGGTGATTTCAGCCAGGACTCGCTCGTATTTGTTCTCGAACAAGTAGCGTCTCCCTATAATCTTGAGAACCATGACTATAGGCACCCTTTTGGATAACATCCGCAATAACCACTTGGAATCTTTCGCCGAAAAGCTGGATTCGCTGGACGATGAGGGATTGAGCTTCGACCCCGAGGTGGCTCTGGTGGATGACTCTGGCGCACTGACACTGGATGGTGCACTGGCTCTACCAAGGCGAGTCGATGTGGAGGTTGAGGACCCGGAGACAGGTGTGTTCGAGGAGCTGGATATCCCGTCGGACAAGTTATATGCATTTCCGCCTATTACCGTGGACTGGACTGCTCACATGAGGGTGGTATTCAGTCCCTTTCGATGGGAGGCATGCCGGGTGACAGCTGAGGGTATTCTCAGTGGGCATAATCTCGATGATCTAAAGCAATGGTATTTGAACTGGTTTGATGTTGAAGATAACGAATTGCCGGAAGATGAGGACGGGGAGTGCGATGGCTTTCACGAGGTGGTTCACTCGCTGTCAGATCCTGTCATGGAAGAGAGCATGCTCAGCTTTGAAGTCGATCTCGGCTCAGCTCCCATCGAAGCCTTTGATGGATTGCTGGATGCGCTTAGTGCGATGGGAGCGAGGCAGGTGAAGCTGACACTGAGTGAATAGGCAGTGCCTAAGTAATTTCCCTGCTATCGCGATAGGTAATAATTCATTTCCCCGCGGGTTGCATAAACGCCGTCGTGCCCATATATTTGGGCATAAGCGAATTGAACGCCATGCCCATTACCTACCAAGCGGAAGACGTGTTCTTCCAGGATTTTCTTCCACTCATAGCCGAGCTGGTGTGCGGAGTGGATTATGCCCCTGAGAACCAGCAACATGCGACATGGCTGCGCAAACGAATAGCCGCACTTTTTATGTCTGGGGGTAGGGCACTCTGTATCTATGATGATGAGGGGGTACCGATGGGTTTTCTGCTCCTTGTTCACGACCGCGGCCCTGATGGAGTGAAGCGCTTCCAGAAGAAAGCCACCATCGCTCTGTTGGGTTTTTATCCTGCATACCGAGGCAATGGGCAGGGGACAGCCTTGCTCTCCGAAGCCCAGCGCTATGTTAAGGACCATGGAGGTGAGTGCATTTATGTAAGCACTTACTCCAAGAATGCACGTGTGATAAACTTCTTCTCCAAGAATGGATTCATCCCAGCTGCATACCATCCCGGCGAGAATGGCATCGCGGACGAGGGCCAAATCTACCTGTACAACGAAATTGTATGAGGAAGAATCCCTCTCGCCCTACTAGAATTCCAGCTCCACGCCCACGGCTTCGCCTGCGGGCAGGATTACCTCGAGGAGCTTGGTTTTTCCATCGTAGCGCACTTCTGCCCCGGTGATGGAAGTGCGCACGAGTTTCGGGCGCTTCGCGCTGTAGAAGCCAATCCGCCCGCCATCAAGAAGAATGGTCTGGTAGATGGACGGTGTGAGCCACGAGGCATTGTCGATGGCCACAATACCGCTCATCTTATCGAGTAACCCGAGTGCGGCGACACCCTTGGTAATTGGGGCGAGTGTGACCAGCTCGTATTCGAGACGGTTTAGGGTAAACTCCGCGTTGTCGTCCTCGCCGATGACAACGAGTGTCTGCGCGCGGTGTCCCCAAAGTGCGAATCGTTCGCCCGCAAGGCCAGGTGCGTCCTGCACGCAGACGATGTCTGTGATAGTTTCCACGTCGTGGTTGCACTGAAAGAGGCCGACGAGTGCTGCGGATTCATGAAGGTTGAATACCTTCAGGAACTGCGGGACCTTCGTATAATCGTTGAAGAGGCATTCAGGGGAGGGGAGTGCTGGCTGCTGGAAGCGCAGAATCCGCGAACCTGTGATGACCAGTTCTTTAAGTATCGCGAAGTTCTGCTGTCCAGGTTTGTCAGACACATAAATTGGTCCACCGCTAATGGCGCGTGCTGCCGCGTGGTACTCTGCGTGCGCTGCGTGAGTCTGGAACATGTCCCAATCCGGGAGCGAGAACTGCCCCGACCAGAGGTTGTTCATCGCGTTGGTGGCCACATAACCCTGCTGGAACTTGTCATCGAAGCGAGGCATGTAGTCCCCAGAGTTTCTCCAGCCCATGGAGGCATTCATCTGGTAGGCCACATCACTACCATTACACATACAGTGGAGCAGCTCACCGCCAAGATGCGCAAAGGCTGCACCCTGCAAGGCCTCCTGAAAGGCGCGCATGGTGGAGACTCGACCCAGCTTCCCAATGGTAAACAACTCCAGCGCGCTCTGACCGTCCACCTTCACCAAGTCCACGCCCTGAGAGCGCAGGTAGCGGTAGAGTTCGTGGTAGTAGCGCGAGGCCTGGTCTGGAGTGATTAAGTTAAGGTCTATTTCCGGGTCTTTATCTCCCAGCCAAGGCCGAATCTTTCCGCGATTCTGCACGTACCCGTACTCCTTCGCCACTTTGCCTTCCGGGTTCACTCCTGCCCAGTAGCAGAGGAAGTTATGCCAAACACCAAAACGCTGGATGCCGTACTCTTTCTTCGCAGTTTTCCCGAGTTGGGCCAGGCCATTGGGAAACTTCTTGGGATCGGGGGTGACAGCATTGAGATAATCTCCCGTCGTATCGAGCCAGCCGTCATCGAGGATCATAAAGCCCGGCACCACGCCCCCTTCTTTAAAGGTGCGCAAGCCCTCGTACACTTTCGCCTCGTCCACTTCGTGGTAGAAGGCATCCCACGTACACCAGCCCAGAAGGTTGGCGAACTCCGGAGCAAGTTTCTGCTGGCGGGTACGGAAACTCTTCAACTGGTCGGCTACAGCCGCCACGCTGTCCTCGACTAAGGTATAGGGATTCTCACCCCGTGCCGAAAAGAGCAGCACAGCCGGAGCGGTCGCATCGCCAAGCGCACCTTCCCAGACGAGATGCAGCCCGTCGCGCCCGCCACTAATCGTGGCGCGGTTGTCGCCCGCAATCAGTGGCAAGAGTAGTCCATAGCCTCCGTCCACCAACTCCCAGAGAAGGAACTGGGTTTCATAGGGCACCGTTTCCCAGAGGGAGCCAAACTCGGGGTGATTCCAGTAGAACCCGTGGCGGGCTAGAGCCAGCCAGCGCCCGGGGGCGGGCAGCTCCAGCTTGAGCGTTCCCTGTTTAATACACTCCGGACTGAGCCGGAGGAATTCCCCACAGTCGGTAGAGGCCTCTGTTTGAAAGGCTTCTACGCCTGGGGGCAGTTGTGCAAAGTGGGAGATAAAGGCGGTGTCGGTCATGAGCGAATGTATGGATGCGAGCTATAGGATGTGAGAACCGAGGAGTGCTCGACTACGCAATCGGGCACTGGAAGAGCGGAAGTAGCTCCTCGTAAACCAGGCGATGGCCTGCGGCATTGGTGTGTACTTCATCGGTAAAGAGCGTATGCGGATCGAGCGTGCCTGCTGCTGCCGCATCCTGCCAGTGTTTGTAGGTATCGACGAGGGGCAGGTTTGCAGACGCTGCCGTCTCGCGGATGATGTTCACTTTCGCCTGAAGTCTGAGGTCGTCCGGCCAGATGCGATTGTAGCCTTTCCCGCGTTCCCAGATAGGCGTGGGTGTGCGCAGAATCACCAGTGTATCCATGGCTTGCAAGCGACTGATAATCTCCTGCAACCCTATGCGAAAGGCCTCGTCGGTGAGTTGGTTGGCGTCATTCGACCCGATGCAGAGGATGCAGCAATCGGGCTTGAAACGGGCGACGTCGGTCTCGAAGCGTGCGAGAATCTTCTGGACGGTGTCCCCAGATATCCCTGCGTTCAGGCAGAGCAGACGGAGCGTCTGGTAGTGCTGTTTGAGCCGGGTATGGAGCAGCTCGGGCCACTGCTTCGCCCCGCCAGTGAAGCCGGTGTTGTCGGTATTGGAATCGCCCAGCGCAAGGAGTAGCAGAGACTGTTTGTTCTTGAGGGCTTCGATGAATTGTTCGAGAGATTTCATGAAGAGTATAACTTACACATTACCGCAATTGCATGACAAGCAGATGCGCACCGGGTTGGCGGACAATGGTGGATGCATAGCGGGATTTTTCCACAGTCTTCTCCAGCAGAGAGACTGGACTGCCATCCAGCACTGCGGAGAGGACCGTCGTGTTATCGGGTAGCAGAACCTCTATGTCGATGGTCTGCGCGCTCCCGGTGAATTCCAGCCGCAGCTCGCCACTGGACGGGTCGTAATGGTAGTTTTGCGTTACATAGCCGCCGGAGGCCTCGTACTTGGCCGTTGCGGTTGCTTGCTTTACTCCTGCTGCGGGCCAGCGGGGAGCGAGTAGGGCGCGGTCAAAGGCCACACCGGTGTCCTTCATTCCAGCAAGTCCTTCAACTAATGCATAGACAACCGCTGCTGCTCCCCAGCCATCGGGAATTCCAAAAGAGACATCCGTCTGTTTCAAGAATACCGCCTGATCGCTGAGTGTTAACCCGAGAACGAACCAGTTCGCACCGCTGCGAGCCGCCTCGAATCGGATCGAGCGAATGAGCTTTTCAGGGTGCGGATTTGTGAAGCCGTAGATAAAGGCACCGACGTTCTCGAACTGCTTGTTCGCTCCGCGC
Source organism: Verrucomicrobiota bacterium (assembly GCA_033762955.1). Taxonomy (GTDB): domain Bacteria; phylum Verrucomicrobiota; class Verrucomicrobiia; order Opitutales; family Oceanipulchritudinaceae; genus JANRLC01. Next base: position 27,459 of record JANRLC010000066.1, on the reverse strand, counting down.
CAGGCGAGGTCGAAATCAAAGAACCCTCGCGGATCGACCACTGCGTGCCCATTCCCTTTGCGCTTGGCTCCGTAATCTTCGGGCATAAACCAGTGCCCGCAGTTCACCTCATTGCGGATGTAGGTAGTCTGCTCGGAGCCATCGTCATAGAGCACGGTAAACGATCCGGCAGGGTTCCCCCCGCGGCCGCCGATAGTATGGAGAAAGTAAATCGACTGCGCCTTCTGCCAGACGGGAAGCAGTGCTTCGGTAACGTAGCCAGGCTTTGTACTCAGACCCAGACAGGCACGGCGACCATTACTTGCAGGGTCAGCGATAGTGAAAGGCACATCAAAGAAATGCTGATTCCCCACGGGGAACTGTGCGAGGTCATTGCCCACTTCTCCCTGCCATGCCATCACGCCAGCGGGGCGGGGCTCGCCGTCGCAGACAAAGTCCACGTTCGCCACATCCGCCAGACTGATGGGGGTAAAGGTAGCTGCGGGCGGTACATCCATCTTCCCGAGGAAGCAGACATCCAGATGCCCACCATGGCGCTGAGCCAGGTCGTCCAGGCGCTTCAGAATATCCGCTCCATAGGCTTCGTGCCCGTGCTCGAAGGCGCCATGGGCCAACTCTCCAGCCACAATGGTACACACTCCGCCGTTCATATAGCCCCATTTGTTGCTAAACCCTTTCTCAAAGGGTGGGTAGATATTATACCACTCGCCCGGTGAAGTCTCCGGCATCTCGCCACGGATACGCTGGTAGGTCTGGATGATTGCCACAGCCTGCTCATGGGTAATCGCCCTATTAAGCGCGTAGGCATTCGAGAGCGACACTTGCCGACTCTCATCCACCCCGAGGTCGCGAACAAATGATGTATCCTCAGTCACATGATGCACGAAGAACTCCTTGTTCCAGGCGAGAGTGTTCAGCCGCTTCATCAGCTCCTGCGATAGCGCCCGGCACTTCTCCGACTCCTGGCTACGCCCCGCCACTGCTAGCATTTCCGCAAGGTAATTCAGACTGGTGGCCATACCCGTGTTATCGCCGTGCATCACACCGAAGGTTGTGCGCTCGATATCCACGCAATTATCCCAACCCTGGGTGATGGCATTATCTTGGTGGGACTTGAAGTCCCAGGTATCAATCGTGTACCCGCGCTTGAGCAGGTTAAACTTCGTACTCCAGCGGTACGGATCGGTCGTGGCGTACGCAACCGCCTTTAAGCAGTGATCCAGATACCGGAGCATCCATGCCGTATCCCCCGTAGCTTTCCACGTATAGTAGAGGCACTCGATGAAGAGATACTCCACATCGTTCTCCACCGGGATGCGCTCGAAGCGCAGCTTCAACCCATACCCATCATCCACCTTCTGGATGAATCCACCCTCGCGAAAGGTGTGGTCGCGCCATTGCTGTGCATCACAGAACGGGTCAAGCTTGTCCCAGATCATACCATCTGCTCTCTGATGATCCGCATAAAGCTCGAACCCCGACTGGTGCTCATTGTCGAACCACTTCATCCCTTTGAGCGTGTGCGTGTGGTCGCGCAGCCAGCTCACATAATGTCGGTAAACCTTGCCATCCACACGCTGCCGTTGCGCACCGCCGATACAGTTGACCATCGTCCACCACAAACTATGCAACAACCGGGCATGGGCGGGGTTATCCGAGGTCACCGCTGTCTTCGTTGTCACAGTAAACATAATCGTCTCCAGCAATACGCCTTTGGCATCGCTATGGAAGACCCAGTGCTGTCCCAGTGCGCCGCCGACTTTGAAGCGCACGCTTTCACTCCCTGCTGCCCTGAAGTATTCGCGCCCTTTTCCGTCACGCACACTAATAGAACCAGTAGCTGCACCGGTAATCGTTAATAAATCGAGCGGGCCGGCTGCTTGCCCGTGGGCGAGTTCGGTAATGGATAGCATGGGGATGGGGTTGGGTTTGGCTGCGCGAGCTGCTATCGCGATAAACGACACAAGAAATTACAGCAATGTGCCAGTCATTAGGAGCGATAGCGCTCATGATGCAACGTAATGACTATATAAGCCTTATTACAAGGGAGAAATACGGTGTGAAGGCTGCTTCGGAACTGCCCTCGGCTACTCTACTCGAGGTGATGGGTGGTCCAACCTTTCCCAATGGTGGTCCAACCTTTCCCAATGGTGGTCCAACCTTTCCCAATGGTGGTCCAACCTTTCCAAATGGTGGTCCAACCTTTCCCAATGGTGCGCCAACCTTTCCCAATGGCGGTCCTACCTTTCCCAATGGCGGTCCTACCTTTCCCAATGGTGGTCCAACCTTTCCCAATGGTGGTCCAACCTTTCCAAATGGTGCGCCAACCTTTCGCAATGAGACTCCTACCCTTCGTAATGGTGGTCCTACGCTTCGTAAGGTCACTCATTGACAAAGATGCTTCGCCCGTCGGTAAGGTGCTTGTATCGTTGTCAAGGGTGATTCGCCTGTTGATTAGCCATGGATTTCGCGTATGAAATACGGATAAACTCAGGTAAGTGAAACCGTGAAAATCTGGTGCATCAGTAGGTGCCATAGTTTTGTTAAGCTTAGATTCATGGCATACTGCCTGCCCTTTTGGCGGGGGATATGTTGGTTGTGTCTTGATATACACTAAACACGCATATCTGATTAGGCATCCCCGACTATGAAAGTCTGGAATACGTGTTTCGATTTAACTTCAAGAACTTCGAGCCCATTGCTTGATCGAAGACAATTAACTACTCGATTGCTTATTAGTTACTGTATTTATTATTATGCTTATAAAATAGCTGTAACTTAGCTATTATCATGCAGTTCATTAATATTTTTACCTCTTTTTTACCCCGCTCCGAGTCCTATCAGACTTGACTCTTAAATGGTATGATTTTAGTGTCACAGCTACACTTAAGACCGAAGTTTGTAAAGTAATTGTCAATGCAGGCCATGGTGCTGTCACCCTGCTAAAACATAAATCCAAGAGACCAAGTCATTAACTCCATGAGTGCTTACCCTTCCGGAAATTCATTAAGGATATTACCATCAAAGATGAGACAAGCGTTCTCCTTGATTGAGGTTCTCATGGCCCTGGCAATCCTTTCCATGGTCGCAATGGCTGTGGTGGGCAATGTTATCCTAGCCACAAAAATGGCTCACGCCAACGTGATGAATACCACAGCAACGGCGACTGCTCAGAGCTTTTTGGAGCAGATAAAGTCAATGCAAGACTCCGAGATTACGGCAGCTCTCAACGCTCCCGGTTCTGTACCATTAAAGACAATCAGTCTGTCAGCACTGCTGAAAAATGCAGAAACACACAATGCTCAGGACGATACAATGGATATCAGCATATACGACCCACTTTATCTCGGTATTATCAACGAAAAAAAGATAATGATCGATCAGCGAGACAACAAGCCCGTTACCATGACTATGAAACTGAGGGTTAATATCACCCCAATGACAAACGGCTATGGATACCTTATCGAACTCTTCTACAGTTCCGAATTCGGGGGGTTGACCAGTGCATTTTTATCTAACAAAGAACACCGATTGTTCATCGTGAAATCCTTTGATCAAGCTGCATGAAAACTACGACATACTTACGACGTGGTAACTACCCTCGCAAAGCTTTTACAATGGTCGAGGCTATTGTCGTCTTAACCATCTTTGGTTTGGTATTGGCGGGAACTATGGAATTCTTCATGGACACCACCAAAATGTCATTTCTCGCCTCTAACAAGAATGAGATAAATGGTGACATGAGAAAAGTTACTCACGAGATGTCCATTATAGCACGCCAGGCAAACTTTTTTGGAATCTATAAGTCTATCTCGCCGGGGGATCGTGATACGCCGGGAGATGCTTCAGATCGGGGACGATACGGAGATTTGCTAGTACTAGGCTACAAAGGGGATCCGCCGAGTGCCATGATTTACAAGAACAGACCTACAATAAGGGTGGTGGCCTACTATCGTATTCCAGGGGCGAACACCGGTGGCCTCGGACCCATTCATAAATTGGATATGAAGGTTCCGGTGTCGCAGCAGTACGATACTATTGAATCCATCCTTCCTAGTGAGTCAATCCTTCGCGCCCAGCCGAAGGTTGTGGATCTTTCCGAGGGACTCGCCAAAGGTAAACTATTCTATAATTTCATGGGCGATTGTATCATGGTGAACGCCAAGATAGTACACGGTAGTAAAGCAAAAGAAATCACGGATACCTATAACTTTACTATTTCTCCCCGTAAATAGCTCATTGCTTGGCCTTTCTTTTTTATTTATACTACTATTCATTATACGCAGTCATACGGAACTAAAATGAAAACAACCAGAAAAATAGCTTATGGACGTTCGCGCAAGGGTTCACTTGCAGTGGTACTTATCATCACTACCGCCATGTCCATGATCATCGCAGGTACCCTCACTAATGCGGTGATGGAAGCCCGGCTAAATAATCAGCAGTATACTACGCTTTCTGCCAATAACGCTGCAGAATCTCTCACTGAGTACGGCGTGGCTCAGCTTATTAAACGCTGGCAATACCAGACCGTTTTTCGTGACTCAGAACTCTCTACGGCGAACAAACCACTCACCGTAAACAGCGACTTCATCAGTTTTTTAACCCGCAGGTCTGGATCTACCAATGCTGACAAGCGTGTGACCATCAAAAACTGGGCACTTATCGGTGGAGTGGTCCCACCCAACATCCAGTTCTATGTTGACCCAGAGGATCCTGAAAATAAAGACGACCGCCATAAAGGCAAAATGGTGTTGGCCCGGGATGTGGAAGTCTATGCCTCGGCCACTGCCAGTACGCCCTATATCGGGGATCGCACCGCCTATGCAGCAGTCACCTTTCAGCTCCGGGATGCTCCATTGTTTTCCCATGCGATATTTTATAACATGGACTTGGAGTTCCACAATGGCCCTGACATGGATATCATGGGGCCGGTTCACTCGAATGGCAATATTTGGGCCGTGTCACAGGGGTACCTCAAGTTTCACGGCATTGTCACAACGGCCAAAGACTATAGAGTCTCCATGATGGCCAAGCCCTATCAAGGCGATTGGACGAGTATGCCAGGAGAAGGGGCACAAAAAGGTACCAGCGTATGGATGAAGGATGCGGATGGAACATGGCTCAATACCTACCGAGGTTCCGGGACGTTGAGCAAGGAATCCAGTTACTGGTCTAGTGTAGCGAGTGCTACCGATCTTACCGCCGCTGGGTGGCCCGGTGGCTGGGCTGACTGGTCGAGTAATAAATTTGATGGGAACCTGCAATCCAAAGTTCACAATGTTCCCAAGCTCAACCCTGTGGGTTATGATGAGTATGTACCCGATGAGACCGGCTCGACCGAAGTAAAGAATCATGCGTATGCTCTGATTGAGCCGAACATGAAACTTACGGATTCCAAGCATAAGAATCTCGGTGAAGACGAAAAACTTGCACGTAAGGCAGGGCTAATCATTCGGGTTCACAAGTCTACCAATGGTACTACAAAAACTAATGGACAGGCTCTACCTGCGAACGCAGTTCGGTTGCGTAAGCGCCCCTCCCCCGATAGTGGCTGGTCCGCTGGAACACGGGACTGGATTAATGGCAGTTCTACTACACCCAGCACCTATAACACGGATTACTATGTTTCTTTTCATACCCTGAAGCGTGCCGATCCACTGGAACCAAATAGTGCTCTTGTTCTTAACACTGAATCCAGAACTATTGTTAATGCCAAAGGGGAATCCATAAATATCTTGGCTTCGGAAGTCATCGAAGAAGACATCAGGATGTCGCCCTATTTTGACCCCAACAATACGTCACCCAAGACCAGTGCGGGCGCTGCACTTCGCGCACGCTTCGACGAAATGATAGCGGCACACCCTTTTGTGAAAGATGGCAGTGGCAATATAACCAGCGGCATGCGAGACCAACGCATTGATGCTACCATGCCCGAAGCCGACTCTAACCTTAATGTAGTCGAAATTAACATGGCTGCACTGGCCAATGAAATTGAGGTAAGCAATGGCAACATGTTTGATAATTATTACACTCCCTATCGTTATAATGGCGTGGTCTATGTGGAGTTTGACCGCGATACTGCCGCAACAGTCCGATCCGATAATATCACCAAGGCAGTAAAGAACCACGCTCTCATGCTCACACAAGGTGGCGGTAGTAATACGAATCTTGGCCGTGTCCCGAACCCCTCCTTTAATATCAACAAAGAGAACCGCGACGAAGGGTTTACCTTGGTTACAAATGCCCCCCTTTACGTCAAGGGACACTTTAATGCCGATGGTAACATGAGCACCCCTTCTGCTACAGACTTCAATAATTCGGATGTCATAGCAACGCCTCGCCCACCGGTTGCACTCGCTGCTGATGCCATTACCATCCTTTCGAATAGTTGGACCATGGCTGGCTCTAAAAATAAAAATACAGTAGCATCGGACACAGAATTCGCCGCGGCCATCATTGCAGGCTTACAACCCACCAACAAGGCAGGTACAGGAAACAATAAGAGTGGTGGCAGTCATAACTTCCCGCGGTTCCTCGAAGATTGGGGTGGTAAGAAGTTTCGCTACCGTGGCTCGCTCGTCGCACTGTTCGAAAGCGAAATCCAAAACCAATCATGGAGCACTGGGTACTATTCACCGCCAACCCGCCAGTGGGGTTTCTACAAGGAGTTTGCGAATGGTAACTTTCCCCCTGGCACACCGAATGTCCGTGATTATAAAAAGATGGACTTCCGCTACTTGACGAAGACCGAATACAATGCCAAGGTCAACGCGTTGCCCTGGCACTAACCCAGTGCAACTCGAAGTCATTATGCCTGGGAAGAAAAGTGGATTAATGGGGGGTGGCATGGGCGTCTCGCCCGTGTTCGGGTTCTCTGATGTCGCAGTAAGACACACGGGCAAGATGCCCGTGCCACTTGAAACAGCTCAAGTACTTCGAAATGCCCTGGCACTAACCTTGGAATAACTTTTATCACTTCGTCAATGGCTGTTCACCGAAGATACTCACTCAGTTTAGCTTTACTTGTTTCGTTGGCACCAGGCTTAAGCTTTGGAGCCAAACCTTCCGATCCGCCGCCCTCATCGTGGCCAGCTATTCCTGGAGAACAGGAGATTCGACAACTTCAACTAGAGGAATATCGACAGCGCGAAAAGGCGGAGAAGGAGCGCAAGCAGAAGGAAGCCGAGGAGGCCGAACGCCAGAAGGAGGAACAGAAGGCATTTGAGTCCAATCTGAAAGAACAGGAGCGCTTGGCCGCAGCGGAAGCGGCGCGTCTTAATCAACCGATTCCGCCTTCACTCCGCACTATTACGGTCACAGTCCAGTTGGAGAACGGTCCCAAAGACTATGAAGTAAATGTTTATGGCTGGCCACGGCGCAAAGGGCCCGGGATGCAGTTTAAGTACGGACAGGAAGCTTTTGACTCTATTCCTATGACCTACGGTTACTTGAAGGGCGATGGGTTTATACTCCGTACACCTCCAATGGTGCCGTTCGTTCTCAATCCGAATCCAGGAGCTGCCAATCTTCTTTTTACATTGCCCGATCATCCGGATGTCAGCCTGCAATTCTTTCAGTTCAAGCAATTCGATTTCTTTCCGAATCTGGATATTGTAAACATACTTGGCTATGGGGAAGGCTTGAAGGACCGCTATCGAAGGAATATCAAGTTCATCGACGAGAATAGCTATTTTCTTCCCGTTGATCGATCTGTAGTCAATCAACCCTGCCGAATTGTAGAATATACCCTTACAACAGGACCTGAGAAAGTGCTTCGCGTACAGGACACTATTCTATTTATTAACAATACCCTGCTCATCATCCGCTTCCAAGCCCCTGTTAAGGAGTACGATGGATTTTGGAGAAGTGCCCGCCCGTTGATTTACTCGATGGTACCCAGCACGCGGTTTCCTTAGAGCAGCAGTGTCAGGAAGTCTTGGGCCGTATTGGTCATTACAAGGGACAATGCCCGGGCGTGGCATGGGCTGCTCTCCGATGTTCGGACTCTGTGATGATCGCGGAAGACACATCGGCAATATGCCAGTGCCACCTGAAACAGCCCAAGCGCTTCAAGATGCGCCCAATGCCCTATATCCTCTATATTCCATTATAACTACAATAATCTTGCCAACTAGAGTAGCTGATTGCTTAAGTCCCCGGTTAAAATCCCGCTATGCCGAAACGGACGGACATTAAGAGCATATTAATCATTGGTTCAGGCCCGATAATCATCGGGCAGGCCTGTGAATTTGACTATTCGGGCACACAAGCCTGTAAAGCACTGAAAGAGGAGGGTTACAAGGTCATCCTTGTGAATAGTAACCCGGCCACGATCATGACAGACCCGGACTTTGCCGATGTAACTTACATCGAGGCATTGTCGGTGGACTCGCTCGATCTAATTCTGGAGAAGGAGAAGCCGGACGCCATCCTGCCCACACTCGGTGGCCAGACGGCGCTGAATCTCACATGCAAGCTCTGGCAGCAGGGTATCATCCAAAAGCATGGTGTTGAGATTATCGGCGCGAAGTACGATGCCATCCAGAAAGGCGAGGACCGCGAACTCTTCAAGGAGGCCATGCTCAAGATAGGGCTCGATGTTCCGAAGAGCGGCATCGTCCGCAACATGGACGACGCCTGGCGTGTGGCGAAGGAGATTGGCGTGTACCCACTCATTTCCCGCCCCAGCTTTACGCTTGGCGGTACCGGTGGCGGAGTGGCGTTCAACCGCGAAGAGCTGGAGGCGCTGATCGAGCGCGGGCTTGATGCCTCGCCCACCCGGGAGGTAATGGTGGAGGAGTGTCTCTTCGGCTGGAAAGAGTACGAGATGGAAGTCATGCGCGATCACAAGGATCAGTGCGTGATCATCTGTGCGATTGAGAATTTCGACCCCATGGGAGTCCATACCGGGGACTCCATCACAGTGGCGCCAGCGATGACCCTGACTGACAAGGAGTATCAGGTCATGCGGGATGCCTCCTTTGCCTGTATCCGCGAAATCGGCGTGGAAACCGGTGGCAGCAACATCCAGTTCTCTATTAACCCGGAGAATGGCCGCATGGTCATCATCGAGATGAACCCTCGCGTCTCCCGCTCCTCGGCACTCGCCTCAAAGGCCACGGGCTTCCCCATCGCTAAGATGGCCGCCAAACTCGCCGTAGGCTACACCCTCGACGAGATTCGCAACGACATCACCAAGGAAACTCCGGCCAGCTTTGAGCCCACCATCGACTACGTGGTCACAAAGATTCCCCGCTTTGCCTTCGAGAAATTTGTCGGTGCAGACGATACCCTGACCTCCTCAATGAAGTCCGTTGGCGAAGTCATGGCCATAGGCCGCACCTTCAAGGAATCCTTCCAAAAGGCCCTGCGCTCCCTCGAAATCGGTGCCCGCGGCCTCGGTGGTGGTGGCAAGTTCGGTGGAGACGAGGTTACCGACATTGATAAGATTCGCCCTTTCCTCTCGCGACCGAATGCGCACCGCATGTTTTACCTGCGCTACGCCCTTCGCGCCGGGATGAGTTTGGAAGATTTGCACGATCTTTCCCGTATCGACCCGTGGTTCCTTGTACAGGTTAAGGAAATCGTGGACATGGAGCGCACCATTGAGCAAGCCGGTGCAGCCAAGCGCGAACTCGGCTACCCCCTGCTGAAGAGTGCCAAGGAGATGGGCTTTACCGACACCCAGATTGCCTATCTTACAAAGCAGGACATTAAGGCTGTACGCGCCTTGCGCGATCGCCATGGCATCAAGACGGTGTATCGATTGGTGGACACCTGTGCCGCGGAGTTCCAAGCCTTTACCCCGTACTACTATTCCAGCTACGGCGATGAAAACGAGATCATCCCCAGCAACCGGAAAAAGATTATGATCGTGGGCGGTGGCCCCAACCGCATCGGCCAGGGCATCGAGTTCGACTACTGCTGCGTGCACGCCAGCTTTGCCCTGCGCGATGCAGGGTTTGAGACCTTGATGATTAACTCGAACCCGGAAACGGTTTCGACCGATTACGATACGAGCGACCGCCTCTATTTCGAGCCGCTTACGCTCGAAGACGTACTCGAAGTCTATCATCAGGAAAAGTGCCACGGCGCCATCGTACAATTTGGCGGGCAGACGCCGCTTAACCTCGCAAGCGACTTGAAGGCCAATGGCGTAAATATCCTCGGTACCTCGCCGGAGATGATCGATGCCGCCGAGGACCGCCGCATCTTTAAGAACATACTCGAAAAACTGGGACTGAAGCAACCCGTCAACGGTATCGCCATGACGGAGCCCGAAGCCATGGCAGAGGCCGAGCGCATCGGGTACCCGATCCTCGTCCGCCCCTCCTTCGTTCTGGGAGGACGCGGCATGTTCATCATTTACGACCGCGAAGAGTTGTTGAAGGTGGTCAAGGAAGTGTTCGATGTAGCTCCGGGCAAACCCGTGCTGATCGATAAGTTCCTGGAAGACGCCATCGAGCTGGATGTGGATGCAATCAGTGATGGCGAGACTACGGTAATCGGCGGTATGCTTGAGCATATCGAGTTTGCCGGAGTTCACAGCGGTGATGCCGCCATGGTGCTCCCACCACACACGCTGGGCCGCAAGATGCTGAACGACGTTCGCGAAGCCACCTACGCCCTTGCGAAGGCCTTGGGCGTAGTCGGGTTGATGAATATCCAGTACGCCATCAAGGGTGGCGACTTGTATGTCCTTGAAGTCAACCCCCGCGCCTCGCGCACCGTGCCCTTTGTGTCGAAAGCGATCGGCGTACCGCTGGCGAAACTCGCCGCCCGATGTATGGCCGGCGCAAAGTTAAAGGACCTCGGCTATTCCAAGGAAATCACCCCGGAATATTGGACCGTGAAGGAAAGCGTCTTCCCCTTCGTCCGCTTCCCCGGTGCCCCCATCGCACTCACCCCAGAGATGCGTTCAACGGGCGAGGTTATGGGGATCGATGATGACCTGGGCCTTGCCTTTGCCAAGGCACAGAGCGCTGCGCAACCGCCTCTCCCTCGGTCTGGCACCGCATTCCTCTCAGTGAAGGATGCCGACAAACCGCTCGCTGTGGATATCGCCCGGCGCCTCATCCTACTCGGCTTCAATGTAGTGTCCACCGGAGGCACAGCGAAGCATCTCCGCGAGAACGGGGTAAAAGTGACGACTGTTCACAAGATACATGAAGGCCGCCCGCACATTGTCGATTTGATCAAGAACGGCCAAATCCAGATGATCATCAACACTCCGCACGGGATGATCCCCCGCCAGAACGAAAATGTCATCCGCGCCGAGGCCGTAAAACACGGCATCTCCATCATGACCACCCTCACCGGTGCCCGCATGGCCCTCCAGGCCCTCAACGCATTGACGAAAAAGCCCATCGTCGTGAAATCCATCCAGGAGTACCACACGAAGTTGAAGAAGTAGTTTTTGATCCACTAAATTCACTAAAGACACTAAAGGGAGGAAGAGACTTTGTTGGTAATCGGGTAACCTACTCTATCGCGAATTTATTTAGTGATATTTCGTGTATTTAGTGGATCACCTTCTGCTTACTGCTTTTCTTAATCTCCATGAAGCTTTATCCACTAAATTCACTAAAGACACTAGATAGGAAGGAAGCGACTTTGCCCGAGAACAGGTATGCTGCTGTATCGTGAATTGATTTATTTAGTGTTTTTTCGTGTATTTAGTGGATCACCTTCTGCTTACTGCTTTTCTTATTCTCCATGTCATCCACCACTCTCACCGCCCTGCTTCACGGTCCCGACCAGAAAGGTCTCGTAGCCCGCACGGCTGCATGGATATTCGAGCGCGGCGGTAATATTATACACGCGGACCAGCACAGGGATGAGGATTACGGTGTCTTCTTCCAGCGAGTGGAGTGGATGCCAGGGGATGCTGAAACGGCACAGGAGATGGCCGCTTTTCGTGCATTTGCGACCACACTGGGCATGGAGGTGCGCATCGCGCGCGGTAGCGACCGCCCACGCGTGGTCATCTTTGTCTCGAAACAAGAGCACTGCTTCCACGATCTGCTCCTGCGCTGGAAAGCCGGCGAGCTGCCCTGCGATATCCGCTGCATCATCTCCAATCACAATGACCTTCGTCGCGATGCCGACCATTACGGCGTGCCGTATTACGTCATTCCTGTCACTGCTGCCACGAAATCCGCAGCAGAAGCCACCGCACTCTCGATGATTAAGGCCGATGGCATCGAACTCGTCGTCCTGGCTCGCTACATGCAGGTGCTTAGCGGCGATTTCCTGGAGCAGCTTGGTCGCCCGGTGATTAATATTCACCACAGCTTCCTGCCAGCATTTGCTGGAGCCAAGCCCTACCACCAAGCCCACAAGCGCGGGGTGAAGATCATAGGCGCCACTGCGCATTATGTAACTCCGGTTCTGGACGACGGCCCCATCATCCAGCAAGCAGTGGCCCCCGTCAGCCACAGGCAGAGCGTAGACGACCTTATCCGCAAGGGCCGCGACCTCGAGAAGACAGTGCTTGCCCAAGCCGTTCGCTGGCACGTGGAGAACCGCGTACTCGCTTATGCGAACAAAACGGTGGTATTCGATTAGTTCCGCGTATTACGAACTTCTTGGGCTGTCTTAAGTGGCACGGGCATCTTGCCCGTGTGTCTTTAAGCGATCATCACTGAGCCCGTACATGGGCGAGACGCCCAAGCACGCCCACGCCCAAGCCGCGACCGCGCAATCTCCTTTCTTCGAATACACAATGACCTCGAGATACGTTCGTCCGGCAATTACTCAAACGCATTTCCATTGACTGTCTCCTGTCGCATCTCGTAATTTGGCCCGTAGTTGAAGTCGTTTCCTCATTCATTCTTCATTCCTATACACACATGCTTTTATTGAAATGCATCCCGGCTCTGAGCATCCGTTTTCGTAAAGCAGGTTTACTGCCATCCCTATTCGGGACCCTGGTACTTGCCATTACTCAGAGTCTTCCAGCAGCCACTATGCTCCCGAGTGGACAGGATGTAGTAGGGGAGGGTGAATATCAGCCTACAGGAAATGTTTTATATATCACTCAGTATAGTCCTGCGGTCATTGTTAATTGGGCCGATTTTGGTATTGGAGCGGGTAATGGCAATGGTACTCAACCGCCCATTCTACTGCCTACAGATACAGCGGTAATGCTGGCACGAATCCTAGGTGCTAATCCGGGCGAAATATATGGCACTTTAAAGCCTAATGGCCCAATTTACCTCATTAATACCATTACAGGCGAAATTTTTGGTGGTATATTTGCCGATTTAAAGGAATTTCCCGACACAGTATTTACTACTCCCCCCCACACCTATCGCTTACAAGCCGGAAGGCCAGCGTCTGCGGGCCATCAGTTCTCTTTTTATATTGGCCAAAGCATTGCTCAAAGTGATCACGTCTACATAGACGGCGATTTCGATGCAGGGACGGATTTGATCATTAAGTTCAACTGCTTCCAAGGCTCGCCAATCAATGGGATGAAGCTCCCTCTCTTCTCAATCAAGGGCAGTGCATCACACATGGAGAATATCAGCTTCACCGGGCTCCCGGACGAATACCTTGCCAATAGTACCTTTAAGCAGGAAGGAAAGGACTGGGTTTTCACCTTTTCTAAAGACCCTGTTAGTCCCTTTAGTTCCACCGAAGGCTTGGGCTATCTCGACGGTTTCGGCTTTTTCTATGATGGCTTTTATCCCTTCGTCTGGTCCTGGACAGAGACCAATTGGATATACGTACAACCCACGGCAATAAATTCCAATCAGGCTTTTTCTTCTGGCACTATGGGGCCAATACCTGGTGCTGGACAACGCCCGCCCATTTGCCCGCTTATTATGATCTGTCTTCGGAGACACCCGTTCTGATGCAGTTTGTGATAGAAGACTAAGAAGAGCCGTTTACCCCAGGCTGAAACCAGAGGCTATTCGCTGTGGTTGCTTATCCGCCTGCTCGTTGGTAACACCGTCACCAGATGCCCTTGGCACCTTCCGCACATGTACCCATCTACGGATTCAGATTCACAGGGTCCGCAGATGTGCCGTTGATGGGGTAGTACCAGGGATAGGCTGAACGGTAGGTATAACCAAATTGTTTCAAATTAAAGTCGTACAGGAAGAATCCATCCTCTGTGGCTGGCATAAATATGTAGAGCCATTGTTGCGTGCTCCAGATGTAAACGAAGGGGAAATAGCCATCGTACACGTAGCCGAGTTTATTCCATTTCCAGCCACCGCCCAAATTTGCGGTGGTATCCGCCGCAAAAAGACTGCCTGCATCCTGTTTCACGTAAAAGGGCTGGTTATTGACCCATATAGTACCCGTTCGTGCTACAGGATTCGGGTTGGGTGACACCTTGTACTTGATATAAAACATGGAACCGGTGCCACTGGTAGCATTGGTGAGTGTTATCCATGAATCCGTACAAGTAGCTGTCCAACTGACAGGACCATTAGTCACGGTTACTTCGAACTGGCTCTTTAAAGATTCGCTCGTGATGGGAGTGCCCTGGGCATCAAAGTGCCTGAGCCACGGATTCATGGTGATTATAGGTTGTCCATTATGCAGGGCATCGAGTTGGAAATTGAGTTGGGTTGTGGCATTGGTCAGCAGCTCCCAGGGTTCATCCTGGAGATTAACCAGCCCATAATTGCTATTCTCGCCATCGGAACGACCTGTTATGGGTTGATCGATGTATTGGAACCAATGATAGCCTACGATGTTCGGTGCATTGATGGCTGTGACAACATACGTAGTGTAGGCTTTGGCCCTGCGCTCTTGATTATTAACCACAATGCCGGCGCCTATGGTATTGGGTTGCGGGGCATCACCTCCACGCACTGAAAACTCGGTGATCATTACGGGTAAATTCGTCCGTGCCGTGTATTCGGTTAAGAAGTTGACGAAGGGCTTCTCCTGATAGTTGTTCGCGCTGATGACATCAGCATGGCCGGCCATGGTCTCCACTACTGGATAGAGCAAATCACTAGGCCAGGCCAACCGGCAGCCTAGATACAAGTGATTGGGGTCATACTGTTTGATGGCGTTGGCACAAAGCTCAAAATATCTGGCGGCTGCGATCTTTAGGAAACTAACATTGTCGGCTATAAACGTAGCATTGCTCAGTGGGAGTGTGGTTGTGTTCGCTTCCAGCGCCTCGTAAGATTCGAAGGCTATTTCCCATGCCGCATTCAATTGCTCAATCGTGGGATATTTTTCCTTAAGGAATTGCAGCAGTCGGGTTTTTCCACCGGACCCGGCGGGTAATTCTAGATAATAAACGCACACGCGCTTTGTGGCATCCGCTCCGACTTCCCAGCCCAATTCATTATCGCTACAGTAACCTATTAGCCAGGGATCATTTATGTACGGGCTGCAGGCTGTTTGTGCCGTTGCTGTAATTTTTTCGGCAAACAGGGGGTTGAACACATCAAATAGGACGCGTTCAGTCGGTGCGGGGACTATTCTGGAGAGATTGAGTATCTGAACATAAGGAGCCTTGCTCCATAAAGCAGATGTTGACCAAGTACCTATGGTGTTGAATCCCCATTTATTCAATCGTTGCACAGTCGCATCCACCCATAGCGAAGTATTATTGTTGTACTTTTCGGCTAGCGTACGGCTATAAGGTGAGTAGCCCAATGCAGGTGAATAGTCTCCACCACTGCTGACAACACTCACTCCCTTACTTATAAATGCATAGCCTTCCGGGTCCACCAGCCACCATCGATCGTTTATTTTCTGGGTGTGAAAGTAGCCTGTGGCTGTGCCTTGAAGGGATTTCCAGCCACCATACTTTGAGTAACTGTCTGCTGCGCCATAACTAGTCCCTACCAGGCAGCATAGCGCTGGTAGTAACAGTATGAACCACTGCTTGATTGATGCGTAGACGGGGAGTGGGGATGATACTTTCATAAGCAACAAAGGAATTCGGAATAGGAGTTGGAAGAACACACTCGCGTGCCATTCGTATTACACTGTTGCCTCAAATGCAAGCAGGTTACTCCCGTTGCTGCATCTCGGGCGCATGTCAGTTTCTTAACATGTTAATCAGGATGACTGGACACGCATTTGGTATCCGTACTTTATCCACTTAAATACACGAAACTCACTAAAAATGAGAATACAGACAATACCTGCGGCATCCCATACCGTACTGACCCTGAATCTCGTGAACTACCTTACTTTCGCATCAGTGCGACGGCATAGGGGTGCAGTTCTGCCGTCATCACACCATCCTTGACTGAAGGGTCGGCCTCCATAAATGCCTTCGCTTCTGCTTCTGTACTTGCCTCAAAGATGACGATCCCGAAGGCCTTGTTCAGGGGTTCATCGGTTTTTCCGGCCAGAATAACCTTTCCACTGGCAGTAGCCTCTTGAAGCCTCTTGAAATGAGCTGAGACCGAGGCATTGTCGCGTTCCGTCCATGCCTTCGGATCATGCAGCCTGGCGACTGGCCGCAGTACATAGATGTACTGCTTTGCTTTTTCAACTGTTTCGGCATGGGTTTGAGGCGATGACAGCATGAGTGTGAATGTGGCGATGAGTGCTATAAAGAAGTGTAAGGTATTGCGCATATTTCCCCCGGCTTATGACAAGTAGTGAAATGTATTCTGAGACCAGACAGACCCATTAACTATACGAGCAAACTGCGGTGAATGCTTGATTTGTCAAGAACCCTGACGTTAATCATTGTAGCGAGGCGCAACTAAAACGGATCGGTATTCACTGTGGATGCGACGCTACCGGTCCATCCAATGTTGCGGGATACGAATATAAAAAAGGCTTTCCTGCTACTCAGGAAAGCCTTGCATTATGCTAAGCTCTTGCGAACTAGCGATCTTTAGCCTAATAAGACTTCGGACGAATACGCCGCACTAGCATACAGCCGAGTACCACCGCGATGATCGCCGCGCCGTACGCCGGCTCCGGCACTGTCGTTGGTGCAACATCGACGAAGGAGTTACCCATGCGGATTTCATCAATTATTCCCGTGCTTGTTCCACCCCAACGTACAGCCACAGCATTACCAATGGTGCTTTGAATTGCAGTGCTCTGGAATTGGCTGGCACTGCTATCTTCCGGAGTACCGGTCAATGATGGATTTACCCAGAGACGGACATCGTCATTACCGGACTTGAAGTCGATTCTACCAACAATAAAATAGGCGGTATTGTTAGTCAACACCGTGCCTGTTCCTAGTTGTGTAGCCTGGTTTTCTACTCTGAGTCCACTTGTTCCGCTGTAATTGAATCCGATGCCCGAATTAACTGCTGTGGCATACCCTGAACTAGTAAGTACCAAACTACTGTCTGCAAAGAATTTCACGCGAAAGTCGGATCCTGCGGATGTATGTTGGTACAAGGCAGAAAACCAGAGGCTCGAGTCATCCACCCCCAACCCGGTATTGTCGAACTCACGTCGTGCACCGCGCGACAAACTGGTCGGGTCGGATAGTGCATTGCCGGTTACTTGCAACGTAGAGTAGGAAAGCCCGGGTGACTCGACGCCGACACTACCAGTGGTGGCGGAGTTCTCCAGACCGTTTACCCAGGGGGATGTCCACCCCTGTCCGCCATTACTACCTCCAACGGAAGTGTTAATAGTGGTTCCAGTGATGCTATCCGCATAATCGATGCCATCGTATATGATGATAGCCGCTTGAGCGAGTGAAACTCCAGCACAATGGAGAATTATGCCGGCAGAGAGGATTCTAGTGATATGATTTGTGATATTTTTCATGGTGAGCAAAAGTCGCTAGTGTTTATTGGAGAATGGCGTTCCCGAAGAATCGGGAACGCCATAGATAAGCGGAATGAAACAATGATTATTGGATCAATAGGTTCCGCGGACACTTTCAGCAGGACCGTTCCCACCATTGACAGTGGAAGGGTTGTAAGTGCCGCTGGTGGTGAGTAGAATGCGATCGAGTTTATATCCATCTTCGCGGCGGCGTACGCTTATGAGATTTACTCCGGTGGTTGTTATCGTCACGGTCTGGCTCTTTATCCAACGCCAGTCATTATAGCCACTCGTGTTATCAACAGTGGCTCCCGTTCCCGCACCGTCCAGTCCAAGATAAATCGAGTCTGAGGAATTGTTCGGTCGATTGGCACGAACCCATATGGAGTAGGTGCCTACGGTAGTGAAGTTCACAGGATAGACCAGATTTGCCGCTGTTGACCAGTTCGCATTGGCCTCACCGTCCGTTGTATCCATATAGCCACTGCCAATGAAACCTGTTGTGGCAGTCTGAAGGCGCCAGTTCTTGATGTCTCCGTTTTGCGACAGCGTGGTATAGTTCTCTGCCTCCATAACCACCTGACCACTCGCTTCTGCGAATGCTCCAGATACCCCGGATTCTCTCGCGCTTTCAGCAGGACCGTTCCCACCATTGATAGTGGCAGGGTTGTATGTGCCGCTGGTCGTGAGCAGAATACGATCGAGTTTGTACCCATCCTCGCGGCGGCGTACACTTATGAGATTTACTCCGGTGGTTGTTATCGTCACGGTCTGGCTCTTTATCCAACGCCAGTCATTATAGCCACTCGTGTTATCAACAGTGGCTCCCGTTCCCGCACCGTCCAGTCCAAGATAAACCGAGTCTGAAGTATCGTTCGGTCGATTGGCACGAACCCATATGGAGTAGGTGCCTACGGTAGTGAAGTTCACGGGATATACCAGTTTTGCCGCAGTTGACCAGTTCGCATTGGCCTCACCGTCCGTTGTATCCATATAGCCACTGCCGATATAGCCTGTTGTTGCTGTCTGAAGGCGCCAGTTCTTGATGTCTCCGTTTTGCGACAGCGTGGTGTAGTTCTCTGCCTCCATTACAACCATACCATTTGCTTCCACGAATGCACCCGATCCTGATGAACTGCTAGAACTCGATGATGAGGACGAAGAAGACGACGACGATGACGAACTACTCGAACTTGAAGATGTTGACGAACTGCTCGAGCTCGAAGAGGACGACGAACTACTCGAACTTGAAGACGACGACGAACTGCTCGAACTCGAAGACGACGACGAACTGCTCGAACTGGAAGACGAGGATGAAGGCGGTGTGTTAAATTTGAGATTATCGATGGCTCCATTACGGCGTACCGTTGTTAGTTGGGATTCACTCGCTGCCCAGTATACCTCGACTCGATCTAGATTTATCCAGTCAAGAGTGATAGTGGTCATGGGAATGCGCTGCAGCGGAATGGTACGGACATGGTTCAATACAATTCCACCCGGAGCATAGCCTACTATTTGTACAGCCCCGGTTGTCGTGTCGCCCTGATGCATCGCCACATCCAGAGAAAGCAGGTCGAAAGTACGCCCATCAACCCGTTTAATTTTGTGGTAATTACCCCAACTGCGGGTGAAGAGTACCTTGGATGCCCATGGATCATCCCAACTGGCAACGGGATCACGTAGTATGCTCAGACCCGTGCCATCCGAACTATTCGAAGTAAAGCGGAATCCAGAAACATCCAGAGGTTCAGGGACATAGGTTCCTGTGGTTTGGTTCTGTCCCTCGAAATCCACGGTTACGGCTGGGTCAGAAGACCTCTGAATACAGCGGATACTGAAGGTACGCCAGGCCGGATCACCATCCCCGTCCTTAACCCGCAGAAAGACGAATGAGGACCCCGTTTTCTGAACACTACCGGATACGGTCGCGCTGCTACCGTTGACGGTGCAGGTCAGGCCGGGTAAAAGTGCGTTGCCAATAACTTCGAGAGTACGGGTGCCGTTCCCACCGGTGGTGCTGATGGTCTGTGAAAATGACTGCCCGACGAATGCTTCACCCAAGTTTTCACCAGTAATAAAAGAGGGTACGGCACCTTGCGGCTGGTCGATATGTCGCATGGCAGATGCTTCTGTAATCCAGTCGAGCATGAACTTGTACTTCACATGGCTTTGGGGGTTGTTTGAGATATATGGTTGATGCCCCCATTGCCCATATTTTCCCCAGGTGCCGTCGACGGTAAACATCATGTGCGCCCACAAGCCTTTGGATTTGGCAGCATTCAAGTGAATGCGATAAACATCGCGCATCTCTGGTTCGTTATTCATGCTCACCACGAAGCTGGTGATACCGTCATCCCTGACATCTCCACCGTCCAGATAATCGGTGTAGAGTGAAGGCCCACCCTCATAAGCCACTATGGGTATATTTGCTCCAAATATAGTCTGGATACTTGTGCGCAACCAGTTCTTGAAACCTCCGGACTCAGATGTGGAATCGAAACCGCCGCCCTGTGCGCTGGAGGCCGAGAGCAAACGCGAGCGCCATTCAGCAAATGCTTCGTCGATGTGCCGAGCAAATGCTGCGCTTGTCCAGTACGGGTCGTTGGCAGGTTTGGAAATGGGACGTCCGGGTGTATTTACATTGTTGTCGTGGTCGAAGGTACCTGAAGTATAGAACCATTCATCACTGGTACCAACGGCAGCGATAGCCTTTTGATGAGCCCAATCCTGGATGCCATTGCCAAAATAGGTTGTCGGCGCGATCAAGTCGGCAGTCACTGCCGGAGAGAGGGAAGCCCCGTAAGTCTTCACTTCATTAAGAAACTCATCGGTGTAGCTCTGATTGCCTGTAAATACTGCGGCTACACGGACGATGCGTGTAGATCCCCCAAAGATCTGTTGGAAAATCTTCCATGAATCACAAAAACGTCGGGCATTGAATTTGGCCTTGGAAATTCCGAGTGCAGCCCCTTTCATTTCGGCCCAATTGCCTTGCGGGAATGCCAGGCCACCGCTCCAGATTTCATTGGAATACTCGAGGAATACTTTCAAGTTACTATTCAGAGGCGGATATACCGGACTGGCTTGAGTGGCGGTGTAAGGGTTGCCACTGGCATCTGCACCATAGCGAATCAAGCGGGCGAGTTTGTTAATAAAATCATCCGTGGCCAGATGGGGAATGTTGATCCACATGTGTTTGTTGGTGGTGTTACAGAGATTCACCATATGTTCATAGGCGAGCCCTGTGTAGCAATTACCGGGATGGAGCACGGGGTTGCCGTTGCTATCCGTCCACATGGAAGCACCCTCAGCGGGGTCCCTGGGATTGATAATCCCGATTTGGAACTGGTGCTGTGGTCGACGACGGTCTGTCCAGTCCTTTTGTGGATTTGCATTAGTGACGTTGAGGTCCATGAACCGAATGTATTTCCAGTCGGCATCGGCGATGCGTTCAAGGAACTTGGTATGCCACACCTGCCCGCGCAAAGTTCTACCCGTGGTTGGATTATTCAACCAGAGGGCTACATTCTTGGGCTTGTTGGTTGTGGACATGGAGAATATTTCGATGACAGGAGCTTTACTTGTGGCACCGAGGTCATAAACCCGGATGCCATTGGTCAGCTGGCCAGTGGCGGCACCACTGCTTTGCGGGTCACCTGAAGGTACGGCAGTTGATCCACTGGCAAGAAATGTGGCATTTGAAACCCGGACATCTGCCTGTCCTTCCCACTCAAGTGTCACGATTCCCGTGTACATAGGATCCCCGGACGATCCTGGACTTGTCCAGAATGATGTCTGTCCCGCGGCAAAATAGAGGGGATTGCCAAAAACATCCACTTGATCGGCGGCTGGATTGCTGAGGATATATTCCCACGACTGTCCTCCTGGTTTTGGCGATTTCACATCCCAGTTGCGATCCTCATTCCAGAGGGCATTGGCGGAGTAATTATGGGCATAATAGCGAGAGCCTCCAGCATGGAAGCCCACTTGTGGCAAATCCGTGGCAGTATTGAGATCGGCAGACAGTGGGCTGATGGCAGCCAGACCAAGTCCAAGGACGAGATGAGCTGGTGCGAGTTTGAATATATTTGGGTAACTACTTATTTTCATGGAGTTCGTGATTACAGTTACAATATTACGTTTTATCAGGGGTTATGACTGAAGTTGGATCGGCGCTGGCTACCGTAGCTAATACGGCCATGGGGTGGCGGAGACTCGGATGTAAATCGGGCTTGCCGGAGGATCGGCTGTCACTTCGAGGCGGATGATATCCACGTCGGCATCGGCCTGGGTGGTACGGTCAATGACAGTTGCGCCGGTTACTGTCTCGCCAGTTGGGTCGTGATGGAAAACGGATTTCCAGGTGATTAAATCCTGACTGGCCCAGACATTTATTTGAGTGCCTGTAGCCGCATAATTTCGCGAGAAGTGAAACACATAAGATCCTGGAGCAGCCCCGGCTCCACCAATGCCGGGCAACAGCTCCATGGCGGACGCCGATGTGGGAAGCCCCAGAGCATGGCGCAACAGAAGAGCCAGGTGCTCACCATTGGGATCTTCGTCATAGCTGGATTGTGGTGGCAATCCATGACTGGAGAGCCAGAGCAACCAGGGATCGGAGACCACTATGCGCAGATTCGCAGTGCTTGTATCGCCATCGGCATCGGTCACCCGCACGAGAAAATCAAAATCGTTCGCCAGAGTGGGGCGCCCCTGAATGCGGCCACTCGCTGCATCCAGGGAGAGACCCGGAGGCAGTAAGCCACCAGCTATGCTGTAGGCCAGTGGTGCATTGCCCGAGGTGGCGCCCAGATCGTACTCGTACGCGGCTCCAATCCTACCGGAGGGCAGAGTGGCAGAACTCAGAACAGGAGAGGCATCCACCACGAATTCTACACTGCCGTTATAAAGGCGGGTGCTGTTGAAAATCTGCCCTACAAACGGCTGACCAAGCCCGAGCCCTATGCCGGGACTGAGCCGGAGTGGGCCTTGTTGGTAAACCTGCGTGGAGGCTGAATATGCCAGATTACTCTGGTTTTGTGTCAGCAGGAGATAGACGCCAATGGTTTGTCCGGGAGCAATATCCAGTGGTGCGCCCAAATCATATAGAGTGGCATTGCCATATCCATTGCCTGTAAAAGTGGTAGTGGTTCCCCATGCATTCCACCCTGAGGCATTGCTTTCAAAGCCCTTGGCTGTTCCAGCCCGCCAGTACCCACTGATAACCAGCCCGGATTTGGCATTGAAATTCCCGGCAAGCCGCCCGGTGAGGCGGATGGGATCAGGACCCGTGTTGGTGAGGTCAAAGGTATTGCCAGATAGATTGGTATTCTGTCCGGATAGCGTGGTGGTTAGTAGTTGCACATTGCTCCCCCCTGTTATGGAAACGGTAAACTTGGGGCTAAGAATTCTACCGCCTGTCCCGGTCACCTCCACCTGCCAGTCACCCACCTGCAAGGGACCAAAGGATGGTACATAATAGGTAGCAGAGTTTGAATCCGGGACGGCTATGCCGTTGATGTACCAGCGATAACGAAGTTCATCTCCGGTAGCCTGGACAGTCCAGGTGACGGGGACTCCGAAATCATAGGCAGCAGTCGCCGGTGAGCTTATTATTTGTGTGGGGTTTGCAACTACCAGCCGCAAGTTGCGTACTTGAAATACCGCGGGGTCCGCCACATCGGCTGCTTTTACCGTAAAATCGGTGATGCCAGTGGCAATGGGTGTACCGGAAATCAACCCGCTGGCAGACAGGGACATTCCGTTGGGCAATCCGCTTTCAACCAGGCTCCAGTTATATCCACCGCTGCCTCCGTAGGCGGAAAGCTGCCGGGTGTAGTTCGTGCCGATGACTGCGGCATCGAGTTCGTAGGTGAGTATATTCACCGCTCCAGACCCCGCTCCTGCGTCTTCCCAGATTATATCGTCCATGCGCACCCTTACGGCTCCGGTGTTTTCCAGTTCCATCGTTACACTGCCACCATATTCCAGGCCTGTGAGTCGTCTGCCCCAGTATTCGGTGGCGATGTTTTTCCATACACCTTTCACTGTTCCATTGATACGCACGGAGATTTCCCCGGTGCCGCTTCCGGTGGGCCGCATACGCATACGCACGGAGAGTAATCCCGCAGGCAGAGTCACAGAGAGTTTACCGCCGGGGTCGAGTTCCCCGGCCACGTCATAGCCACTGCCAGTCTTGAATAACTTCGTATATGTCCAGATGTTCCCTTCGTAATCGGTCAATGTGCCCGCAGCGCCACCTGTAGTCAGACTGGTGAAATCCTGCCATCCATGGAGTGACTGCTCCAGCGCGGACAGATGCCCTGCCAGGGTGGATGCCGCTCCTTCATGCCATCCAGAAAATGGGGTCTGTCTTACCGCTTCATAAATGAGCTGTTGCGCTAGAGATGCATCCGACGCAGAGAGGTTAACACCCGGTGTTATCTGGGCTGGCAGGCCTCGGGGGTCCTGCTGATAGGCACCGGAGAACACGACCAGTTCCTGGATATATTTCCCAAAGTCGCTCAGGTGCGAACCATCGGGATGCAAATCATCCCGGCTGTTGAATGCGGTGAACTCTCCTGCCGCTGCGGCTTCCTTGACTGCCTCGATGGCACTACCAAACGGACACACATACACGGGCACCCCTAGTGTATTGCTCGCGTAGAGCGCGGAGCGCCAGGCAGTCAACTGGTGCAAGCGCAACATCTCCCGAGGTTGAGAGTTTGTTTCATCCCACCAGGTGTTGCTGTCGCCTGCTTCGCGTGTCCAGTATTCGTGGAGGAAGATGCGGTAGTCGGGATTGGCGGCGAGGGCTTCCTCACTCCAGAGGAGAATGCCGCTGTTTTCGCGATTGGCCTGTGTCCATAACGTCTGGGCATTCAAGACCAGCACATCGTAATCCGGTTGCTGCAGAATCGAAACGTGTCCCTCATGCTCGGCGGGGCGGTTCGTTACTGTGTCGCTCCAAATATATTCTATTCCCGCACCGATAATTTGTCTGCGGTAGGTGGGTACATTATAACCACGCGCGGTGTAGGCCTGCTTGAGGCGGTAATCATCGACCACAAAACTGGACCCGATGCGATACGATCCTCGATCGGCCGGGCGATTGATGGTAAGGGTATCCGCAGTGATCTGTGCTTCCGCCGGAGACGACTCTTCTGCGGTGGCGTTGAGCGCGGTCACGCGGTAGTGCCAGGTTTTGCCGCCTGTGGCATTTGGATCAAACCAGCGACTGCGGTTCGTGGAACCCATCAGCGTGTAGGTTTCCACTCCTGCCTCCGCCCGGTAAACCCGGTAACTACTCGCGTCGATGACATCCGCCCAGTTCAGGCCTGCCACGCCTGTTCCCCCTTTGGCTGTCAGGCCCGTGGGTGTTGCAGGTGGCACCGACCAGGCTATCTGTGAAGATAACCCGACGGCGCCATATAAGAAGAATGACGCTAATCGCATACTCATGATATTTTGGGTAACTGCCAACCAACACCGGAATGCTGGTTGGCAGCCCTGTTCCTATATACTCATACGTATGAACTACTCCTGAATGCGCTTACGTAACACAGCCAGACCAACAGCCAGAAGGCTTGCCATAGCGGCGTAGACGGCTGGCTCGGGAACTACGGTGTACTCGATAGTTCCTATGAAATTACGAGTAGGGCCGAAGGTACTATTCGCCACGATTGGGCTTGCGCCATTAGTTCCCAACCCGATGTAGCCAGTGTAGGTTATTCCACCATTGTTAAACCCATCACTTGTGGAGACGGTCCCACTGCCACCACTGACATAGCGGAAACTCGCCGTTTGATTTGCATCCTTTAACCAGATGCCCAAAGTCGCGCCCGGCTGAATGAGAACTTCATTCGTGGAATAATCAAATTGATAAGGTGTGAGGAGGAAACTTGGACTGGTGTAATTGAGACCGGTAGCTGTTGCCAGACCGCGATCTGTCCAGTTGGTGGCACCCGCACCCACATTCCCCACCACAGTACCATCCCGTGTCCACAGGTTGAATGCTTCGGAGGCTGTGCCGATGATAGGCAGGTTCATGACACCGGTGAGTTTGACAACATCGACCGTGCTCGTGTTGGTTAGATCGAAGGCTACCCCTCGTTCATTGCTGGAACCGGTGGAACCGGGATTTATTACAATCACTGCTGCGGAAAGCGCTGTGGTGATAAGGCAAGACGCCAAGGTAAGGATGCAGGAGAGTTTCATGTTGTTTTGGATGATTTGGATTTTGATACAGGGATGGAGTATTGATGGATACTTTCTGTTGTCTGACGTACTATGGAAAATCTTCAGGTCCAAAGAAACACCACGCTTGCGCAAACTATTGCGCAGGCTAATATAAGCGGGAATGCAGCGCATTACTCTACTGGAAGTAGCCGAAAGGGCCGGTGTCAGTGTGTCCACCGTTTCACGCTCACTTGCGAATCATCCGCGTATTCCGTTAGAAACCCGACAGCGTATTTGTAACCTGGCTAAGGAGATGGGGTACCGCCCCGACCCTGCCCTCTCCGCACTTGTCTCCCATCGACAAGGTATCAATCGCCCTGGCGATGGAGCGAATCTGGCGTTCTTAACTGATTTAGGTGAAGATCACCTGAATGCTTACTATCAGGGAATTTTCGATGGAGCCAAAGCCGAGGTGAAGGCGATGGGTTACTGCATCGAGCGGTTCGACTTCCATAAATATCCAAATCCCTCTGCAGTCGGGCGGGTGCTGGAGCAGCGGGGAGTGGCTGGCCTGATCGTATGCCCCATCCATGAATCGAGGGTACTTAATGAGTTCCCTTGGGAAAAGTTTTCTAATGTCGGTTTTCTTCTGCCAATCTACCATCCCCAGGTACACATGGTGCGCGATAACTCATTTCGCACTGTTTATGAAGCATTTATGACTGCAGCCAGGCGTGGTTATCGGCGCCCGGGACTGGTTATTTACACGGAAAGGAGATCTGCCAACACGATACGTCAACTGGGTGGTCAATATGCAGCCCAGGCCTCATACAAGGATTGGATCGATCCATTGGACCCCCTTATCCTTAGTAGCACTCCACACGATACTGAGCGTATACGCGAGTGGTTGAAGGTACAACGCGCGGATTGTGTTATCTGTACCAATACAACCCTTTTTTGGATACTCCAGGATATGGGGTTGCGCATACCGGATGACCTTGGCTTCATCACGCTCTGGCTGGAACCGAATGACCCCGGCTTTTCCGGATTCACTCCACGTACAGGGCAAATTGGCCAGGTGCTGGTCAACTTGCTCGACGGTCTCATCAAGCGCAATGAACGGGGCCTTGCCGAACACCCCATCGTTTCACTCGTCAACCGAGTCTGGGTGGAAGGTAAAACTCTGCCCATGAGGCGCGCGGAAACCATCAGTGACAGCGAGGTATTTGACGAAAATCTGCTTCCCTGAAGCAAGCCGGGGTGAAGCGGTGCATCTAGAAGGGCTGAACAGTGGTGCTAGTGGCGTGACCCCATACCAGCCAGGGCAAGCGGTCAGGTAGTGGCGATATATATACGGGGCAGAAGGTAGGACAGAAATTCCTGTCTGTCCTACAGGGAGCGGGTTAGAAAACCCGCTCTCCGTTTGCTTCAAACACCCAACGGAGGGCGTACATTCTTGTCCGATGTTATACCAACGGAGGGCGGACATTCTTGTCCGCCTATTTGCGATCAACGGTGCATTGATTTATCTAGTCGGAGCCAAAC
>JANRLC010000065.1:0-80212 GCA_033762955.1 Verrucomicrobiota bacterium | reverse complement strand
CGTGACCCAAAGTCAGTCTTTGACCCTCGCACAAGTTGCGTACGTGACCCAAAGTCAGTCTTTGACCCTCGCACAAGTCGTGTACGTGACCCAAAGTCAGTCTTTGACCCTCGCACAAGTTGCGTACGTGACCCAAAGTCAGTCTTTGACCCTCGCACAAGTCGTGTACGTGACCCAAAGTCAGTCTTTGACCCTCTACAACACGCTGGTGTCATTCATTCTTGTATTTTTTGCCCATTATTGCGGCTTATCCATTTAATATGTCCAGCAAGTGAGATGCGCCCCACAACTTCGAAATGCACTGATTCACAAACAACGGTAAACTCCGCCCTTGGCAAACGCCACGCGTACTGACAAGAATGGGCGCAACTGATGCGTCTTCGACTCTTATTTGGTCTAATCGTCTCAATCTTGCTCGCTGGAGCAGGCACTGGGCTGACTGCCCAGAGTGACGCCATTCCTGCGGATACAGGGCAGCAAGCACCGCTCTCCACACCGCTCGTACCGAGCACAGATGGGCCAGTCGCCCCCGTGTCTGTGCCAGCCCAGACCGCTGTGCTGGGTTACTGGCAGGCGGCTGTACTCGGTCTCGTTGAAGGTATAACAGAGTTTCTCCCCATCTCCTCGACGGGGCATCTTATTCTCTTCTCGTCCTGGCTGGGTCTTGAGGACGGCGCTCCGCTTACCAATGCCCAAGGCGAGTACCTACTCGGCAGTAAGGGACAACCGCTGACACGCAAGGATGCCGTGGATGCCTATACCATAGTCATTCAGGTTGGGGCGATAGCCGCAGTAGCCTTCATAAGCTGGCACCGTATCTTCAGCATGCTGTGCGGTATCTTTGGCAAGGACCTGCGCGGACTGCGCACGCTGCGCAATCTCATAGTCGCATTTCTTCCGGCTGCCATAGCTGGGTTACTCCTGCGCAAGGTCATCAAAGCGTATCTATTTGGCATCTGGCCTGTACTCGTGGCACTCGTTGTCGGTGCCCTATTCATGCTGCTTGCAGAGCGCAGACGGAAGGCGAGTGGCCAATTGCACAAATGGACATACGGGCCTGATCTCCATGAACTAAGCATGGGGCAATCCCTCTTTATCGGGCTGATGCAGTGTGTGGCCATGTGGCCAGGTACCAGCCGCTCGATGATGGCCATCATAGCAGGCTATTTTGTGGGACTGGACCCCCGCCGCTCCGCGGAGTTTAGTTTTCTCCTGGGGTTAATAACTCTTAGTGCGGCCTCCGCCTATGAAGCATTGAAAAGCCGCGAGGTCCTGGCGGAGGCATTGACTCTTGGTCCCGCTCTGCTCGGGCTTGCGGTCGCATTTATTTCCGCAGCCATCTCGGTGCGCTGGTTAATCAATTGGCTTACCCGCCACGGACTGGAATTCTTCGCATGGTACCGTATTGCTCTGGCATTAGTGGTCGGCATTTTCATGTTCAGTTAAGCCGAACACGCAGGTTCATACACATATTATCCTTGGCAACCGCAGGGTGACCCGTTGAAGATGGGATATGGATAAGCAGGCCAAAATATTCGTTGCAGGGCATCGCGGCATGGTGGGCTCCGCAGTGGTGAAACGCCTTGAAACACTCGGCTACAAGCACATTCTGGTGCGTACCCACCGTGAACTCGACCTGCTTAACCAAGCCGCGGTAGACAGCTTCTACGCCACGGAAAAACCAGAGGTAGTCATCATCGCCGCAGCGAAAGTGGGGGGGATACAGGCCAACAATACCTACCCGGCAGAGTTCCTCTTTGAGAATCTCGCCATCGCGCAAAACACCATCCACTCCGCCTGGAAGCACGGCACCAAGCGCTTACTCTTTCTCGGCAGCACCTGCATTTACCCGCGCCTCGCTCCTCAGCCCATGCCGGAAGATTGCCTGCTCTCCAGCCCACTGGAGAAGACGAATGAAGCCTACGCCATTGCCAAGATTGCCGGACTTAAACTCTGCGAATACTACCGCAAACAATACGGGGTACTCTTTCACTCCGCGATGCCGACGAATCTCTACGGCCCCGGCGATTACTACCACCCCGAGAAATCCCACGTACTGCCTGCACTAATCCGCCGGTTCCATGATGCCAAGGTCAATGGACTGAAAGAAGTTACCCTCTGGGGCACGGGTACCCCGCGTCGTGAGTTTCTGCATACAGACGACCTCTCCGCCGCAGTCGTACACCTGCTCAACCTCGCGAGCCCCCCCGATTGGGTAAACGTCGGTACCGGTACCGATGTCACCATCCACGAACTCGCGGACATGGTTAAACACGCTGTGGGACTCCAAGCCGAATTGGTTTATGACGTGTCGAAGCCAGACGGTACCCCACGCAAGCTCGTGGACACCACCCTCATTCGCTCCACCGGATGGGAGCCCAAGGTATCTCTGGCCGAAGGCATAGAGCGCACCTACCGTGACTTCCTGTCCGAACAAGCGCTCGGAGCACTCCGCGATTAGTGGCAGAAGGGTAGAGATGCGGTAGGCAGGGGATCCAAAGGCAGAAGAGTTGTACGTCCATTTAGTCCATTCGCGTCCATTCCAGTCCATTCCCGCAGCTCGATACGATACTCCTCGCTGGACTCTGCGCGGATAGCGGTTATGTATAATAGCCGTCCTCGCTAACATTGCCCAATCCACTTCGTGCACTCCCCATGAAATCCGCTCTCCATTCCCTGCCTTCTTGGTTTCTGCTCTGCCTGACATTTGGTTCGCTTTCTGTGCTACCCTTGTCACTCAGTGCAGGAGAACTCGAGACCGCACTGTCCAGTGTGTCCTTCAATGTCACTGCCTCGGGCTCGGGCAAGGTCGTAGAGTACTCTTTTCTCAGAAAACAGAACTCCGTGGATTACCAGTACGAGATACAATCCTCGCCGGACTTGGTGGACTGGTCCAATGTGCTGTTTGACTCCGCTGCCTTGACCGAAGTCGGTACTGCCGAAGTGCGGACTGTGGTTACCGAAGCGGTACCAGAGGGCACTGTTTATTTAAGACTACAAATCACCAGCATACCGAAGACCATCACCCTACAGGCGGGAATGACTATTAACAATGCTCTGAGTCTGACGAAGCCGGGTGATACTCTTGTACTTCCTAATGGCAACTACGCTAAACAGACGCTTACGAAACAATTCCCAGCCGATGTCACAATCAAGGCCCAACAAACCAATAAAGCCATCATCGCAGGCATGCTTCTAAGCAAGGCGCAGCACCTAAGTTTCAGAGGGATTAAGTTCACGGATCCTTTCCGGCTCGATGGAGCATCCGACATCACTATTGCCGGATGCACGCTGGATGCAGGAGCCAGCACCGAAGGCTCGCTGGAAATCTATGGGCAGGGAGCGAATGGCCCTACGCATCACATTACTGTGGAGAATTGCACCATCAGCAACGGTGGGAGGACTATCTTCTTTGCCGGACACTTTGCCCCGTCCGAGAACTGGAACCACGATATTGTCATCCGCAACAACCAGATAACCTGTGGCACCAATGTAGGCATCCAGATATCAGGTGGGCGCGACCTGCTCATCACTGAAAACAAGTTTAACACCACCCGCAGCGGTGCCATCCTCACAGCCGGAGCCACGCGCGTAGAGATCAGCCGCAATCGAATTGAGGGACCATCCCTCGGCATGCAGATTGCCACTCCGGGACGCGAATGGGACCCCTTCAGTGGCGTGGAGCACATGATTTCGAGCGACATCCTGGTAGCGAACAATGTGATTATTTCCACCGCGAATAGCTGCATCATGCTTAGTGCCTGCCACGATATTTCGATTGTTTACAATACTCTAGCAGGTACGGGCACGCTATCCACCATCCACCGCACACCGCATGATTACGCCAATAAATTCGTGATCCTTGAGGGCAACTCCAACATCCGGGTTTGGAATAACATCATGGAACGCATCACACTCGACACTCTCGATCCGCGCCCCGTTTTCGAAAGCCATAATCTTGTGCGCACGGGTGGTGCAGGCGATGGTCTGATTACCAGCGACCCCAAGTTTTCCGAAACGACAACCTACTCACTCTCGGCATCCAGTCCTGCACTGGACAAGGCAATCTTCACGGATGATACACCGACAGTCGATTTCACCGGGGAGGAGCGGGGTTCCCCGGCAGATTTGGGTGCGATGGAGCGGTTTTAGTGAGAGGCACGCGCCCTCATTCTATCTAAAATTATAATAAGCAGGGTAGAATCTAACTTAAATACTGTTACTCACCGATATACTTCCTGCGCAAACGTATCGCACAGAGTGCTATCAGAACGGCACCGGCGATGAGACTGGATGTCGCGGGTTCGGGTACTGCACTGCTGGTGATTGTGAGGAGATCAATTGCCTGACTGTGGTCATTTCCCGGGTCATTTATATCCATCCAGCGTAGCCAAAGCTCCCTGCCCGAGGCCCAATCAACCGAAATAGATTCCGCAATAGTTACTTTGTTGCCAGTGGCATTCCCATCGAGCGTCGCGTTATTAATATTATTGAGCGCTGCATTTGGCGATATAAAGTTCAGTGTCGGTACAGAAGTCCACCC
This sequence comes from Verrucomicrobiota bacterium, assembly GCA_033762955.1. Lineage (GTDB taxonomy): Bacteria > Verrucomicrobiota > Verrucomicrobiia > Opitutales > Oceanipulchritudinaceae > JANRLC01. Next base: position 75,669 of record JANRLC010000065.1, on the reverse strand, counting down.
ACTGGGTGCGGTAATTGAGCCGGTCCCTGCGTTAAAGAACTGATAGGTAAAGGTGAGTGGCTCAGTGCGCTGGGGATTGTTTGCTGCACGGCGCCATTGTTCGCCGGTATAGCTGATTGCGACGTCTGAGATAGTGCTGTTCGTACCGTTAACCAACCGAACGCCTATGTAGTCATAGTTCACAAGACCATCAGCCACCATCCCGAGTGCTCTCTCCCCAATTCCGGCTGAACCGTAGCTATACAGGCCACCCGCTGTTGCTGAGCCACTACTGACAGTAAAGCTTGTGGCGGACGCGTACCAGCCCGGAAGCGTACTATTGTTCGTCCAGGTGTAGGTTGTACCCGTTGCAGGCAAGGTATCGAAGTTTTGCGTGTAGTTCGCAGAAAGGTTTACTTGATTTCCAACGGCGCCGGACTCGACGATAGTGATCTGTCCGTGGACTGTCACAGCAATCAGAGTAATACAGAGGGCCAGGAGTGTGTTAACGCGGTAATGCATAGTCTTAGGTTATTTGCTAACTAGTTGAATTATAGATGAAAAGCTTTTTCTTGAAAATATTACGTTACAATCCATGCCTCGCACCGGGCGAAAGTACATAGGTCCAATCCAAATATAACTAAGACCAGCAAAATATGCCGGCTCAAACATTCGCTCTTGCTCCCTTGCGTACTGCTGAATGGATTGGAGAGATGATATCACCAAGCAGAAAGAAATGCGCTTCTTCCTTTCGTAAACCAGCAATGGCTTTGGGATTTCTCGCACTTCTTAGCCCTCTACAATTCTCATCCGCCGAGGAGCCTCGCATAGCTGGGTCCGTAGTTGTGGGAGAAAACTCCTTTCATTCACCCTATTTGGGATACTATTACGCCTGGCCATCGGATTCGGAAGCCTTTGGGTGGATATTTCATCCGGGCTTGGAATGGTTGTGCGTAGCAGGCAGAGGCGAGGGTGGTGGATTTTGGGCATGGGACCCCGCGATGGGGTGGCTTTATTTCGGCAGCCAGTGGTGGGATGTCCGCGAGCAGACGGCTAGCTGGGTTTATTTGTCGAGTGCAGGACAATTCTTATGGTATGAGCCGGGAACCACCGCCCCCGCCTGGTTCCTCAGCTATGATCTGTCGTGGTGGCTGACGGATACCGCGGCACCGAGTCAGCTAGCGGTTACCGCGTTGGACTTGGAAACCTTTATGGATGCAACGAGGATCACTTGGGCGGAAGGGAACAGCCTCGCTGTGACGCGTAATGAGGTTCGCCTGGGAGAGACATTGCAGATCAGCTATTCAGGCACTTGGTCTTACACGCGCGAAACCGATTTTTCCTGCAATGCCTTGTTTATCTGGACCATCGACACAATAGCCGTAACCAGCAGCAAAGGGACGGAGACGGGTACGCCAGATTACTTCGCCAATCAACTGCATCGCTCGCAGCCAAAGCAGCTCTACGTAGGCTTTCAGTACGTCATATCAGCGAGTGGGATGAGTCGCTACTCGCTAGAATACACCGATGGGCAAACAGCCGGGCCCTACGATTTCGAGTTTTAACTCGTCGCAGGAGCTTGGGGAAACCTCAACGCAATATGATGGAGCGCAATAGCCGCTGCTACGGATGCGTTTAAGGAGTTCACCTTTCCGTACTGGCGCATACTCACCACATGCTGGGCTGCGTTGATGATGAAGCGCCCTATCGCGAGGTCTTCTCCGCCGATTACCAGGCAGAGTTTCTTTCCCTCGAGACCAGTCACTTCATCCAGCGTGATCTTCCCGTGCATATCGAGCGCGATGAGGTTAAAGCCATTATCGAGGAGTCGTTTTGCATAGTTCACCGAGCTGTTATCTCTACAAATGTGGAGAAACTCGCTTGCGCCAGCAGAGGTTTTGACCACAGAGGGATAAATCTCGGGCGTGCCCTTGTTCGGCACCAGAATGCCGGTAAAGCCAAAGACCTCCGCGCTGCGAAGAATCGCGCCCACGTTGTGCGGGTCCTCGATATTGTCGAGGAGTACCACCCGCTGAAGCTTTGAGACTTCCTCAAGCGAGGAATACGGATAGGAGGTGGCTTCAAGTACTACACCCTGGTGCTCACCACTGCGAGCAGCGTCGATAAGGCGGCCTTTCTCCCCATGGTGAATGGTGATCTTTCGCTCCTTAAGTAGGGCCACGAGCTTCTGCATCCGCGGTTGCGCCAGGCTGGCCTGGTTAATCAATGCGGCGGTCACCGTCCGGCGGCCAGCGCGAAGTACTTCGAAGGCGGGATTGAGTCCGTAAATATATTCTATGGTAGGGGCGCGATTCACGATGGCTTAGAAGAAAAGAAAAACCCGAAACTCGCGAGCGAATTTCGGGCTATTCGGATGGGTTTAAAGTATCTGGGTTTAGATGGCGCGGAATACCACACAGGCATTGTGTCCGCCGAATCCAAGATTGTTGCTGATGGCGATCTTAACGTCTGCCGTGGTCTTCGCATTCGGCGTGTAGTTAAGGTCGCACTCTGGATCAGGCACTTCGTAGTTCATAGTCGGTGGGATTTCCCCCGTCTGGATAGCCTTGATCGCAGTCACCGCTTCAATTCCACCCGCGGCACCAAGCAGATGCCCCGTCATGGACTTGGTGGAGCTAATCTTCACCTTGTAAGCTGATTGCCCGAACACCGCTTTGATTGACGCCGTCTCCGTCTTGTCGTTGTAAGGTGTCGAAGTGCCGTGGGCATTGATGTAGTCCACCTGTTCCGGGGTGATATCCGCATCCTTCAACGCATTGCGCATGCACAGAGAGAGTCCGCGACCTTCCAGATCGGGCTGAGTGATGTGGTAGGCGTCGCAGGTGGCGGCTGCACCAGCTAACTCGGCGTAAATCCGGGCACCTCTGGCCTTCGCATGTTCCAAGGTTTCCAGCACAAGAATCCCTGCGCCTTCACCCATCACAAAGCCATCGCGCTTGGCATCGAATGGACGGCTTGAGCGCGTGGGGTCGTCATTAAATGCCGTGGCCATCGCCTTCATTGAGCAGAACCCCGCGAACCCGAGCTGGGTGATCGCGGCTTCACTACCACCGGCGATCATCACATCCGTCTCGCCAGAGCGCATGATACGCAAGCAGTCATAGAGCGAGTGGCTGCCAGTCGCGCATGCACTGACAATTCCGTAGTTTGGCCCCATGGCACCGAACTCTATCGCGATCACGCCGGAGGCGATGTTCGAGATAAGCATTGGTATCATGAAAGGGGAGACTTTGCGCGGACCCGACTCAAAGAGCCTTTTCGCCTGGGTCTCTATAGTCTCCATCCCACCGATTCCAGAGCCGACAATGACTCCGAAACGAGTCTTGTCCACTTTGGTAACATCCAGCGCTGCGTCTTGCACTGCGATTCTGGCAGCAGCATAGGCGTAGTGGGTGTAGCGGTCATTGCGGCGGACTTCCTTTGGCTCCATCCACTTGGCTGGGTCGAAGTCCTTAATCTCCGCGCCGATCCGGCAGGGATAGTCAGTGGTGTCGAAACGGGTGAGCTTACTTATGCCGTTATTCCCGGCTAATAAGTTTGCCCAGAATGTGTCAACCTCTGTTCCCAGAGAAGTGACAACACCCATGCCAGTCACCACAATCGTGGGCTTGTGCTTTTGCTCGGCCATGAAGGGTTATGATTCGGCCTGCGTAGAGGGTAGGCAGTGCCTACTTACTCTGCGCCTTGCTTTCAATATAAGTGATGACATCGCCTACGCGCTGGAGCTTTTCAGCTTCAGCCTCGGGGATTTCTCCTTGGATCTCATCCTTGAATTCTTCCTCAAAAGCCATGATTAGCTCGACAGTGTCGAGCGAATCGGCCCCCAAGTCTTCTAAAAAGGAAGCGTTCGGCGTGACCTGCTCTTCATTTACGTTGAGCTGGTTAACGATGATTTCCTTGACGCGCTGTTCAATGGTTTTATCAGCCATGGTTTAACAGGAAAGATGTGGGTTAAAGTACGACTTCCATCACATCACCATTCCGCCGTCAACCGTAAAAACCTGCCCGGTGATATATGCTGCTTCTTCCGAAGCAAGATACGCCACCATGGTGGAGATTTCCTCGGGCTTGCCGAGGCGACGTAATGGGATGCTTTTCAAAATAGCTTCAGTCTGTTCCGGGGTTAGAGAAGAGGTCATATCCGTCTGGATAAACCCCGGGGCTACCGCATTGACTGTGAGGGTGCGGGAGGCGAACTCGCGGGCGAGGCTTTTCGTAAAGCCTATCATCCCGGCCTTTGCCGCTGCGTAGTTGGCCTGTCCTGCATTTCCCATCAACCCTACAACAGAGGTGATGTTTATCACTCTTCCCCAGCGGTTGCGCGCCATGGGGTGTACGAGTGCCTTGCACCAGTGGAAACAACTGGTGAGATTAGTCTGGATAACTTCATTCCACGCGTCCTCTGTCATCCGCAGAAGCAGATTGTCGCGGGTAATGCCTGCATTATTCACCAGGATGTCTATCTTGCCGTACTCGGCTAGAAGCGCCTTGCTGGCCTCGGCTACGGCGGCACCATTTGCCACATCGACTGCCAGCGCCTTTGCCTGGCCACCCGATTTGGTGATCTCCTCAGCCGCTGCAGTGCAACTGGCTTCACTCTTACTCACACAAATGACACGCACGCCCTCGGCAGCAAGAGTCGCGGCAATCGATTTACCGATTCCCCGCCCTGCGCCGGTGACGAGGGCCACCCGGTTGTCGTAGGTCAAACGCATAGTCGCTGCAATAGGCAACAGAGCGCCCCACCTTGCAAGCCAAATTCTCTAAATCTTTTTGAAATGGGGTAGTTCCGAGAGGTTGCCGCTGCTCCCGGAGACTCTGCCTCTCGCGGAAATGCAAAAGGACAAACAGGACGAAAGGGACTAATAGGACGAATGCCCCGAACACCGGAACACCGAACACCGCCGTCACTCGCGGAACCGTTGCCATCACTCGCGGAACCGTTGCCGCTGCTCGCGGAACCGTTGCCGCGACTCGTACCACCGTTGCCGCCACTCGTACCACCGTTGCCGCCACTCGTACCACCGTTGCCGTCACTCGCGCAACCGTTGCCGCGACTCCCGCAACCGCTTCCGCGACTCCTACAACCGCTTCCGCCACTCCCGCAACCGTTGCCGTCACTCGCACCGACGTTGCCGGGACTCCCCGTGACCCTGCCGCGACTCCCCGGAAAGGACTAATAGCACAAATAGGACGAATGGGACAAATACCTACAGTCTGCCAACTTCTCCATTCCTGCCCGAACACCAAACACGGAACACCGAACACCGCCAACTGCCAACTGCCCACTGCAAACTTCCCACTTCCCCTGCAAACTGCCCTCGTTCCACAAATTCGCTTGGTTTGGCCGATACGCTCTGGTATCAAGACACCCCTCTATGGCTAACCCAAAGTCCCTCGATCAGAAACTGGCCCGTATTCTGGCCAGCCCATCCACGGCAAAGGATTTTATTATTGCTGATGCCAAAGATGCCGACATGGCATTCGGCATCACTGCTCCCGGTCCGAATCGCACCGCATGGACAAAAGACGTCTGCGAATCCGTCGGTTGCTACAAGACGCTGACCGGCTACCGCGAGCAAATCCGTGCCGTGATTGCCCAGGGCCTTGTGGACATCATGCTGCTCTCCGCTTCAAATGTGGAACAGCTCGCCATGCGGGAGAAGCTCTTTGAGAACTCACCCATAACTCCCGCCGCTCGCGCGAACGACACCACGGATATCTGGGTCGTCCGCGGTGGCAAGTACCTCAAGCAGCCATCCCGCGCCTTCCGCACCGCCACACTCGACCACATCATGCACGGTCGGCTGGATGTCCTGCCCGGTACACCTTTCACCGGCGCGGACCTCGGGCTGTACTCCATCACTTTCACCAACAATCTGGATACCGACCTCGAAGCCCTCGAGCGCTATCATAACTTCCGCATCGAAGCCGAGCGCAAGGGCTTCCGTCATTTCCTGGAAATCTTTGATCCAAACGTGGAGTCCGGTATCGAAGCCGACAAGCTCGGGCAGTTTCTCAATGACCACATCGTGCGCACACTCGCCGGGGTCACTTCCCGTGGCCGTCCTGTGTTTCTCAAGATTCCCTACCACGGTCCTCGTGCGCTGGAAGAACTGGTGAGCTACGACCCGAACATGGTAGTAGGTATTCTCGGCGGTGGTGCCGGTACCACGCTGGATGCCTTCAAGCTCATCGCAGATGCGCAAAAGTATGGCGCCCGCGTGGCCCTCTTTGGACGAAAGATCAACCTCTCCGAGCACCCGTTATCCTTCATCGAAATGCTCCGCCGCATCGTCGAGGGCCAAATCAAACCGGAGGAGGCAGTGAAAGCGTACCACGCCGTCCTGGAGCGGCTCGGTATAGCTCCCCAACGCCCGTTGCAGAAGGACCTCGTACTCACCGAGACATCGCTTAGGTATAGTTAGTTGTATCAGCATCCCCATTCAATACCCTCATTTATCACCTCCATGAAACGTTCCGAAATAAACGCGGCCTTCCTCGCCGCATCGGCCTTTTTCAAAGAACACCACTGGATGCTTCCGCCCAATCCGCGCTGGGACATAACCGACTTCGGCCTGGGTGATTTTAATAACTTCGGACTCATCCTCATCAATCTCGCCGAGGAGCCTGAATACTGTGAGAAGCTCATGTACTGCGCAAAGGGCCAGACCACACCCGCCCACATGCACAAGCAGAAGAAGGAAGACATAATCTGCCGTAACGGTGAAATGGCGATCCGCTTCTGGCCCCGCCTGCCCGATGAGTGTACCCCACAGGATACCCTTGTCATTCAGTGGTGCGGGCAGCCCCGCACGGTGCGAGCGGGAGAGGACCTCATCCTTGCCGCCGGTGAGCGCGTCACCATAACGCCGGACATTTACCACGCGTTTCATGGCCACTCGGCGCAGGTCATCATTGGCGAAGTAAGCACTGCAAACGATGATGCGCATGATAACTATTTTGTCCGCACAGACATCGGCCGTTTCCCCGAAATCGTGGAGGATGCCGCGCCGCTGGTCCGGCTGATTAGCGAACCCAACCGTGAACTTCCAGCCCGGTAAACCATGAGCACAGACGACTCCCGAAGTGGTATTCTGGCCGGTGGCAACTGGCTGCTGGACTTTGTGAAAATCATCGACATCTGGCCTGCCCAGGACCAGCTCGCCACCATTCTGCGACAGACTGTGGCAAACGGTGGTGGACCGTATAACGTGCTCAAAGACCTGCGTAAACTCGGTGCCCCCTTCCCTCTCTCAGGCATCGGCCTGCTGGGTGACGATGCGAACGGGCACACGATCCGAGCCGACTGTGAGAAGCACGGTATCGATACGGCACAACTCCACACTTCTCCGACCAGCTACACCAGCTACACGGATGTGATGTCCGCCCAGGACACCGGGCGCCGCACCTTTTTCCACCACCGGGGTACAAACGCGCTACTCGGCACTGAGCATTTCGATTTCTCCAGTACAAAGGCACGGATATTCTACCTCGGCTATCTGCTCCTGTTGGACCGTATGGATATTATCAATATTAACGGTGAAACCGGGGCCACAACCGTCCTGCGGGCTGCGCGCAAGGCGGGATTACGCACATTTGTCGATGTAGTCAGTGTCGCGCACCCTAAAGCCAGCGCGATCATCGAGGCAGCGCTGGGAGAAGTGGATATCCTTTGCCTGAATGAGTTTGAGGCCGGTCTGGCAACGGGATTGGAACTCGGACAGGATAAGGAAATCGACACAGCCACCATCCGCAACGCCGCGCGTGTGCTGCTGGACTGCGGAGTAAACGAGGCAGTAGTTATCCACTTCTCACGAGGAGTGCACGTAGTAACGAAAGATGGGCGCGCCTTTCACCAGGCTGCACTCAAGCTCCCGAAGGAGAAAATTACCGGGGCTACGGGAGCAGGCGACGCACTGGCTGCGGGCTTGCTCTACGCGCTGCACGAAGGCTGGAGCTGGCCGCGCGCTCTGGAGCTGGCCGTTTGTGTTGCGGCATCCAGCCTCTTCGACCCCTCGGCGTCGGACGGCATTCTACCACTCGCTCAGTGCCTGCAACTAAAGGACATTTACGCTTGATCTTCGCCATAGAAAGCTCCTGCGATGAGTCTGCACTGGCTCTCTTCACCCCCTCTGAAGGACTGCTCGGCGAGTGGGTACACTCCCAGTTGGACTTGCATAAAATCTACGGTGGCGTGGTGCCCGATCTCGCCAGTCGCGAGCACCTGGCGAACTTTCCCTGGCTTCTGCAAGAGGCGCAGAAAGTACTCGCGGGCCGCAAACCAACGCTCATAGCAGTAACGCACGGCCCCGGCCTCGCAGGCTGCCTGGCCCTCGGCGTGGCCCTGGCGAAGAGTCTAGCCCTCGCCTGGGAGTGCCCGCTCGTGGGGGTGAACCACCTGCGCGGCCACGCATTCTCGCCCTTCATCGCCACGCATGCCGCAGCGTTGAACGATTTTCCAAACGCATGGAAAAGCCTTCTCCCACACCTTGGGCTCATCGTATCCGGTGGGAACACCGTACTCTTCGCCATCGACCGCGAGCGGCAGCTTACGATCCTTGCCCAAACGGTGGACGATGCAGCCGGCGAGGGCCTTGACAAGGGCGCCAAGCTTCTGGGTCTTCCCTACCCGGGCGGACCACACATCGAGAAACTCGCCGCCACTGGTGACCCGAAAGCCTATGATTTCCCGCGCGCCTTCCCTTCCGCCAGCGAGATGCATTTCTCCTTCAGCGGACTGAAGACCAGCCTGCGTTACCTCATGGAAAAGCTGCCGGATGATGAACTCCAGCAATGCCTGCCCAACCTCTGTGCAAGCTACCAAACCGCCGTGATCGACGCCCTCTCCCGCAAGACCACCCAAGCCCTCACCCAGTACGGCCCCTTTGTCAGCCTCGGCCTCTCTGGCGGCGTAGCGAACAACAAGGCCCTCCGCTCCCGCTTCGCCGACCTGGCCTCCCGCCGCCGCATTCCCCTTCTCGCCGCCCACCCGCGCCACACCGGTGATAACGCCGCCATGATCGCCTTCGCCGCCTATGTGGATCCTGCTGCTTGTAAGCAGAGCATAGCCCACGACCTCGCCATCATGCCATCGATGGGATTGTGAGTCTAGATGCACAGGCATAGGGTAGGCAGTCAATCGTGTCTGCCCCCGGACTTTGACCGATCTCGAACAGTGAAGTTGTTTTGGCCGGGTGGGCCATCCGCGGATCTCCGACCCGCAAACTGCCAACTTCATCCTTACCCTCTTGCGTATTCTGAGATCAGGTCGATGATACTGTATAACGTATTCAATCTAAACCTGTAATGCATCGCGTACTGACCCCCGAATTACTGGATACTCTATCACCGGAGACACCGGAGGCGCGGCGTTCGCGAAGGGATTTGCGCTACATAAACGCGATCATGGGGAATGAGCGGTGGTACCGACAGGTGCTGCCTCCACTCGTCAGACAGGGCGAGCGTGTGCTTGAACTCGGTGCCGGTGACGGCGAGCTCTGTGCCCGGCTGCGCTGCGAAATCCCGAATATGGATGGAATCGATCGCTGCCCAGCCCCGGCAAACTGGCCGGCGCAGGCTCGCTGGCATCAAGTTAACCTGCTTGCATTCCACGGTTGGGGCGATTATCCTGTAGTCATCGGCAATTTGATTTTCCATCATTTCGACAAGTCTGCACTGGGTGTGATTGGCGAAAGTCTTCGCCCGCATACCCGGGTACTCGTGGCTTGTGAGCCTGCACGGTACCGCCGTTATCAGAGGCTCTTCGCACTGCTATGCGTCTGCATGCGTGCCAGCCCCGTCACCCGGCATGATGGCCATGTCAGCATCGCCGCAGGGTTTCAAGTAGATGAGTTACCCGAGCTGCTTGGGCTCGATCCGGACATATGGCGATGGCGCACCCTGGCTGCACGGTTCGGTGCGTATCGCTTAATAGCCGAAAGGCGAGGATGAGTGCGCGACCGCTATCTTCTGTGGAGATCATTGGTGGAGGTCTGGCTGGTCTCTCCCTCGGACTCGCTCTGCGCCAGCATAATATCCCGGTCACGATGTTCGATGCAGGTCAGTACCCGAGGCACCGCGTGTGCGGGGAATTCATCACGGGCCTGGATGAGACTACTTCCGCACGACTGGGGCTGGCCCCCTTTCTTGCAGATGCGGGACGAATGTCCATCGTTACGTGGTTTCTGCACGGGGTGGAACTGCGGAGACACCGCCTGCCGTCTCCGGCACTTACCTTGAGCCGTTTCACTCTGGACCAACGCTTGGTGGAGGCCTTTGTCGCCGCTGGAGGTGACCTCCGAACCGGAACGAGAGTCGATCTGGCACCAGCCCCTCCAGGACGTGTCTTTTGCACCGGACGGGAGCGTCGACCCACCGACTGGCTCGGGCTAAAGATGCACGTACGCGGGCTGGTGCTTCGCAGTGAACTTGAACTGCACCTTGGCCGCGAGGCCTACGTGGGGCTCTGTCCGGTGGAGGACAACAGGGTAAATGTCTGTGGTCTCTTTCGCAAACAAACGGGCTTGTCAACCACCCGCGAAACCGTGCTCCCGGTATATTTGAGAGCTGTCGGCCTAGTGGCGCTGGCGGATCGCTTACAAGACGCCGCGATATGCCCGGAATCCCACGCCTCCGTCGCCGGAGTGGGCTTTGGCAGGCACCGCATAGCACCCGGGCGCATCCGTCTGGGGGATGCCTTTGCCGTTATTCCTCCCTTCACCGGACACGGAATGGCGATGGCGTTCCAGAGCGCTAACGAGGCACTCGACCCGCTCATACAGTGGAGCCGCGGCGAAGCCGACTGGCTCCAAACCGTGACAAGCATTAATAACCGCTTGCGTCGGCGCTTCCGCACCCGGCTGGGTGCGGCGCAAACGCTGCACCCGTTTCTTTTCTCACCCGGACGACAGCACTGGCTGGCAAGAGCCAACCGTACGGGGCTGCTACCTATGCGACAGATATACCACCTTCTTCACTGATCCCCCCAACTTCCCATGTATCTACACGCCCTCGCCACAGCAGTTCCCGACGCGACATACTCCCAGATGGAATGCTGGGAAATCGCCCAACACTCCAGCGCTCGCGAACGGTTGAGCCGGCGCTCCGTCCTCATCCTGCAAAGCATCCTTAAGGGCGAAAGCGGGATAGCGACGCGCCATTTTGCGATTCCCGCAATCAAGAATGTTTTTGATCTCAATGCAGACCAGCTCAACACCGCCTTTCGCGAAGAAGCCCCAATGCTCGCGGGCCGCGCACTAACTGTCGCACTCGAGAAGGCTGGGATGAACGCCGATAAGATAGACGCCCTGCTCGTATGTACCTGCACCGGATATCTCTGCCCGGGCGTATCGAGCTATGTGGCGGAGCAGCTCGGATTGCGGACCGATGCGTATTTACAGGACCTCGTCGGCCTTGGTTGCGGAGCCGCCATACCTACTCTACGCTCTGCTCAGGCGGTCCTGGCAGCGCATCCGGACGCGGTCGTGGCATGCATCGCAGTCGAGATATGCTCCGCTGCATTCTATCTGGACGATGACCCCGGCGTAATCATTAGCGCATGTCTCTTTGCAGACGGCGCCGCCGCGACTCTCTGGCGAAGCACACCGGGACCAACCGGACTCGGTTGCAGGGCGTTTGATACCCTGCACCTCCCTGCCGAGCGCGACAAACTCCGCTTCGAGCAGAAGGACGGCAAACTCCGCAACCTCCTCGACCCCGGAGTCCCTGCCCTGGCCGCAAACGCTGTCAGTCAGCTATTCGCCAGAACTAAACACGACGACGGAGCCCTGCCCATCAGCCAGATCATCTCTCATCCCGGCGGGCGCGATGTGCTGAACGCCCTCGAAGAAGCCCTCCCGCACCATCCTCTCACAGCCAGCCGAACCATCCTGCGCAGTTATGGGAACATGAGCAGCCCCTCGGTACTCTTCGCCCTCGAAGAGGCCCTCCGCAGCAGCTCCCCGGACAATGCAGGCGACTGGTGGCTCGTAAGCTTCGGTGCCGGCTTCAGCGCCCATAGCTGCCGGTTTGGAGTGGGGACGGGCGGGAGTAGTCAGTAGTTAGTAGCTAGTAGATAGCAGGCCGGTCAAGTGTTCGCGTGTTAGGCATGCTCGCAAGCCCTGCGTCGTGTAGAAGCCCCGGCGCGCAATCCACCCACTATGCACGGTCTTGCGGTCATTCCACTTGATCTCGCAGGTGAAGCCAGCCCGCTCATAATCCCTGCGCAACTTGCTCAACCACTTCGTGGGTTCATAGGTTCCCGGTTGAATCAGCGAGAGTCCAAATCCTCCGAAAAACGGGGCAATCCATGCAGAAACGCAATGCAGTACCGCCTACAAAGGTAATTGACTTGAATGCGTCACTTTCGTGCAACGAACGCAAAGCGAATGCTTGAGTGTACTCGCGCAATCGATTCAGCTTTTGCACTGGATCGGCAATATTTGAAACCAACTGCAAGGCTGCGTCTTTCATAGTGAGACAGTCCCTTCCATTTCAGCTTCACACAGTGCGAGGAATGCCTCCGTCGCGACGATGAGTCGGGGGATTCAAACCGTGCTGCCGCAGTGCGCAGTTTCACCTTGTCCACCAGTTCATAGTTTTGGTAACGCATCGCATCCAGCCGCTCCGATGTCCAAACTCCCGGTGTTAGGTGCCAGTGATCGAGCAGTGCCTTCTCTGGTGCAGCGATCAACACACTTACACCGTCAATCATCCGCGCCTCGTAGCCAAAGAATGCAGATTGCTTCATATTCGAGTAGTGAAAATTCCCAAATGCGTTTTCAAATTGCCGGGTAACCCGGGTCGACACGCTTGTAAAGGATATCACCATTTCCGGGATCAACCCATAGAAGCCGAGTGCCCATAATCCGCTCAGATAGGATGGCGTGTATAGTGCATTCGCCAGGGCTGCTGGTTGCACCCGCTGCTTCCGATAAGCATCGGCCAATGCGTAGACGCCCCTCCGTAACGGCAACACCTTTCCCTCCCTCGACCAACGCGAGAGCTGATGTGTCAAGGCACCCTTATTCTCCCCAGTCATCTGCGCCAGTGTCACGAGATCAAACCACGGTGGGTCCGATGGGAGACTGAGCAATTCCTCAAATTTCATTTACGAAACATGCCAAAAAGGTCCATTATTGTTAATTGGATTCATCGAATTAGCATGCAACCTGGCAGGATGCCCGTTTGCGCCCGGTTACGGTCCGCTCCGCCAATGCACCGATGCAACCAAACTCTGACAATTCACTTGATAGCACTGCCCACTCGTATTATTAATGAGGCGTGGCCACGGACACTTACTATGCATCTGCCCCGAGGGAGAAACCTGAGCAATTGCTGAAACAGGTGGAGCTAATTAGTAACAATCCCGTGGTTGATGGGTTGCTGGATTCTATGTGGGGGTTGATTGCTGTGTTGAATGACAAACGGCAGATACTCGCCGTTAACAAAACATTCATGGAGATGCTTGGAATTGACGACTTGGAAAATACACTGGGGCTGCGAGTAGGGGAGTCGTTGAATTGCATCCATGCTCATGACAAACCCGCTGGTTGTGGAACGACCCAGTTTTGTGCCACCTGTGGAGCCGTGGTGGCCATGGTTACCAGCCTGAGTACAAGAGAACCAGTAGAGAGAAACTGCTCCCTGACACAGTTCAAGGATGGCCGGATCAAGGAGTTTTACCTTCGAGTACGCTCTGTTCCCATGCAGATCGGAGATCAGGTGGTGCTTCTTCTCTTCATTCAAGATATAACGCAGCTACAGGAATCACGCGCATTCAACCGAATATTCCTTCATGATGTAAAAAATATTCTCACCGGCTTGTTGGCCAACAGTGATTTACTTACCCGCATGACCACGGCGAAGCCCGGAGAAGTATCCGCTCGAGTCAAACAGCTCGCCCTGCGACTGCATCGTGAAATCTCTGTGCAACAAAGCCTGGCCTATGCGGATGCCGGCTATCTCTGCGACCTGCACCCCATTTCCCTTGCGCAGATCATCGAAGAACTGCGCCAAACCTACCTGCAGCACCCGGCAGCCGACCAGAAAGAACTCATCTTCCCCGATCCGATGCCGGAAGTTATTCTTAACACCGACGGGTTCCTTCTCGGACGTGTATTGGGGAATATGCTGGTCAACGCGATGGAAGCGAGCGCTCCGGGTGATACGGTCCGACTCCTGATTGAGTCTGGTCTAGAAACCGTTAAACTGAGCGTCTGGAACAGGCAGCCGATTCCGCTGAAATATACACACAGAATATTTCAGCGGAACTTCTCCACGAAGGACGAAGTGGGACGCGGCTTGGGCACCTACTCCATTAAACTATTTGGGGAAGAGTATCTGGGCGGGACCGTGGCATTCAGCAGCTCCGAGGCGGAGGGCACGCTGTTTTCTATTACGCTCAAGCTCTAGTCTCCTTGGCAGAAGTGCCAATGGCTCGCGCGTAGCATGGGCGTCTCGCCCATGTACGGGCTCTGTGATGATCGCTGGAAGACACACGGGCAAGATGCCGGCAAGATGCCCGTGCCACTTGAAACAGCCCAAGAACCTCGAACTGGACCGCTCTAAACTCACTCTTGAAGGATTCATTCAAACCTGCGGATGATTTCAACTAAAAATGCCAGTTTTACTGAGGTTTGGCGGTGCCGGCGTGCTCTGCTGCCAACCAATGTGGACGGGGGGGCTCGCGCACGCAAACGGCATTCGAGCCAAAGGCATTCGCACCAGAGCGAGACGCTCTGATGCATAAGACAAGAAGGGCCTTCAGCAATAGCTGAAGGCCCTTTCTGAATTAGTAACTAGAAGCAAAGAGTACCATCAAGACATCGATAGCTGGACGCACTCTAGTGGTTTTGCCGACGACGGAAGAGGAATGTTGCGACCATAATTAGTGCACCGAAGACGGTAGCCATCATGGCAGGTTCTGGAACTGCGGTATAGATTAAGTCGCCATTGCTGATCACAAAGTTGCTCTGTTCGAGCCACGCGGTTGGGTAGCTGCCGTCACTGCTAATAAAGGTGATCGTGCCGTAGTTGGCAGTGCCACTGACATCTAACAGGGTAAACTCAGTTCCCATGGCAGGAAGCCCGAGGAGCTTGAAGTCAATTGTGAGCCCGCCTGCACTGGAATCAAAGTTACCAGCGACAACAACTTTGTCAGTACCGAGTGCATCGGCACCGATTTCCATTTGCAATTTGGCACCTGCGAGCAGAGTGAGATTTTGAGCGAAGGTTAATGTGCCAGCCGAGTTACCTGGCGCCACAATACCGGAGACAGTAGTATTACCACCGACAAAGCCATTGCCGCCCAACACTGCCCCTGATGCAACAGTCACGGCACCGCTTCCAGTACCAGAACCCACAGTGTTATTCACCAAGAGGGTGCCTTCATTGACGAATGTGCCGCCCGCGTAGGAATTGTTTCCGGAGAGGGAAAGCACACCGCTGGTGTTCTTATCCAAGCGAGTCAGCAGACCATCAAGATTGGCACTAATGCTACCACTTGTTGCGGTAACTGCCATCGGAGTAAGTGTGCCCGAGCCCGTTACAGACCCACCCAGCAGACGAAGCGTGCCAATGTTATCGAGAGCGTTCACCCTCAGAGTGCCGCCCGTGTTCACGGTTACCGGGCCGTTGTTCGAGAGTGTATCTGTGGCATGACCGAGGGTGAGTGTGCCCTGGTTGATAATTGTCCCACCCTGCCAGTAGTTGCTGGCGTTGAGAGTCCATTCACCGGTTCCGTCCTTGGTGAGCTGCGTAATGCCCTCAACGACCGCAGAGTCGGGTGAGTTCGTCGCTTCCGCCGGACTTGTCAGGAGAATGGCTCCGTTCATGATCGCGTTACCCGAGCCTGTGAGGATTAGGTTAGGCATACTCGTATCGGCATCGCGTGTTTCTGATGAATTGTAAACATAACCGCCAATAGTTGTCGTATTCGATGCGTTTGGATTAATGGTCAGTGTACCCGTACCCGAGGCATCCAGCGTGGCACCGCCGATACCAATAGTAATGCGCTTGTTGGTCGAAGCATCGCCCCCTGTATAGCGCAGCGTTGAGCCGCCTTCCATAAATACTGTTGCATCTTGGCCAAGCGGCTGGGCCGTCCCTGCGTTCGCGACAGCAGGGACTTCCACTGTGCCCCCATAGATACGCATGGTGGCATTGTTGGTATTGGTGCCATTCAGGATGAGTTTGCCGTCACCCGTCTTAACAATGTTGCCATTAGAGTTTCCTGCGATGACTGAGTTGATCACCAAATCGCCCTGAGTATTATATTGATGAATAGCCAGATCGAAATTCCCCGCAGAGGTTTGTATGGTACCGCCGGAAATGGTGCTAGTATTCGCACCCACGAGAGGGGTGACGAGAATGCCGCCCGTCTGTGCACTGACACTACCAGCGGGGCCAGCTGCAGTATCACCGATTGTCACGGTGTTCCCTGCAGCAATCGAAATGTCCGATACATTCGCACTGTTGAATCGCAGACTGGAGATATTCACCGTGGATGTCGTGCCGGAATAGCCAGCACCGTTGTTGGTAACATGGTCACTGGCTGCCCAAGTGGAAACATCCGCCTTGTCCGCATAGCTGCCTGCGGCAAGCGGACCGACGGCGCCATCCGCGCCGTTGGTGGAGTTCACTGCCCAATCGGTCTTCTCCCAAGTAGCCCAACCACCGAGAATGCCGCGATTGTTGTTAACGGTATCGGTTGTGATCTTAGCCGTTCCGCCAGCAGTCTGATCCGTGGAGAAATCAACCGTACCGAAATTGGTTCGGGACAGCGCGTTCATATTAAAGGTAACATCCTGACCGCGAGTGGTCGCTCTTACTGAGGACGCGCCGTTGTTGATGTTGGCTACGGAATTATTTGCCGTAGTCAGCGACTGGGTGACTGCGGTCGAAGCATTACCCTTCAGCTCAAAGGCTGTCTGATTCAAAGAAAAGGTAGGCGCGCCTGTGCCTGTATTACCAAACAGGAGTTTATTCCCGGTGTCTGTAGCGTAGTCGAGGACTATCCTACCACCGTTGAAGCTCATGCCAAAGCCTTGATTGGTGCCTGTTAGGACCACCGCGGAAGCGTTACCTTTAATGGTCAAGGTTCCAGTACCACGCCAGGCTACTGTACCCCCACTATCGCTGCTACCGGTGATATTATTCATATCAAGATTGCCCGGTCCACCTAAATACGTGCCACCACCGAAGAGGCCACCGCCGAGTACAAAATTGCCAATGGATGCCGTGCTAGTCGTGTTGCTGTTGATCAGGCGGGGAATGGAGAGCGGGCCTTGCCCGTTACCATTAAATGCGAAGTTTTCCGCGCTGAAATTATAGCCATTAAGATCATGTGTACCACCGCCACCGTTATTTCCACCACCGGCTGCGCCATAGGCGGCTGCACTACCGGCACGATAGATGGAGCCGGTTACTGAAACCGTACCCGTGAAGTCGTTGCCTGGATTCGTCGCGACTAATATACCGGCAGTCGGCGAATTATTACCTACCGTGAAACCGGCACCGGAAATCTTACCAGACATTATCACCGGGACTGGTCCAGCGACCTTAAAGTTCTTGCCACTGAGATTGTTTTGGAATTCTAGCGTATGGGTAGAGAACGCATTCCCCAGTGCTATACCTTCCGGATCAGACAGCGCTGCACCAGCACCGCCGAGATTCACGACCAGCGGGCCACCAACCGCGGCAAACCCACCACTGCGAAGAAATGTACCTGTTTGGAACTGGATTTCTCCATTCCCCCCACCGACTGCGGCGGTCAGCGTGCCGAAGCCCGCCAGTTGTCCACCGACTTGGAGTGCAGTATTGCGATTAGCGAGGGCGGAGAAGTCGCCCATATAGAGACTGGCGCCAACTACTTCAATATTACCGGTGTGGTTAAGCCCACCCGATGGCACGAGCATGCCACTTGCCGCATGCCCGCTGTCATTCGGATTCGCAGAGTTCTGCCCGAAGCCATAAACCTGAAGATTTCCAGTACCGGTGGTTCCTCCCTGAAGGACAGCATAGGCAACACCGTTGTTCGATTGCATTCTTTGCCCAGGGGCTACATTGGCACCGACCGAGATGGTTACGCCATCAGTGACATCCACGGGATTTACGAGGGTAACCACGTGCGTGGAGAACGTAGAATTGTTCAGGCTTATATTTCCGTTGATATCGTCCTTGGTCAGCGTGGCTCCGGCTCCACCGATGTTAACCGTGAGTGCGCCCCCCTGTGCGGAGAATCCACCGCCGCCAACACCAAACTGTACCTGTCCGTCTCCGGTGCCAATGCCACGAGTAAACGTGCCACTCGCACCCAACTGCCCACCATTGGTCAGGCGCAGATTGCCTGAGCTCAGGCGAGTCTGGTCGTTGGATACATTAAGTATACCGCCATTGATTGTCGTTCCGCCGGTGTACTGTGCAGGCGCGGTGACAGTGAGCATCCCGAAGCCGCTCTTGTAAAGTTCTCCAGTACCAGCACCGATCAACGGATTCGCAATCGTTGTGCGGTTATTGCGCTGGTGGATATAAAGATCATCATTGGCTGTATTGCCCCCGATGATGCCTGTTCCATTTATGACTAGATTAGCTGAGTTGTTGTTGCCATAATTATCAATCAGGAACCCGCCAGTATTCAGGGTAATGTTATTTGTTCCTGTATTCATGGTAAGCACTCCGTTCGCGTTGTTGCGCACTCGCAGGGAGTTTGCATTGACCGCGCCCGAGAGCGTGAGGCTGGTACCGCTATCATAGTTGGCGTTCTTGGTCGCATCATTGATCCCGGTGGCCGTAACCGCGGTGTAGGTAGGCACAGAGATGACTCCCGACACATTAACCCCGGCAAAGTCTATCGCATTCGTGCCATTCGTAGCCAGAGTAGCCCAGCCGCCGAGGATGCCATTGGTGGCGGGATTTGCGGTGGTGATCGAGGAGTTCGTGCCAATCGTACCGGGCGTGTCGTTATAGCGAAACACCACGGTACCGCCATCGTTGCGAGTGATGGTTCCTAGATTAAGCGTGATATTCTGGGTATTATTGCGGCGCGCCTCAACGTTCGATTCGCCAACGCCAATTGTTGTACCGGCAACGGTTTGCGTAGCCGCTGCGGCTGAGGCGTCGTCGGCAAGCACAGTCGCACCACTCAGGGTGAGTGTGCCTGCGGCATTTATCTTGGTTACATTACCGTTCCCGAAGTCCAGATGGAGCAACGCACCGGTCACGCTGGTGTTACCACTAAAGGCGTTCGCCACAGTGTTCGTCAGAGCTACCTGGTTGCGTGGATTAACACTGCCCTGTGTGTTATTACTATGAAAATACTTCGCCTGTAACCCATCCCCTTTGACTACGAAATCCGTGGCTGTTATTGACTGCTGGAGATTCACTGCTCCGACTCCCCGTGCGCCAACAGCAAATGCTCCGCCTAGTGTTGTAGAATTCGTGGTACCGCCAACGGTGACCGTATTAGCCATCAGCCCTTGATTCAGTGTGAATCCGCCACCTGCTCGCGTGATTGGGCGCAGAACGTCAGAAGTTGATGCGTTGTTAAAGTTAATGCCAGCCACATCCGTGATCGAAGTGGCTGCCTGATCGTACATAAACTGAGACCGACCATTGACGGTGATACTCTTGCCGTTGCCAGTGATATTGCCGTCAAAATCGAAGCGCCCCTGGCTATTTCCACTGGCTCCCGAGAAGCCGGTGTTTAAAGTCAAATTATCCGCCAGCGCCACCGGTGCACTAATCGTGTACTGAGGATTCGCATTGCTGATATTAAGATACGCCCCTGCGCCCAAGTTGTCGAAGGTCAGTATATTCGTGCCACCAATCGTCCACTTATTACTTCGGGTGGTATCCTGTAGTGTGAGACTGCCGACCGTCGCATCCACATTGAGTGTGATGGTCTGGTCGCCAGTTATATTTTTGTCAAAGAGCACCACTGAACCGGCTGCATTGGGAACGCTGCCGAGTGTCCATTTGGTAGAATCACCCCAGTTGCCTCCGGTGGTGGAGTTCCACTCGTTGGTCTGGGCGATGAGTGTGCTACTGGCGAGCGCACTGAGCAATAACCCCGCAAGAATGCGAGGTACTGCGATAGTGGTTGGATTACAGGGATATTTCATAGGAGTTACAGGATTTGAAGTACTTACTAAAGCGGACAAAGAACAGGGAAAGCGATTTGCACAGTACAGCCGTTCCTTAGTGCGTAGGGCATCCAAGGATTATCTTCCGACCACACAGAGCATAGCTCATCGGTAAGATGTGCGGTACATATACTACCAAGCCCACTTGATGGGGACCGAATAGTCATGAGTATTTGGGGGTTATCTGTACTGAGGCGAACTAAGGAAACAGAAGTTGCGGAAGAACTAACACTGACTAACACGTGTTAAAGTACTATATTTGCCGTATGTCAATACCCTTTAGCCTTTGGTAGTAGCAGTCGGAGCTGTCGGCTGGGTAGCGGGGCGGTGGTAGTGGGCGTAGGTTGAGCCATGCGATCTAGGAATGGACGGGGACGGGAATGGACTTGATGGACATGCAGAGCCTTCTGTCTTCATCTGCCTTGACCTTCTGCCATCTGCCTTCTTGCCTTCTGCCCTCTGCATTCTCCATTCTGTCTTCTCTTCCTTCTGCCTTTGATTGACGCCGTTGCTGTGAGAGACAATCATGGATTCATGGATGCTGGTAAAAACCTTCCTCTCCTCAGTGTGCAGCAGCGCAAGATACTCGCGGCGGCGCTCACTGCGCTCGGAGTCTGTGTGCTTATCACGGTGGGGCTTACGCTATTTCTGCTTTTACGCGGGTTCGTGCTCTTCTTCTCAAGTGTGTTATGGCCGCTGGCTGTTGCGGGGATACTGGCCATGTTGGTTCGTCCGGTGGTGTTGTGGTTTGAGGACCACCTGAAGCTATCACGCACGAAGTCTATAATACTCCTCTATGCGCTGGGGGTCGTACTCGCGGCTGGCATAGCCTCCTTCATCCTGCCTGTATTGGTCAGCCAGATTATCGATGTAGGGACCCTCATTCCTGAGCTTCTAAAGAAGGGACGAGATTACGGGGTCGAGAAATACCCGCAAATCCTGGCATTTATGCGCGACCATCTCAGCGATGAGGCCATACAGAAGATAGGGGACTCACTAGGCGCGCTGAGCAAGAGCTTGTTGAGCTTCACGTTACCCGCCGTACAGACTATTGGCGCGTGGATTAAAGCAGTCATTGGCCTGGGAACGGGTTTGGCTATTATCCCCGTTTATCTATTCTTCTTCCTTCTGACCAAGCGCGACCTTATGGCCGATCTTCGAGTACACCTCGCCTTTCTGCCAGAACCGTGGCTAGCCGATATACTCTTTCTCGTGCAGGAGTTTGCCAGCAGTGTAGTCGCCTTCTTTCGTGGTCAGATATTGATCGGAATGATTATGGGCATAGTGATGTCCCTCGGCTTCACTATTATAGGACTAAAGTTTGGCTTAATCATCGGTATAATCCTGGGCCTGCTAAACATCATCCCTTACCTCGGCACCATAATCGGACTGGCAGTAGCGCTTCCGGTGGCATTCTTTCAGCCCGAGGGCGGTGGCGTATTAGTCGGGTTGGTACTCGTTGTATTTATCCTGACACAATGCCTCGAAGGGTACTTCCTCACGCCAAAGATCATGGGAAAGAGCACCGGCCTGAATCCCCTCGCCATCATCATAGCCATCTTTTTCTGGGGTGTGGCGCTGGATGGCATCCTGGGTATGATCCTTGCCATCCCTCTCACCGCCTTCTTTGTCGTGCTATGGCGGCTCTTGAGGCAGAAGTATTTACCCAGACATGGGAAGACTATTCCATCCAGTGATTGTACTGCGGCTGTTGTTAACAACGCCTAGTCCCTGTACGTTTGTGCTTTGTCGATGGGTTTTGACGAGACGCTCCCCTTTCTACGCTAAACGTATTCAAGCCGGTGCATTTCGAAGTTGTTGCTACGGACTACAGTGACGCCAAGGACGTGACTCTATTTAAGCTATGGAGAACGGAAGTCGTAGGAATAGATGATGCAAGACCACCTGAAGTTGCGATTATACGCCACGGACTGTCCGTGACACACTATAGAGTCCCATTCATAAGCCACGGACAGTCCGTGACACTGCAATAGGCCCGTACAAGGACCCACGGACAGTCCGTGACACTCACATAGGTCCGTGCAGTATCCCACGGACAGTCCATGACGCTGAAATGGGTCCGTGCAGGGGTCACGGACGGTCCGTGACACTGAAATAGGTCCTTGCAGGAACCCACGGACAGTCCGTGACACTGAAATAGGTTCGTGCAGGGGCCTACGGAAAGTCTGTGACCTTTGTACATCACTCTGACATCGGAAATGACATATCCCTGAAGGAAGGCGGGGGCTTGAGAAGCATTCCGGAGTCGAGGTCCAAAGACAGCCATTGACCCATGAAGCTGCGTGTTTGTAACCCAAAAACAGCCATTGACCCTCTTTTCTGCGGCTAATCCATTTAATAGGTCCAGAAAGTGAGATGCACTGTATTCAAGCAGGAAGCTTGAGTTACTCTACATTCCGAAAGAGCATCACCACGGCATGGGCGGCTATTCCCTCTTTGCGGCCCAGGGACCCGAGCTTTTCGTTGGTTGTGGCCTTGAGGCCGACATCCTTTTCGGAGATGCGCATAGTTTCGGCCAGGCAATGTCGCATCGCGGGCAGATGTGGGGCGAGTTTGGGAATTTCGGCAATGATGGATACATCACAATTGCCAATCCTATACCCCAAGCGCTCTGCCTCATCGCAAGCTTTGCGGAGAATGTGCTGCGAATTGATCCCAGCGATTGTCTGGTCCGTGTTCGGAAAATAATGCCCAATATCCGGCAAGGCGCATGCGCCGAGAATCGCATCGGCCAGGGCATGCGTCAGGCAATCTGCATCCGAATGCCCATCCAGACCCAGGCCTTCAGGAATTTCCACCCCGCCTAGGATAAGTTTGCGCCCCGGGGCGAAGCGGTGAATATCGAAACCATGACCAATGCGAAAGGGAAGTGGTTGCGTATGCATAGTATGATGGTACCGTAGGTTGCCGATGATTGAGCAACCGGATGCTAGTCGCTCTATTGCTGTGGTCCACTCGATTTATGGGGTTATGTGGAGATCCGGGCCAGATTAACACGTCCAGAAACTAAGGTTTGTGACCGGCGTAGCCAACATCCGCGATATCATCCCTTTGTAGGGAGAACTCCGGGGACTTGCGAGTATTACTGGGATGACTTTTTTCTCCATCTTGTTTATCGGTCGGTTATCTTCACATTCCCGAGACGAATATGAGCCTTAAGTTGCCTACTTTCAGAATTTGTTTTGCAAAATAACATCATCGTTGTATATTTCTTCTGTCGCAGGTAACTTTTTTGCTTCGAGCAACGAGAGTCTTTATGACTCCATTACCTGCGGCATTTTCATTTCTGGGGTTGGACTTTGGTGCGGCAATCTGCGCCGATTCGATTCCCGCCTGATTCACCACCCGGTTTCCTTCATAGTACGACCCGTTCCCTTTTGTCTCGATAAGTACTGGGGAATCCGCTAATGCCGTAAGCATGAAACGTACAACGGTTAAAGCGGCCCTCGCTGCCACCGGCCCCTCGGATAGTATCTGTGTACAGGGCTGGGTACGCACGCGGCGGGATTCCAAAGTATTCTCCTTTATTGAAATTAACGACGGCTCAAGCCTCAAGAACTTGCAAGTCATCGTCGATGCCACGATCCCCGACTACAAAGTAGTGGCGGAACTGGCCACCGGCGCGGCGGTCTCTGTGACCGGGAAACTCGTCGCCTCCAAGGGCGCCGGGCAATCCTGGGAAGTCACCGCCGAAACCCTCCAGCTTCTCGGCCCGGCAGATGCCACTTACCCGCTGCAAAAGAAGGGGCACTCGATGGAGTTCCTCCGCGAGATCGCCCACCTGCGCCCGCGCTCGAACCTGTTTGGATGCGTCTTCCGCGTGCGCAGCCGCCTGGCCTACGCGATCCACAACTTCTTTCAAGAACGGGGCTTCGCCTACGTCCACACCCCGATCATCACGGCGAGTGACTGCGAGGGCGCGGGTGAGATGTTTCGCGTCACCACACTCGATATGGAGAAGCCGCCACGCGGTCCCGAGGGCAAGATCGATTACTCCCAGGACTTTTTCCAGAAGGGGGCTTACCTGACCGTCTCCGGGCAACTGGAGGCCGAGATCTTTGCCTGCGCCTTGAGCAATGTATATACTTTTGGTCCGACCTTCCGCGCCGAGAATTCCCACACCTCGCGCCATGCCAGCGAGTTCTGGATGATCGAACCCGAGATCGCCTTTGCCGATCTGTTTGACGACATGGACCTTGCCGAGGCCTTCGTTAAGCACCTGATTAAAGACATCCTCGAACACTGCCCGGAAGAAGTGGATTTCTTCAACAAGTTTGTGGACAAGACCCTGACCGAGCGGTTGAAGTTTGTACTGGAGCGCCCCTTTAAGCGGATCAGCTACACCGAGGCCGTTGAGCTGCTGCTCAAGTCGGACAAGAAGTTCGAATACCCCGTGGAGTACGGCACCAACCTCCAGTCCGAGCACGAACGCTACCTCACGGAGGAGCTCTTCAAGTGCCCCACTACGGTTTATAACTACCCGCGCGAGATCAAGCCCTTCTACATGCGCGTAAATGACGATGGCAAGACCGTGGCCGCGATGGATGTACTGGTGCCCGGGATCGGCGAGATCGTCGGCGGCAGCCAGCGCGAGGAACGCCTCGATGTGCTTCTCGAAAACATGAAGCACCACCAGTTAAATGAAAAAGATTACTGGTGGTACATCGATCTGCGACGCTACGGCAGTGTGCCACACGCGGGCTTCGGCCTGGGCTTCGAACGCATGCTGATGTTTGTGACCGGCGTCGGCAATATCCGCGATGTCATCCCCTTCGGGAGAACTCCAGGGACTTGCGAGTTTTAGGCTATAGGAGTTTCACCTACTCCATCACGCCCCGAACACCGCCAGATACGGGCGGTCGGTATCGGTGCGCAGGGTCCACTCGATGAGCTTGAGCTGGAGGTCGGCCACGATCGCGGCGTACTGCGGGTCGCCGTAGAGATTGTTCATCTCGTAGCGATCGGTGGGCAGGTGAAATAGCTCGTTGCCTCCGGTTTCGCGGATGACGAGTTTCCACTGTTCCGTGCGGACCATCTTGCAGCGGGCCATGGCATCGGGGCATTGCTGGTAGGTAAGCTGCTTGCCTCCCACGGTTTTCACCTTGCGCCCATCCTTCTCCGCCCAGGTTTGGGCATTGAAGCGCGCACGCATCGCGGCCTCGTGCCCTCCATCGGCAAAGACGGCATCCCTGGTGGGGGCTCCATGCAGTACCGGGATTAATGAGTGTCCATGCAAGACCCATTCAGGCGGAGCTTTGAGCCCAAGGTAATCCAGTACCGTGGCAGGGATGTCCACGTGCTCGCTCAGACCGGAGATGCGTTTACCCGCCGTGATACCCGGTCCTGCCAGGATGAAGGGCACGTGAAGCAGGCAGTCTTGCAGGGATGCATCCCACTTCTCGTTGATGCCATACTGCCCGGCATAATCTCCGTGATCGGAGGAGAATATAACCAGGGTATCGTCCTCCAGTCCCGTGGATTTGAGGGTACTTAAGACCTGACCGACGAGGTCGTCGATAAACGTAATCATTCCATAGTAAACGGCCTGGATTTCGCGGAGGGATTCCGGGGGGATGCCGTTGCCCAGCCGCCACTCGCGCTGGGCGCGGAGCGGGAGCGAGGCATTCCTTGGCAAATCGGCGGGGAAAGGAGTGATCGCTGCCGGATCGTACAGGGAATAATACGGCTCGTGAATCCCGTAGGGCGGGTGGGGTTTGCTGAGGTTGAGCTGGAGGAAAAAGGGTTTCGTCTTGTCGCGCACTTCGGTGAGATACAGGCAAGCTTGATCGGCGCGGTTCTCGTCGTGAAACGATTTTACCGAACCCTGCGTAAGCCCCTCGAAATCCACTTGAGCAAGCGCGTCGATGTGGGGGCCGGTCCGTTTCTTCCCGGCGGGATATTCGCGCACGGAGGTCGAGAGCGAGCCGAGTGGGCCTTCCGTAAACGAGGTGTAGTCCACCGCACCGCCGCTCTTCTTGTTCTTGAGTGCCCCGGAGCCGTAGAACCAGGCGTCATCCCAGACATGGTTGAGCCCAAGGACGGCAGTCTCGTAACCCTGTTCGCGGAGAAACTCGCCGAGGTTCGGATCTCCCTTGGGCAGGTGGTTGGGTCCCATGACGGTGCGCAATCCATCGGTGTGGGTGTAGCGGCCGGTATGCATAGAGCAGCGCGAGGGCACGCACTTCGGGAAGGCGGCAAAATGCTTCTCAAAAACAGTCCCGCGGGCAGCGAGCGCGTCGAGATGCGGAGTCTTTACATCGGGGTTGCCAACGTAACCAGCGGAATCCCCCCGCATCTCGTCGGCCGTAATGAAAAGGATGTTCTTCATGGGCAGTACCGACATTGATAACGCGGGTTGCCCTGTTTATCGAGGTATTTAACCGCGTGGATCTGTTGAAACATTAAATCAGGGTGATGGCAGATTGTAGATGGTAGAAAATCTAACTACTGGATACGGTCTCTCTACTCGCGAAATGCTCCGAGCGCCGCTCGAACAGGAAATCGTGGTAAGTGCGCCCAATACCTTTGTTTTCCATCATCTGAACATTAGCCTTGTCCATTTCATTGGTGGAAACGGAGTTGTGTGTGCCTTGTTGGTGGAAAAGGCGGTACAATAACTTCTCGAGGAACTGCCGACACTGTGCCACACACTACGTTGCGCGAGTTACTAAATATTCTTGTCAACAACAAATCGTTCTGCTAGCGAAGACTTAACAAACCAAGGAGATTCCCATGATTACACTGCTTTATACCATCCATTTTTCCACTCGTCGTTTCCTCTCTGTAAACTTTTCAGAGGCTAATCGACCGTAACACGGAAGGCTTGTAACCAGCGTTACGAGCCACACCTGCCAGAGAATCTGGCACCCAGTTCATCCTAAGGGTAGTAAAATTTGGTTCCCGCATATTGCGGTGAACCCTTTACGTTTCTTACCACGTCCCGTGCCAGGCAGGCTTGCCTGGTGGGGCGCACTTCATGCAGCGCTGTGTTTGGCTGCACCGCTTTGGCAAACTGCCCAACTAGTCCCGTCTAGGGCAGAACGAGGCACCACGTTTATTCAGTCATGTTTAAGACATTAAAAATTGTTTGGGCTCTACTGGCCGGGCGTCGCAAGCTCTACTTCGCGGCGCTTCTATGCCTGGGGGTTTCCCATCTCTTCAACTACCTGGCACCGCTGATTGGCAGCGTGACCCTGGACTTCGTACTCTCTGGAAAAATTCCAGAACCGGGGACGCTACTTGGATGGACGCACCGGCTGATGGCCTTGGCAGGCCCGTTGAAGGATAACCTGTGGTATGTAGTGATTGGTATGGCTGGGCTGACTGCGTTTGGCGGTATATTTGCCTACTACAAAGGCCGACTGGTATCGCTTGCCTCCGATGGTATTGCACGGGACTTGAGGGACCGCCTCTATGACCACGTGCAGCGCCTGCCTGCCCGCTATATCGATACTCACGAGACCGGGGACATGGTGCAGCGCTGTACCTCCGACGTGGATACAACACAGCAGTTCCTGTCAAACCAGGTGGTGGAGATAGGGAACGCTGTGCTGCTGCTCGGAATAGCCCTGCCACTGATGTACCTGATAGATACGCGGATGACACTCGTCTCGCTCTGCTTGATTCTGCCAATTACCCTCTTTGCCTTCTTCTACTTCCGCTCGATAAAAGCGGTGTTCAAGTCAGTGGACGAGGCGGAGGGCGCGCTCACAACGGTGATTCAGGAGAACCTCACCGGCATTCGGGTGGTGCGCGCCTTTGCCCGGCAGGAGCACGAGGAGAAGAAGTTTGCCACGCGCAACAGCCGGTACCGCGATAACCAGTACCACCAGCTTCGCATGATGGCGTGGTACTGGAGTATCTCGGATTTCGCCAGCTTGCTACAACTTGGCATAGCGCTCTTTGCAGGAGCGTACTGGGTGGCTGGAGGCACGCTAACCGTGGGCCAGCTTTTTGCATTCATGGCGTACCTTGGCACATTACTCTGGCCGGTACGACACATGGGCCGTGTTTTGACAGACCTAGGCAAGGCATCCGTCTCGCTGACCCGTATACGCGAGATTCTCGACACGCCAGAAGAGACTCCACGCGAAGCCCCCGGGGCAAGACCGGAGCAGCGCCTCGCGGGTGGCATCCAGATAAGTGGGCTGCGCTTCAGCCACGGTGGCGAGCGCCACGCACTGAACGGCGTTGGCTTCGAAGTACGCCCCGGGGAATCCCTCGCCATACTTGGGCCTGCAGGCTCGGGAAAGTCCACTCTCATGCACCTGTTACTGCGACTCTACGACTACAGCGAGGGCAGCATCCGGCTCGATGGCCATGAACTCTCCACCCTCGACCGCCAGTGGGTGCGATCGCAGTTGGGCGTTGTTATGCAGGAGCCATTTCTCTTCTCGAAAACACTGCGCGAGAACATCCGCCTTGGCCGCGCCGAAGCGCAGAATGAGGAGATAGAAGCGGCTGCCGACGCGGCTGCAATTCACAGTACAATAACGGGGTTTAAGGAAGGGTATGACACCCTCATTGGCGAGCGCGGCATCACACTCTCTGGTGGGCAGCGCCAGCGCGTGGCGATAGCGCGTGCCATTCTGCGCAATCCCGCCATCCTCATTCTCGACGATGCTCTCAGCGCGGTGGATAGCGAGACGGAGTCCCTCATTCTCGATGCCTTGAAGAAGCGCCGTGGTCAGCGCACCACTCTGGTGATTGCCCATCGCCTCACAACTGTCATGCATGCAGACAGAATGATTGTCCTGGATAAGGGGCATATCATCCAGCAAGGCACGCATGCCGAACTCTCCCAACAGGAGGGCCTCTACCGCAGGCTCTGGAACATACAGACCAGCCTGGAAGAAGAGTTCGCTGCAGAAGTCCTCACCAATCTGGCACCAACCAACTAACAGCCACAACCGCCATGTCCGCCTTTCAACCACAAGAAGACACCTTTCACAGCAAACTCGACTTCGCTCTGTGGCGGAGATTATTCCAGCGCGCCTGTACATACCGCAAGCGTGTCATCATACTCTTCATTGGAGCCATAGTGGCCGCCATCGCCGATGCGGCCTTCGCACTCATCACCAAGGCAGCGATCGATGATGTCGTCCTCCACGGGGCCAACGCGCTCTGGGATTACGCATGGATGTACGTTGCGGTGACTACTGTACTGGCCATCGATATATGGTTCTTTATCATGTATGCTGGTGGGCTCGCTACGAGCATGAGCCACGACATCCGACGCGATGCCTTCCACCGTTTGCAAGAGCTGGAGTTCAGCTTCTACGATACGCGTCCCGTGGGCTGGTTGATCTCGCGGCTGACATCCGACTGCGATCGCCTCTCCCGGATCATCGCATGGGGCTTTCTTGACCTGGTCTGGGGCTTCTGTCTCATTACCATGATAAGCATTATCCTGCTTGTCATGCACTGGCAGCTTGGGCTCATTGTACTCGCAGCGCTTGTACCCATCATCGGCATCAGTCGTTACTTCCAGAAACAGATTCTCTTAAACTCAAGGGAAGGCCGTAAGTACAACTCCCAGATCACCGCCAGCTTCAATGAAGCGATGATGGGCATCCGCACCACGAAGACTCTAGTCCGCGAGGCGGAGAATCTTCGCGAGTTCCAGACACTGTCGCAGAATCTGTTTGCGGCTGCGTACAAGACTGCGCTCCAGTCCGCCGTCTATTATCCGCTGGTTATGACACTCGGTGCCCTCGCCGGCGGTCTCGCGCTCTGGCGCGGGGGTGTGGCAGTAAGTGGTGGGTTTCTGACTCTTGGCGCGCTGGTGGCATTCATCAACTACGCGGGCCAGTTCTTCAACCCCATCAACCAGATTGCCCGCATTCTCACCGAGATGCAGGGCGCTCAGGCTGCGGGCGAGCGCGTCATCAGCCTGCTTGATACGAAGCCCGCCATCGTGGACTCTCCCGAGGTAAAAGCACGCATGGACGCGCACAAGACAGCCATGGCCAATGGTGAAATCCCCGGTGAGGACGCGGCGATACTCGGACTCGATGGCTACCCCGACGCCATCGAGACCATCGAGTTCCGCGATGTGACCTTCGCCTACGCAACGGGCGAACCGGTCCTCCGAAACTTTAACCTCACGGTGCATGCCGGTGAGCGCATCGCGCTGGTCGGCCCCAGTGGTGGTGGTAAATCCACTATCGTCAGCCTTGTCTGTCGTTTCTATGAGCCTACGAGCGGGCAGATATTAATCAATGGAGTGGACTACCGCCAGCGCAGTCTCGCGTGGCTCCAGTCAAAGCTCGGCATTGTACTGCAAACGCCACACCTCTTCGGCGGTACAGTGCGCGAGAATATCCGCTACGGTCGACTCGAAGCCACCGATGCCGAAGTCGAGTCGGCCGCACGTCTGGTCAATGCCGATGGTTTTATCCGGGCATTGGAAAAGGGCTACGATAGCGATGTAGGCGAAGGGGGCAACCGCCTGTCCACAGGCCAGAAGCAGCTCCTATCCTTCGCCCGCGCATTGATTGCGAATCCCCGCATCTTCGTCATGGATGAAGCCACCTCCTCCATCGATACCGAGACCGAGCAGCTCATCCAGAAAGGGTTGGAGACCATCTTCACCGGGCGCATCAGCTTCGTGATAGCCCACCGGCTGTCCACGATTCGCAATGCCACTCGCATCCTGGTCATCCAGAAAGGTCAGATTGAGGAGAGCGGTACCCACGATGCGCTTATCCACAAGCGCGGCCACTACTACTCGCTTTATACAAACCAGTACAAACGTGAGAAAGAGGAAACGGTGCTGGAATCAGCCGGGGCGGGGTAGGTGTTATATTAGCTTTTAACTGTTGGCTTACTTTGTAGCTGATTTCTCCGTAGAAATCCAGATGATGGGGCGATGAATTGGATAATCGCGAAGGAGTATAAGGACATTCTCTACCACAAGGCTGGTGGTATCGCCAAAGTTACCATTAACCGACCACACCGTCGGAACGCATTCACGCCGCTGACCGTGTCGGAGATGATTGATGCATTTACCGATGCTCGCGAGGATACCTCCATCGGTGTGGTGCTACTGACTGGCGCGGGCCCGCATACTGATGGCAAGTACGCTTTCTGTGCGGGCGGTGACCAGGGGGTGCGGGGAGACCGCATGGGCGGCTATGTGGATGAGCAGGGTGTGCCCCGGCTGAATGTACTCGATTTGCAGCGCCTTATCCGGTCGATGCCGAAGGTGGTCATCGCCCTTGTCGCAGGCTACGCCATCGGCGGCGGGCATGTGCTCCATGTAGTATGCGATCTGAGCATTGCGGCAGAGAACGGCATCTTTGGCCAAGTTGGACCAAAGATGGGAAGCTTCGACGGCGGGCTTGGCTCCAGCTATTTAGCACGGATCGTCGGGCAGAAAAAGGCCCGCGAGATTTGGTACCTCTGCCGGCAGTATACAGCAGCGCAGGCCCTGGAGATGGGTCTGGTAAATGCTGTAGTTCCTGTGGATGAGCTCGAAGCCGAGGGCATCAAGTGGGCGCAAGAGATACTCCAGCATTCGCCACTCGCCATTCGCTGCCTGAAGAGTGCGTTCAATGCCGATGTCGATGGCCAACTCGGATTACAAGAGCTTTCCGGGAACGCCACGCTGCTCTACTACCTTACCGAAGAGGCCGCCGAAGGTCATCAGGCACTGCTCGAGAAGCGAAAGCCCGACTTTAGCAAGTACCCCTGGCTTCCTTAATAGTCGGACAAGAGAAGCTTTCAGCTTCTACCTTATCGCCACTTAAATACCGCCGTCATAAATGCCCCCTTCGAGGTGCGCAAGCGCTCGTAGACTGTCGCGCATTCCGCAGGAGCAAAGTGCCCACCTATAATAGGCGCGAAGTTAAGTTTGTTACGTGCTAGCAGAGAAATGATCGTTTCTACATCGCGCGGCTGTGAGTCGCGTGGGAAGTGGACTTCCATCTCCCGCATGAACGCATCGCCATGGGGAAATACGAGGTCGCCTGCGTAACTGCCCTGCACAATAAGACGTGGGGCGGGGGTGAGGCTGTTGTCCCACGGCTTGTCCTTGGCGCAGAGCACCGTGTCGGTGAGTACCGGCGCGAAGCCCGTGGAGTCCACCACCACATCGGCACCGGCTGGGCAGATACTGCGGAATGTTTTAACTATCCCGTCAGTGCTCGCATAGGCTTCAAGCCCAAGAGAATGAGCGAGAGCCACCCGCTCTGGCGACAGATCGAGCCCGATGACTCTTGCTCCGGTGAGGTTGTGCAACAGTGCGGAAAGCATCCCGATGGGACCCAATCCCACCACAAGCACGACTTCGTGCGGCTGGGCTTTGCTCAAGCGCACTCCCCTGTAGGAGATTGCCGCGAGCTTCGCCAATGAAGCCTGGTCCAGCGAGACGGTGGGGGGCACGAGAGAGACACTCGCTGCGTCAGCTACAGCCAGTCCGGTATGCCCACCCCAGCACTTCGCCTGCGATGTGTGCTTGGTACCTCCATAGAAGACCGCATCCCCCACGGTTATTCCCTGCACTTCGGTTCCTGTCGCAATGACTTTGCCGCTCGATGCATAGCCGGGAACATACGGCCATGCTGGCGCACCCGATTGTTTTCCGGCCAGGCAGCGCAACTCGGTGCCTGGACTTATGCATGAGTAGTGGGTTTCTATCAACACTTCGCCAGCGAGCGGCGCAGGGATGTCGGTTTCCCCTAGGGTTACCTGGTTGATGCCTGAGAATAGGAGACACGGTGAGAGCATGGTAGGATTAGAGTTGTTTAGGATTTAGAGAAGGCTCGGTATCTGTACTGATTGCATACCGGCGGTATGTGCCGCCTGGATGCCGAGAGGAGAATCCTCAAATACAATACAGTCGCCAGCAAGAACTCCCATCTTCTCAGCAGCAAGCAAGAAAATATCCGGCGCTGGTTTAGAGCGGAGCACATCGTTCTGGGAAACAATCGCCTTGAACAGGTGAGTCTGTCCCACGACTTCAAGAGTCTGGTGTACGTTGTCCCGGCGCCCGCCACTGGCCACCGCGCAGGGAATCCCCATTCGGTTTGCCTCGAGTGCAATCCCCATCACCTCGGGTATAATCTTAATCAACGGGATGGATGCCTGATATATAAGCTCCTTGTCGTGTACCGTTTCTTCAGCAGGAAGTGACTGGTGATACTTCTGGTTAATGAACTCGATCGTATGCCTGCCGCCAACTCCAGCGACTTGCATGAAGCTAATGGCATCAAACTGAAAGGTTCCTCCAAACTTGCGGATGGCCGTGTTCCACGAGACCATGTGGAGCGGCATAGAGTTGACCAGCGTACCGTCCAGGTCGAAGATCAATCCCTTATGCACTGGGCGTAGCCGGAGGTACTGCTCCAGCAGGTATGTAGGTTCCGTATTTATTAACATGGCGACTTGTCGGGCATACTTGTAGGAGAATGCCCCGCGATTACAAGTCGGCACTTCCAGGAGCATGAATGCTTCAAGGAATCAGGGTGCCACCACTACGCGAAAGTCATCCTGCGTACCATACTGAGTATCCGGCCCTGCCGTGCGAATAGTCATCCCGCCATCAGGCATATTAACAAACTGGAGCGCCGTACCCCAGCGATCCACGAGCTGCCCCTCTGCGGAGAGAGCGCGGTGGCCCGCTGGAATCCACGGTGCGCCGCTGTCCTTGCTCATGAGGAGCACGACAATCGCCGCATTAGTACCGGTGGGGAATTGTCCCTTCGCCTTCTTGTACGAGCGCAGTACTTCCTGAAGGAGTACCAGGTCGTCGCTTATATTCTGTTCCGGCGAATTCAGGTGTGAGATGTCTGGTACTGCCATCGCTCCCTGCACCGGGACAGCGGAGATCGTGCTTGCAGGGGCCACAGTAGTGTCCATGCGCGGATTTTTCTTTAACACAAAAAGTAAAACCAGGGGCAGCAAAGCAAAGAACCCCATGGCAACATAAAGGATTCGTTCAGCAGTCTTCGGCGCGACATTCATGCGGCGAATGCTAGCGCCTCCGCTCACAAGTAGAAACCCAAAACACCTTGAACCGCGCCTGTTTTTAAACTTCCTTGCTCCAGCAAATGCCGGGAGCCCCTGCAAAAACAGAAACTCCAACAGCCATAGCTCATTGGAGTTCTGTAAAGTAATGGCGCCCCCGCATGGATTCGAACCATGAACGTCTGATCCGTAGTCAGAAATGATAATCCATTTCACCACGGAGGCGTGAAGTCGAGAGTAGAACAAAGTGGCTGTGCTCTGGCAAGTAATTTTCTAGCTTTGCTTAATATTTTTCCAAAGGTACGCAGTTTATTCCATGAAATAGGTTGGCTCGACACCATATCTGTCTGAGGGGCTGCCAGGCGCTCGTACGCCGACTCGGAGCGCAGCAAAAGGAAAGAAGAGGGCTGCCGTCCGCATCAACAATACCGCATACGCAAGCAGCTTGCCAGTCAGTGCGCACAGTCAGTTACTTCATGCACGCCGTCTGCTGGTCTGTGCGTACTACAGGGTGCTCCGTGAACCCTTTCCGTGGGTACAGAAACCCTTTCCGCGGGTCCAGGAACGCTTGCCGTGGGTACAGGAACGCTTGCCGCGACTCCTCAACAACTTGCCGCGACTCCTCAGAAACTTGCCGCGACTCCAGGAACGCTTGCCGCGACTCCTCAAGAACTTACCACGACTCCTCAAGAACTTACCACGACTCCTCAAGAACTTGCCGCGACTCCTCAAGAACTTGCCGCGACTCCTCAAGAACTTGCCTCGACTCCTCAAGAACTTGCCACGACTTCTCAAGAACTTGCCTCGACTCCAGGAGAACTTACCGCGACTCCATGCGAACTTACCGCCACTCCGTAGAGGCTCAAGGACTGCTCTTTCGCGTGGGGGTTCGCTAAAACTGCTGCAAAACCTCAGACATCTCGGTAGTTCATTATGCGCGAGGCATCCAGTGGGTAACTCCTGGGAGCGCCGACGTCCGCGTCGGCAATGGGGGGATTAAAGCCGTCGAGCCCGAGCCGACGAGGACGTCGGCGCTCCCAGGTTGCCCCTTCGAACGGAAATAATAGATGTCGTAAGTGAAACAACTTCGAGATTTACTGCGTCGCAGTTTGATCGCTGGAAGACACACGGGCAAGATGCCCGTGCCACTATTGAACCTGCCAACAACTTCTTGCCCCCCGTCCCCTCCCCTATCCTACCCAAATGCCGGTTGACCGGATTTGATATGCGCATAAGGTTTATGCAAGACAACCGACTATGCCACATCCTCTCAATCGACGCACCTGGCAGATAGCTGTCATCACTCTGCTTTTTGTGGCCGTTTATGTAGGTATTCGGAATGTACCGGTGAAGCAGTGTAATTTCCTGCACTACAGGGACTATCTCGGCAAGGATGGCGCCATTGAGGAATGCAGCATCGGGGAGACGGATTTCTTTAACCTCGAAGACCTGCGCTATCCGGTAAAGATCGACCTCACTGCATCCGCACCCGTAGTTGCCGGTGTTCGCACGGAGTTCACGCTGCGGCTGGCGAATAGTATGGGGAATCCCATTCCGGCAGAGGAGCTAGCCATCAACCACACCGAGCGCCTCCACCTGCTGATAGTGGATGATAGCTTGAGCGATTATCAACACCTGCACCCCGTTGCCACCGGCATACCTGGCGAGTTTACCTTCACCATGGCTCCGGTTCACGGTGGCCGCTACTCGGTGTACTACGACTTCATCCCTCTAAAGAGTGGCAGACGCACGCTTGCAGTCACTACCTTCACTGCTGGTGGCCCGCATGCGGGTGACTATACAGCACAGCCGCACAGCACCACAAACGTGGAAACAGCGCTCGATGGCATTCGCTACACACTCACCCTGATGAGCACTCCCAACGCACCACGCGGCGCGAATGCATCACTGGATATACAGCTATCCGCCAGCCGCCCGGAGCCGATTATCTACGAACCCGTCATGGGCGCGTATGCCCATGTGGTGGCCTTTGCACCTGGACGTAGCGGCTTCGCTCATCTTCACCCACTGAACCCTTTCCTCGCAAAGCAAGACCCGCGAGCCCCAGACCTAAGTTTCCGCTTCTCCCCGGGCACTTCTGGGAACTACCGCCTCTGGGCGCAGGTGAAGATAGATGGCCGCGAACGATTTGTACCTTTTGATGTAACCCTCTAGCGTATCATACCGGTTTAGCGGAGAATTCATGGCATTCTGTCGCACCAACGGAGCATCGGAATCCCAAAGGGATTCTGTCCCAAAGCCCGGGGTTGGCCGCAGGCCTACCCTGGGTAAATGTAAGAAACCGGACAACCCCAACGGGGTTGCATCTGCATTGCTATGGCGGGATTTATGCCGCTAAGACGGACGACGCAACCCCGTTGGGGTTGATGTATCTTTCACATTTTACCCAGGGTAGCGCGCTCCGCGCGCAACCGCTTTTGGGGCGTAATCCCTTCGGGATATTTCTGATTCTGAATACACTCGATTTGTCGCTAAAGACGTACAGTGTATCTGGTCGCGCCATCAGCACTCGCTATTTACCATCAACCCATGACCATCATCCGATGAACTCTTCGCTCAGCCGAGTCCTTGCCGTCATTCTGACACTTAGCGCCGCCATACTCGGCTTCCTCTTCTGGCTGATTTATTTTCGCGAGAAAGATGCCAGCATAGACTCCAGTGCTTACGCGTTTCTACCTGCGCTTAACGCATGCTTCAACGCTGTGAGTACCGTGCTTATTGTGGCAGGGATCTGCTTGATAAAGAAGGGGTTTAGGAAGGCGCATGCGGTCAGTATGATAGGCGCAACGGTCAGTTCGGCATTATTTCTTGTCGGGTATATCGTGTACCACTCATTTCACGGCGATACGAAATTCCTGTCCACGGGTATAATCCGCCCCATCTATTTCTTCATCCTGATCACCCACATCCTGCTGTCGATGGCAGTGGTCCCCCTGATCCTGACAACACTCACCTTTGCCGCCACCCAGGACTACCGCAGACACAGGGCAGTAGCACGGTGGACTTATCCCGTCTGGCTCTACGTCTCCGTTACAGGGATTCTGGTGTTCCTGCTGCTACGGTATGGCAACTGAGCGGGTACGCTGTTGCGCGGGTGCATCTCAGTTTCTGACCTGTTTCTCTGAACACGGAATGGGCATCTGGATTTTTAACCACTAAATTCACGAAACTCACAAAAATGCAAAGCAGACAATACCTGTGGCGCATCTCAGTTTTTAGATAGGTAGCTCTAGCCGAGAGGTTGTCGTTATCTGTGAGATGCGTGACTCGGATTTTTAGCCGCAAGAAGGCGCAAAAAAATCAAAAAATGATGGGTTAACGAACACACAAGGCATACGCACGATGCACTATGCAATCTGGTGTCTTTCATTTTTGTATCTTTTTGCGACTTTTTGCGGCTAATCCAATAAATAGGTCCAAAAAGTGAGATGCGCCCGAATACCTGTGGCGTCCGGCACGGTATTGCCCCCCTGAATCTCTTTCGTATATTTCGTGATTTTAGTGGTTAAGCTGCTTTACCTTAATCTTTCATGTCAGTGAGAGGCATCTGCTCTATTCCCCATCCTAAACTTCATACTTTATTACCGCGCGTGCATTTGCCATGCTGACGTGCATGAGCATGGAAACGATTGGATTCATCGGTATCGGCGTGATGGGGCGCAGCATGGCTGGGCATTTGCTCAAGGCCGGATACAAAGTAGTAGTTTTTAACCGTACCCGAGCAAAAGCGGATTCGCTTATCGAGACCGGCGCCTTGTGGGCGGAATCTCCTGCCACACTGGCAGCGCGCTGTGAAGCTGTAATCACCATGGTAGGCTACCCGAGCGATGTAGAGGCCACCTATCTAGGGGATGCCGGGCTCGTTGCGCATGCCAAGCCCGGCACGGTGCTAATCGATATGACCACGTCGTGCCCAGAACTGGCCGCGCGGATTGCAAATGAAGCCGCGAAGCGGAATCTCCACGCGATCGATGCACCCGTCACTGGCGGGGATGTCGGTGCACGCGAAGCAAAGCTTTCAATCATGGTTGGCGGTGAGAAAGCGGCCTTTGAACTGGCTCTACCCATCCTTAAACACTTCGGACCCACAGTCATCTGGCAGGGACTCGCAGGCGCGGGACAGCACGCCAAGATGTGCAATCAGATCGTCATCGCAGGAACGATGATGGGCGTGTGTGAATCCCTAGCCTATGCGCAAAAGAGCGGACTCGATCCGCGCACCGTGCTCCAAAGCATCGGTGGTGGAGCGGCCTCCAGTTGGGCACTAAACAATCTCGCCCCTCGTATCCTCGACGGGAATTTCGCCCCCGGGTTTTACGTGAAGCATTTCATAAAGGACCTCTCCATCGCGCTGTCCTCGGCCGAGTCCCTCGGGCTCGATCTCCCCGGCGTGACCTTGGCCAAACAGCTCTACGAGCGCCTCGCCGCGAACGGCGGCGCAGACCTCGGCACGCAGGCGTTGTACAAGCTCTATGTTGGGGAGCGGACAGTAGTCAGTAGCCAGTAGTCAGTAGTTAGTAGAAAACCACCTTATCTCCCATCCACCATTATCCCCATTCTTCCCCTTCTTCGCATTCTTCCCATTTCCCCCATCCCCTCATTCTTCCCCTTCTTCCCATTTCACCTTCCTATTCTTCCCATGTATTCTCATAGCCTCTCCACAACCCAATCCCTCACATTGCGCTTGGCGCTTCTCATTTCTCTAGCTACGGCAACTATGCTCCATGCTGGTTTCGCCGAAACGAAGCTCCTTCGTTTCCCCGCCACCAATGGCACGGATGTCGCCTTCTCCTATGCCGGGGACCTCTACACGGTGCCGGTAGCTGGTGGCATAGCGCGCAAGCTCACGAACAGCCCGGGAATAGAAGTCTTCCCCCGCTTCTCCTCTGACGGTAAGCAGCTCGCTTTCACCGCGCAATATGATGGCAACACCGAGGTGTATCTCATGCCTTCCATCGGTGGAGAACCGAAGCGTCTCACCTACACCGCTGCCATTCCCCGGGATGATCTCAGCGACCGGCTCGGCCCAAATAACATCGTGATGGGGTGGAAGAGCGGTAGCGATGAGATCGTCTTTCGCTCCCGTATGCACACCGGGGATAGCTTTAATGGCGAACTCTACACCGTAACCGCTGCGGCAGCATTACCGCAACAACTTCCCGTAGTGCGTGGGGGCAATGTCTCCTTTAATGCCGACAACTCACAGATGGCCTACAACCGCATCTTCCGCGAGTTCCGCACCTGGAAACGCTATCGTGGCGGCATGGCCGACGATGTCTGGATATTCGATTTTAAGTCCGGTGAGATTAAGAACATCACCGATGATCCCGCCTCCGATCTCTTCCCCATGTGGAGCGGGGACTCCATCTACTTCAGCTCTGACCGCGATGGCCGGTTCAACCTTTTTGTTTATGATACGAAAGGGAAAGCCACCCGTCAGCTTACCAACTTCAAGGAGTATGACATCAAGTTCCCCTCTCTGGGTGGCGGAATGATCGCATTTGAAAATGGCGGTGATATATACCTCTTCGATTTGAAGACGGAGAAAGCTCGCAAGGTAGACATCACCCTGGCCGAGGATTTCGCTGGTGCACGCACCGCGATTGTCCCTGTGGACAAGTTCATCCAGTCGATCGAGCCCGCGCCGGATGGTGCCCGTGTGGCCGTAGTCGCTCGCGGTGAGGTCTTCAGCCTGCCCGTGAAGCATGGCGAACCCCGCAATCTCAGCCAAACCAGCGGTGCCCATGAACGCAATGCCGTGTGGTCGCCCGACGGGAAGTCCATCGCCTACATTTCCGATGCCTCGGGTGAGAATGAGCTTTATGTCGTGCCTCAGGACGGCTCCAGCCCGGCAAGAAAGATCACCTCTGGCGCGGACTGTTACTACTACGAGATCAAGTGGTCCCCCGATAGCAAGAAGCTCCTCTGGGCGGATAACAAACTGCGGGTGCGCATCGTGGATGTAGAGACTAATAAGGTAACGGAAGTAGTTAAGGGTAACAGCGAGGAAATCCGTTTCTACAGTTGGTCGCCTGATAGTGCCTGGGTGGCCTATGCCCGCCCGAACGATGCGCTGTTCTGGCAGGTCTTCCTTTACTGTGTAGCGGACAACTCGGTAGTGACGGTGACTGACGGCTGGTATCAGGCTTATAACCCGGTGTTCAGTCCCGATGGCAAGTACCTCTACTTTGTCTCAGACCGCGACTTCAAGCCCAGCTTCGGTGGAGTGGATTTTACCTTCTCCTACCACGATCTATCGCGTATCTATCTGGTGACCCTGGCTGCTGCCACCGCCTCACCCATCGCACCCAAGAGCGATGAGGTTAAACTCTCAGATGAGAATAAGGAGAAGGCAGACAAGGTTACGGCCAAATCGGACGCGGGTGAAGTAGCTAAGAAGGACGGTAAAAAAGATGACGAGAAGTCGGCGGAGAAAGTCGTGGTTAAAGTGGATAAAGACGGCATCTCCCAACGTATCGCCGCTCTGCCAACTGCACCGGGCTCTTACGATACGATTGCTCCGCTCGATGGGAAAGTGTTCTACCTTCGCTACTTCGGTGATGCTGGTGATGGATTCATCCCCAACGAGGACCTTAAGCGCCGTATCTGTGTTTATGATTATGAAAAAGGCGCGGAAACCGTACTCGGTGAAGCCGATGCCTTCCAGCTCACCCACGACGGGAAGAAGATGCTGGTGAAGAAGGATAAGACCTACTCCATGATAGAGTTACCCACCGACAAACTGGCGCTGGAGGAGTCCATCAGTATGGCTAAGCTCCGCGTAACGCTGGACCGCCGCGCCGAGTGGAAACAGATATTCGATGAGTCCTGGCGGCAGATGCGTGACTTCTTCTACCAGGAGAACATGCACGGCGTGGACTGGAAGAAAGAGCATGCCCGCTACGCCGCGCTGCTTCCCTCCGTGCGCTCGCGCAATGATCTCACTTACATCATCGGCGAGATGATCGCCGAGCTAAACATCGGGCACGCTTATGTAGGCGGCGGCGAGCGCCCCGAGCGCCCCAATGTGCAAACCGGGCTGCTGGGGGCACAGTTTTCGAAAGACAAAAAGACCGGTTACTTCGAGGTCACGAAAGTTCTCCCCGGAGAGAACTACCACGAGAGCCTGCGCTCACCGCTGACCGAGATCGGTGTCTCCGTGAAGGCGGGCGACTTTATTATCGCCATTAATGGAAAGGACCTCGCCAGCGTTCCGAATCTTTTCTCTGAACTGCTCGACACTCCGGGCAAGCAAGTCGTGCTCACGGTAAACACCAAGGCTGCGAAGGAAGGCGCACGCACGGTAACGGTCATTCCCGTTGCCGATGAAGCTCTGCTCTATTACTATAACTGGGTGCGCAACAACATCGCCATCGTGGACAAGGCCACCAACGGGCAGGTGGGCTACATCCATATTCCCGATATGGGCGAGGATGGTCTGAACCTGTTTGCCAAACTCTTCTACCCGCAGGTTCGCAAGAAGGCACTGATAGTGGACGTGCGCGATAACGGCGGCGGCTTCGTCTCGCCGCTCATCATCGAGCGCCTGCGTCGCGAAGCCGTCTTCTATGATGTGGGCCGCAACCGTGGTGCAGTTGCCACAGACCCCAACTCGATGATTAATGGTCCCATGGTCTGCTTAATAAACGAGTTCTCCGCTTCCGATGGGGATATTTTCCCGTATCGTTTCCGCCACCACAAGCTCGGTAAACTGATCGGCAAGCGCACCTGGGGCGGTATCGTAGGCATTCGCAATACGCTTCCCTTTGTGGACGGCGGTGCGCTCTTCAAGCCCGAGTTCACCGGCTACACCGTGGATGGTAAGGTATGGCCCGTTGAGGGCATCGGCGTGGAGCCAGATATCGAAGTGGATAACAACCCAAGCAAGGAGTTTAAGGGAGAGGACGAACAGCTTGCACGTGGGATTGCGGAGATACTGGCCGACCTGACGACGAAGGGCGTCATTCAGCCCCCGCCACCCCCAGCGCCGGACAAGTCGGGTATCATTAATCCTCCCAAACGCGTAAAGTAATTAGACACACGTATCTGTTTAGCGTAGACGTCATGGCACCCCATCGCCCCAAAGGGGCGAAATGTGATAGCCCAGGGCAAGCGCAGCGCCGCCCTGGGTCCAATGGTAAAAAGATTTTCCGCCCTGAAAGGGCGGCACCCTATGGCGTGTGAACCAACGTTACGACGTGCATCGTCTGGTGTGCCGTTGCCGAATAGGGTCGCGCCCCTTCAGGGCGCGGAACTCTATTGGTGGCCGTTCCCAGGGCGCTGCCCTGGGCTATCACATTTCGCCCCTTTGGGGCTGACAATACACACAATGCCCTTTCGAGGTTGGCTCAAAATGGTCGAATTCTACGCTGAACACAAACTACGGGACACCGATGGCCCACCGGACCAAAGTATGGCCTTAGTTTAGCCATTTCTTGCCATCTTTCCATTTTTTCTCTTTAGGATTACCGTAACTACCCAGTGCCCGACACGCTCCACCCCCGCCCAATCACCCATGAGTTCATCTGCCGCAAAGAATAAGCTGCCACCACTCGCCCCGCCAGTCGTAGGTCCGGATACCATCCTCCCCGAGTTTACCGTGAAAGGGTTGATTCTCGGATTCGTGCTCTCCATGGTGCTCGGTGCGGCCAACACGTACCTCGGGCTGCGTGTGGGGTTGACCGTGTCGGCCTCCATACCGGCGGCAGTCGTGTCGATGACGGTGTTCCGCGCCTTTCGGCGGACGAATATCCTCGAAAACAATGCCGTGCAAACCGCGGCATCCTCCGGCGAATCCCTCGCAGCGGGCATGATCTTCACCATCCCAGCGGTTGTCATGATGGGCGCATGGGACTCCTACCGGTACTGGCCCACGGTGATCATCGGACTAACCGGCGGGCTACTCGGTGTGATCTTCACCATCCCCCTTCGTCGTATCTTGATTGAGGACCTGCGCCTCCAGTTCCCAGAGGGATTGGCCACAGCAGAGGTTCTGAAGACCGGCGGCATTGAGTACGACGCCGGTCACCCGGATAAGGATACCCGTGGCGGCGAATCCTCCTCGAACTTCAAGCGCCTGGTCCAGGCGGCAGGCCTGGGAGCAGCATTCAAGATAGCCGAGTCGGTCCTCGGCTGGGTCGCAGGAGCAGCGGATGTCACCCGCGCGTGGCTCGGTGGACGCTGGCTATTTACCGCAGACATCACCCTCAGCCCTGCTCTCCTCGGGGTGGGTTTTATCGTGGGGTTAAACATCGCCGTACTCGTATTTATCGGTGCCTTTATCGGCACAACCCTCGGTGTACCGCTGAACTTTCTCTTCAGTGGCGATGCCCTGCTGG
Source organism: Verrucomicrobiota bacterium (assembly GCA_033762955.1). Classification (GTDB taxonomy): domain Bacteria; phylum Verrucomicrobiota; class Verrucomicrobiia; order Opitutales; family Oceanipulchritudinaceae; genus JANRLC01. The sequence goes on along the minus strand of JANRLC010000065.1, from coordinate 32,177 downwards.
CAAAGGTGGGCATTCCAGTTGGCACTGCGCTTGCCGACATCTCCCAGGCACAGTGGGGCGACCTCGCAGGAGCAAGCTGGCAAGACTGTCGTCGCATCGGCGTAGGCGCGATGCTGGTGGGCGGCTTCTGGTCGTTAATCACATTAATAAAACCACTCGCAGCCAGCATCCGTGCAAGTATCGGAGCGTATCGCGCGGCGTTGTCCGGCAAGGGCACAATCCTGCCACGTACCCAACAGGACATCCCGCTGCCCATTCTGGGCATGATACTCCTCGCCTCGTTGCCAGTGCTTTTCTTCACCTTTGCGACAGCCCTCGGGCCCTACCCCGGGAAGTATCTCATCGCGCTAGTCCTCACGGTGCTCGTGCTCTTCTTCGGGTTTATCTTCACCGCCGTCGCCGGGTACATCGCCGGGCTTGTCGGCAGCTCGAACAACCCCATCTCGGGTGTCACCGTGTCCACCGTGGTCGTTACTTCCATCATAATCCTCGGATTGATGGGTAACACAGGCCCCGCCGCCACCCTCGGGCCACTGGTGGTCATCTTCCTCGCCGCCTTTATCTGCTCCGCCGCTGCCATGGCGGGAGACAATACCCAGGACCTGAAGTCCGGCCACATCCTCGGCGCCACGCCCTGGAGACAGCAGGTCTATCAGTTTGTCGGCGTTACAGGCGGCGCACTCGTTGTGCCACTGGTACTCGCAGTACTCGACAAAGGCTACGGCGTTGGACGCATAGTACACGCCGATGTCGCCCCGCTCGCCGCACCACAGGCCACACTCATGCGCGATATCACAGGTGGCATCTTCGGTGCCAGCTTAAACTGGAATTACATCCTCATCGGCATGGCCCTCGCCGTGGTGCTCATCATCCTCGATGAAGTCCAGCGCGCACGGAATGCCAGCTTCCGTTTCCCAGTGCTAGCCGTGGCCGTGGGAATTTACCTGCCCTTCGGACTCTCAGTTCCCATCGTCATCGGCGGAATCATGGCAGAAGTTCTGCGCCGCCGTGCCCTCAAGTATTCCCCCGAAAAACAGTCCACACAGGAAAACGCCGGACTACTTCTCGCCTCCGGCCTGATCACCGGGGAATCCCTGATGGGCGTCTTCATAGCGGTCGGCGCAGTCATCTTCGGTAAGCTTGCCACCCCCGCCAGCTTTGCTCCGATCACTGGCATCCTCGCCATGGCAGGCCTCGCCGTCTTCTTGTTCAGGTCAACCGCGAGGTCGGTGAAGTAGCCGGGGAAAGAAAACTTTCAGTAATCAGCTTTCAGACAGTCAACAGGGTCAGTAGGGTCAACAGGGTCATATCTTTTCATGTCCCATCACGCCAGAATGCCTGAGCTATCAGCTTCAGATCGCTGACCGCTGATAGCTGACGGGCTGACCGCGAATTTCCGTCTTTTGCCTTTCCTACAATCTACTAACTACTGACTACTCTCCCCTTTCTGCCTTCCTTCTTTACCGCTTCGGCTGCTCGAAGAGGAAAATCTTCTCGTCGGGCCGTGCATAGCCGAGCTTCTGGCGTACTACGCGCTCCAGAAAGTCCCCATCGGTCAAAATCAGGCGCAGGTATTCTTCCTTCTTCGACAGTTCGAGCCTCGATTGATCCAGGCGCGAGCTGTACTCCGCTTCACGTACCTTGAACGCCTTGTACTCACGGAAGGTCTGCATAAAGACCATCGCGAGAGAACCACTGATTACCACCAGCAGCAGGGTGAGGGTAAATACGATAGCCTTTGCGAAGTTAAATAGCATGACATCGGGAATTATCTTGGCCAGGACGCGCTCGGCAACCTGTCAACGTTGTTATTATCTCGACACCAAGGGTTCCTTGTCAAGTACGTGTTCGTAAGTTTTGCCAGAATGCATCACTTGCCGGGGCTACCCCGCACCTGCCGCGACTCGCTCCAGATTTGCCAGAATAGAATTTGAAATTAAAGCATTCAAGTTGCCGGGGCTGACACGCCGAAGGTAGCGAAGGATTACGTAACAATGTATCTCGAAGTTCATGGCGGCAACCAGAACACCTATCTCAGCATCCTTGAGGTGCATCTGAATGCATTTGGCTGTTTCAAGTGGCACGCGCATAATGCCGTGTGGCTTCCAGCGATCCTCACAGAACCCGAACATGGACGATACGCCGCGTTACGCCCAAGCCAGCGCACGAAATCGGCTTTACTTCGCAGGCACAATCACTTCGAAAAGCACTGCAATTACGCGTATGGCATTCTTAATGCTTGGCATTGTTTACGCGAGTCTGCTTTGTTCCATTAATTGAACCACAACAATCTTATTACATGCAGCAGGAGGTCAGGAAATCATTAATAATATGCACCACTCCACGTTCTGGAAGTACCTATTTCGCCAATGTGTTACAGGAAACAGGACTGTTTGGCGCGCCCGCTGAATGGCTTCATTCCTATTGTTATAATCAGGTACTCAGTACGTTGCAGATTCCAGACAAGGGTACCACCCGGGAATTCATTAGCCATCTTCAGGCATTTGCGATGAAGGACCGGACGCCTGGCATCTTCGCCCTGAAGACCATGTGGGATGTATTTTCGGAATTTCTCGCCGAAGCGCGCAAGGAGCGGAAGGTGCAGACAAAATCGATCTATGATTGGAGTCTCGTCAGTGATCACTTCCCTAATCCCCGCTTTATCTTTCTCAGTCGAAAAAACAAGCTGGCCCAGGCCATCTCCTATCTGAAAGCCACCCAGACTGGACTATGGCATTCGATCAATCTTGAGGAAATGGGTGGCATTATGCCGGGTCATGAAGCCAGCTTCGATCCTTACAAGATACGCTCAACACTGCGCAACTTTCATGAACAGGAACTCGGCTGGAAGAAACTGTACTGGCTCGAACGAATTCAACCGATGGAAATAGTTTACGAGGATTTCCTCATGGCTCCTCTAGAAACGGTACAAGCTGTGGCAAAACATGTGGGAGACATTCCCCTGCCTGAACAACTGCCAGCGTCCCAGCTTCGCCCGATGCGGGATACGATCAACACCCTCTGGGCAAAGCTTTACCGTGAACTGGAGGAGACATCCATCTTCAACCCTCTGAACGAGCTTGTGCCTGACCGTGCGGCGCACTGGTTATACTCCGGAGCCGATCTCGAGCTGGAAGTACCATTAATGCCAGCACGCACCGCTCCCTTGCAGACCTTCACTATTCTCGTCGGGGTACGCAACCCGACCCAAAGTTTTCTCCACATCGGCATACCTGATTGCTACTGCACCGATAGACCAGAGCTTATTTTACAGGCTGTCTGGACTCGCTATGACGATGATTTTTTCCAGCAAGTTTACGATAGCACACCACTACCCCTCAGATGGTCACCGGATCAACTCCGTGTAGCAGAAATAGGGATTAAGACACCTGTGGATGTCGCGAATTGGTATCTTGATGTGATGCCTGTAATCAAAGCCGGGGCGTACTACCGCATGCTGGGAGTGAAATCGTTGAGGATATCGTTTACACGGGGCCACCCAACCTGCACGCGTAATCATGCACAGGCAGTTTGCTCGGGATCGTAAATAACCGGCTTACAGCCACGCTTCTAAACTCCGGGTGGTTCCTACAACTGCACCACCGGGTCCACCTCGGCATCGTAGTTTACACCGGCCAGGCCGAAGCCGAACAGCTTCAGGAACTCGGGGGTGTAGCTGGCGAAGTCGGTCAAGGTATCGAGGTTTTCAGTGTTTACCTGAGGCCAGATGGCAGCGACTGCCGCCTGGACATCCGGGCGCATCTCCCAATCGTCTATGCGGATGCGGCCTTGATCATCGAGCGTCAAGTAAGGTGCGGTCAACTGGGTCTTGTAGAGGCGGTACATCTGCTCAATGCAGCCTTCATGGAGACCCTTTTCCTTCATCACCTTGAATAGAATGGAAATATACAGCGGAACGACGGGAATCGCAGAGCTGGCCTGGGTGACTACGGCCTTGTTCACGGACATACTGGCCTGCCCACGGTAAAGCTTGAGCAGGGCATCGATCCGCTTGGCTGAGGCATTGATATGCTGTTTGGCGCGGCCAATGGTGCCGTCCTTATATATCGGCCAGGTGACTTCCGGGCCGATATAATCATAGGCCACGCTGGTCACGCCTTCTGCCAAAACTCCAGCGCTGTGAAGGGCTTCCATCCACAGCTCCCAGTCTTCGCCGCCCATGACTTTCACGGTGCCGTGAATCTCCTCATCGGTGGCGGATTCCAAGGTGACTTCCGTCACCAGTTTGCGATCGGTATCGAGTGTTTTTCCAGTAAAGCTGCGGCCAATGGGCTTTAGGGTACTCTTGTAAACTTCACCCGTAACAGGGTCTGTGCGGCGGGGGCTGGCGAGGCTGTAAATAACTTGGTCCACCTTGCCGAGTTCCTTCTTGATGATGTCGATGACTTCGGCTTTCACGCTGTCGCTGAAGGCATCACCGTTGACACTCTTCGCCCAGAGCCCGGCTGCCCGCGCCTCGCTCTGTAGGGCTGCGGTATTATACCAGCCGGCAGAAGCGGGCTTGCCACCATCGGAGGGGCGCTCAAAGAATACGCCCAGTGTGGCAGCGCCGCAGCCAAAGGCACTGACGATGCGGGAGGATAGGCCGTACCCAGTCGATGCCCCGATGATCAATACTTTCTTGGGGCCGGTACTCAGAGAGCCCTGCGATTTAACTGTGGCAATCTGTTCCCGCACATGCGCAGCACATCCCTCAGGATGGGCCGTAATGCACACAAACCCGCGTACTTTTGGCTTAATGATCATGCTCTTAAAGTTCAGCAAATTGCCATCCGGTTTCGCTGTCGTCAAACGCCAAGTGCGAGTGAAGGCAGGGGAAGTTGGTGGTTGGCGGGCTATGGGACTTATAGGACCTGTAGGACCTATAAGTCCTATGGGATCATACCGAACACCGAACACTGAAAGCCGAACTCAAAGCGGAGCGCGCTGCTCCGCTTCCTACACCGCCAACAACGTACGCGGTTCGCTTTCGAGCTGGGTATTCGCCAGGACAATCGGAATCATGAAATAGAAACGGGCACCGCGTCCTGGAAGGTTATGCATGCCAATGGAGCCTTTATGGGCCTGGATGATGCGCTTGCAGATATGCAGGCCTAGCCCTGTGCTCTTTTCCCCGGCTGTGGGGGCTACGGAGGTGGTACCAAATTCCTGAAACAGTTTCCCTTGTTCCTGTTCGGGCACTCCGGTGCCTTCGTCTTCGACTTGCACGGTGACGAACTCGCCCTCGCGGTGGATTCTGGTGGTAACCGAGGAATTGTAGGGCGAGAATTTCAGAGCGTTGCTCATGAGGTTCTCAACCACGCGCTTTATTTTCGCGCGGTCGATTAGGATGTCATCCGGAATCTCGTCTGATTCGAAGTAAAGGGTGATGCCTTTCTGTGCTGCGCGGAACTGGTAGAGGGTGAGTACTTCCGTCACGACATTGCGCACATCCCCGGGATGCATGTCCACCCGAAGACGGTCGGCATCAATGATTGATGAATCGAGCAGGTCATCCAGGATGACGATTAAATTGTCCGTCGCTTCGATAATGCCTTTGATGAGTTCGACATTGGTCTCACCCAGATTGGCGGACTCTTCATCGACCAGATACTTGGCCAGACCTTGAATCGCACACACGGGATTCTTAAGGTCGTGGGAGGCGACACGCATGAGTCTATCCTTGGCGGCGTTCGTCTTGCGCAGGCGCTGGATGTAGCCTTGTTGCTCTTCCATCAGGGCGCGCATGCGCATGTGGGTATCTACGCGGCACAGCAGCTCGCGAGCATGGTAGGGCTTTGTTACATAGTCTGCACCGCCAACTTCGAGTCCCCGTACCACGGCATCCCCCCCGGCTTTACCGGTCAGAAAGATTACAGGTACATCCTGTTGCGCAGGAAGCGCTTTGAGCCGACGGCAGGTTTCGTAGCCGTCCAACCCTTCCATGACGATATCCATGAGGATAAGATCCACGGGCTGCTCCATAAGTAGCTCCAAGGCTATTTCACCGGAGGCTGCTTCGAGTACATGGTACTTTGCATTCTCGAGAAAGAAGCGCGTCTGCCGACGCCCTGTGGGTGAATCGTCCACAACGAGCACGGTCTTCCCTGCGAGTTTCTCCCGGCCATCCGTTTTCAGCCCATCGCTAGGCGAAGGTTCCTGAGGGTCTGTATTTTGAATTGTTGCTGGGCGAAGCATGGCAATCATTTTTTGACGAGGTAGAGGTTGTACGACTACCTATATAATAGGACTTTTTGGGCTACCGGTTAATAAAGGATTCAACGTATATGGGCTATGTATCTTCACGTAGCTGTAACTGGGGGTTATTTATACAGGGTATTATCCCTAAGAGTAGCAGGAGACATCAAATTAGCAACAATCATGTACATTTGAGCTTCTCCTGGTCGGAAGAATGGAGAGTGGAGAATGACGGCTGAACGCTGAAAGCTGTCAGCTTCCATCGCGAAACTCGTCCGCGAGTTCATGCTTCTGCGTGGGCGCTGGATCATCGGTAATACGACACACACCAACCGCCGCTCGAGCCGGGGCGGATATAAGAGGTGGCTCTTTTCCCGGTGGATTTCACTGCCGGAAAGGGATGCCTACGGCATCCGAGCCTCAGCGTCTCGGGGTAGCGTTCGTTCCACACGCAACCCCGGTTTTTGGGTACCGACCATTCTCCAAAGGGGGCTATCTGCCTTTATCCATGTTTCATCCGTGAAAGCCGGGCTAAAATTAGCCAGTCCACGCATACCATTGCCGATGGAGAACAATTGCCGACACCTTACAATGACACAGACAAGCAACAACCGGTATCGGTTGCTGCTTGTCTGTGACTTTTGAAAAACTGTAGAACCAACCCGCTCTGCTTAGGCGTGCTCTTCGAGACGCTTTTCGCGAACTTTGTTGGCCTTCTTTCCGATGCGCTTGCGCAGGTAGTACAGGCGAGCCTTCATCGTGATGGATTCGCGGTCTACTTCGACTTTCTCAATCAGTGGGGAATGGACGGGAAATACGCGCTCCACACCTTCGCCATAGGAGATGCGGCGAACGGTGAACGTTTCGCAAATGGCGTGCCCCTTGCGAGCGATGACAATACCAGCGAAAACCTGGATACGCTCCTTGTCGCCTTCCTTGACGCGGCAGTGCACACGCACGCCATCGCCAACTTTAAAGTTGTTACGGTCGGACTTAACTTGGTCCTTGGTGATTTCGTTGATGATCAGGTTCATTGGTTTAAATTGATTTGAGGTTAATTGGATGCTTGTGGTGCAAGGAGGTCTGGACGGCGGATACGAGTTTTTTCATGGCGTTGCTCCAGACGCCACTTTTCTATTTCGGCATGATGCCCGGAAAGTAAAACATCGGGAACGGTCATTCCCTCGAATTCCACGGGGCGAGTCCACTGCGGGTGCCCGAGAAGACCATCACTAAAACTATCTTGTGCCAGTGATTGCTCCTCACCGAGAACACCGGGAATAAATCGGCAGACGGCATCGACCAGCACGGCACCCGGAAGCGTACCATTGGTCAGGACGTAATCGCCGATTGAAATTTCCAGATTCACGAGAGAATCACGGACACGCTGGTCAACGCCTTCGTAATGCCCGGAAATGAGGATGAGGTGGGAATGCTTCGAGAGTTCGCGGGCGAGTGCGGTCGTCAATTTCGCACCATCCGGGGTTAAATAAATCACAAGGCTTTGCTCGGTCTCCAGTTGCCTCACTGCGGCGAAGAGCGGTTCCGGTTTCATCACCATACCAGCGCCACCGCCGAAAGGACGGTCATCCGTTACCTGATGTTTATCCGTGGCCCAATCCCGAATGTTGTGCGTACGCACATCGATCAATCCCCGTTCCTGCGCACGACCGACGATGCTCTCAGAAAGAAAGCCGCTGATCATGCCCGGAAACAGCGTCAGCAAATCTATGGTCAGGCTGGCGGGCATGGGTGGCGGGGGTCACGGGGTGTAACATTCCGGCTCTCTCGAGCGGGATACTAAGCGTTCTCGGGCTTGGAGGATGCGTTCGCAGCTTTCTCGGCGGCAACGGCTTCCTCGACAGAACCTTCGTCGAATGAAAGTGCTGCAGAAAGTACATCCGCGTCATTATTAGCTTTGGCAGGAGCTACAGGAGCAGCTTCCTTTACAGGAACTTCTACTGCAGGAGCCATGCGGCGGGCTTTCTTAATCAGCGTGGTAACCGTCTCGCTGGCAGTTGCGCCCTGTTTAACCCAGTAATCAATGCGATCCAACTTAATGGCAGATTGTTTGAACTGGTTCTTGTTGCGTGGATCGTAGGTGCCGACGATCTCGACAAAACGACCGTCCCGCTTGAAACGGGATTCGGCAACTACCACACGATAGTGGGGAGCATTATTGGCACCATGGCGCTGCAAGCGGATTTTAAGAGACATGTCTTCGCTACTGAAGGTTACGCGTTTAGAAAAACGAACATAGAAAACCCACGCCGCTGTCGAGTCAAGGGCATTTTCGTCGTTTTTGCTTAGAAGTGCGTGTCATGAGAAGTTTGTAGGGCAAAAGTGAGAGAGGTAGGCACAAAGGGACAGAGGCACAAAGTCAGACAGGCAGACAGGGAGAACAAAATAAGGTGCGAATTCTGCAACTACCAAATACAAACTAACTCTAGCTTTACCAGAATACGGAACACCGAACACTGCAAACTTCCTACTCCCGCCAATCGACCAAGGTCATCTGCAAGGTCTTGCGATCGTTCCAGAAATTCCAAGCCAGCTTCACGGCGAGATCAACGGGGCGACCGGTAGGAAGTACCTTTTCCCCTTTCTTCCAAGCCACACCAGAAATGGGGTGGTTCGCACCATTATCCAGATTGAAGCGGAAGTTTCCTACGCCAAATGGTTGTGGTGACTGCCGGAGGCAGACGCCTTTCAGACCGAAGATGGGTTCGGGATTCCCCTGACCAAATGGGCTCAATCGGTCCAGTTCATCCATCAGCCGGGCTCCGATATCCTTGGGTTGCATCCAGCAGGTGATGTCCAGCATGGGTTCGGGCATGGTCCCTCCTTTGGCTAGACGCAGTACGCTCTCTGCAAAGAGTGTACGCAGCATGTCCATTCTTGTGGGCGAAAGCGCTATGCCCACCGCCATGGGATGGCCTCCCCAGTGGCTTAGAAGGTGGGTACAGGGGGTTAATATCTCCACCAGATTCATACCTGCGATGCTGCGCCCCGAGCCCTTGGCCAGTGCACCCTCTGCACCGAGCACAAGCGTAGGGCGGTAATATTTCTGGGATATCCTGCTGGCCACAATACCGACCACCCCGGGGTGCCATTCTGAATTAAATAGCACTAGGCCTGCGGAGTCGCGCATGCCATTCTCCACCATTTCCTCTGCTTGAAGACAGATTGAGCGTTCTATTTCCTGCCGTTCGCGGTTGAAATCATCCAGCATGCGGGCGGATCCCAGACAGCTTTTCCAATCCGTGGACAGGAGCATATCAATTGGCACGGTGGCATCATTGAGGCGGCCCGAGGCATTGATTCGTGGTCCCAGGCGGAAAGAAATATCCCAAGGTGTAACATCCTCCCCCAGCTTAATCTTGGAAACCTCGAAGAGTGCGTTAATTCCGGGGCGCAGGGTTTCACGCAAGCGAGAGAGTCCGGCTCTGGCAAGAATGCGATTCTCGCCACGAAGGGGCACGAGGTCGGCAATTGTGCCCAGTGCTACGAAATCGAGATAATCCTTGAGCTGAATCTGCTCGGCTACGCCATCACCGTCTGCCCGCAACTGCTTCAGCAGACCATGGATAAACTTAAAGACCAAGCCTACCGTACACAAATCAGTCCAAGGGCGATCGTCCCCGTCGAAGACATGGGGATTAACCAGGATACAATCCGCAGGGTGATTACTCTTGGATACGTGGTGGTCCAAAATAATAACATCCACACCACGCTCGCGCAAGTGGGCTACTTCCACATGGCTGTTGGTACCGCAGTCCACCGCAATCAGCAAATCGGGCTTCCCGCCATCCAACACCCGCTCCAGCGCGGCCAGGGACAGTCCGTAGCCCTCTTCCAGTCGCCGCGGCACGATGAACCGGGGGTGAATGCCAAAGACATTCAGTATGCTGACCAGAAATGCGGTGCTGGTGACACCATCCACATCATAATCGCCAAAGACTACGATCTTCTCCTCCCTGGCCATGGCTTGGCGCAAGCGCAGTACAGCCTTCTCCAGGTGGGTAATTAGAAATGGATCTTCCAAGCTCCTTAGCTTCGGATCAAGAAAGGTCTCAGCTTCCTCCTTGGTGCGAATTCCAAGCCGCCAAAGGATTGTAGCGGTTGGCTGGGATATTCCCAGCCGCGCGCTTAGAACTCCGACTTCGGCATCATTAACCGATGAGGAATTCCAGCGCATGGGTTTTAAGAGGAGTACAGGGAATTAATGGTGGCCGTATAGCGCGGCCGCCTCGTTTAGGCGGAATGCGTGCGCAGTCCCCGGCCCGCTGACTTATTTAGTGGCTTCTTTTGGCTTGTTGGACACACCCGTATGCCAGTCGTACTCAGGTAACAAATGGTGTGCTTCCACATGCTTCCGGTCTCCCTTGTGGTACCAATAGAAGATCGGGCTCGCTATGAAGATACTGGCAAAGGTGCCTGTAATCACACCAATCAGGAAGAGGAGTGCGAAGTCCACAATCACGTCGGCTCCGAAGACGGCCAGAATGAAGGACGAAGCGATTACCGACGAGCTGGTAAACAGGGTTCGCGACAGGGTGAGTGACAAGGACCGGTTGATTACCTTGTCCAGTTTCGTTGTCGGATCGAGTTCTAGTTCTTCGCGGACACGGTCGAACACCACGATGGTATCATTGATCGCGTAACCGAGAATAGTCAGCACTGCGGCGACCATCGGGCCTGTGAACTGCCCCGTGCCAATGTTCAATATCTGGCCAATGAATATGTAAATACCCAAACTCATGAACACAGTGAAGATGAGCGACAGTACCGCGCCGAGTGCGTAACCTATCTCGAATCGCAGCGTCACGTAGATGAGCATGCCAAGCAGGGCGACTGCAACCGAGAGCAATGCGTTGTATAGCAGCTCTCTTCCCACAGCAGGACCGATCTGATTCATACCGAGCCAATTAAGCCCGGCTTCTGGATGTGCCTTTTGTAGAAGAGCAAATACCTTTTCACCTTCGCCAGCGGCTGTCTGTATAACCAGCCGCTCAACATTGGTTGCTAAATCCTTTTGGTAGGTGGGGTTCAGCTCGGTGAGATTGTTCGTCTGGCGGATGGATTCCAGTTCATTCGTGGAAATCTTGCTACTATAGGTCATCGAGATTTCATCGCCACCCTTGAAGTCGATCCCGGTGAGATCCTTATGCGAGACCACGGCAGATACAATTCCAATGAGCAAGCATACTCCGGCTGCAATAAAGGCCGGTTTGCGGTAGTTGAGGAAGGGGAACTCCGGTATGGACAACGTCTTCTGCATGAAGAGCTTCTTTACCCAGCCCTTTTCTATGACCAGATCGAGCATCCAGTGGGCTACAATCAGTACGGTAAACAAGTTCGCGATGATACCAATACACAGCGTCACTCCGAAGCCTTTAATCGGGCCTGAACCCAGCCAGATCAAGATGGCGCCTGACATGATGGTGGTAATATTCGAGTCGATAATGGCGGAGAAGGCCTTATCGTGACCCATAAGATTGGCAACACTGAGGCTCTTGCCTGCGCGAACCTCTTCACGAATACGCTCGAAAATAAGGATGTTTGCGTCCACCGCCATACCGATGGTCAACACCAAGCCTGCCACGCCAGGCAGTGACAGGGTTGCGTTCAACATCGCCATAATACCTAATATAATGAGCACATTTACCGCAAGTGCTATGCAGGCGATAACACCACCGAGCTGGTAGACACCAATCATGAATAGTGCGGTCAAACCAGCGGAGATAGCTGCTGCCATCAACGAGGACGAGCGCGCATCCGTCGCCAGAGTGGGGCCTACTTCATAGATTTCCTCGGCCTTCAAGCCAACTTCCAGCGGGTTGTTCAACACATTGGCGAGTTCAATAGCTTCGCGCTGAGTAAAGTGACCGGAGATTTCAGCACCGCCGCTATTGATTTCTTCCTTTACGGAAGGTGCGCTATAGAGTTTTCCATCGAGGATGATGGCAAGGCGACCCACGCTGTTAGTTATCTGATTTTCCTCGGCAATCTGTCGGGTCACCGCAGCGAACTTCTTTGCGCCATCGTCTGTAAAATTCAGTGCGATGACGAAGCCGCCGAAATTATTGGGGCGTGCCGTGGCTTGCTTGATTATGCTGCCTTTGAGTACGGGAACCTTCTTCACATACTCCGGAATCTGTTCGGTTTTGCCCGTCTTGGGGTCATCATACTCCATCGTCATCCGGGTATAGCCGAGAGGAGCTTCCGGGCTGCTTAGCGGACTTACATTGCGTGCAACCAAGCTAAACTCGAGTAGGGCAGGAGCACCAATCGTCTTGAGGATATCTGGATTATCCTTGGTATTAATACCAGGCATCTGTATTTCGATGCGAGTCGCACCTTTATTGCGGATGATGGGTTCTGCCACACCGAGTCCATCAACACGCTCCGAAAGAATCTTCTTGGCCTTGGAAATCTGTTCAGCGCGTTCCCAGTCTTGGGAAGAGAGCTGTTGCTCATTGATCCCGAAGGTAACCGAGACGCCGCCTTTGAGGTCCAACCCCAGATTGATTTTGCTATGGGAGCGGCGAAGTAACTCACGCAAGAGGGTGTCGTTGCGCTTGGCTACGCTTTTCTGGTCCGACACGTCGAGGTGTGGGAAGTACTTGGATAAATCCAGAGCATCCTCCACGCACATCTTGCGCATGGCCACGTAAACCGAGGGGTAAACTTCGCTATTGTCCTTCACCTTCTGTTCCGCCCGCGCAACGATGGCGGAGAAGCTGTCTTTCTCGGCAGAAGCCGAATCTCTTAGAAACTTGGCAAAAGGCTGATCCTCAATCGGGATCAAACTGACAATGCACCAAGTCATCACTACTACAGTGAGGATAATTTTTGTGAGAATGCTCTTATTCATGGTACGCCTGACGATTCAGAAAAGGGGTTATAGATGCGGAGCAGCCACGGGTATTCCGTGGCCAAGGGTAACTATTTGGTTTGAGTGACTTTGGCGTGGATAAAGGATTTGTGTAGCTCCACTTTCACTCCTTCAGCAAGGCGGATAACAAAACGGTCATCCTTAACAGCAGTAATACTTCCATAAAGCCCGCCAGTGGTGATGATATCTTCCCCTGCTTTCAGTTCGCTGAGCATTCTCGCATGTTCCTTTGCCTTCTTTTGCTGTGGGCGAATGAGGAGAAAATACATCCCCGCAAACATTAGGCCCATCATAAGCATCATCGGCATCGATGATGGCTGCTGCGTTGCCGGTGCAGCGGGTGCAGCTTGAGCAATAATAATAGAGAACATGGAAACAACGGAAATCATGCAGGCGAGTTGGTTAAAAACGAGCAAATGTGAATAGCCAAAGCTAAAAGGCAAGCTTTTTGGGAGCAGGATTGAGCGTCTGCGGCGAGCGTGAGCATACAGGAGCGTGTCGAACGTGCCAGTGTCATGAAAAATGCCCCGGAGTATGCGATTAGCTGCAAGCGGAATAATTACCGATGAGAAATAGCCTGATGCAACCACCGGAAAAGAGTACAGCATGTATTATCCTAAAGAGGAAAATGGGATGTGACCGATCAGTGCTTTTTCGAGGATGCCTACGGCATCCTCCTGCACATGCATTCAGGAAATAGATGTTTTAGGACCATCTGCCACTCGGCTTTTCCTACTCACCCATAGGGTTAGTGTCTTTTAGCGTTTCGGTTGTCTCTATGCTGGCTCAGATAGCCAATTTGACCGGTTCTTGCCAGCTTTTCATTTTCCCTTTTAGGATCATCCCAGTTCCCGCCACTAATCACGTCCTCAGGATGGCTGAGGTTCATGTGATGAATGGAGACCACTGACCGTTTCTAGGAAATCTAGCGGACTGAGCCTGCGGACGAAACAGGAATACCCTTAACCACGTCTTCGATTCGCTGAACAATTTCGTATAATTTGGCGCTCTTCGATACGAGCGGTCGTCCGGATAGCATACCTTTATGGTGCTTAAGCTCCTCTGCCGAGATAAGACCGGAGAGAAAGATAAAGGGAATTGTGGCGGTCGATTTATCACCAGCGAGTGCTTTGCACACTTCCCCGCCATCCATGCCATCCATATCAATATCGCAGACAATCACATGCGGCTGAAACTCCCGCGCGAGTGTCAGCACGTTGTGCGGGGAGTTCGTTGGGAGCAGTTCGTAGCGTGGATTCGAACCCAGGCGCTTCGCAAAGAACTGGGTGACGGCGGGATCGTCATCGATCAATAATATACGGATGATTTCAGGCATGACAGGACAGGTTAGCAGATTGGACAGGATTACACAGGCAATCAGGACAGGTTAGCAACAAACACCTGAGAGCATGTCCGGGTGACGCCGCCTTGTAAACACGAGAATGTGGCGGATTTAGCCGACGGGTCGATGGGGTACATCTCAGTTTCTGTATAGGCTAAACTCGGCACTGCACCCGGAATTTGATCCACTAAATTCACGAACACCCACTAAAAATGGGAATACAGACAAAATCCTTGCGCGTCCAGCACCGTCCTGCCCCGGAGTCTCTTTAGTGGTATTTAGTGAATTTAGTGGATAAATTACTTTCACTTCCACTTATCCGGAAAGTGAGAGGCGGACGACGCGATCTAATGTTAACACTAAATATCGATCAAGTCGAAGAACTCCGCATTCGTACGGGTCTTGCCGAGGCGGGTTATTGCGGTTTCAGCGGCGTCATCGGGCTTGAGGGTGGCAAGAGCGCGGCGGAAGAAACTGCATTTCTCGAGTATCTCGCGCTTTAAGATCATCTCTTCGCGCCGAGTCCCGGAGGCACCTATATTGATTGCTGGCCAGATGCGGAGTTCGGCTAGTTTGCGGTCGAGGACCATCTCCATATTACCCGTGCCTTTGAATTCCTGGAAGATAAGCTCGTCCATCCGGCTCCCGGTGTCGATTAATGCGCTGGCAATGATGGTCAGGCTGCCTGCCTCCTCGGTATTGCGCGCGGTGGAGAAGAGTTGGCGCGGTTTCTCAAGGGCGCGGATGTCCAGACCGCCTGTCATCGTGCGTCCGGAGCCGCCTTTTGCAGAGTTATAAGCACGGGCAAGCCGGGTGATGGAGTCGAGTAGTACGACGACGTCTCTACCTGCCTCGACGAGACACTTGGCATGCTCAATGGTAAACTCAGCTATATTAAGATGGTTGCGCGGGTCCTCGTCATTCGAGGAAGCGAAGACTTCACAAGGCACCGAGCGGCGAAGGTCTGTGACTTCCTCGGGACGCTCATCCACGAGGAGCATCATGACATGGCATTCGGGGTGGTTTTCAAGGACACCGAGTGCGATATCGCGCAAGAGCGTGGTCTTTCCGGTGCGGGGTGGGGCCACAATCAGACCACGCTGCCCTTTGCCGATGGGGCAAAAGATATCCATGATGCGCGTGGTCATGGTGCCGTCCTTCTTTTCCAGCTTCAGCCACTCATCGGGAGTGATCGTCGTCAACTGGGAGAATTCGAGCTGGCGACGGCGCACATCGGGCGCCATGCCGTCTATGGTATCGATGTGGCTGACCTTGGCATTGGGGAAACGCGGGTCTTGCAGGGCGCGACCCACGATCGTGCTGCCGCGTTTCAGCTTGTACTGCTGCACTTGCTCGCGAGTGATGAAGGGGTCCGTAGGCCGGGATTTGCCATTGCGCGCCGGGTCGAGCAGGCTGCCCGCCTTATTTGGCAGGGGCTCATATAGGCCACGGACAATGATAGAATTCTGAGTGAGAGGGGGATTCGTTTCCATGAAACAGGAAGGAATGGACAAATGAAAGAGCGCAAAGCTCCATTACAATGAGAGTAAACAGTCGCAGGGCGGGTGGTCCTTACACTTCCTTAAAAGTATAACCGCACGGCAGTCTGCCGCTTAATCTAAAACAACTCTAAACTAGTCGTATCCGCGCCACTGTCAACGGTCATTTGCCCAAGATATGGCGCTCAGTGCATTTCGAAGTTGTGGGGCGCATCTCACATTCTGGACCTATTAAATGGATGGGCCGTAAAAAATGGGCAAAAAGATACAAGAATGAAAGACTCCAGCTTGCTGTAGCGGGTTAATGGCCGACTTTGGGTCACACCCAAGACTTGTGCGAGGGTCAAAGACTGACTTTAGGTCACACCCAAGACTTGTGCGAGGGTCTAAGACTGACTTTGGGTCACGCACACGTCTTGTGCGAGGGTCGAAGACTGACTTTGGGTCACACCCAAGACTTGTGCGAGGGTCACGGGCTGCCCGTAGCCTTCACTCACGATGTACATTCGGGTCACGGGCTGCCCGTAGCCCACACCCACGACTTGTTTGTAAGTCACAGGAGCATATGTGCCTTTATCCGTGTTTCATCCGTGAAATCTGTGGCTAAAAAATGCAATCCCAAGCCATCAATTGCCCCCTTGCTCTTCAAGCAACCCGGCACCCAGTTCCCCAAATCATTGAAGAGGTACTCCGAGAGGTGTTGCCACGCCGTAACCGAGCATCTCGAATACTCCGAGGAGTGTTACGGCGCCATCGTAGTGCATCTCGGAGCGAATGACCCTCCCTACTTCTAATCGAGCATGAACCTAGCAGACACCCTGATGTAATATTTTTAGAAATAATCCTTGCCCTACGGAAGTCCACTGGTATGTTCCATCGCTTTCCTATTCGGAACGACGTCCCTTTCGTCTAGCCCGGTCAGGACACCAGGTTTTCATCCTGGCGACAGGGGTTCGAATCCCCTAAGGGACGCCACTATATTTCTAGAGACGCATCAGCTCACGCCGATGCGTCTTTTTTTGGCATTTTTGGGGTGCTATGTGCGTGGAATGTGCAACTTTCAATCAGCATGGGAGCTAAGCGAGGCGCAGGCTCGAAGCCATTGGAAGCCCCAGTGCATTTCGAAGTTGTTGGGCTGTTTGAAGTGGCACGCGCATCTTGCCCGTGTGTCTTCCAGCGATCATCACAGAGCCCGAACATGGGCGAGACGCCCATGCCACGCCCGCGCAATCGGCTTTTCTTCCTAAGCACAACAACTTCAAAACGCACTGATTGGAATTCCCAGCGGTGCAGAGCACTTGCCAAATTACCCCTTTTGGACTAAATAGTACATGCACAGGTAAATGATCTATTCACCTAGCCCGCATTAGCCATGAAATCCCCTCTAGTCACTGTGGCCGTCATTACGGCATTGCTCCTGTCCTCCTTCGCGTTGTATGCGGATACAGCGGCGACGAATTCCACGAAAACAACGGACACCACCAAGCCCGTACCGCCCCCCGCCGTTGTCCCCGGCACGGATGGCAGGGTCAAAGTCACTTTTAAGTATATTCCAGGTCGTCGTGAGAGAACTACGCTACAGAAAGTGACGATTGCAGGCGATTTCAACAATTGGAACACCACGGTGACAGAGGCCGTAAAGGATGCAGAAGGCAACTACGTCATCGCTGTAGAACTCAAACCGGCGACCTACGTCTGGAAAATCCTAATCGATGGCAACTGGATACAGAACATGGAAACGGTGGCCGACCGCGTGGAACCGAAAGCAGATCGGTTTGTAAAAGACCCCTATGGTGGAGTGAATTGCCAGAACGATTTTGTTATAAAGTAAGATACTGGCGCACTTGGCGGAACCCAATAACATCCGGCAATCTTGACTCTTTAATACGCGCCTGCCAAAGCTTTCACCATGAAAACTGTCCCTATCTCCGCCTTTCAAGAAACCAATGGAATGATCTACTTTGCACGCATGGTGGATAAGATTCGCAAGCATGCTCGCGGAGAGCTGAGGGAAGACTTTACGGATAATCTGGGCAAGGGCTTCGATGCACGGTGTGTGAACTTCCTGCGCGTCAGCTATGACGCATTGACGAAGCGCGTCCTCGAAGGCGGCGCGGATACGGAAATCCTCCAGTGGTGCTTTGCCAATGGGCGCGAGTTGAGCGAGGGTGACATTTTTATCTATAATGCGTTTATGCGCAAGGCAGGGATTGCCGATGGGGTCACAGAGTTGGTTGCACGGCGCAAGAAGGAGTCCGGTCTGGAGCACCGCAATGATATCCAGACGATGCTGGAGTATTTCGAAGTGGATGAGGGTAGGAAGGCGTAAGAGAGCGGAAGGTAGGCACAAAGTAGGCAGAAGGCAGAAGTGGCAGAAGGCAACAGTAGTTAGTAGCTAGTAGGGGCAGAAGAGTGTTGTATGTCGATCGAGTCCGTTCGGGCCATTCCCGTCCATTCAGTCCTTTTTGTCCATTCCCGTCCCTTCCGCCTTTCCGACCGACTTTGTGCCTATGTGCCTTTGGACCTTTGTGCCTACCCTCATCCCTTAAGGCAAAATCCCTTGCTTCGAGTGAGGGCATGTGTTTCTTTCAGGGTTTTAATCCTTGTTATCTATCCACGTGCATCTTTATCCAGACAAAGCCACCTTTCTTGAACTAGCCAAACAAGGCAACCTTGTCCCGGTCACGACGGACCTCATGGCGGATTTCGAGACTCCGGTTTCTGTTTACTCGAAACTCAGTGCCGCAGGGCCGGCTTATCTGCTCGAATCGATTGAGGGTGGGAGCACGGTTAACCGCTACTCCTTCATCGGCTGCAATCCGCGAAAGATTTTCCGTGTCTTTGCAGATCATACAGAGGTGCAGGAGCGTGGCGGGGCGGTGCAGACGATTCCCACACCCGCAGACCCGCTGAGTGTTATCCAGGACGAGATGGCGGCCTTCAAACCGGTTCGGCTGGAGGGTATGCCGCGGTTCGTGGGTGGGGCCGTGGGCTGCATTAGTTATGAATATGTCCACTTTATAGAGCCCAGTGTGCCAAAGGCGGCGAAGGATGTGCTGCACTTTCCCGTTCTGCACTTCATGCTATCGGATACGCTGGTCATCTTTGATCGCGCACGCCAAACACTGCGCTTGTTAGTCAACGCTCACATCCAGGGTGACGCTGCTTCGAGCTATGATGTCGCCGTCGCTGCACTCACAGCACTCGCACAAACACTGGAGCGCGGACGCGAGGTACCTACTGTCCCGGTTATCTCTCCGAAGACAATCTCGGTACCGGCAGGAAACTTTACGAAGGAGCGGTTCGAAGGCATGGTGGAGGCGAGCAAGGAGTACATCCGTGCAGGCGACATCATCCAGGTGGTGGGTGCTCAGCGGTTCGAGAGAGACTTCGACAAGTCCCCGCTTACACTCTACCGCGCACTGCGTGTGGTGAATCCCTCGCCGTACATGTTTCTCTATAATCCCGGGGAGTTCGCACTTGTTGGGGCGTCACCCGAGGTCCATGTACGCTTGAGTGATGGGCAGGCGTTAATCCGCCCGATTGCCGGTACCCGCCCCAGAGGTGCGACCGAGGCAGAAGATGCCGAACTCGGGCGCGATCTCCTGGCCGATGCCAAGGAGCGGGCGGAGCACTTGATGCTGGTCGATCTCGCGCGGAATGACTTGGGCCGTGTCTGTACCTATGGGTCGGTGACTGTGCCCGAGTACATGATCATTGAGCACTATTCCCATGTCATGCACATTGTCTCACAAGTGGTGGGTACGCTGCACCCGGAGAAAAATGCGTATGACCTAATGCGGGCAACTTTCCCGGCAGGCACTGTGTCAGGCGCACCGAAAGTCCGAGCGATGCAGATCATTGCTGAGAAAGAAGGCGAGCAACGTGGGCCTTACGCCGGTGCGCTGACTTACTTTAGCTACGACGGGAATCTGGACTCCTGTATCTGCATCCGCACTGCGCTATTGCAGCAAGGTAAGCTGTACCTGCAGGCGGGTGCCGGGTTGGTAGCGGATTCAGTTCCTGCCAGCGAGTACCAGGAAACCATCAATAAAGCCAAGGGAATGCTGAAAGCGGTGGAAATGGCGGAACAAATGCCACCGCTTGTTTGACACAGTGTGAATGCTGGTGTGGTGCAATAAGTGCGATAAATTATGGGGCTTATTCTATTTGCTCCGTAAAGTTTATCGAATAGTATCCGATAGTAATACTTAAGGGAGTATCCGCATCCATAATGCTCCAAGCATATCCTAGAAATAAAGTCATGCCATCCTCTGCAAAAATTCTGCCCTTTCCCAGTTACAATAAATATCCTCGCGAAAACGACGAGGAGGCCACGCCCACAGCGCAGGTGGACGATTCTTCCCGCAGTGAATTCGATATTGCGGAAGATATCCGGTCCCTGCCTAGTTCTGAAAAGAGTGCACTTAAAATATACCTACAAGAGATCGGTCAGATACCACTGCTGAAGCCCGAGCAGGAAGTCACCCTCGCCAAGCGTATTCAGAAGGGTGACAAGGCCGCAAGAGACTTGATGATCAGCTCCAATCTGCGCTTGGTGGTGAAGATTGCACACGACTACACGAATTTCGGTCTGCCCATTCTGGACCTCATCAGCGAAGGCAACATCGGCTTGATTAAAGCCGTGGAGCGCTTCGACCCTGAGAAGGGTGGCAAACTCTCCACCTACGCAGCCTGGTGGATAAAACAGTCTATCAAGCGTGCCCTGGCGAACCAGAGCAAGACCATCCGGCTCCCGGTGCATCTCGTCGATAAGATTGCGAAGATGCGCCGCACCGCAGTCGCCCTGGCTGAAGAGTTTGGTCGCGAACCGACGGATGAGGAATTGGCACACGAGATAGGGATAACCCCGAGCAAAGTTGCCCATCTCAAGTCTGTCAGCACCCGCCCCTCTTCACTGGATGCGCCCGTAGGCGAAGAGGATGGTACCGCGCTGGGTGAACTCATCGGTGACGAAAACGCCGTTAATCCCTTCGACCAGCTTAGGAGCAAGACACTCTTCAGGGATATTAACAACATGGTTGATGGCCTCGATGAACGTGAGTCCGAGATCATCCGCCTGCGCTTTGGGCTGGATGGCGAAAAGGCCTTAACGCTGGAGGAAGTGGGCGAGCTGTTTAAGATCACGCGCGAACGTGTCCGCCAGCTCCAGAACATCGCCCTCGTGAAGATGCGCAAAATCTTAATCGCCAAGGAAAAGCAGCGCACGGTCGAAGAGATTCATGTAGAGAATATTGCCCGCACCAAGATGGCTGTTCTCCAGGAATTCTTCTCCTCGAAAGCAGAGAAGTCCGATGCTGAGAAACCCGAAAAGCGGGTATTGACGGCGTAGGGGAATGGAGAGTGGATAATGGGGAGGTAGGCATTATTTTGTCCCTCTGGGACAGCTGTCAGTTTGCGCTGAACGCTGAGATCTGATGGCTTCCCTTGTTACTCCCATCGCGAAACTCGTCCGCGAGTTAATGCTGCTGTAGTAGAGGTGCGCTGATCCGTGCTTTGTCAGGATGCCGTAGGGATCCCGGGAAAAGCACGGATTCGCGCGGGATGTATCCGTTGTACGCTAAACAAACATCTCTCTTTTCTGCCCTGAATATGCTTGAATCGTGCCGTATTGCTTCGATTTGCTAGCACTAACATGTATCGCTTCTTACTTGTGATCGTCGCGTGTTGTCTCTCCAGTTGTGCGTATGTGCAGACGGCCGGGAAACAGGCTTATTACGCCGCAAAGCAGACGGGAACGCCGCGGCAGCGCATCTACAAACACATGCTGGACCGGGATACGTTCTTTGTATTCGGACGTATTCTGAATAATTCGCATCCAGATGGGTGCGCACTGGCCGTGATTGCGGTGTCGGACGCCTTTCAACCGGGCGAGGTGGTTGATGTTAACCAGTTCGCACGCACGGATTCCTTCTACGCGATGAACCTGCCAGCGGGGGACTACCGGCTGCTAGTGGTATGTGATGGAAACGCGGATGGCTACTATGATGAGCATGAGATTCTTGGCGGGCGTGCGCTGGGTCTTGATAGGGAATGTGCTCCTGACAAGGTGCTGGGCGACTATGCGATTGACCTCGCGTTGCCTATGGTAGGGACGCAGACACCGCTGCATGTTAAAGCGGAGAAAGCCAGCAACGGTGTTGTGGACTCGGTCTTCTATCCGAAGGGTACGATACGCGCACTCAACGATGCGATATTCGATCCTTCGATGGCGACTCTGGGACTCTACGAGCCCGGGGTCTTCATGGAGAATGCTCCCATGCTCTTCTATGCCCTTGAGGAAGACATGGGATACAAAGTGCCTGTGATTTTCGTACATGGGATCGACGGCAGCCCCAGGGAGTTCGAGGCGATTGTGGCACGGCTGGACAGGTCCCGCTACCGCCCGTGGTTCTTCTATTACCCATCCGGCCAGAGCTTGAGCCAGATGAGTGAAATGTTTTACCGGCTTTTCCTTTCGGGAAAAGTCATCCCCCTGGAAGAGATGCCAGTTATTATCGTGGCCCACAGCATGGGAGGTGTCATCGTGCGGGACGCACTGAACCGCTGCACAGGGAGCCGTACGGAGACCAGCGTGCGAAAGCTCGTTACGATAGCGAGTCCACTGGGTGGGCATCCCGGTGCCCGGAGCGCGAAACATGCCCCTGTGGTCATCCCCTCGTGGCGGGATATGAATCCAGACAGCCCCTTCATCCGCCAACTGCATCGGCGCGCGTTACCCAAGACACTGGAGTACCATTTATTCTATACGCTCGGACTCGAGGGGGATGACAGCGATGGCGTGGTACCGGTGTCGAGTCAGTTGGTGCCCGCTGCGCAGGATGAGGCCTATAAGCAATTCGGACTCACTGCGACTCACGTGGGGGTGTTGAGCGAACCCGTGGCGATTGAGCGAATCCTCCAAGTCATAGAGCAGGTACGTTCGCCAATTCCAGAGGATCACCTTCTGGAATTATTGAAAGGCGGTTATACCACCGAATTAGGAGAAGACTTCACTCCGCTTGAGACCTACTTCATCCGGAACAACGGCTACTATATGGATGCACTCGTCGCGGGCAGGTTACAGCCTTTTCACCCTTCACAAAACCACTTCCTAGCCGCCTGCCGTGGCGAGTGTGAACCGACACTGCCAGTCGAAACCGCTTGGATAAAGTTTAACCGGATGCGTATGGAGCGTGCGAACAGCAGCGGTGAAGAAGGCACCGCAGGGGCAGGCTCTAACTAGAGCATTCTGCCATCAGCGTTCAGCCATCAGCCCACCACAAACTGCCCAATAGCTTCAGCCTTTCGTATCTGTGTTTAGCGTATACATCATGGCACACCATCCCGTAGGGCTAGTTGAGACGGATATTCAGCTTTGCCTCAAACAACTTCGAAATGCACTGCAGGATGTCTGACCCTGAATCTCTTTCGTGATTTTAGTGAATAAACTGCCTACCTTCCCCCAGGGACGCAAACGCCTCTGGACTTATACTAATCTCCCTCCTTGCTTATAATAAACAAGGACAGCGAGATCGTTTTGCACTCGTGTACATTTCTGGCAGAATGAGGCCATGACATTACAATACAAACCGGATTTCACCGCCGCGAAGACGGCGTGGAATCACTACTGGAACAAGGAGCTTTATCAGGGGCGCCCGTTGGTGCTGGGCAGTTCTCCTCGAGCGGGTGGTTACGTGATGAACTGGGAAAGTGACAATCCCTACAGCCTGCGCTATTACCATGCGGTCCATGGTCTGTGGGCGGAACAGTTGCGACGCATAGAGTGTATGTTTGAGAGCATTGTGTACGAAGCGGAGGCGATTCCTTTCTGGTCGCCTGACTTTGGTCCAGACCAGTGTGCCGCGTTTCTGGGCGGGCAGCTTGCGTTTTCCGAGGGCTCACTGGAGACGAATTGGGTGCATCCTGTAGTAGAGGATTGGGAACAGTTTGATATCCATCTTGACTGGAACAATCCCACGCTTCAGTCCGTTCAGCAATACGCCCGTAAACTGGCAGAGCATGCGCACGGGCGGTATCTGGTGGGTACCTGCGATTTCCATTCCAATGGCGACACCCTGAGTGCCCTGAGAAGCCCGGAGCGTTTATGCATGGATTTTATGGATTGTCCGGAATTGGTCGGCCGAGCGATGAGCCAGGTTCGCGAGCTGTATCAGCCAGTCTATGATGCCATCTACGAGGCCAGTGGCAGCACATCCGCCACGGGGACCATCGGATGGCTGCCCTTCTGGTGCGAGGGTAAATTTGCCACAATTCAGTGCGACTTTATTTGCATGATTAGCCCGGCGATATTCCGGGAGTACATCATGCCAGCATTAAGCGAGGAGGCTGCCTTTCTCGATCGCTGCGTTTACCATCTGGATGGTCCGGGTGCCCTGCGCCATCTGGACCAGATAGTAGCCATTCCCGATATCGATGCGATACAGTGGGTCCCCGGGGCGGGGCAGGCACCGATGCATACATGGCTGGATGTTCTCAAGAGAATACAGAAAGCAGGCAAAGGCTTGATTATTTATGGAGTGGGTCCCGATGAAGTAAAGCTCCTGCATCGGGAGCTAAATCCCGTGGGCGTGGTTTACGAAGTAGGGACGCAACCCAAAGGCGTTATAGAAGACTTGTGCAAATGGTTGAAATCCCATACCTGATGGATGCAAATAAGGCTAATGCATGGCTCGAACCACTCGCGATGAAGTAGCAGCCCTGGCCGGAGTAAGCTCCGCCACCGTTTCCCGTGCCTACAATAATCCAGAGATGGTAGGCCCGGTCAGGCTGGCGCGGATTCGAGAGGCCGCGATGACGCTTGGATACACACCCGATCTTCATGCCAGTGCCCTTCGAAGGCGCGGCACGGGCACCCTACTCCTTCTCATGCCAACGGGCGGGAGTTCCCATGCCGACGATTCCCGCATGTACGATTTTATCTTTTCAGATGGCGTACGGGGCGTGCTAAAAGCTCTGGAAGGGACGATGTATTCGCTGCGTTTGGTAACCGTGCGCTCAATGGGGGAAATCCGCCAGTACTTGCATCCTGAAGTGTGCGATGGGGTATTGGTGGGCAATGGATTACTCGCGCAGTGGCCTTCCTGGCTGCGAGAGAGCGCGGTGCCAGTGGTGGTCTGCTCGCAAACGGCTTCGCTCAAAGCACCATTTATGTGTTATCTGGACGAACTGGCTGGCGGGCGCGCCGCTGGGGAGGCGTTGCGTATGGCGGGGTGCAAGGCTCCAGCGCACATCACCGGCAAACAGACGGAGCTGGCAACGTGTCGGGACCGGGCCAGAGGCTTTCTCGCTGCCTTTCCCGGTCAGGAATGCCCAATCATCGATGGAGAACTGGGTATACGCGGTGGTTACGAGTCAGCCCGGCTATTGCTGCCAGCCATCCGGCGGGGCGCTATAGATTCCCTCTTTGTGGTCAACGATCTGACAGCGGTTGGGGTGATGCAGCAACTCCAGGAAGAAAAGATAATGGTGCCCCAACAGGTGGCCATCGTCGGGTATGACAATCTCCCACTGGTGCGCACCCTACCCATACCCCTCGCCACCATGGATATCGCCATGGATAGCCTGCACCAGCAAGCCGCTGAATTACTGTTCAAGCGAATTGGCTGCCGCGACTTGCCACCGACTCGGATTCCCCATGTTCCTACATTTATACCCGGGCCTTCTCTAGTTGGAGTCTCGGTCTGATAATGCAGGTAAAGTGTGGAGCAGGAACTCCAACGGCACGGCGTAGCTTTAGGAGTGGGAGTTCACGCTGTAGCGTGTCCGTGACTGGGAAGCATGGGAATGCTGTAAATCTCTCTGCCTGGTTCATACACCAGGTGTGTCGCCAACGCTTCACTCCACAGAGAAACTAAAAACGCCCCATTCATCATTCCCTTTATTTCCATTATCCTTATACACAACCGTGATTCTGTTATTGGCGTAGCGGTTCACCAGCGCTGACCAGGATGCAACTCCGGCTGCCTCGTCATATATTTTAGTTTCAGCACCTTCAGGTTCCCCTAATAATAGAATTACGTCCCTTCTTGCCATGCCTTGCTTGATAAAGCTGGCGCGCTCATTTGCGGTGTCGTAGGGTAATGGGGTTTGGGGTTTAAGTTCGTTTAGTCGTTCAGTGGCCTCAGCAACACTTCGCTCTTCAGCAATTCGATAATAACGGATGGCTTCCGCTAAATCTCGGGATACGCACCGGCCTTTGGCATAAAAGAACCCTAGGTAATAGTGGGAATAAGCGTCCCCTTGCGCAGCAGCCTTGCGAAACCATTTGAGGGCTTCGGCATCATCCCTGGTGACATCAAGACTGTAGGCATACAAATACCCTAAATTAAACTGGGCACCAACGTGCCCTTGTTCAGCGGCCTTGCGTAACCATTTGGTGGCTTCGGTCAAATCCTTGGTTACTCCCAGTCCATAGGCATACAGACAGCCCAGGTTAAGCTGCGCATCCTTATTCCCCTGTACAGCAGCTTTGCGGTACCATTCAGCGGCTTCCGCCTCGTCCTTGGCAACTCCCTGTCCGTGGTTATACAACACCCCAAGATTATTCTGAGCATCAGCCTGCCCTTGATCCGCAGCTTTGCGGTACCATACAGCGGCTTCCGCCTCGTCCTTGGCAACTCCCTCACCGTTGGCATACATTAGCCCGAGACTATACTGGGCGCCAGCATGCCCTTGCCCAGCGGCTTTGCGATACCATTTAGCGGCTTCAGCTTCGTCCTTGGTCACACCCTTGCCAGCTGTATACGCAAACGCCATATTACATTGAGCGGTAACGTCCCCTTGATCAGCTGCTTTGCGAAACCATCTGACTGCTTCGGCTTCATCCATGGGTACTCCTTCGCCCAACGCGTACATCATCCCCATGCTGTACTGCGCATCCGAATGCCCTTGATCGGCGGCCTTATGAAACCATTTTTCGGCTTCTGTCATATCCTTGGTGACACCCATGCCTTTCGCATATTTGAGCCCAAGATTAAACTGCGCAACTGCGTCCCCTTGTTCAGCGGCTTTGATGAAACGGTCGAACATCGATACCCTCTTGGCCCTGGCTGCGTCCTGTCCACTGGCGTTCATATTGGCAAGAAATTCTTGAGCTTGCTCATCCCCTTGTTCAGCAGCTTTGCGAAGCCATTTGACGGCTTCCGCCTCATCCTTCTGCACACCCTGGCCGCGGGCATACATACGACCAAGATTTAACTGGGCGCCGGCATGTCCTTGCTCAGCGGCTTTGCGATACCATTTAACGGCTTCCGCCTCATCCTTCTGCACACCCTGGCCATGGTGATACGCAACCCCTAAATTATTCTGAGCCTTTGCATGCCCTTGCTCAGCGGCCTTGCGATACCATTTGACGGCTTCCGCTTCATCCTTGGTTGTGCCTCGACCTGCGGCATACATAAGCCCCAAGTTAAACTGGGCTCTCATAAACCCTTGTTCGGCGGCCTTGCGGTACCATACCACGGCTGCGGCCTCATCCTTGGGCACCCCTTCGCCTTCTTCATACGCCAGCGCCTTATTATACTGGGTAGCAGCATCGCCATGCCCATCGGCCAAGCTAAGCCATTTGGCCGCTTCCACCGCATCCTTGGTTACTCCCTGGCCATTGGCATACATATTCCCCAGTCTTAATTGGGCAAGCACATCCCCTTGTTCTGCTGCTTTGCGGAACCATAGGACTGCCTCCGCCTCATCCTTGGCCGATCCCTCGTTACTGGCATATTTAAGTCCCAGGATATATTGGGCAGTTGCGACGCCATGTTCAGCGGCTTTATGGAGCCACTTCTCGGCTTCGGCCCCATCATGGGTGACTCCTTGACCGTTCGCATATGCAAGACTCAGAAGGAACTCGGCAGTCGCCTCCCCTTGTTCGGCGGCTGAGCGATACCATTTGGCAGCTTCCGCCGCATCCTTGGTTACTCCCCGTCCATTGGCATACATAAGCCCCAAACTCATCTGGGCTTTCGCGACCCCTTGTTCAGCAGCCTTGCGTATCCATTTGAAAGCTTCCGCAGCATCCTCGGGTACGCCCCGACCAGTATCATACAGGGAGCCCAATTCACTCTGGGCTCTCGGATGCTCTTGCTCAGCGGCTTTGCGGTACCATTTGGCGGCTTCCACCGCATCCTCGGTTACCCCGCGTCCAGTATTATATAGTGCGCCCAATTCAAACTGGGCATTGGCAAGCCCCTTATCAGCGGCTTTGCGATACCATTTAGCGGCTTCCACCGCATCCTCGGCTACCCCGCATCCGGTATTATACATTGTGGCCATCTCAAATTGGGCATTCGCATGACCTTGGTCAGCAGCCTTGCGGAACCATAGTGCGGCTTCTTCCACATTCTTCGTTACCCCCTGGCCATTGTTATTCATAGTGCCCAACTCAAACTGAGCATTGGCATGGCCTTGTTCGGCGGCTTTGCGATACCAAGTATAGGCCACTGATTCATCCTCGGTTACTCCCTGGCCAGTGTAATACATAGCACCCAAATTACACTGCGCACCCGCATCCCCCTGTTCCGCAGCCATGCGGTACCACTTGGCGGCTTCGACCGCATCCTCAGCTACCCCCTGGCCTGTGGCATACATGAGCCCCAAGCTAAACTGCGCACTCGCATCCCCCTGTTCAGCAGCCTTGCGGTACCTTTTCGCAGCTTCGGCATCATCCTCGGTTACTCCCATCGCATTGCCAAAGGGAATTCCGCATAAGATAAGTAAAAGAAATAGTCTAAGGTGCATATACTAGCTGGATAACCAGTTGGATGCTAGTATGTCAACCGATTGAAGTGGTGGGTCTGGGAGCAGTTGGGATTACGCTTGATACATCCAGTAGGCGGGTGTCTAGCGTCGGTGCATTTCGAAGTTGTTAATATATCCCGGACAGTACCGGTCGCGCAAACCTGCGCGCGCCGTCCTCCTCGTCGACAAAGGGTGATTAAAGCCGTAGAGCCAGAGCCGACGAGGACGTCGGCGCTCCCAGGTCACCTTCGCCCCGGAATGTGTCCCGTTGCGTATTGGTATACGATTCGCCCACTCCGACGCCTCACTTAGTGGCCACCACCCAGCATTCGGACTGGTAAAAACAAGATGGATCGGAGCAGCGCGATGACCGCCTGCATGAGTACAGCAACGATTCTAAACGGGATCGAGAGCAGCCACAATAGCGGCCATAACACTAAAAACAGAAGCGCGAGCGGCCAGCAGAGTACCAACAATATTGCCCAGAGCAGGAATGCGATTAGTGTTTTCATTGGAATAGGATTGTGAAGGCTGGATGCGAAATGTGCACGGGTTCTAATACGTGTCCAGAAGATGGCTTTACTCGTCAGTGATACTGTTCCTCGACGTACTCTATGGATACGTAAGCGATGTGGTTATATAATCTTATCGATCTCGTGTTTTATGCGTGAAAAAAGCCTATACCTACCGCTCTCGGTCCAGTAAGTTACGTCCTGTTCAATAAACATCCACTTTGCCAAAAGTAGGGCTCGTTCCGCTTGAAGGTTATTTTCTAGAATACTTAGTTCCTGTACAACAGTAGCACTTGGTTTACATTGCCAGATTTTTTCGAGCGCGCTGAGTAGTTCCGCCTTGTGGGATTGTGACTTCTTAGCAATAGCGGTAATTTCGGATAGCAGGTCTTTATGCTTTGGTGGTTTAGGGTTATGATTAGTCTTAAAACGCAAATAGTTTGTGCAATTGATCACGAAATCAGCGCCCTTATTCAGCCGAGCCGGTCGTTCTAGGAATATTTCGGACTTATCGCTTAGAATTTCCGCTGAATACCGATAACGATTGCGTTCCAATAGGCTGCCAGGCTTTTCATCTAGCCAGTATTGAAAAACTTCGCGACGGATGGTAGTTCGTTCCGTTCCAGTAATGCTAATATTTAAGCTGTAATCTGCCATAAGTCCAGAAATCAGGAGGCTATCACCCGGTCAATCGGAATTCCTTCCTACTCTTTGCTTGATTCCTGTGAAAGGCCTTGCTCTACCACCAAAGCACGGCATTTTACCACTTAACCAGTAAACTCTATGAGCGCAGAACAAGAACAACTAGTAAATTATCAACAGGCACTCTTTCAGGATTTCGAAATTAATCAACCCACAACAAGCCCATACGTGCGGCCTTTTCTCAAATGGGCAGGTAATAAATATAGCCTACTTGATTATATTCTACCCACCTTTACTGGAAGAACAAAACAACGACTGATTGAGCCTTTTGTGGGTTCAGGTGCTGTTTTTTTGAATGCTGGATTCTGCAAGAATTTCGTGGCGGACGTTAACAAGGATATAATTAACTTATATGCTATTATAGCCATGGACGTCGAAGCATTTATTGCTGATTGTAAACAGCTATTTATGCCTGAGAACAACTCTTCTGAGGCTTTTTATTCTTTACGGAGCGAGTTTAATGAAACAAAAGATATATACCGTAAGAGCTTAATATTTGTCTACTTGAACAGACATTGTTTTAATGGCCTTTGTCGCTATAACTCGCGTGGCGAATTCAATGTGCCATTCGGCAAGTATAAAAAAACCTATTTTCCGGATGTTGAATTGCGCTATTTTTCTGATATCTGCGCCTGCTCTACATTTAGATGTCAAAGTTTTCAGGAAACAATAGAAACAGGAGGCGCGGGTGATGTTATTTACTGCGATCCACCTTATGTCCCACTATCTAAAACATCGAGCTTCAGCACCTACAGTGCTGGAGGATTTGGATATAATGATCAGAAAGAACTCGTAGATTGTTGCATTGATGCCGTCAGGCGCGGAGCACTTGTTGTAATTTCTAATCATGACAACGAAACAACACAACAGCTCTATAAAGGTGCAAGAATTATTCAATTCGAAGTGCAAAGATTTATTAGCTGCAACGGTGAGGGCAGAAACAAGGTGCCGGAATTGCTAGCAATATATAACCCGCTTAAGAATGGTTAATTCTGGACGAACATTCCCACCTTGTTAATGGTTAATGCAAACTGTATTGTGCTGTATGATGTCCTCAAGATGGACACTTCAGCATAAACGACCTTCGTCAATGGACCTTAGGAGAAAACTCCCCTAAGCGCATCTCGCATGAACTCTTTCCTAAAATAGAATGCATGGTTTTTGTTCGAAACGGACTTACCGTAAGTTGTTGAATAAACGGGACGATAAGGTTTTGAATCCTTGCTTCTAATCTGAAGATACAAATTAGTTCCATTTGTAGTGTGTATGAATCCATCTCGAGAGTTTTCTATATGCATCTGGAGCCCTTTGCATATCGAATAATAGTCCTCCTCGAGTAATTTATAGAGGGTACTATCAGGTTTCGCCTCTAAGTGGATAACTTTTACAAAATACCAGTCCCCTACATCAATACTATCTTTAACCACTGGTAGGTAGATTAGATTTCGTATTTTATTGTAAAGATTTGATTCAGCGAATGGCTTGGGAGGTGCCGTGATCATACTATCAATAATTCTGGAAATCTGTGTAATAAACATCGTCTCACAAGGTTCTCCACAGGGTAGCGCCTTATTTGTTTTAAGCTCTCCATCTTCAAAGTCACAAAGCGAATTATCGAGAGTAAGGCCGATGTGATTTAACAGTAATTGTCCTACGTTGCCTTTGTTTGTCCTGAGATCCTCTGGATGTCTAATAAATAAGTTCCTGAACGGAACATTACAGACTTGTTGTAACAGCGGTATGGCAACTTCTACTTTCATGGTGAGTATTTCTCAGCCTGTTTCATCTTTAGCAAGAAGTATTTTCCTATTATTGACCTATTGAATTGTATAGTTACCGCTTGACGTGGTCACAATGGGCGAGCTTGCCACGCTTTCTGCCACTCTTTGACCTCAGACAGTGTTGTGGTAAACTCATATGGAGTCGCGGCTAACTCTCATGGACCCGCAGCAAACTCGCATGAAGTCGTGGCAAACTCGCATGAAGTCGCGGCAAGGTCGCATAGAGTCGCGGTAAGGTCGCATGGAGTCGTGGCAAGGTGATGAGGAGTCGTGGCAAGGCGTTGAGGAGTCGTGGTAAGGTGATGAGGAGTCGTGGCAAGGCGTTGAGGAGTCGCGGTAAGGTGATGAGGAGTCGTGGCAAGACGTTGAGGGGTCGCGGCAAGGCGTTGAGGAGTCGTGGCAAGGCGTTGAGGAGTCGTGGTAAGGTGATGAGGAGTCGTGGCAAGGCGTTGAGGAGTCGCGGTAAGGTGATGAGGAGTCGTGGCA